>CALWJY010000016.1 GCA_944381135.1 uncultured Clostridia bacterium | reverse complement strand
CTCCACCGGTTTTGTTGTGAGGTCGGCAATTTTTGTCCCTTCTGCAACAGTGATTTGTTCGTTTTCCATTCCGTCAAGGTTATAGTCCAATGTTATGCTGTAGCCACTGTCTTCTTCCCCTCTTCTTGTCATCACAATTGTTGTTGGCACAACAATTGCAGTGGTTGCAGTCACACCTGCAACAACACCAATTGCAATCTTTGCCGCTTTTGAAAGTTCTTTTGCCATGTTTTTTCTCCTTCTCTTTTGTTTTGTTTTTTATGTTTAAAAATATACAAAAATATTATAAGGCGGGGAGGAGGATTTGTCAAACAAATTTATTTATTGTTTTGACTTTTCAACATTTTATAAAAAAAGAGGGATTCGCCCCTCTTTAATCTCATTATTTCCCTTGACCTTCAAAGATTCTGCTGACAAGATTTCTGTTTTTGTTCATGGAATTGTCACTTTCCTCAATGTTGCCATTTTTGCCCAAAGAAAAGAACCTTGTTCTTTCGTTTGATGACACTTCCACTGTTTTTCTGTCGCCAAAAATTCTGACAGAAGTTGTGCGTCTGGAAGAAATTGGCTCTTTTGTTTTTGAACACAAAACAAGTTTCACATCTCCACCCTCATGGTCTTTCAAAACTTTCAAATTTATTGCATATTTAACCGGCTCTGCAACCCTTTGACTTGCATATCCTTCAAATGATTGTCTGACATCCTTATATTCTCCATCTTCCATGGAAAAACCACTCTTGCCAAAAAATGACAACATGTCTTTCACATCCTTTTTTGTGCTTGATGCTGGGAGTTGGCTTTCAAGTTTGTTTAAAATTCTTTCAACTTCTTTTTTTGTTAAATCTTTCATTTTGATTCTCCTTATGCTGATGCCTATATTATATATGTTTTAAAAATTAATTTCAAGAGTATTTTGAAAAGTTTTCAAACTTTTTTTGTTTTATGTTGATTCGTCACACTTTTCTTTTGAATTTTGCAACGACTTTCTTTTTATTTTTGCCTCTATTGATTGACAAAAACTTTTTTTGTGCTTATAATAAATATGAAATCTTTTTCATATAAATTTGAAAAAGTGGATCGTTTTTTGCGATGACGGAATTGGCAACTCCAACAGCAAAACGCGTGTCGGCGTAAAGACGGCAATGAAGGTGCAATCTCAGAATTGAGGTTCACGAAATAGGGTGGAACAGCGGGAAAAACTCGCCCCTATGCTTTGGTGGCATGGGGATTTTTTATTTTTTGAACAGATTGAAATTGCAAAAAATCTTTCAGCCAACTTTGGGTTTAAGAGAATTTTTGAAAACGAAAAACTTAAACAGACAAAATTTGATTTAAAAATGGAGGTTTTTATGGAAGAAAAAGAAAACAAAACAAAAGTGACAATGGACAAAATTGTCAACCTTTGCAAAGGCAGAGGTTTCATCTTCCCGGGAAGCGAAATTTATGGCGGAATGGGCAACACTTGGGACTATGGTCCTGTGGGCGTGGAACTGAAAAACAACATCAAGCGCGCATGGTGGAAACGCTTTGTGCAAGAAGATCCTCGCTCTTATGGGCTTGACGCTGCAATTTTGATGAATCCACGCGTTTGGGATGCAAGCGGACATACGCAAAACTTTTCCGATCCGAAAATGGACTGCAAAAGTTGTAAACAGCGTTTTCGTGCAGACAACCTGATTGAAGAACATTCCAAAGGCACTGTTTCGGCAGAGGCGATGACAACAGAGCAAATGGAAGCATACATCAACGAACACAAAATCAAGTGCCCTCACTGCGGAAACTTCAATTGGACTCCAATCAGACAGTTTAAATTGATGTTTGAAACCTCACGTGGAACGCTGGACGGCGAAAAGGACGTTGTCTATTTGCGTCCAGAAACATGCCAAGGTGAATATGTCAACTTTTTGAATGTTCAAAGAAGCATGCGCGCAAAAGTTCCGTTTGCAATTGCTCAAATTGGAAAATCTTTCAGAAATGAAATCACTCCGGGAAATTTCATCTTCCGTACAATCGAATTTGAACAAATGGAACTTCAAAAATTCTGCAAAGAGGAAGATTCTTTTGGTTTCTATGAGGACTATAAAAAACAGGCATATCAATTTTTGCTTGACCTCAGTTTCAGCCCAGACCATTTGAAATTTCACGACCACGACAAACTTGCGTTCTATGCCAAAGCAGCGTGCGACATCTTCTATCTTTTCCCAATGGGTTGGAGTGAACTTAACGGCATTCATCATCGTTCCACACACGATTTGTCAAGACATCAAGAATTCAGCGGGAAATCAATGCTCTACACCGACCCTGTGACAAACGAAAAATATATTCCAAATGTGATTGAATATTCGATTGGCGCTGACCGATTGGTTTTGGCTGTGCTTTGCGAAGCATATGACGAGGAAACTTTGGAAAACGGCGAAACGCGCGTTGTTATGCATTTTCATCCAGCACTTGCACCTTTCAAAGTTGCAGTCTTGCCACTTCAGAAAAACCTTTCCGAAAAAGCAAAAGAGGTTTATGCGCTTTTGTCGAAGAATTTTATGTGTGACTATGATGAGGCTGGCTCGATTGGCAAGCGCTATCGCCGTGAGGACGAAATTGGAACGCCTTTCTGCGTGACCATCGATTTTGACACATTGGAGGACGATACTGTCACAATTCGCGACCGTGACACAATGGAACAAATCAGACTTAAAATCAGCGAACTTGTGCCATACATTGAAAGAAACATCAAATTTTGAAGAATTGACTGTCAACATGATGGCTTTCATCTGAAAAAATGAAAAAACGGAGATGTTGTGATTTAGACTAAACCATATCATTTATTGACAATATATCATTTATTGACAATATCAACAAAGTTTGAAATCATAAATTGGCAAAAATTTGAAAACATAATGAAAAAATAATCCCCACCTGTTTTGGTGAGGATTTTTGTTTTGCTTTTCTCAAATCAGTCAAGCCAAATAACTTTGCCATTGATGAGAAGTGTGATGATGTCGATGAGCCAGAAGATTGCTGGACAGATGAACAACATCAAAATTGCAAGCACGATGCCGACAGCGTTTCCTTTGTCAATTGATCTGCAAAGACGATAGATTGCCCAAAGGATGTCAAGGACAGGCAATGCAAAGATGATCTTCACGATGAGTGGCAAGTTGTCAAAGAATTTAATGATGTCTCTCATATCAAAAACTCCTTTTAATTAAAATTGTAATTTGATTGTTATTACATATTAATTCTATAACACAAAATTAAAAATGTCAACAATTTTAACACTTTATATATATGTTTTGATTTAAATTATATTCATTTCAGAATTTTTGCCAAATTCAATCTTTTCATGCAATATTCAAAAAATTCTGCACATCCTATTTTTGAGGAGGAAAAAATGAAAACAGAAATGAACAGTGGCGTTCGTTGCAATGTGCATGAATGCGTTTATAACGAGAAGGGTTGCAACTGCAACAAACTTGTGATTGATGTTTCACAAGGTGACGGCGAAGCAATGCCAAATGGTGAACAAAAACACTATTGCAAAAGTTTTGTAAGCAAATAAGTGCCTGTGGCGCTTTTTTGTTTTTTTTGTTAAATTTGTTTTGTCTTTTGTTTAAATTGTTTTTGTTTGTAAATTTTTTATCTCAAAATTTCCTCTTATATTTGTGCCCTACAACTTTTTCAATTATGTTTTGTTTTAAAATTAAACCTGTTTTTGCTCTGAAACTTTCAAATTTAAGATTTATTATTTTCAACAAGGCGGAACATATTGTCTTTTCCTGTGAGGAATGTCCAACTTAAAAGCGTGCGAATGAGGCTTGCCCAATAAGTCAAACGCGCACTTTTCAAAAGGTCGTCACAAAGGGAGACTTCCTGTTCTGTCAAAAATTCTCGCAAAAAGACGAGTGCAAAAACAGAAGCTTCTTTTTCAATTTTGATTTCTTTATATTTCAAAATTATGGCAAAAATGAAAATAAAAATTCCCAAGCCGAAACAAATTCCACCTGCAATGATATAGTAAATTTCTGGCAAAACATCAAACACCCAAAGCAAACTTAAAACAATTCCAACAATGATGAGTGGAAGAAAGAAAAATCCGCAAATTCTGCCGGTTCGCCTCATTTTCCAATGTTTCTTCAGCGTGTCGCCCGAGGCGTCCTGACGCGCATGTCCAAGTTCGTGAGAAACAATTGCAAGCGATGCAAGACTGTTTGACTGCATTGTCTTTTCTGAAAGCGCCACAACGCCTGTGGAATAGTGGTCTTGCCACTCTCTGCATTTTGCAAGTTTAAGTCTTCCGCCGAAATGTTTTGAGTTTATTGTTGCAACATACTGCAAGGTTAAAATTCCAAAACTGTTTCGTGTCGAGTCCAATTTCTCAAGTTTATCCTTATAGTTGTCAAATGAAAAACTTGCAACTGCAAGCGCAAAGCAAAGAAGAACGGCCAATGCAACCACAATTCCAACAATAATCCATGTCCACATGCTGATATTTTACAATTTTTTTGATGTTTTAATCAACTGTTTTTTGGCATTTTATTTTTTTTTGCTTTTGTTCTTGTCTATGTTTTATTTTTTCTAAAAAATTGTAACTTTCAGTTTTATTTATAATTTAAACATAAAGATTTATTTTTATGGTTTGTCATTTTTAATTTAATTATGACGAATTTTTAAATTTATGTCACAAGCAACACCGTGTCACCTTCTTTCAAAATTGTTCCGGCAGGTGGAAGTTGGTCTTTGATGACGCCACCACTTCCGTCAATTTCATAATTTAGACCCACGCGCTTGAGTTCCAAAATTGCGTTTGTGAGGCTGTATCCCGTCACCTCGGGCATGATGACCTCTTCCACAACAACGCTTGCATCATCTTTTGGAATGTCATAAAACTCAAAAAGTTGAGAGAAGAAACTTTTTCCATATGGCGCCGCAACCAAAGAACCATAATATGCCCCAGCACTTGGCTCATCCACCAAAATCAGGAAAAGATATTGCGGATTGTCAGCAGGATATGTGCCAATGAAACTTGAAATATATTTTCCACTTGCAATCTGTCCGTTTTCGCCATATTTCTGCGCCGTTCCCGTCTTGCCTCCAACATTATATCCCTCAACAAATGTGAAATCCGCCTGTTTGTTTTCGGCTTTCTGCAAAAGTTGATTGACAATTTCGCTTGTGCTTTGAGAGATGATTCGTTTTTCGGTCACCTTTGGAATGAGGGTTGTGTTTCCATTCACATCAGTGATTTGTTTGATGACTGTTGGTGTTTTCAAAACGCCACCACTTGTGATTCCCGCCACAATTGACAGAAGTTGAATTGGCGTGACAGCAATTGCGTGCCCAAACCCCATGCGCGCCAAGTCCACCGTCTTGACTTGTGATATTGTCATCAAAATTCCACTGCTTTCACCGCTGAGAGTTATGCCGGTTTTCTGCCCAATTCCAAATTTTTGCATATATTCATAAAACTTGTCAACGCCAAGACGAAGTGCCAAATCCATGAAACAACAGTTGCACGAGTTGGCAAACGCTTCTGCAAGAGTTTGATTTCCATGCCCGATGGTTTTCCAACATCTGATGCGTTGCCCGTCAATGATGCGATAGCCCGGACAATAGAAAGTGTCGTCCAAAGAAACAACACCCTCTTCAAGTGCTGCCGCAAGTGTAAGAATTTTGAAAGTCGAACCAGGCTCATATGTGTCAGTGACAGCCAACATTCTTGACTCGGCAAAAAGGGTGAAAAGGTCATCACGCGGTGGATCGTTGAGGTCAAAACTCGGCTTGGAAGAAATTGCCAAAATTTCGCTTGTCTGTGCATTCATAACAATTCCAGTCACCGATTTTGCTTGTTGTTCTTCATATGCCTGCTCCAAAATTCGTTCCAAAATGATTTGAATTTTGCTGTTAACTGTCAGCGTGACATCATCGCCCGCTGTGCCGGCAATATAATATCTTATGCTTCCACCAATTTCTTTTCCTTGAAGGTCACTCTGAACATAGGAATAGCCATCCGTTCCGACGAGATAGTCATTCAAAAACGCTTCAAGTCCCGCTTGTCCCACATTGTCAACAGACGAAAACCCAAGAAGTTGCGTCATCAGATTGCCATAGACATAATATCTCCCCACATTTTCCGTCAGATAGACGCCGTCAAGCTTTTCTTCATAAATTTTTTCGGCATCTTCCGCTTCCACCTGCAACTTGATGAGCACTTCCGAAACATTTTTTCGCGAAACTTTTTCAAAAGTGTCTTGAAAATCCAAACCTAAAATGCTTGACAAAATCGTTGCAGTGTGTGTCGGGCTTGTCACCTCGCGCCCACGCACATAGACATCATAGGTTGTGTATGAAACGGCAAGGCTGTCGCCCGTTGTGTCATAAAATGTGCCACGCGGTGCAGTCAAAGAGAGGTCTCTTGTCCATTGGTCTGTGGCTTTTGCTTGCAGACTTTGTCCATTTATGATTTGAACAACAAAAAGCCTTACACCAAGACTGCAAACGAGAAATGTCAACACCAAAAAAATTGCTTTAATTCTCTTTTGCAGGGAATGCAAAGTGTAAGGCTTCTGCAATTTTAACCTCCAAAAATCCCCCCTATGAAGTTGCAAAGTCGGTCAAACCAATTTGACTCTTGTCCCAAATCTCCTGCCTCTAACAAATCTTCAGGATAGGTTTCAATCATCTCCATGCTGTTTTTTGTTGTGTCAAGATTATATATGTTTCGAAGATATGTTGCCAAATTGAAATTATAGTTTTCATCAATCTGAATAAATTCTGAATTCATTTGGTCGATGATGACAGTGTTTGTCACACAAACAATGGCACATCCTGCAAGTGCACAAGCAAGTGCAATTCCTGCGGCCTTTGTGCGCTTTTTACTTTTTTCACTTTTTTTCTTTTTGATTTTGACAACTTTGACATTTTGTTCAATCAAATCATAGTTGGGTTTTTCAATCACATTGGCAGAACTTGTTGTTTGCTTCACACTTTCAGTTTTCTCTTGCTTTGGCACTTTTGTTTGTTGACTTTCTTCTTGTTTTTCTTGTCCTTGAATGGAAGATGACTTCTTTTGTGCCAACGCCTCTTGAATGGTTGTTTCAGCAGAAAATTGCTGTGAAATCAACTCTTCTTTTTCTTGTTCAAACTTGAGTTTTTCTTTTCGTTCTTCCTCACGCTTGATGTCCGCCACAGTCATATTTTCAAAAGAGGTGAGATAGGAATTTTGTGGCGGTGCACTTTGAACAACAATCTCAGTTTTCTTCTCGATTTCCGCTTTTTGCGCTTCTTGAGTCTGAACTTTTGTTTGTGTTTCTTTTGCTGTTTCTGTCAACTTTTCTGCAATGTTCTTGTCCATATAAATATATTTTCCTCCTTTGCAATTTATGTCTTTTTGCCTTATCAATGAATGTTTGTCATAAGGTTTGAGGGGTTATGAACCTTTTTTATTTTAATCTATATTATTTTTTTAATTTTGGCAATTATATTTTAGAAAGGGTTGCTAACCCTTACTTGTTGAAATTATCTATTTTCTTGAAAGTTGTTTTTTCGTTTCTTAAAGAGTTTGTTGTTTTTTATATGGTTGTCAACTCATAGAGCGGGCTATGAGCCCCTCGACAACTCTCAGTTTTGCACTTGTGCTTCTGCTGTTCTGTTTTTGTTCTTCCGCCGTTGCCACAATTGGTTTTCGACTGACAAGTTTCACGGTTGCCTTATGTCCACAAATGCATATTGGTGTTTTGGGTGGACATATGCAATCTGTGCTTTCAAGTTTGAAAACATTTTTGACAATTCTGTCCTCAAGACTATGGAAAGTCAACACGCATCCACGCCCTTTTTCATTCAAGAGGTCAATCATCTCTTTGAGGAATGCGTCAAGTCCGTCAAGTTCGCCATTGACATAAATTCTCAGCGCTTGAAACACTTTTTTGGACGCACCTCCACGCGAAAACACAACCTTTTTTGGCAAACTGCTTTCAATGATGTCTCGCAATTGAAATGTTGTGGAAATCTCTGATTTCTCTCGCACTTTCACAATGTTTTTGGCGATGACTTTTGCAAACTCTTCTTCACCATAATCATAAAAAATCTTCACCAATTCATCATACGAAAAAGTGTTGACAACATCTTTTGCTGTCAGTGTGTTTTCTTGTCTGTCCATGCGCATGTCAAGCACGCCATCATGAACAAAAGAAAACCCGCGCTCGCCCTCATCAATTTGGTGTGAACTGACGCCCAAGTCCACCAAAAATCCGTCAATTTTTTCCACACCTCTTTCTTTCAAAATGTGTGGTGCTTCTTTGAAATTTGCTTTAATGATTGTCACTCTGTCCGAAAATTTTGCAAGCGTTTTTGTTGCCTTCTCAATTGCCTCTTCATCTCTGTCAAAACAGAAAAGATGTCCATTTTTCAGTCTTTTTGCAATTTCAAAAGAATGTCCACCGCCTCCAACTGTGCAATCAACATAAATTCCGTTTGGTTTTATGTTTAAGTTTTCAATCACCTCATTAAGCATGACGGGAATATGATGAAATTCCATGACACCTTCCTTTAACTTTAAGCATACCACAAAACGATGGAGTTTTCAAAATGAAATGAAAACTTAAAGCAGTTTTGGTTAAATTTCAAAATAATTTTGTTAAGTTGAAAACAATTAATTTAAAATTGAAAACAATTTTATTAAATGAAAAATCTATAAACCCATAAAAAAAGATTGAACATTTTTCAATATTCAATCTTTCTTCTCTTTTCAATTAAATTTTCAAGCCTCAATTCCCAAAAGAATAAGTATGGCAGATGAAAGTTCTGCATCAGGGAAAGCCCCCTCAACCACAGATGTGATTTGCTCTCCTTTGCTTGCAAGGTCTTTATCTGAAATGAATTTATATGTTTCGCCTCTTGTCTCAACAATTTTGCTTAAGTTTTCAATGACTGCAACCTTATCCGCTGAAGAAATTGCGTTCACTGAATTTGAAAGCCCGGTGACAAATGCTTCCACACTTGATGGCTCATCAAAGTTTGTGGTTGTTGGCATGTTTTCAACAAGTGCGTTTGCAAACTCAACAACACCTTGAAGTTCGGTCATGATTTGTGTGTAGTCTGCAGTGTAGTATCCATTGCCGGAAATTCCATTTGCATTGAAGTATGCTTTCACATCTTCCGAATTTGAAAATGTTTCAGCAGGGCTGAAGCTTGCGTCATGAATTTCCTCACCTGTCATATAGTAAATCAGCACTTTGAAGACATTGTCAAAAACTCCATATGTTTGAGTTTCTTCATTATATGCATTTTCCTTGATGATGTCCATAAGTTGTCCAATTGTTGTGAGGTTGTCTGTTGTCAAATCTGTGCTTAGTGTAATGTCAAGAAGTTGTGTTATTGTTTCAACAACATCAACTCTTGTGCCCTGCAACAAGGTGAAGAATACTTCTTTGTCATCTCCAACTGTTTGAGGATTGATTCCTGTCAGGTTCTGAATTTCAGTGTCAATTTGGTCAAAGATTGTCTCAACAAATGGTTGGAACATTCTAACTGCAAAAACTTGATTGAGAATTTCTTTCAAATCTTCGCCATCAATCATCGCTTGCAAAAGCGTGTCTGTGTCAAATTCGTCGCTGAGAAGATATTTCAAATAGGTCAATGTTTCTTCTCCGCTTGTTGTCACTTCACCCTGATCAAGAGAAAGAAGAGTTTGTGTCAAATCGGCAAGTTCGGCTCTCCAATTTTCAAGAGTGTCAACCTCTTTTGCATGTGACAAATCAACTTCATCAATGTTGTCTTCAATCACGCTTACAAGTTGGTCGAAAATCATCGCTTTAAGATTTGGCGTTTCAACATTTGTTGTGTCAAAACTTGCTTGCTTGAGTTGATAGAATGGAAGAAGCAAATCAGAAAGCAAGTTTTCGTTTATTCTCATTTCAGCAATCATAGCATCTAAGATTGCGTCAAAATCAAGTTGTTCTGTGCTACTTATAAATGACAGCAAATCAAGGTCTTGCGCAATTTGAATTGGATTGCTTATAAATTCAAAGAATTTGGAATATGTGTCAAGTGTCACATTTTGTCCGTCTGAAGTTTCAACTTCGTCTCCAAGTAGAGAAATGTTGAATGCGCCCAAAATGTTGTCAAACACATGAGTTGTGCCACTTTCATCTGTGAGAGTGAGAAGTTGAAGATTTCTGAATGCGTCAAACGCCTCTCCAAGTTCTGTGAAACCTTGCCCAAGATTTTCTATGTTTGAAATTTCAGTGAGAATGTCCTCAGAATTTAAGATGTTTTCAACACCAACAATGTCATCCGCTTCCAAAAGCTCTGAGATTGCATTCAATATTTCTGCCACAAAAGCGGTTTCATCTTGATATTTCAAATTGACCCCAATTTCAACTTCGTTTTCTGTTTCAATCATGGAGTCAAGCGTCTGTGAAACAAATTTTTCAATTGCTGGCCTTGCATCTTTGACAATGTTCAGTCCAAGCACACCGCTTGCAACCGTTTCAACACTTTGCTGGTTGGAATCCACAATGCGCAAAACATTCATCAGAGAGTTGTCTTCATTTTCTGTGAATTTTTCAATCAAACCATCTGTCAATGCTTTGTCTGCAACATTTAAAACTTCAACAATGTCGTGTCTGAGATATTCCGCCACATCCAAATTTTCGTTTGCAAATGTGCTTTTCAACTCTGTCACAACATCCACAAGAACCTCTGGAAGTTGGATTTCGCTTGTCTCCAAATCAAAATCCACAACAAAAGTTTGAACAGCATCAGCAATCACAGCATTAAAAAGTCCATCTTTCACAACCTTTTCAACATTGGTTTTAAGGTCTGTCAGTGTGATTGCAGAAATGTTTCCGTCAACATAGGTGTTATACACCACAACAACACTGTTGTATGTGTCAGCCAAGTTTATAAGTTCTCTTCGGATGACAATTTTTTCTCCGTCAATTTTGAAACTTGAAAGTCCGTCAAAAAGTGCGTTGTCAAGTCCCCCTGCGCCAGAAATTGCACCAACAACGCTGTCATTATATGCCAAAATGGCATCATGGACATCTTGTGGAATTATGTCAGAAAAAAGGTCTGGAATTGTTCTTAAATGTGTCTGTTCTGTCCCATCGTTTGTGTCGTCTGCTTGTGCTGAGATTGATGCTTGTGTTGCTGGAAGTGTTGTCAAACTTTCATATGTTTTTGTCAAAGATGTGATTGGTGCAAACAGCACATAGAGAAACAGAAACCCTTCCACCGCTCCAACAAGTCCGCCAAGCCATCTTCTTGGTTTTGATTTTTGAAAATCTTTTTTCTTCTTTCCAAAACAAAGACGCGCAACAATGAGATAGATGATGTGGAAAACTAAGTAACTTACAAGACATAAAAGCAAAAACACGATTGGTGCAACAACCGCATTTGGAATTTGCTCGATGAATGCAGTTGCCCCCTCATATGCACTTAAATCAAAACTTTCTTGCACCATGGAAATGATGTATGCACTGATTGTCTGACTTCCATTTTCACCAATAGGAAGTTCAATTCCCAAAATTGCATTTGTCACTGGCTTTGTGATGAAATAAGCAACCACAATGCTGACAAGAAAGAAAATGACATGCAGTGCCGACCTTTTAAGTCCACGAATCAATCCCGCACCTAATCCAATCAAAAGGAAAAGTGCCAAAATTCCAATTCCAATCCAAACAATATAATCACTCATAACATCTCCACAATTTTAATTTTTTAAAGTTTAACTTATAAGTCCTTTTCATTTTAATATATTTTTCACAAATTTGCAAGAAATATAAAACAAAAACCTGTCAAATTGTGTCATTTTTCACTTTGGACATTCTTAAACAATTTTTTATCCAAAATTAAAAGATAAATTCACAAATCTTCTTAAATAATCTTAAAAATTTTGTCAAATCTCATTTTTTCAATTTGTTTCATAATAAACAAAAAAACCGCGTTTTAATTTTCAACGCAGTTTTTTTGTTATTATTTTCCTTCTCCCTCTCCAAAACCTTTGCCTTTGTTTTGTCGAATTGCCTTTGTTCCTTCTTCAATTATATTTTTGTTTACTTCAAATTTTTTCTTTAATTCTTCATTTTCCTTTTCAAGATTTTCAATTTCCTCTTGCAATTTTTCCATATGGCACTTTTTCAAAACATCCCACATCGCTTCAGATAATTCTGGGTTTTTCATAAATTCGTCGGAATAAAACCATCTCTCCAAATTGAGAGTTTCATTGTGTGAAGTGGTGTCAGCAACAATCACCAAAGTTTCTCCATCTCTTGGCGTGATTGAAACCTCACAAAAATTATATCCTCCATCATAATAAGATTTTTCTTTTCTGGAATATTTTAAATCTTTAAATTTTGGGGTTCTAATCAACATTTCAAAAGCTTTCAAATCAACAACAAACAATCCATCACAAAAAAATCTTTCTTTAATCTTTCCAATTTTTGAGAGATTTTCTTCATACTTTTTTCTTTGACCATCGTCCAAATATTTTTTCATTTTTTCACTGGTCATAAGATTGTCAAATGAAGTTGTGAGAAGATCAATTTTTTCCTTGTCTGTCATTTTTGCAAGAGCATCTTCTTCAATTTCTCTGTTTTCTTTGGTTCTTGCTTTGACATCAGCAAAAAGAATAAAATATTGCTTAAAATTCTTTAAAAGTCTAATTGTGGCATTAATATCTTTCATTTTCCCTCCTTGTATATATTGATGATATCATAGAATTGTCAAAAATTCAATATCTAATTTTAACATTTAATTGTAAAAATATGCTATATAAAATTGAAAGTTTATGAAAAGTTTTTGTTGTACTTGAACTCCGTTAAACTAAACAAATTTTCCATTTTTCACAACAAATTTTTTTCCTTCAATCTGTTTGTCATCTGTGCATGTGATGAATGTTTGGGTTCTGCCAACAAATTTCAAAAGCCGAGATTGTCTTTCTAAGTCAAGTTCGGAAAACACATCGTCCAACAGCAAGATTGGATATTCTCCCGTGATGTTTTTCATGTTTTCAAGTTCGGCAAGTTTAAGCGAAAGCGCCACCGTGCGTTGTTGCCCCTGTGAGCCAAAATTTTTGACTTCAACTTCATTTAAGAAGATGTCAATGTCGTCTCTGTGTGTGCCAACAGTAGTGTATCCAAACTTGAAGTCTTTTTCCAAATTTTTCTTCAAAACCTTTTCCATTTCTTTTTCAAAATTTTCATCAAGTTTGACACCGCAACCACTCTTATATTCCAAGCGCAAATCTTCGTTTCCACCACTTATGAAGTGATGTGCTTTTTGAGCATATGGCATAATTTCTTCCACAAACTTTTTTCTCTCAAATGCCAAAATTTTTGCAGACGCAATCAATGCTCTGTCCCAAATGTCAATTGTCTCTTTGACAGCCTCAATTGTCTTGCTGTTTTTGAGAAGTTTGTTTCGATTTGCCAAAATTTTTTCATAGCGAGAAAGTTGATAGAAATATCTCTTGTTGTTTTGACTTATGTCAATGTCCATAAATTTTCTGCGCTCTTCCGGGCTTTCGCGGACAAGTTTCATCTCTTGTGGAGAAAAGAAAACCACATTAATTTCACCAATCAACTCTCCAAGTCTTCTGATTGGAAGACCATTCAAAAACACACTTTTCTTCTTGGAATTGGCAAGTTTGATTTCAATCTGAACATCTCTATATTTTTTCTCAACCTTTGTTTTGATATTTGCCTCGGTTTCGCCCCATTTAATCATGTCCTTATCTTTGCAAGGTTTGAAACTTTTTCCAATTGCGCAAAGAAAAATGCTTTCAAGAAGATTTGTCTTTCCTTGAGCATTTTTTCCAATGAAAACATTCACCTTTTCGTCAAATTTGACATCAAGGCTTTCATAATTTCTGAAGTTTCGAATTGAAAGAAAATTGATTTTCACCTTGTCATTTTAACATATTTTTCACTTTTTTTAAACTTTTCTTATGATTTTTTGCTGATTTTTAATATTTTTCTCAATTTAATAAAAAATTTTTTAAATTTAAAACTTTTTTCAGTGCTTCTGTCCCACCAAATGTTTTTGGAAACCTTGGCAAACTTGCTTGACAATTTGATTTTTATATTTTAAAATGATGATGAAAATTTTTGACATAAGAGGAGAATTTTTATGCAGGACATCGCAACAATTTGGCAACAAGTTTTGGAAAAATTGGAACTTAGAGTCTCCTCTGTTTCGTTTATGCTTTGGATCAAAACCATCAAACCAATTGAAATTGACGACAAAGACAATTTTGTGATTGCAGCCCAATCGGTGTCGGCAAAAAACCAAATTTTGAGAAATTTCATCGACAAAATTGGCGATTGTTGTTTCGAAGTTGTGGGAAAACCACTCAAAATTGTTGTTCTTGACCAAAACGAAGAAATTGACTATTTGAAAAGCAACAAAGTTGACGAGAAAAACATCTCAAAACAAGACGAAAAAAATCCGTTTGTTGAAAAATTCACTTTTGACAACTTTGTTGTGGGCAAAAGCAATCAATTTGTCTATGCGGCCGCTCGAACTGTTGCCGAACATCCAGGAAAGAGATATAACCCTCTTTTCATCTATGGTGGTGTTGGACTTGGAAAGACTCACCTCATGCACGCAATTGGAAACTATTTGCGCGAGTTTTCGCCTGAACTTAAAATCATGTATGTGACATGTGAACAGTTCACAAATGACTATATTTCGTCCCTATATTCTCCAACAAAAAACAAAGCAATCATGGAATTTCGCGGGAAATATCGCAATCTTGATGTCTTGATGGTGGATGACATTCAATTCATTTCCAACAAAAAAGAAACACAAGAAGAGTTTTTCCACACTTTCAACGAACTTATCCTCTCAAACAAGCAAGTCATCATTTGTTCTGACCGCCCACCAAAAGACATTCCAACTTTAGAGGACAGGTTACGCTCTCGTTTTTCAAATGGACTTATCCATGACATTCAAAAGCCGGACATCGAAACCCGAATTGCCATTCTTCACAAGAAGAGCCAATTGGAAAAATATTATGCCGAAGATGAAGTCATAAACTACATTGCCGAACATGTTGACACCAACATCAGAGAACTTGAGGGAAAACTCTCAGAAGTCTATTTTCTTGCCACACTTTCAGGAAAAAAAGTGGCAACAATGGAAGAAGTTGAGGATATTTTCTCAAATCAAAAAGAAGAACTTAAAAATGATTTGACACCAGACAAAATCATTTCAATTGTGTGTGACTATTTCAACATTTCCTATCAGGACATCACCGGAAAAAAGAAAAACAAAGAAGTTGTCGAACCTCGAATGATTGCCATCTATCTCATCAGTGAAATTCTCAATCTTCCACTTGTCAACATTGGAAAACTTTTTGGCGGAAGAGACCACACCACAATCATGCATTCGCGCGACAAAGTGACACAAGATTTGAAAACAAACAAAAAAACACAAGCGCTTGTCAACGACATCAAAAACATGCTGGGTCAATGAGGGTCAGTGACCCTTTTTTTTAAATTTTTAAAAAATTAAATTTAACTAATTGAAATATATATTTAATAAATATTTAAAATATAAAAAATCCAAAATTAAAAAAAATAAAAAATATTTATAAAAATATAAAATTTTATCAAATTTAAATTAAAAAATCAAGAAAAAATGCTATATTTTTTTTATTTTTTTTGTTTTTTTAATGAATATTTATTTGCCCATAAACACGAAAGAAAAATTATTTTCAATTTTACAATAAATTTAAAAAAATATTTTGTGAAAAAGTGGATAAATAAAATATTTTATACACATATTTATCCACAATTTTTGCACACATCAAAACACTATATATTGTTCCATTTTTGGCATAGAAAACACTATATGTTCCATTTTAAAACTTTTTCGGACAAGTTATTCACATTTCCACATGCCATTATTAAGAGTGATATTATTTAATAAATTAAAAATTAAATTAAAAGACATCGCGCGTGTAAAAATTGATGAAATTTTATGTCCGATTTTTGTTGTAAAATTTTTGCCAATGTGATATAATGTCTTTGAATTTGAAAAAGCAAAACAGACGTTTGAAAGAAACATTCAAGTTGTTTGTTTTGTTAAAAAAAGGAGAAGAAATAATGATTGTAAGTTGCCATGGAGTTGACCTTTCTGATGCATTTTTAAGCGTAAGTAAAGCCATTTCAAACAAAATCACAAATCCAATTTTGGAAGGAATCAAAATTGTTGCCGAGGATGACACCCTCACCCTTTGTGCCACAGACACAGAGCTTTCCATTGAAAAGAAAATCAAAGCCAACATCAAAGTGGAAGGGGAAGCAGTTGTTCCGGGGAAGTTCATCACAGAGTTTGTCAAAAAGTTGACAAATGAAATGGTGGAACTTGAACTCAACGAGAAAAACCAAATCATCATCAAATATGACGACAGCCAAACCATCATTCAGTGCTATAATGTGCTGGAATATCCATCATTCAAAAAGATTGAAAGTTTGGAATATTTTGGAATTTCCAAAAAAGACCTCAAAACAATCATCAACAAAACAATTTTTTCTGTTGCAGTTGATGACAGCCGTCCAATTTTGAAAGGTGTTTTGTTTGACATTGAAAACAACACTTTGAATGCTATTGCTTTGGATGGATATCGTCTTGCAAAAGTCAAGAAAAACATCACATCAAACATGAAAATGAGCATTGTCATTCCTTCAAAAAGTTTGAATGAAATTTCCAGACTTTTGGATGACAGTGACGACATCATCAATGTCTATGTGGACAAAAGCACAATCATGGTGGACTTTGGTGACACAAAATTGACTTCAACTCTTTTGGAAGGAGATTTTGTCAACTATAAACAAATCATCTCAGCAAACTATGAGACAATTTGTGTCATCAACAAAACTCAATTTGAAGATGCACTTGAAAGAGCTTCTCTTCTTTCAAAAGTTGGTCAAGGAAATTGTGTTAAGTTTGACATCAAAGAGAAAAATCTTTGCATCACTTCCAATTCAGAACTTGGAAATGTCAAAGAAAATGTGCCTGTCAACACAACGGGAAAAGATTTGTTGATTGCTTTTAATGCGAGATATTTCATTGAAGATCTCAAAGCCAACAGTGATGAGTTTGTGAAGATTTGTTTCAATTCTCCAGCAAACCCATGTGTGATTGTTCCAATTGAGGGCGATGAATTTTTGTATCTGATTTTGCCTGTCAGAATGATTGGATAAGTGGCAATGCCACCTTCTATATAAATTCATAAAAAGGTCAAAATTTAAAAATTATAAAATTAAAGATTAAAAAAAACAAAATTATAAAAAAAGAAAATGGCAAAGAAACAAAAATCTTTGTTATTTTTATTATTAAAAGAAAAAAGATGTGATATAATGAAAAAAGTTGGATGTGACAATGGAGACAGATGTAAAAAAAGTTAAACAAGCAAAAGAAAATAAGAAAAGTGGAATTTTGAAGAGTTTTAAAATTCTTTGGTCGATTATGGGAACGAAAGAGAAAATTTCTTTCATTCTCATTCTTTTCTCCGAACTTTTAGTCCCAATAATTAAACTTTGGCAAGCGTTTTTGCCATCTCTTATTCTTTCAAGAATTATTGGTGAAGATGTTTTGATTTGGGGGTTCATAAATTTTTCTGCTGTCAGTGATGTGGCATATTATGCCATTGTTTTGATGTCAATTCCTGTGCTGTGGGTGTTTGGAATGCTTGTATATCGTGCAATTGACATTTTTGCAAGACGAATGATGTGCAAGGCCAACGAAAAAGTGCAAGATTTGCTTTTGGAAGAAAGAAAAAACTTGGACTTCAAAATGACAAATGGCGAGGTTTATTATATTGTCAAGAATGCGGTTGACAACATATATAACATAATTGAGCCAGCACTTTGGGAATTTTATGCCAACATTTTAAGTTTGATCATCCTTTGTGTGCAATTTTTTGTCTATGACATCAATGTTGGTTTCATTGTGATTGCCTATCTTTGTCTGCTTTTGGTTTGTGTTTTTGTCAGAACTCTTGTTCAGGAAAAAGTGGTTGGAAAAATTGAAAACATAAATGCAAAAATTGGAAATCATTTTTTGATGTCACTGACAAACCTTCCAATGATTACGATGTTTTCCTCGAAACTTAAAGAATTGTCTGTTTTAAAAAATTTAAATGACGATTTTTATAAAGAAAACAAAACACGCGCAAACATAGGGTTTTGGTATTGGGTTATCATCATTGTGGTGGAATATGGCGGAATGCTTGGAATTGTGCTCTATCTTGTTTTGACAAATCAGCCAAACCTTGCAACAACCATTATTTCAACACTGACCATGATTGAGTCAATGATTTCCATGGTGGAAAATTGGGGATTTTCTTTAAATAATTTGCAAGTTGCTTCAATCAAACTTTGCAACATCGAAAAAATTTATCCAGAAAAGAAAGATTTGATTAAAGTTGAAGAAAACAACATTGACCTTGGAGAAATTAAAAGTATTGAAGTGCAAAACTATGAAGTGAAGACTGAGAGTTTTGAAAAGACATATAACTATGTTTTTTCTTCCGGAAAGGTCTATTTGTTGTCTGGAGAAAGTGGCGCAGGAAAAACAACTTTCATTAATGCCATGTGCGGACTTAGAGAAATTGTGGACGGAAAGATGATTGTGAACGGAAAGTATGAAATTAAAAATTTATACAACTATCGCAATCACATTGTCTATCTTTTTCAAGAATCAATTTTGTTTGACAGAAGTTTGGCAGAAAATTTGGCATATCCGGATGATGAAATGAATGAAAAGGCAAAGGAGTTGACTGAAAAATTTAAGATGAAAAAACTTTTAACCCGAAAAGTTGATTCTTCCATAAAAAATCTTCTTTCGGGTGGTGAGAAAAAGAGAGTTGACATCATTAGAACATTGAGTAAGGATAAGGAAATTTATCTTTTTGACGAACCAACAAACGAACTTGACAGTGAAAATGTGGATGAAGTTTTGGAAGAAATCAAAAAAATTGCAAAAGAAGATAAGATTGTCATAATCATTTCACATGATGACAGATGTTTTGAAATTGCAGATGATGTGGTTTATCTTTAAAAATTTCAACTGATAAAAAAAGACCAATAAGAATCATAAATAAAAAAAAGAAAATCAAGAACAGAAGAAATCAAAATTTTCCATAAAAACATAAAAAAATGGAATTCGATTATTTATTAAATTTGAAAATCTTGTTTAACAAAAACTTGAGTTAGAATAGGAATTAGAATGGGGAAGAAAAATATAAAAAAAGTTAATAAGAAAAAGAGATTATAAGTTGATTATAATCTCTTTGTTTTTCATTTCATATTGTCTGATTTTTACGCCGGCATTTTCAAACATTCTCATGGAAGCGGTGACGGAATCTGTGCCTTGATATTTGTTTGAAATGAAGACAATTTCTTTAATTCCACTTTGGATGATTGCTTTGCAACATTCATTGCAAGGGAAAAGTGTGGTGTAGAGTGTGCAACCGCGAAGGTCGGCGCGAGAATTTAAGATTGCATTCAGTTCTGCATGCACAACATATGGATATTTTGTTTCCAAATTGTCGCCTTGGCGAGACCATGGATATATTTCATCGTTGTTTTTGAGACTGATTGGCATGCCGTTGTATCCAAGAGAAACAATTTTCTTGTCAGAATTCACAATACAAGCCCCCACCTGTGTGTTTGGGTCTTTGCTTCTAAGTGAAGAAAGAATTGCAACTCCCATAAAATATTCATCCCAAGAAATGACCATTTTCAAACCTCCCAAATTTGTTTTAATGATTTTGAAATTTTAGGTGTGAGATTATGAAAAAAAACAACGAAACAAAATAATTAAACAAAATCATTTTCACAACATAATCATAACACTAAAATCATAAAAAGTCAAGTTTGAAAAAGTTTTTTAAGTATTCTCGACATGTTTCTTCTTTTATATTGTTTTAAAGTGTTTTTTTCGCGATTTTATGAAAAGATGAAAAAATAATTTAACAATAAAAGTTGACAAATCAAATTTTATCTTTTATAATAAAGAGTAAACTTTTTTATTTTCTTTTAAAGAAGAAAGTTGACAATAAATTTGACATGACAAGATAAGGAGAAAAAAAATGAAAAGAACTTACCAACCAAAAAAGAGACAAAGACAAAAAGTTCATGGCTTCCGTGAAAGAATGAGAACAAAAGGCGGAAGAAATGTTTTGCAAAGACGCAGAAACAGAGGAAGAAAGAAAATTTCTGCGTAAGAGTTTTTTATGGATCACAGATTAAAGAAAAACAACCAATTTGCTTACATCTACAAAAAGGGCGAAAGAGTCCACACAGACAACTTCACTCTTTTTGTTGTTAAAAGCAGATTTGAATGTTATAAAATTGGTTTTTCCATAAGTAAAAAATTGGGCAAAGCAAACAAAAGAAACAAACTTAAAAGAAGGATGAGAGAAATCGCAAAAAGGATTGACATTCCTTCTTTTTGCAACTATGTTGTTTTGGCAAAAGAAAAAGCCACTGAACTTGATTTTGAAACTTTGAAAGAAGAACTGACGAAACTTTTTAAGAAATATGAAAAAAAGAAAAATTCTTAGGAAAATTTGTCTTTTTCCGGTCTACATCTATAAATATTGCATATCCCCTTTGCTTCCGCATAGTTGCATTTTCACACCGACATGCTCGAACTATATGATTGACGCGGTGAAAGAATTTGGGGTTTTTAAAGGTGGATGGCTTGGAATTAAAAGGCTTTGCAGATGTGTTCCGTGGCAAAAGAAGAGAGGGTTTGACCCCGTTCCAATTAACATTAAAGGAGACAGCATATGGATTTTGTAAGCACAGCGCTTGTCACACTGAATGCCCCGTCAGGTGTTTGGGAAACAATTTTGAATGCTTTCAGAAATGGACTTGGTTCTTACATTTTGGCAGTCATTATGATTGCCGTCATTGTGAGAATTGTTTTTGCGCTTCTTGACATTGTCAACAAGAAAGTGACGATGAAAAATTCTGATATAAACGCAAAAATGAAGCCAGAACTTGAGGCAATTCAGAAAAAATATGGCTATGACCAACGAGTGCTTCAGCAAAAGACAAATGAGGTGTATAAAAAATACCAATTCAACATGATGAGCAGTTGTTTGCCAATGCTGATTATGTTGGTTTTACAAATGACTGTGTTTTTGACTTTGTGGAACGCTTTGCAATCGGTTGCAAATTTCAACATTGCTGAAAAATATGAAAACATGAAAAGCATATATGCCAATGTCATCAACATAAACACCGACCCAACAATTTTGGAATTGTCTGACTTCGAACAAGGTGATTTGATTTCGGTGGAAGCGGGTGTCAATGATGATGGTGAAAACGTTTTGGTGTTGAGCATAAGCAAAGATGCCGGTGCGTCATATCAAGAAATTGGCGAAGTTTTGTTTGACTCTCAACTTTCATCATCAAATGAAGTGGTTTACAACTTGATTGGAACATATGTTACTGATTTGAGTTCTGGAGACTCACAAGACGGAGAAACAACGGAAGAGCCCGCACAAGATTCAGAAGAGACAACGCCAGTGATTGAAGTTCCGACATATGCGCCAACAGCCTACAGCGAAGCGCTCAAAATTGCAGCAGAAAATGCTGTGGAACAATACTATCTTGAAACTCAAGAAGGCTTTTTGTGGATTAAGAACATCTATAAATCTGAATCTCCAACAAGCCCAATGTTCACAGAAAGCGAAATCAAAAACTATCTTTCAAGATACTATTCTGATGAAGAACAAGCAATTGAAGATGCATATGATTTGGAAGGAAAGATTTTTGGAAATGTGGTTGCCGGAATTGACACAGAGGCACTTGGCTTGAATGGATATTACATCTTGACAATCATTGCAGTTGCGGTTTCGTTCCTTTCAATTTGGCTTTCAAACAAATTGATGAATGGAAACAAGAAAAACAATCCAAATCAAAAATCTTCTTGGGCAATGTATGTCATCATGCCTGTGATTTATGGAATCTTCACTTTCATGTACACAAGTTTGTTTGCAATCTATTTGATTGTTGGACAAATCATCATGCTTGCCCTCACCCCACTCACCACATGGATTGTCAGAAAGTGGATCGACCATGACAACAAGAAAAAGCAAGATAAAAATGTTGTCGAAGTGGACTATCGCAGAAAAGATGTTTAAAAACATTAACAAATTTATTTTTAATAAAAAAGCAGACATAATCTTCAGTCTGCTTTTTTAATAACTTGTCAATTTATTAATTTATTATTTTATTTTTTTTAATTAAGAATTTATTGTTTTCTAAATTTTAGTCTCCCACATTTTGCGTCAAAGCATTCCAAGTGTTAGGTCCAACAATGCCATCCACAGAGAGTCCGTTGTTTTCTTGGAAAGTGCGAACTGCGGAAAGTGTTCGAGAACCAAATATGCCGTCAATTCCACCAACTGGAATTAGATTGCTTTCCAAAAGTTGTTGTAAAAATGTGACATAAACACCAGAATTGCCTTGCCTGAGTGTTGGATATGGTGGAAGAAAAAGAAGAGTTTTCCAAGTGTTAGGCCCAACAATGCCATCCACGGAAAGACCATTATTTTGTTGGAATGTGCGGACTGCGGAAAGTGTTTGGGAACCGAAAATTCCATCAACATTTAAGTTTGCGCCGTTTTGATTGAGGATGAATTGAAGAAGAAAAACAAAGTTGTTGTTTGACCCCTGCCTTAAAAGAGGATAGTTTGAAAGGTTGTCACGCGGAATGTAGGACACTCCAAGAAAATCGCAAACGCCATGACATGTCTCTTCTCCAACTTCAATTTGGAAAAGAGGATTAATCATAAGTTGTGCTTCTCTCAAATTTGTCATAAAACCTGCTTCAATCAATGTTGATGGACAGTTCACGGATGAAAGCACTCCCACATCCAAAGTCTTGACTCCTCGTCCGTTTTGAGATGTCCCTTGAATGATTCGTTGATAGACATCGTTTGCAAGAACGCGACTTTGCTCGGCGTCGACATTTGTTGGAGAATAGTAAACTTCCACACCGGATGTGTTGTTAAAATCTTCACCAAAAGCGTTATATGCAAATGTGACAAGAGCAGTCAAGTTTTGACGATTGATTCTTCTCACGCGCTCGGTGATTGAAATGTCATAGTCCTCCGGTTTCACATCATAAACCGAAAACCCTTGCCTTAAGCACGCCTCAAGAAAATAATTTTTTGCCGCATTGTTAAATTCGTTTTCATAGATTTGGCGGTCGAGTCCGGGCATAATTGGCGTTCTCTTTCCAGGTGTTGGTGGATTTATGCCGTGCTCGTCATTTCCGCCTATGTAATAAATTTCGTTTGCCATATTTTCTCCTTTTATCAATAATATATATGGAAAATTATGCCAAAATGTTGCGTAATAATTAAAAAAATAACATTTTCGTTGATTGATATTGAAGATTGTTGTATAATTATAAAAATTATCATTTTCGAGGAGTGTTTTATGATTAAAATTGCAAATGAAAAACCTAACATTTTTGAATATATAGAAAATGTCTATTGTCTTGACAACTTTTCTGCATTTGCGGTCACGATAAAAGAAATCAAATTTCCAACAGCAGAACATGCGTTTCAATTTTTCAAATTTAATGAAATCGCACCAGAAATTGCAAAACAAATCATGGAGGCAAATTCACCTTTTGAAGCAAGGAAAATAGCAATTGAAAATAAACCTTTAAGACGAGACGATTGGGGAAAAATAAAATACAAAGTTATGCAAGAAGTTTTATTTCAAAAAACTCTTCAAAACCCATACGTAAAAGAGAAGCTGATGTCCACTTGCGGAAAAGAAATTGTTGAAGATTGCGGAGATGATGATGACAAAGATTGGGGCTGTGGAATGGATGGAAAGGGAGAAAACAACCTCGGAAAAATTTGGATGAAAATTCGAGAATGTTTAGATAACGAAAATTTGTGATGTAATTAAAAGATTAAAAATCCAACAAACTTAGAACAAAATATATTTTCGACAAAGTTAGACAAAATAAATTGAAAATTATTGTAAAATATTGGAAGATTTATTTGGATATTGTCAGAAAATGTGATATAATTAAATCGTGTTTTCAATGAAAACATTTGTGCACAGAGAATTGATTTGAAAACCTTATCAGGAGGTTTTAAAATGAAAAATTTGTTTATC
>CALWJY010000015.1 GCA_944381135.1 uncultured Clostridia bacterium | reverse complement strand
TTATGCGATGAATATATTGACTTTTACAACAATGAACGTATACAATTAAAACAACAAAGTTGTCCAAACGAGATACGACAACGAAAAATTGCTAATGTTGGTTAACCAACATTAGCAATTACCACAGAAAAGTCTTTTTATTTAATTGTCCACTTTTTGGGGTTCAGACTATTTTTTGCATAAGTTTTTTATTTTCAAACAGTCGAAAATAAATTGTTTTTTGTTTGACTTTTTCTTCTTTTGTCATTTAAAATATAATTATGGATAAAGTTTTTAAGGAGGATGTCATGGAAAAAACTTTGGATAAAAATTTGGAGCCACTTTTCACACCTTGGAAAATTGGAAATGTGGAAATCAAAAACAGAATTGTGCTTTGCCCAATGGGTGGGACATCAATTTTTGGTTGGATGGAAAGACACCACTTTGATAAGGACGCAGCAGATTTCTTCATGGATTTGGCAAAAAACAATGTTGGGCTCATCATCCCAGGCATTGCACCACTTCGCAATTTGATTGGTGGGCAGTGGCTGTATAAAGCCAAAGGCGCTTTCAAAAAATTGAAAACCTATATGGAAGAATTTCACAAAACGGGCGCAAAAATGTTCATTCAACTCACCGCTGGTTTTGGACGTTCTTTCTCTGTGCCAAACTCTATGGTTGGGCTTTTGAAAAACAAATTCCTTGGCAAACTTGCCAAACCAATCATCGACATTGAAGGACTTTGCGCATCACCAAGTGTGCTTCCACTTCGTTGGGTTGAAGGACAAAAGAGCCGTGCATTGACAATCAAAGAGATTCACAGAATGGTGGAAGCCTTTGCAAAAACTGCCAAAATGTGCAAAGATGCGGGCGTGGACGGCGTGGAAATTCACGCTGTGCATGAGGGGTATTTGATTGACCAATTCACAACCGCCTACACAAACAAAAGGACGGACGAATATGGCGGAAGTTTTGAAAACAGATATCGTTTCCCTGTTGAAATTGTCAAAGCCATCAAAGAGGCGTGCGGACAGGACTATCCTGTTTCGGTGAGATATTCAGTTGTCAGCAAAACCAAAGATTTCTGCGAGGGTGCAATGCCGGGTGAAAAATTTGTGGAAATTGGTCGTGACATGGAAGAAAGCGAACGCGCCGCAAAATATCTTCAAGAAGCGGGCTATGACATGTTGAATGCCGACAATGGAACATATGATGCTTGGTATTGGGCTCATCCGCCTGTCTATATGCCACGCAACTGCAATCTTGACGATGTTGCACACATTCGAAAATTTGTTGATATACCTGTTGTTTGCGCAGGCAAAATGACACCCGCTGTCAGTGCAAAAGCCATCAAAGACGGAAAAATTGATGCCATGGGCGTTGCAAGACAATTTTTGGTGGACAGCCATTGGGTGACAAAACTTTTGGAGGGCAGAGCCGAGGACATTCAGCCTTGCATTTTCTGCCACAACGCTTGCTTGACGTTCTCGCACTATAAAGGTGTGGCAAACGCTTGTGCCATGGAAGATTCAATGCACATGTCGCGTTGCGCGCTTAATCCAACCACAATGGACGGCGGAAAATTTGACATCAAACCTGCAAAGAAATCCAAGAAAATTGCCATCATTGGTGGCGGTGTTGGAGGAATGGAAGTTGCTCGCATTGCCACAATCAGAGGACATAAGGCAACCATATATGAAAAAACAGACAAATTGGGCGGAGTTTTCATTGCCGCAGCACAGCCATCTTTCAAAGAGGCAGACAAGGCGTTGATTGAATGGTATCGCCGTCAGATTGAAAAGTTGGGCGTTGAAGTGAAATTCAACACCGCCATCACCGACCTTTCCACATTGGATGCGGATGAAATTGTTGTTGCAACAGGCGCAAAAGCAAGAAAACTTAATGTTCCGGGCGCAGACAGAGCAGTTGAGGCAGTGGACTATCTCAACGGCCAAAAAGTTGGCGACGATGTTGTCATCATTGGCGGTGGTCTCTCTGGTTGCGAAATTGCCTATGATTTGCACCTTAAAGGCAAAAAGCCTGTTATTGTTGAAGCTCTTCAAGACTTGATGGTTTCAAATGGCTTGAGTTTGGCAAATTCGTCATATCTTCGTGACTATTTCCGCACAAACAAAGTGCCTGTTTATCTTGAAAGCAAATGTCTTGAAATCACTCCAAATTCTGTGACAATTCAAACCAAAGATGGCGAGAAAGTGGAAGTTCCTGCCGACAGCGTCATCACAGCAATTGGATATAATCCAGCCCCAATTGCAAAGAAAGGCAAACATGTTCACATTGTTGGAGACGCCCTTTCAGTTGGCAATTTGAGAACGGTTGTTTGGCGTGCGTGGGAAGTTGCTGAGAAAATTTAATAAATTTGAAAAACAAGAATTTGCCAAATTTAATTTAATTAAAACTTAATCACAACATAAAAACACTGCGATTTTTCGCAGCGTTTTTGCTTAAATTTGAAATTTTCCTTAGTCCTTAATTGATTTATATAATCTAAGAAGTGATTGTCATTTTGTTTTAACAAATAAATTGTTTTAGTGAAGTCAACCAATTTAATTCATTTTTTACGAAAAACTTGAAAATATAATCTAAAATGAATTTATACATCATTTTTTATGTTTGTCTTGTTTGGTTTTTGGTTTAAATTTAAGTGCGCGGAGGCTGTTTAAGATTGCAAGCAGGGTGACGCCAACATCGGCAAAAACTGCCGCAAGCATTCCGGTCACTCCAAAAGAGCCAAGTGCCAAAAACACAATTTTGACAACAGCAGAGAGGATGATGTTTTCCAACACAATCTTGCGTGTGTATTTTGAAATTTGAATTGCTGAGATGATTTTCTTTGGGTCGTCATCCACAAGCACCACATCTGAAGCCTCAATGCTTGCCGGACTTCCATTGATTCCCATGCTGAAGCCAACATCCGCAAGTGTCAAGGACGGGGCGTCATTTATGCCGTCACCAACATAGCCAATTCGGTTTTGCTTGGATTTGTTGGAGGAAATCCAAGCATATTTGTCTTGTGGAAGCAGTTTGCTGTGAGCCTCGTTTATGCCAACGCTTTCTGCCACTTTGACAACAATTTGTTCGTTGTCGCCAGAAAGAAGCACGGTTTTGATGCCCATTTTCTCAAGTTCGGCGCATGTTTCTTGTGAGGTGTTTTTGACGCTGTCACTCAGCAAAATTTCGCCAACTTTTTTGTCGTTTTCAAAAAGTTCAACAGTGGTGCTTGAAAGGTCTTTCGTCTTTCTGCCAACAAAATATCTTTTCTTTCCAAGCGTAAATTCCACGCCACTTCCTGCAATTTCTGTCACATTGGTTGCCTTTTTGAGAGGAGTTTTGCAAGCGGAAGTGATTGCTTTTGCAAGCGGATGCAAAGAGTTTTGTTCTCCAACTGCACACAAGAAGAGAATGTCATTCTCTGTCAAACTTTTGTCAAAAGTGTGGATTTCTTCAATTTCAAATTTGCCGGTTGTCAATGTTCCTGTCTTATCGAAAGCAACAACATTGAGTCTTGAGCATGCATCCAAAAAGTTTGAGCCCTTAATCAACACGCCGTGTTTGGAAGCGTTGCCAAGCCCAGAAAAATATGTCAGCGGAACTGAAATTGCAAAGGCGCAAGGGCAGGAGATGACAAGGAAAATAAGTCCGCGATATAGCGCCGTGTCAAAATCTTTCGTCACTGCCCACACAATTGCCCAAACCAAAAGTGCAAGCACAACAATGCCGAGAGTGTACCACCTTGTGATTTTTGAAATGAAAGTTTCTGTTTTAGATTTGTTTTCTGAAGCATTTTCCACAAGGTTCATAATTTTCGTTATGGTGCTTTCTGCAAATTCGCTTGTGGTTTGAATTTTCAAAACACCATCCAAAACAATTGAGCCGGACAAAATTTCGTCACCTTTCTTCACATGCACGGGCACACTTTCGCCGGTCAGACTTTGCATGTCGATGGCACAACTTCCTTCCAAAATTTTCCCATCCAGAGCCACTTTTTCGCCAGGCTTAACCACAATTGTCGAGCCAAGTTTGACATCTTTTGGACTGACTTTTTCTTCTTCGCCCTTTTCATTTATGATGACGGCATAGTCGGGTTGCATTCTGGCAAGTTTTTCGATTGATTTTCTTGATTTGTCCACCGCCAGACCTTCAAAGATTTTGCCAATGGAATAGAGCGCAATCACCATCAGCCCTTCCATGTGCTCACTTACCACTGACGCACCAATCACAGAAATGGTGATCAGCAAATTTTCGTTGACAACTCCGCGGAAAAGCAAAGTGATGGCTTTATAGTATGTCTTATATCCCAAAAGCAGAGCGCTTATTGCATACAGTGTCCAATATGCCCAAGTTGGAATATTCACAAAGAAAATCACAATGCCAATTGCAATTCCAAGAAGAAGAGTTGTGACATCTAAAATCAATTTTTTCTTTTGTTTTGCGTTTTTGTCTGAAGAAGTCTTTTTGCCCGATGCATTCATTTCTAAATTGCAACAAGAAGCACAAATTTCTTGTTTTTCTTCAGTTTTTTGGTTTTCTTTTGATGTTTTCTTGTCATCTACAACAATTTTGGCGTTAGGTTCAACCTTTTTTGTCAAGGCGACAACGTCTTTCAATGCTTTTTCGCAATTTTCACTCTCAAAAGTGAGTGTTGATTTCAAAAAGTTAATTTTTGCATTTTCGACATTTTTTAATTTGTTGATTTGATTTTCCAAAGCGCGAGCGCAGTTTGGACAATCCAAGCCCTCAATTTTGACGATTGTTTTCATTCATTTCCCTCCAAAACATGTTCAAGAGTGATGTCAAAAACCTCTTTCACATGGCGGTCGGCGAGAGAATAGAAAACCTCTTTTCCGTCCTTTCGGCTTTTAATTAAATTCATCTCTTTCAAATTTTGCAACTGATGAGAAACTGCCGATTTTGTCATATTCAAAATTGAAGAAATGTCGCAAACGCAAAGTTCGTGCTGACAAAGCAGGTTGAGAATTTTAATTCTTGTGCTGTCCGACATTGCTTTATAAAAATCTGCCATCTCAAGCAAAATGTCCTCGTTTTGCATGGTTTTCTTTGCGTCATCAACAGCGTTTGCATGAATTATGTTGCAATCGCAAGAAGCACTGCAACGGGTTTTGATTTTCTTCTTTCCAACTGCATTTGTGTTGCAATTGCAGGAAACAGAACAATTGTTTTTCATGTTTTCTCCTTAATTTAACATATTCACAACTTCTCGCAAAGTTGAATGTATGTTCAACTGTTTTTATTATAGTTGAACAAACATTCAACTGTCAAACAATTTTGCAACAAAACAAAAAAAGTTTGCAGAATTTGAAAAATTGTTGTAAAATTGAAATGCAACTTGGGTGAAAACATCAAAGGAAAAACAGATGGGACATCAAAAGAAAAGGAGAAAAGAAAAATGAAAAAATTGAAATTCTATCGTTGCCAACATTGCGGAAACTTGGTGATTAAACTTGTGGACTCGGGCGTTCCAATGATTTGTTGCGGAGAGGTTATGCAAGAACTTCTTCCAAACACGGTGGAAGCTTCTGCAGAAAAACATCTTCCTGTTGTGAAAGTTCAAAAAAGTGTTGTGGAAGTTTCTGTTGGCTCTGTGCCACATCCAATGACGCCAGAGCACTTCATCACTTTCATCTTGCTTGAAACTGAAAACGGGTTCTATGTGAAAGACCTCACACCAAAAGACAAACCGGAGGCAGTTTTTGCGTGCAATGAAAAGCCGGTGGCTGTCTATGCATTCTGTAATCTTCACAGCTTATGGAAAAGCAACATCTAAAAGGTGTTCATCTTTCAGTTTGAAATTTATTTAAAAAAATAATAAGAATAAAAAATAAAAAGAAAATAAATAAAATAAGAAAATAAATAAAACAAAAAAAACAATAAAAAAACACGAAAAATCGTGTTTTTTTGTTGCGAAAATTGTGTTTTTGCTAAACAAAAATTTCATTTTAATTTAATGAAAAAAATCAATCTTGTTTTGTAATGCCGTCTGAAAAAAAGTTATGGTTGAAAAAGTGAAAAAACATTTTCGGATTTAGGTTTCAAGTTCTCTCTTCTGTGGCAAAACGAAAAAGACAGTCATATATAAAAGTGATATGGAGGGTATATGAACAAAGACATACATATGAAATTTGTTGCTGGCAACGATTTCCAATTTCAACCTCGTGCTTTTGCGCAACGATTTTTTTATAAAGCATCTGACGAACTTCCGGAGGATTTGTCGGAAATCTTGGACGAACAAAACATAATCAGAACAAGACCATCAGGGCGCATGATTTTCAGACAAGGTGCAGATGGTGTGGATGAGGACACTGAGACTCTTCAGCAACCACCATTTTCAAACCCGCAACGCCCACAACCGCCACGACCTCAGCCACCAAGACCACCTCGTCCACAACAGCCTGCCGACATTGCAAGAGACGCCTACAACAAAATGTTGATTTTGGGGCAACTGTATCGAGGTTTGGAAAGTTTTAACACCTCATATTCTGATGAACTTCAAGATATGATTTCTGAACTTAATGTTGTCACATTTGCCATGGGAAGAATCTATCAATCTCTTTCAAGAAACAATCGACTTCCAATTCAGAATCAACGCAAACCACAAATTCGAGATTTTTGCAGAGGAGTTGTGACGACTTCAAATTGGTTGCGTGACATTTTGTTTGATGTGCGAAATTTGCAAAGATTGGTGCAAAATCAAAACATAGACACTCAACTTGTCATCATCAATTTGACACTCATGGCACAGCAACAACAATTGCAACAGATGAGGCAAGATTGCATGGATGGAGGTGTGAGATGAGTGAGAGATATCCAATTGTCACAGACATTGTCCCTTCGCAAACAACTGCGGGCATTTTGAAAAATCTGCTTTTTGGGCAGGACGGCATTTTGACAGCGCATCTTTCTTATATGTATCAATCTTGGCTTATTGCACCACAAGATAAGGTTGTGGGAGACTATCTTTCAAAACTTGCAGACAACGATGGCGAAATCTTGAATGCACTTGGCAACATTGTTGTGGCTTTTGGTGGAGACCCAAATTTCATGACCACAAATGGCAGAAGTTGGACAGTTCAACATCTCTTGCTGAACAAAGATAAAGATGTTTTCTTGCGCAATGCCATACGCATGGAAGAAAACAGCATCAGAAATTTGGACTATGCCATTTCGAATGTTGAAAATGCCAGCCTCAAAACCCTTTTGACATCAATCAAAGAAGATAAAGAAAAAATTGTCACAGATTTGACAAGTTTGCAAAACAATTAAAAAAGTTTAAAACATCAAATAAAAATCAAAAAAATAAAAAAACAATAAAAGACAACAAAAAAAACAGCAAAAAACTGCTGTTTTTTGTTAATTTTTCAAATATATTGATGAATTTTTAGTTAAAATTCGCTCAATTTGCTTTATTTTTTGTTGCAATTTAAATCTTCAACTTGACAACTTTTTCCCAAGGATAGTTTTCGTTGCCAAAGTGCCCATAGCAAGCGGTTTGCTTATAGATTGGACGCAAGAGGTCAAGTTCTTTGATGATGTTGTCGGGCGAAAAATCAAAATTCTTTTTGACAATTTCAAAAATCTTTTCCAAAGTCACTTTTTCTGTGCCAAAAGTTTCAATTGTCAGCGAAAGAGGATGCGCAAGGCCAATTCCGTATGAAACCGAAATTTCGCATCTGTCGCAGAGGTTGTTTGCAACCAAATTTTTTGCAACATAGCGTGCATAATATGCCCCACTTCTGTCCACTTTTGTGGCATTTTTACTTGAAAAACATCCGCCACCAACGCGAGACGCTCCGCCATATGTGTCCACAACAATTTTTCTGCCAACACAACCACTGTCGCCAAAAGAACCCCAAATTGTGAATTTTCCGCTTGGATTGATGATGAGTTTTGTTTCTTTTGAAACCAAAGAGGCGTAATCTTCAAGCACAGGACGGATGACCTCGTTTTCAATTGTTTTTTTCAAGTTTTTCACATTTTCGCTGTGACTGACGCTGACCAAAACTGTGTCAATTTCCACAGGTTTGTCGTCTTCATAGACCACTGAAACCTGACTTTTGGCATCTGCAAAGAAATCGGTCCGTTTTTTTCTGAAATCTTCATATTTTTTCATCAGTTTGTGTGCAATCATGATTGGCAGAGGCATAAGCTCTTTCGTTTCGCGCGTGGCATATCCAAAAACAAAGCCTTGGTCGTTTGCTGTCAGTTTTTTCTTGACAACTGCCGAATGAATTTCAGGCGACTGCTCTGAAAGTTCTTTTACAGTTTTGAAAGGCTTTTCATATCCAATTTCTTTCAAAACCCTTTGAGCTATGGCGTCATAGTCAATTTTTGCCTTGGTTGTGGACTCTCCATAGATGAAAAGTTTGTCATTTTTGATTGCGCATTCCACAGCCATTTGTGAATTTTTGTCTTGCGACAGCGCCTCATCCAAAAAGCAATCGGCGAGATAGTCGCATGTTTTATCCGGATGTCCGATGTTGACACTTTCGCTGGTCAAAATTTTTCTTATTTTTTTCATTTTTCTTCTCCTTTAAAAAAATCCATCTTGGTGATGGACTTTCAGGGGAAACCATCACTCAAGCCTTAGCACCTTGCAGAATGCAGGTTGCTGTGTGGTCAACGGGCTTGCCCCTCGCACACTCTTTATGGTTCAACATAGTTATATCACTTTGCACAACAAAAGTCAAACAAAACAAGGATGTGGTTTGAAGTTATGTTATATTTCATATTTGTAAGCCTCTATTATCATCCAATAACGCTTTTTTGCGGGAATAAAAATTCGTCGTGATGTGATATGGAGGTTTTTAATTGGAAAATGCTTCAAGCTGTCTAATAAATGGGGGATATGTATATATATGAAAAGGGCACAACATATTGTGTATAAGAAAAGTGCAAAAAGGACAAAAATTTCGGGCAAAAATGGCAAATTTGGGTTTTGCGAATAGATTTTTGAATTTCGTTTTCTTGGATTTTTGTTATAAATTTATAACAAGAATTGTGAGTTTATGCGACAAAAAGTTTTGAAATTTTTTTGAAAAATATTATAAAAAAAGAAAAAATAAAAATTTTTGAAAAACACAACATATTGTGATTTTTTATTGACAAAACCACTATATATATTGTAAAATCAATCGTGAATACTTGTTAAAGCGGAAAGCGAAATTGCAAAGAGTGTGGACAAATTTCTGCAAAAGACACTTTTCAAGCGAACAAGAAAATTGGAGGAGAAAAATGCAAGTAATCAAAAGAAGTGGTCAGATGGTCGATTATGACCCTATGAAAATCAAAATTGCCATCGGAAAGGCAAACGATGAGGTTAAGCCAAAGGAAAGGGCAACAAAAGAAGAAATCAACAGCATCCTTTCCTACATTGAAGGTTTGGGAAGGAAGAGACTTCTTGTTGAAGACATCCAGGACATCATTGAAGAGCAATTGATGACACAAGGACACTATGACCTTGCGAAGAAATATATCATCTATAGATATAACCGCGCACTCATCAGAAAAGCCAACACCACAGATGAGACAATCATGACACTCATCAAAAACTCTAACAAAGAGGTTATGGAAGAAAATTCTAATAAAAACGCCACAGCGGCAAGCACACAAAGAGACCTCATTGCTGGAGAAGTTTCAAGAGACCTCACAAGGCGTTTGCTTTTGCCTGAAAAAATTTCAAAAGCACACGACGAGGGCGTTTTGCACTTCCATGATGCAGATTATTTCATTCAACCAATTTTCAACTGCTGTTTGATTAACATTGGCGACATGCTTGACAACGGCACTGTTATGAATGGCAAACTGATTGAAAGCCCAAAAAGTTTTCAGGTTGCATGCACTGTCACAACACAAATTATTGCTGCGGTTGCGTGCTCTCAATATGGCGGACAATCTGTGGACATTCGTCACCTTGGAAAATATTTGAGAATAAGCAAAGAGAAATTTGAGCGTCAAATCAGACAAACCGAACCAAACATGGACGAAAAAACGGTGAAAGAACTTGTTGCAATGAGACTTAAGGACGAACTTGCTTCAGGCGTTCAAACAATTCAATATCAAATCAACACCTTGTTCACAACCAACGGACAATCTCCTTTCGTGACTTTGTTCTTATATTTGGATAAAGATGATCCATATTTGGAAGAAAACGCCATGATCATCGAGGAAATCTTGAAACAAAGACTTCAAGGAATCAAAAATGAAAAAGGTGTTTATGTGACACCGGCATTCCCAAAACTTGTCTATGTTTTGGACGAATTCAATTGCTTGAAAGGCGGAAAATATGACTACATCACTCGTCTTGCAGTGAAATGCTCGGCAAAGAGGATGTATCCAGACTATATCTCTGCAAAGAAGATGCGTGAAAACTATGAAGGCAATGTGTTCAGTCCAATGGGTTGCAGAAGCTTCCTTGCACCATGGAAAGACGAAAATGGTAATTATAAATTTGAAGGTCGTTTCAACCAAGGTGTTGTCAGCATCAATTTGCCACAAATTGGAATTATTGCTGATGGCGATGAAGAAAAATTCTGGAAACTCTTTGATGAAAGATTGGAACTTTGCTTTGAAGCCTTGATGTGCAGACATAATGCCCTCAAAGGTGTGAAATCTGACGTGTCTCCAATTCATTGGCAATATGGCGCCATTGCAAGACTTGGCAAAGGCGAAAAAATTGACAAATTGCTTTATGGTGGATATTCTTCAATTTCGCTTGGCTACATTGGACTTTATGAGTTGACAAAACTTATGAAAGGCGTTTCTCACACCGACTCAGTGGGCGAAGAATTTGCAATGCGCGTCATGAAATATATGAGAAAGAAGACGGACGAATGGAAAGAGAGGACAAACATTGGTTTTGCACTCTATGGCACGCCAGCAGAATCTCTTTGCTATCGCTTTGCAAGAATTGACAAAGAGCGTTTTGGCACAATTCCAGATGTGACAGACAAAGGATATTACACAAATTCCTATCATGTGGATGTGCGTGAAAAAATTGACGCTTTCTCCAAATTTAAATTTGAGGCTCAATTCCAGCCAATTTCTTCTGGCGGTTGCATTTCTTATGTTGAAATTCCAAATCTTACAAACAACCTTGAGGCTGTTGAGGAAGTTGTGAAATACATCTACGACAACATCCAATATGCCGAATTCAATACAAAGAGTGACTATTGCCATGTTTGTGGATATGATGGAGAAATCATCATCAACGAAGACAACGAATGGGAATGCCCACAGTGCCACAACAAAGACCACAGAAAGATGAACGTCACAAGAAGAACTTGCGGATATTTGGGCGAAAATTTCTGGAATGTTGGAAAGACAAAAGAAATCAAAGCGCGCGTTTTGCACTTGTGATTTTTCAAAAAATTTCAAAAGTGGAAGTTGAAAATTTTGCATTTGTTTAATTTAAAAAGAGATTAAACAAAATTGGCAAAAAAAAGAAAAATATGCAAAAAACATAGAAAAACACATAAAAAGTGCAAAAAATCCGAAAAAAATTTGCACTTTTTTATGAAATTTGCATATTAAAAATTGTATTTAAATTTTTAAATAACATAAAAGGTGAATTATGAATTACGCAAACATCAAACCTTATGACACTGCAAATGGACAAGGCGTGAGGGTCAGCCTTTTTGTCAGTGGTTGTACACATCACTGCAAAGGTTGTTTCAATCCTGAAACTTGGGATTTTCGATATGGCAATGAATACACTCAAGAAATTGAGGATAAAATCATTGACGCGTGCAAGCACGAATACATAAAAGGGCTTTCACTTTTGGGCGGTGAGCCATTCGAGAAAGCAAATCAACCAAGTTTGGCAAAACTTTTAAAGCGCTTCAGAAAGGAATTTCCACAAAAAGATGTGTGGTGCTATTCCGGCTACACTTTTGACAAGGACTTAGTGCCGGGTGGAAGTGTTTGGTTGCCTCCATACACGCAAGAGATGCTGGAGATAATTGATTTTTTGGTGGATGGTGAATTTGTTGAAGAGAAGAAAAACTTGAGATTGAAGTTTCGTGGCTCGGAAAATCAACGCGTCATCAATGTCAAGGAGTCTTTAAAACAAGGAAAGACAATTGTCTATTCTGACGAAGAATTGTGATTGGTTTTTAAAAAATAAAGTTGTTATGTGATTAAAGTAAAATTGTAGTTAAAAACCAAATTTAAAAAATGTGACTTTTTTGCTAAAAGAACAACAAAAAAATGTAAAAAAGTTGTTAAAATATGATAAAATTGATGAAAAGAGGTGAAAAATGAGAAAATTTGCGCTTGTCAAACCAGAATTTATGAAATATGGTGTTGACCCAAAAACTTTGAAAAAACCATACAGGGCAACAAAGCATTCCGTGTGCTATGATTGTTTTTCTCCGATTGACATCACAATTGCACCAGAGTCAACAGAACTTGTTTTCATCAATTTCAAAGCGTATTGCAACACTGATGAGGGGTTCATTTTGGCTTCAACAAGCGGGCTTGGAAAGAAAGGAATCATTTTGGCAAATGGCATTGGAATCATTGAAAGTGATTATGCTGACAACATCACCAACGATGGAAACATTGGGTTTTTGCTCCACAATCTCAACAAGACACCATATCATGTCAAAGCCGGAGACAAGATTGGGCAAATCTTCTTTTTCAAATTTTTGACAACTGATGACGATGTGGAATCAACAAATGTCAGGACGGGTGGTTTTGGTTCAACAGTAAAATAAGGACAGAGAAGTCCTTTTTTTTATTTGCGTTTTTTTGTTTAAAACTTATAAATAAAAATAAAATATAAAAAACCAAAATACGACTAAAAAATAATAAAATATTTATAATTTTTTAATTAAAAATTGAAATTTTATATATTTTTAAACATTTATTAAGCAAAAAACAATTTTGTTTAATTTGTTTAATTTGTTTATTTTATTTTTTGGAGGGTGTGGTTTTTGTTCATTATTTTGCGATGAAGAATTGGTTTTGGAAATAAAATAAAAATCAAAAAAAACTATTTTAATTTCTTTTTATTGATTTTTTTATTAATTTTATTTTAATTTAATAAAAATTTTATTATTTTTTAACTTTTTCGCTTTTATTATTGTTTTTGTTAATATTTCGGTGATTTAAATTTTATAGGCAAACATCCAAAATCATCATCACGACAAACCCAATCACAAAAGCCCATGTTCCCCAAGATGCTTTTCCGTCCATATGAATTTCTGGAATCATTTCTTCAACAATCACATAAATCATCGCTCCGGCTGAAAACGCCAAAAGCCACGGAAGAAGAGACGAGATGTATGTGGCAAGGAAAAAGCCTATGATTGCAAAAATAGGTTCGACAATTCCGCTTAATGTTGCAAGAAGAAAAGATTTTCCGCGTTTGTGCAAACAGTTTTGAAGGGGAAGTGCGGTTGCAAGCCCTTCAGGGAAGTTTTGCATGGCAATTCCAACGGCAAACATGACGGCAGAAAGCGTGGGTGATGCCATTGCAACGGCGGTTCCAATTGCAAAGCCAACAGAAAGTCCTTCTGGAATGTTGTGAATTGTGATTGCTGTAAACAATTTGAATGCTTTTTTGTTTTTGTTGTCCTTGTGCGTTTTAAAAAATTTGGCACAAACAACATCTAAAAGCACCATAAAAATGCCACCCAAAACAAACCCAAGCACCACAGGCAGAATGTATAGATTCCCCCAAAAGTCTTGAGAATATTCCATTGCTGGCATCAAAAGCGACCATATTGATGCGGAAAGCATGATTCCTGCCGCAAGACCTATGGTTATCATGTTTACAATTTTGGAAGATTTCTGAAAGAAAAACACAAGTGTTGCGCCCAAAATTGTCATCAGGCAAGGCAGTGTAAAGCATAAAATGATTGAAACTGTTTCGTTATTCATCCTTTGTAAACCTAAAATCTCCTCATATTCAATCTATGCCAAAAAATAATTTTTGTGTTTTTTGTCAGTTTTGCTGAAAAAACATGAGACAATCTTTGAAACTCAAAGATGAAAAACTAAAATAAAAACAGCGAAAATTGTGGGGGAAAACAAAAATTAAGCAAAAAAATTTTGCAAAAAAGTTTTAAAATATTCAAAAATTTAATAAAAATGGTAAAAAATATGTCAAAAACATGAAATTTTGCCACTTTTGCTTGCAATTTAATTGAAATCTTAACTTTTTTAAGTTTTAAATTTGTTCCCAAGGTTTTTCTTACGACAATAAGAGAAAGTTTGTCTGTTTTTATGGCTGTTCTAAGGCTGATTTTAAAATTTTTGGAAATGGAAAGATTTTTTAAAAGCATCAAGTTGGCACAAAAGTGACGAAAGATTTGAAAAAATCATAAAAATTGCATAAAAATTTCATTTTTTCTTAATTTTTTACGATTGTTTTTGTAATTTTAAAGAAAAATAAAAAATTTGGAGATTAAAGTAAAAATTTGTTTTTTGTCAAACAATTTTTTGTTCGTAAAATGCGGACAAAAACATTTTTTGGTTTTAGGTGTTTCTTTATGAGAATTAAATTGACTTTTTTTGCTTAATATATTAAAATAATATAGACAGAATTCTGTCTTCAAGGGCTTGATGTTTGACTTTTGTAAACGAAAATTGGTTGATTGAAATTGAAGGCAGAAAATTAAATGAAATTTTGCTTGGCGTAAAGAAATTGATGGAGGTTCTCATGAACGTGATTAAACATAAGTTTTTGTTTTCCATTTTGGCATTCGCTTGCGTGCTTGCCACATCTTTTGGAATTGGCATGACGGCAATGACGCAATACTTCTCAAATTCTTATTCTCAGGAGGAGGCCATTGAAGATGGCGAGGATGAAAACTCTCTTCCTGTTTCTGCCAACGCGGCTTACGATTATGACAACGAATATTATACATCTGCACGAGCATTGACAAGTGGAAACTCATACATCTTTCGAAACTGCATTTTCAACACAACGTCTGCTTTCACGGGTTCTGCCACTAGCGTTCAATTGATTGACTGCGTTTTCTTGCAAAGGGCTTCATCAACTGTGTCGAGTGTGACAACAGGAAGAAATGTGTTTGGACCGAATGCAACAACAATTGTTGGAGGAACGGAAGATAATGTCATCAATGTTGCTGCAGCCACAATTCAAAGATATGCACAAGACATTCGTTTTTTCACTTCGGATGATGACAACAGAATTTTTGGTTCTTCGGGTGTTGGAAGTGGAACAATTTTGAACTTCTCCGGTGCGTGGGATTTCCAAACCTCAGGCGGTTGGATTTACAATGTTGGCACTTCAGTCAACTCAAGCAACAGCAATCTTTATCCTGTTTCTGCTTCAAGCAGAGCAAGCGGATATACATATGTTTACTATAACGCCTACTATCCAACAAGAAGCGCCTTAAACAGACTTGACATCACGGCTCGAACATCTGTGAGAGTTTCTGGAACGCCAACCACATCAACACTCACAAGAAATGGATATTCTTGCGTTTTGTCAACAGGTCCAGATGGAAATGGTGGAACCGTTTCTGGAGACAATGGCGCAGTGTTCTGCATTTGGTCGCCAAGCAGATACACCTTGACATTGAATGCAAATGGTGGAAGTGTGAGTCCAACATCAATTTCTTACACTCCAGAGTCAACCAACACTTTGCCAACGCCAACGCGCACAGGATATAATTTCACAGGTTGGCGCGTGACGACAGCGGGAGGAAGTTGGACTTCTGGTGCAACATTTTCTGCTGGCACATCAGTAAGCGAAAAATACGGAACTGCCACATTGACAGCACAATGGGATGGAAAGGAATATGACCTAACCTTGCACGGAAATGGTGGAACTCCAGATTCTCAAACATTGTCTCCATTAAAATATGGAACAGGAAATTATTATGGTATAGATGGTTGGACGCCAACGCGAACAGGATATAATTTCGCTGGGTGGTATACAGCAGCAAGTGGAGGAACTCAAGTTTATGGTTCAAATGGAATTTGCATTCCGGACACAGACTATTGGTCATCAACCAACACATATCAACATGACGGCGATTTGGAGTTGTGGGCACATTGGACAGCAAATCGATACACACTTACGGCATATGGAAACAGTGGTTCAATCACCAGCACATCGGGTTGGACAGGAACAGGTAATTCTGCAACAAAGACAGTCACCTACAATTCAACCTATGGAACACTTCCAAGTGTAATTCGCCAAGGATATGAGTTTACTGGATGGTTCACATTAGCGACTGGCGGAACGCAAGTCAACACAGGCACAACCTACACAACTGCAGGCAACAGTTCAATTTATGCTCATTGGAACCCTGTCACATACAGCCTCACTTTCAATCCAAATGGTGGAACTGTGTATGGCGGAACAGGCAATGCAGTCAGATATTATAACATTGAGGCGGATTCGTCAATTTCGGGGGTCAACAATGTTATAACGGCACTTCCAACACCAACGCGCACGGGATATAATTTCACAGGTTGGCGCGTGACGACAGCGGGAGGAAATTGGACATCTGGCACAACATATCAAGCCGGAAAAACGGTTGAAGGGATGTATGGGAACAGCGCAAGCGCAACTGTGATTTTGACGGCGCAGTGGTCAGCCAACATCTACACAGTGACAATGGATGGAAATTCTGGAACGCCGGGAATAGACAGTGACCTTTCAAATTGGACTGGATATCAATATGGAGACAGGTTTGAGGCTACATATGATTCTTCCACAAACACAAGCACTGTGGCTTTGGCAACAAGTGGCGGCTGGGAAGTTATTGGTGTGCCAATTTATGTTGAAAGAAACACCAACTATACAATAAGTTTTGATTATAATTTCCCAGATGACTACGCACTTTCGTCTGCGGGAAGTTATCAAGGTTTTGCATATCAAGTGCTTTTCACCACTCCGGCAGCAAGCAACAATCAAAATAATGACTTGGCGATTGGATATTTTCCATATGATGAAACATCTCACACCGGTACGGCAAGTTCTGGAACTGCAACAATAAGTTTCAATTCGGGAAACTATGATGTTGTCTATTTGATTTTGAATGGTGGCTATGTGACAGACAACATCACTCTCAATTTTTCGGTTGGCAATTTCAGAATTACACCACATCAAATTTATTTGAAATATAACACAGGCTGGTATGCCGATTCAAGTGCAACACAAGCAATCACATCTGTGGATGTTCCATATAGAGAGGGCTACACCTTCCAAGGATATTACACTGAGGCAAGTGGTGGAGACCAAGTTGTCAGCGCAAACGGAACAATCAATTCTGGATATCTGAAATATAGAGCAACAGATTTTACACTTTTTGCACATTGGTCAGCAAACACCTATGTTGTCAATTTTGACTCAACAAACTATGCGGTTTATCCATATGCACGAAATCAATCAGGTTCAACTGGAACTTATACGACTTACATTGAAGACAATGTTTTGATTTATGAATGGGAAGTGACGACTGCTTCCAACAATGGTCCACATGCTGGAACAACCATAGAATTGGAAATTGGTGAGACATACACTTGGTCCATTGATGTTAAGGCATCAAGGAACATTCAAATCGGATATTTTGGGCATGAGATGGGCGGCACAAGAACGGTTAATGTGACAACAGATTGGCAAACAGTGACGCACACATACACGGCAACAACAAATGAAAACAACTATAGGTCTTTTGTGTTCTATACAAATAATTGGCAAGTTGGAGATGTCTTATCTTATAAAAATCTTTCAATTCAGAAAGTGAGTGACATTAAGGCAGATTATGCCATTGGAAACTTGTCTGTCACATATGATGGAGATTACGCAAATTTGCCAACTCCAACACGCACGGGCTACACCTTTGAAGGTTGGTTTTTGGAGCCAACATTCGACACAAGAATTCAGGCAACTTCAACAGTTTCAACAGCAAGCGACCACACACTCTATTCTGATTGGACACCAATCACATATAATGTGGTATTTCATCCAAATGGTGGTTCTGGAACAACAGCAAGTCAAACTTTCACCTATGATGTTGCACAAGCTTTGAGAACAAATGGTTTCACCAATCCGGGATATAACTTTGCAGGTTGGAACACAGAACAAGATGGAACTGGACAATCTTACACTGCAGGGCAAAGTGTGCAAAATTTGGCAAGCACACAAGGTGCAACGGTGACACTCTATGCACAATGGACTGCAGATACGCTTACCATCAATTTGGACAGCAAACTCTATTCAAGTTCTTCTGATGCAACAGGAACGAATGCGGATGACGCAGGCACGTCAGTGATATATTTACAATATGGCGTTGGGTTCTTCAGCAATGCAGGCGCAACTGCCGACATCACAAGAATTGAAGTTCCAACCAAAGCGGGTTATGCATTTGGCGGATATTATGAAACAAAGGTTGGTGTTGGAGAGCAAGCTTCTGGCAACCAAATCATAAATGCAAATGGAGAAATTGTTGGAAGCAACACATTTGTCACAAGCAACACAACTTTGTATGCCTATTGGACTCCGGTGGAATACACAATCACTTTGGACAACAGTCGATATGCATCTGCAGACGCGTCAACAGGAACGCCTGCAACATCTTCGGGCACACCAACGCTATATTTGCAATATAACACGCGTTGGGCTTTGTCAAGTGGTTCCACAACCAGTGCAACACGAATCACAAGTCCAACCATGACGGGCTACACTTTCCAAGGATATTACACCGGAAAGGCAGGCACGGGAACTCAAATTGTTGCTGCAAATGGCACAATCAATTCTGGGCTTTTGACATACACAACTTCAAATGACACACTCTATGCACATTGGACTGCAAATTCTTACACATTGACATTAGATGGAAGTGGCGGAACAATTGCTGCAAACTCGGGCTGGACAGGTTCGGGCGCAACAGCAACCAAAAATTTGGCATACAATGCTCAACTTGGCACGCTTCCAACTTCAGCAACAATTTCGCGCACGGGCTATGATTTTGCCGGATGGTTTACCGATGCACCGGGCGGAACAGTTCAAGTTTCTTCCACAACTGTTTTCAATGAAGATAACACCGACTTTGTGTGGAGCAGTGGTTCTTTTGTTTCTGCAACAATCTACGCACGCTGGACACCTCAAGAATATGAAATCACTTTGGACAGCGCAAGATATGCAAGTCAAACAGCCTCAACAGGCGTTTCTGCGGACACTGTCGGGACAAACAGAATTTATTTGCAATATGAAACACGCTGGACATTGACAAGCGGATCCGCATCAACTGCAACACAAATCGCAATTCCAACCATGACAGGGTATACATTTGGTGGCTATTACAACACCAAAACTGGCGTTGGGACTCAAATTATTGACGAGGACGGATTGATAAATTCAGGTTTCCTTACTTTCTTCACGGGTGACGCCACTTTGTATGCTCTTTGGACACCAAATGAATATGCTTTGACTTTGGATGCCAATGAGGGCACAATTGCGGCAAACTCAAGTTGGACAGGTTCTGGAGACACTGCAACAAAAACTTTGACCTACAACACCGCCCTTGGCACACTTCCAACTTCAGCAACAATTTCACGCACGGGCTATGATTTTGTTGGTTGGTTTACTGCTGAAACAGGCGGAACTCAAGTTGATGAAAACGACCTCTTCCACACAACCAATGCAAATTTTGTTTGGGGTTCAAACAATTCCTTTGTTTCTGCAACAATCTATGCACATTGGACACCTTCTGTTTATACAATCAGTTTGGATGCGGGATATAATTCACCAAACAACATTGGAGAAATCTTCTTGCAATACAACACCGGCTTCTTCCTTCACTATGAGGGTGGACAAGTCAGCACGCCGCTCACATCAATTACACAATATGGTTTTGTGCCAACAAGAACGGGATATAACTTCTTGGGCTACTATACAGAAGATAACCGACAAGTGATTGACGAGAATGGCACAATCAATTCTGGATTTTTGACATTCACAACATCCCCAACAACCCTTTATGCACATTGGGAAGGAAAGATGGTTGAAGTTCAGTTAGATTTAAACCAAGGTGATGGTTCGACAACTCCAACTTTTCTTGTGGATGGCTCTGAAAATGAAGCCTTTAATGGCACAATTTATGTCAGATTTGGCACGGATGAGATGTATCTTGGTTTGTCTCAAGACGGAAGGTCAGGAACAAATCAAATCACAAACATAACCGCACAGAGAACGGGATATAACTTTGGCGGATGGGAAACAACAGACAATGCTGTGACTCAAATTCTCATCAATTCAACTGGCGTGATTGCTGACGAAAACGGGTGGACATATTCCGAAAATTCCACAACTTTGAATGCCGTTTGGTCGCCTAAGAACTATCAAGTTGATTTGGATGCAGGTGATGAGGTGATTGCAGGCGAAAACCCTCATGTCAACATTGTCACACCAATTTATGCCCAATTTGATGATGAATATTTCTATAAAACCCGCACAAATGGGGTGATTGACTCTTCAAGTGCAATCACAGGTGCGCAAGGGGACCCATACCCTCTTGCAATCAGACAGGGCTACACTTTTGATGGTTGGTTCACACAAGAAAATGGTGGAGTGCAAATCACAAGTGCAAACGGAATGTTCCTTGAAAATGTTTCGGGATACATCTCAAACGGCGCTTGGATTTATGACGGCGATGTCACACTTCATGCACACTATACGCCAGACCGCATTGGTGTCACTCTTTCACTTGGGCAAAGTGGTGCAGAATTTGTGAACGGCAATGGCTGGTCAATTCAAACAAGCACTGAAGACAACATTTCTTTTGCCACAAATGAAGTGACATTTGGCCAAGCAATTGGCGCACTTCCTGGTGTGAACATGGTGGATGGAGAAATGGTTGTCAACCAAACAGATGTCACATTCACGGGATATACATTCTTGGGTTGGGCATATTCTTCTTCGGGAATTGTCATTGAATCTGGCATTTCATACACTGTTGTGGAAGAAAATGGGGCAACATATCTTGATTTTGGCACTTCTGCAAATAGAATTGAAATCATCACTCCGGAAACAATTTATGACAGTTTCAACGCACAGGTTTTCTATGCTGTTTGGCAGAAAGTTCCATATCAAGTTACATTTGTTTTGGATGGAGGTGCTTTTGAGGGCACAGTTTCAAACCCACTGACTTATGACATAACCTCTTCCACGCTCACTCTTCCAAATGCAACAAAATTAGGACACACTCTTGTTGGTTGGACGGTGACAACTGCTGGTGGAAATTGGACATCTGGCACCGACTATTCTGTTGGACACTCTCTTCTTGGAATGCATGGAAATGTCACCTTGACAGCGCATTGGGAGCCAAACATTGTGCAAGTTGCACTTGATTTTGGAACACATGTCAATGCCTCAGTTTCCACAAATGTGACAGAGGACAATGGCAACTATTATATATATGTTGAATATGGCACTCAAAACATCTATGCTGAAAGAAGCGGAACAAACTTCCCATATCAGCCTGTTGGAGATGTCATTCAACCAATTGCAAATGCAACAGGATATAGATTCTTGGGTTGGTATTATGAACAAAACAACCAACAAATCATTGACGCAAGCGGAAATTTGAACGAAAATTGGACACTTTCCGGCGCAGGAGTCATCACACTTGTTGCAAGATGGGAAAGTTTGCCATACACAATCACATTGGAGCAATCTGATGCTGATGTGGCAGGTACTGAAAGTTTGACAGCATATTTTGGACAGACATCAAGTTTTGTTGGACAAATCACAAACCCAACAAGAGCGGGATATACTGCTGCAGGTTGGGAAGATGCAGACGGAACTCTTGTCATTGACGCAAACGGAAACATCCAACAGGTCAGCACTTATCTTCAAAATGGTGTTTGGAACTATGCAGACAACTTGACGCTTTATGTCAGATGGCAGTCACAAGATTTGCAAATCACACTCAGCCAAACTGACGCCACAACACCAGGCGACACGATGATTTATTTGAGATATAATGTTGGTTTCTTCATGAACACTTCCGATGATGAAGAACTCACGCAGGTCCAAACACCTGTCAGAACGGGATATGCCTTCCAAGGATATTTCACTCAAACAAACGGACAGGGAAGACAAATCATTGACAGAAATGGCAACATTCTTCTTGAAAGCGACGGAATTTTGACTTTCACAGCAGTGAACACTTCAATTTTTGCACATTGGACGCCAAACAGATATGACATCACTTTGCACAACAACTATGGCTCGGATGCAACAACACAAATTCAAGTCGAATTTGACAGCAACAATTTCTTCGATTCGACAAACATTCAAATTCCAAATGTCACAACTTCCAGAGATGGCTACACATTTATGGGATATTTCACCTCTTCAGAGGGTGGAGTTCAGGTCATTGACAGAGAGGGTCTTCTTGTTTCAAGCGCAACAGAAGGCGATGTGGTGATTGCTGAAAACGGAATTTGGGTTTATGCTGGCGGAGACGAACTTTTTGCTCATTGGGAAGCAACAACATATGAAATCACATATGTTGCAAATGGTGGACAATTTGCATCAAATGTCGAAACAACAGTGGAATACACAACTGAAGATGACAACATTGTCCTTTATGGCTACAGCCAAATTTCACTTCCTGGCTATACACTCAGATGGACATCTGAAGCAACAAATTCTGGCGACAGAATTGCCACAACTTGGGTGAATGGAGATTTTGCTCCATCAACAGCATTCACTTCTTCAAATGGTTTGTTTGGAAACGTCACACTGACGGCACAATGGACACCAATCACAACCGACTTAACTTTCAATTTGGACGGCGGTGATGGCGCAACATCTCACACAGTCACCTTTGACCAAAATGTTTCAAACATCCAACTTCCTGATGACGCTCCAAGCGGAACAAGCGCAGTTGCATGGAAGACGGGATACATTTTGGAAGGCTTCTTCACAACAAGTGGAGCGGACGGTGAAAAGATTTTCAATGCAGATGGCTCTCCTGTTTCAATTGCAGTCAATGGTTGGCTGGCAAGTGGCACAGGCTCAAACATGATTTGGAAAAACACCACTCGTCCGGACACCGATGGTCAAAATGCGCAAGTGACACTTTATGCTCATTGGACAGCGGCAACATATGCCGTCAACTATTCTCTTGGCACAGGAATTGACAGAATCAGTATTTCCGGCACAGGCGTTGATGGACAAGACGGCGAAAAACTGACAAATGGCACAGTTCAAGTGGAATATGGCAGCACAATCACCGTCATTGCAACAGCAAGGGTGGGCTACACCATTTCTCAATGGACGGCAGGAACAGCAAGCAATCCAACAACACCTGTTGGAAGCACATCAAATGAAAACAGAACGGCAACCTACACATTCACTTTCAACGGTTCATTGTTTGGTGTGGCTGATGGTGGAGTTTTGGATGCTGGCTCAATCTATTATGTTTCTTCAAGTGCAACTGCAAATATGGTTGGCTACACAATTCAATACAGAGTTCAAGGCGAGGACGGAACTTTTGGCCCGGTCAACACGCTCACAGGGACATATCAAGCGTTGACAGATTCTGTCGTTCAACTTTCATTTGCACAACAAGAAATTCAAGACCTCATCACAGAAAGCCCAGCACAATATGGCTATTTGAACGCTTTTGAATTTGACGGCGTAAAATTCTATACAGCACAAAATCAATCAAAAGACGAATATGACGATGTCACATCTTTCACTGTTCAAGGCAATGGTGGACTTATTATTGAACTTTACTATCGTTATCGCACTTTTGAAATTGAATATAACATGACAAGCGGTGCATTGGTTAATGGTGCACCAGAGGTTGTTTCATACAATTATTACACCCTCATCACACTTCTTGAAAGTGATGATGTTATGAGAATTGGCTACACACTTTCCGGGTGGCAAGTTTCACAGGCGGTTGGAAATTGGACTTCCACAACTTTCACACAAGGACAACAACTTCGAAACATGTATGGAACTGTCACATTGACTCCAACTTGGACACAAAAAACATTTGACATTTCCTATGATTTGAACGACGGAACTTGGGTTCATCAACCAACGGAAATTTCATATCAACTCACATCAAATCCAATCACACTTCCAACAATTGATGATGTTGAAAAAACTGGTTATACATTTGCTGGTTGGACTTTGAACTATGTGTTTGACACATGGCACACAGGCACCATTGATGCTGAAGGCAATTTTGTTTTGGACGCAAGCCACTCGTCTTCAGTTTACACAAATGAAATTTCCTTGCGTCAAGGCATCACATACACTCTCAGCGCAAATGGCGTTTGGAAAATCTTTTCCGCAGACGGAACTTTCATTCAAACGGTTTCCACGCTTGAATACGCTCCAACACAAGACCAAGTGGCATTCATTCTTTTTGAAAATGGTTTGTCCACTGCTGAAAGAGGAAACTTCACTGTGACTGCAAGCGGACTTGCAACAACAATTCCATCTGGCAGTGTTGGTGACGTCAGATTTGAGGCAATCTATTCTGCTCAAAGAATTGCAGTCACTTTGGACGGAAACAGGGGCACAGGCTCAACTGATGTGACAATCGCTCCATCAACGCTTGTCAACAACACAGTTTACATTGAATTTGACAGCACAAACATCTTTGCGTCAAACAATGCTTTGGACACCACACCAATTCTTCCTTTGGCAACGCGCGGAGGATATAGATTTCTTGGCTGGTGGAATGGTGAGACGCAAGTGACAGACGCACAAGGCAACCTCCTTGCAAATTGGACAAATGCAGATGAAGGAACTTGGACAGCACATTGGACGCCATACACCTACCGCATCACACTCAGCGGAAACAGCGGAACACTCTCCAATGTGACAGGACTTTCTGGGTTGACCTCACTTGGCGGAAATGTGTATCAAGCAACTTTTGACCAAGATGGAACTTTCACTGCAAGTTTGACAAGGCAAGGTTACACATTCATTGGCTGGGCATTGGAGCCAAACAATTCAGATGCCACAACAGGCATAACACAAGGTGAAATCACAAAGTCTTCTTCAGCAGTGTTCACATCTGCTGGCACAACTCTTTTGAATTTGACAGAAGTTGAAAACAGAAGTGTGCCAATCTATGCTCAATGGGAAGCAGACTATGTGACAGTCACACTTGATGTCAACCAAGGCACAGGTTCAAGCGTGCCAAGCATTTCAAATTCGACAATCTATGTCAAATCAGACGCGCTCTATTCCACCGCTGTCACAAGTTTGGACAGCATGTCAACCACAGGTCTTTTGACACCATCTCGCGTGGGATACAGATTTTTGGGCTGGTTCACAGAAGCGGATGGTGGCGACCAAGTGACAAACGACACTCGTCTTTTGGTGGAAGATGTCACCTATGACCAAGCGGGCAACGGAAGCAAAACTTTGTACGCTCATTGGGAGGCTTTAAGCCGCACCGTCACATATCACTATAACTTTGGCGGAAGTTCAACCACTTTTGTTGACAATGTCACATTTGACGCAACCTATACAGTTTTGACAACTGCAGAAACAGGGAATTGGACTGTGACAGGCTGGACATTTGTGAATTGGCGTGTTGGACTTTCTGGAAACACAACCTATGAGGCTGGACAGCAGTTCAGATTCACTTTTGACAATATGGATTTGTATGCAGTTTGGTCGGAAAATTCCTATACAATCACATATGACCCAAATGACGCAAACTATCAAGGCACAGCACAAGTGATTTCTGGAATGCAAACCACAGTTGAAATTTCTTATACAACTGCTGTTGACACCAACGCTCGCTTCACACGAGAAGGCTACACCTTTGCTGGATGGTATTTGACACCAGATTGCAACGATGTCGACCTTGTGGGCACAGGAAGTCTTGTCAGCGGACTTTGCACAGGTGTTGAGGGCGATGATGAAATCACCATCTATGCAAAATGGACACCAGAGGCGGTGAGATATCAAGTTCACCACTATGTTCAAACAATTGACGCTGCAAGAGATGCAGATGTTTCAAATTCTTTGAGTGACCTTTCAAACTTCACTCTTCATCACACAGACAGTAAGTCTGCAGAAAGTGAATCAACAATCACAATCACAAACGAAGTTGTGAACATTTCGGGCTTCACATATGGCAATCAATTTGCTTACACAACAACAAACACAACTTGGGCGACAAGCGGACAGGTGATTGTTCAAGCAGATGGAAGTTTGGAAATCTATCTTTTCTACACACGAAATTCATATGACATGACAGTCACAATTGGCATAGGAGTTGACTCTGTTTCCGCTTCCGCACTTGATGAGGCAACAAGCGAAAGCAGAACTCTGACAGGTTCAAACTCTGTTGTTGACGATGAGACAGTGACAACATTTGCCGACATTTTCTATGGTGAAGTTGTCAGCCTTGTTGCAGACCTGAGCGATGGCTATCATGACGCAAACTTTGTTGGAAATGTGACAATCTCAAGTTCCAATACTTTCTCCATGCCAACAAACGATGTTACAATCACGGCTTCTGCTGAGGCAGGACAGGTGGCATATCATGTTGCGGTTTATCTTGAAGGTGTGACAGAAGACCAATTCACGCCTCACACAATCCTTGATTTCCAAGCAACTGTTGACACTGAAGTGACAATTTCTTCAAGCGTGTTTGCACTTGCGGGATATGAATTTGACTCTGGCAACGAAAACAACGACCTCACAAAAATCATCACAGGTGACGGAAACACAACATTCAGCATCTATTACATCCGTTCCACTTTCGAATTGACAATCAACGCAAATGGCGGAACTTACAGCGGACAGACTCCAATTTCTCAAAGATATGGCACAACAACCTTGGTTTCTGACCCAATATGGACAGGTCACACATTCCTTGGTTGGTCACAGCCAGAAAACGGAACTTTTGAGGATGCAACAAACACCTACACATTTGGCACAGGCAATGCAACACTTGTTGCACAGTGGCAGGAAAATGTCTATGCAATCACCTTGAATGCAAACGACAGCACAGGTTCAACAAGGGCAACAATCAATCCAGAATCTGCAGTGGTTTACATCACATTCAATCATTCAACATTCTGGACAGATTGGTCTGGTGCAACGCTTCCAAACAACACAACAGGAGAGCCAATCTCCCCAACAGCAACGCGTGCGGGTTATCATTTTGAGGGATGGTTCACAAGTGACGGCACACAAATCATTGACGATGAAGGAAATCTTGTTGCAAATGCAAATGGTTATGTTCAAAATGGTGCTTGGGTTCTTGCAGAGGATGTTGAACTTTATGCACATTGGACAAATGCAACCTATCGTGTGACATTTGACGCGAATGTCACAACTTCCTATGAGAGAGATGACCCTTCAATTGAATATCAATTTGATGATGTGACATTTGACGAGGCATATGGCACTCTTCCAACAGCAACAAGAACGGGCTATGATTTTGGCGGATGGTTCTTGACTGCAAGTTGTGAAGCTGACGAGGAAGTGACAGAAGAAACAATTGTCACAACTCCAAACGCACACACTTTGTTTGCAAAATGGACAGCAGAACCTTTGGGAATTTCCTATAGGTTGACGCAGATTGACATTCCAACAACTCCAACTTCAACTGTCACACACTCTGAGGATGTGACAATTGTGCTTAATGCCTACACAGGCTACACAGTTCCAAATGCCATCACAGTTCAAATTGGAGCGACAACGGTTGCAAGTGGAAGCGCATACACATATGTTGTTGCAAGTGACGGCTCATATGGCACAATCACAATCAAGCAAGGTTACATCAACGAGGACATCACAATCATTGCAACTGCTGAAAGAGAAACAAACTCAGTCATCTTCAATCTTCAACACATCAATGTTCAAAGCGGAGCAAACTTTGTTCAAAGTGGACAAAACTACACCGCAGTGCTTGAAAGAGCATATGGCTATCATCTTCCAGCGGAAAGTGGCATTGTTGTCACAGTGACAACTGAAGAGGGTGTCAGAACTTTGACTGAAAGAGATGTGACAATCACAATCGAGGGTGATGAAATCACAATTGAAATTGTCGGACAGCACAGCGACACAGACATTGTCATCAACGGAACAGTCACAATTTCGGCAAGTGGAACTGCAATGACTCCAACAGTTTCGTTTGATGTGAATGAGTATGACGGCGAAACTCCAGATGAAATGGTTGTCACATTCGACCAAGCATATGGCACACTTCCAACACTGTCAATGGAAGGCTACAACTTTGTGGGCTGGTTCTTGTCAGATGTTGCACTTGACGGAGCGCTTCCAACAGACCAAATCACATCCACAAGCGTTGTCGGAATTGAAACTGACCACACGCTTCACGCATATTGGACAAGCAAGCAAGTGACAGTCAACATCCGCAACAATTCTGGTGGAAACTATGAAGGCACTGTTTCTGGACAACTTTCCACTGGCGGAAACACATTCACAACGGGAATTTTCAGAACAGGTGACACAATCATCCTTTCCAACAACCCAACAATGCAAAATGGACAGGCAGTTTACACATTCAGCAGATGGACTGTTGAAAACGGAACAGGGTCAATCACCTCAAGAGGTGACGGCACTTATGCATATCAAATCACATCAGAGGACACCGACACAGCAGGCAACACTTTGACTTTCAAAGCGGTTTACACTGTTTCTGGCAACATTGTTGTCATCACAGATGACGGGCAGACACTGACAGGTGGAACTGCATCCTTTGTTGGAGGCTCAAGCACTTGGGACTACACCGGTCCATCACAGACACAATCAATGACTGCAAGCGAATATGCAGGCTATGAATTTGTTGGTTGGTCAACATCCGCAAACGGAACAATTGTTTCTGAAAACAACCCATATCAAATCACAATGGGAACAAATGGAAACTTCACGTATTATGCAAGGTTTGATTCCATTGTCTACACAATCACCTATCATCATCAAGGTGGTGCATGGGCAAGCGGGTTCAATCCACAGACAACATACATCACTTCCACGGGCGCAACTCTTCCAAACAGTGCAAACATTACACGCACAGGCTATGATTTTGCTGGTTGGTGGACAGAGGCAGAAAACGGAACAGAAGTGACAACCATTGCAGCTAATGAAATTGGAAACCGTGAATTCTTTGCACATTGGACAGCAAGAGAATATGTTGTTCTCCTTAGCACTCATGGTGGCGAAGATGTTGACACGGATGACGGCACAAACATACTGACTGTCACATATGACGAAGCAACTTATGTTCCAAGCACAACAAGAGTTGGCTATGACTTTGCTGGCTGGTCAACATCTGAAAGTTCAATTTCCAGCACAAGAGACATCAACGAAAGTGCTCTTGGAGAGGGCGAAACACTTTCTGAATATCTCATCCGCACAAATGCTTCGGGTGGAATCTATCGTTTCATTCGCACAGACGAGATGGTGGAATATTATGTGTTCAACCTCTCTTCAACTGCAAATGCCAATGTGACAATTCATGCAATTTGGACACCTGTTCAAGTGACATACCATATTCAATATTGGCTTGAGAGTTTGGAAGTGGATGAGGACGGAAATGCAATTTATAAACTTGACACAGAAACAACCGACGGCAACTTGACAACAACTCATTCCACAACAGGAACAGCCTACACAGAAGATGTTGTTTCAATTCCAGATGTTTCATATTATGGTTTCACATTCAATGCAAATGACGACCGAAACATCAGAAGTGCAACTGTTGCAGGCGATGGAAACACAGTTGTGAGACTCTATTTCACAAGAAATTCCTATACACTCAATTTCACAAAACCATCCCTTGGTGTTGAAAGCATTTCAATCATCGTGAATGGTGACGCTCTCGACACGGCAACAGGCACAGACAATGAAACAACTGCAAGCATCAAATTCAATCAATCTGTGACAATTAGTGCCACAATTTCAGCGGGATATAAGTTTGCAAGTTTCACTGAAAGCGTCAACACAAGTGTGAGATTGGCAGAAGAAGAGGCTGGAACTCACACACACAATTTCAACATTTTAAGAAGCACGACCTACACCGTCAATGTTGAGGCGCAAGAGAGAGATTATGTTGTCAACTTCCTCTATGAAAACTTGGCAGGTGACGGCTATGAAACACGCGGAGTTCAGTCAGTCACAAGGACGGCACTTGTTGACCAAACAATCAGGTATGCAGATTTGGCAGACCTTATTGACGATGAAACTCATCTTTTGACAGGTTTCAACTATGACAACATGAATGACATCACAATTTCCGCAGATGTTTCTGAAAATGTCATCTATGTTCACTACTCGCGCAACACATACACTGTCACTTTGAACACGACAAGCCGCATCACAAGTTTGGCACTTCAAGGAATTGACCCTGATGAAGATACAACAAACAGATACACACTTAAGTTTGAACAACGAGTGACACTTGTTGCAACTGTGATTGCGGGCTATCAGTTTGACGATTGGACATGCACTGAGATGACAGCTTCTCAAATCATCACAGCCACATCCTCATCTGGAGACCCATCCACAGGAGAAACCACAACTGCAACACTCACAATGCCAGCAAGAAACTTGACAATCAGTGCAAGTGCAAACCCAATTCCATCTCCATTCTATTTGGAATATTATCTTCAAAACTTGGACGGAAGCACATATCCAAGCGCATATCATGAGCGCGTTCGCCTTGAGGGTTACACTGACACTGCAGTCAACTTGCAAGATTATGACTTTAATGAATATGAAGGCTTCACATATGACGACATGACAATGACAAACAACGGCATCATCTTTGCTGATGGAAGCACAATTGTCAGACTTTATTACACCCGTGATGATGTGACAGTCAACATTGCATTCACTGAAGGAATTGAAAGCGTGACTGTGACGGCAACAAACTATTCCTTCTCGCAAACATTCCAAGAAGACGGTTCGTTCAACTTGCTTTATGAGGGAAATGTGACACTTACATACACACTTGAAATGGTGGATGGTGTGTCAGGATATTCCTTCACAGGTTGGGATATTGACGGAAGTGTGACAACCACAGGCAGTGTGACCGCAGAAACGGAAGACATTTCCATCACGGCTATTGCTGCTCCAAGAGACATCACACTCACATTCCACAGAAATGTTGAGGGCGCAGACACAACACAGTCGCAGACAATTCAATACAACCAAGAAACCACCCTCAGAAGAAACACATTCACAAGAACGGGATATAACTTCCTTGGTTGGTCAACTGAAAACGACAGCACAGTGGAATATGAAAATGGCGAGAGATACATCTTTTCAAACACAAGGGCATATCAAACAAATGTTGACCTCTATGCAGTTTGGGATGCAATCTCCTATCAAATCACTTTCAGCACAAATGGTGGAAGTCAAACAACGGCAATTGAAAACATCACAGGCATCAGATATGACGGAGAGCCAACCTTGCTTGCAAGCGCACTTGGAAACTACACTCTCACCGGCTTCACATATTCTGGTTGGGGATTGACATCAAACTCAACCGCTCAAGACATCATACATGTTGACAGTCTTGACGAAATCACAGGCAGAGGAATTTATGAATTCAACGGCAATTGGTATGCATACAACTTGACAACGATTGATGATGAAACCGTGACAGTTTATGCAGTTTGGGACGAAAATTCCTATGACTTGATTTATCACAGCAACTATGACTTTGTTGAAAGTGGAATGTCTGACCAAACATCCAGCGAGACACATCTTTACACTGAAACATTCCAAATCAAGTCCAACACAGATAGTGCAATTCTCTTCACACTCACAGGCTATACATTCTCAGGCTGGAACACAGAAGAGGACGGAAGCGGACGTGACTATTCTTCCGGAACTTCTGTTTCAAGATTGGCTTCTGAAGCGGATGGAGAATTCCACCTCTATGCACAATGGACGCCGAACAGACATCAATTGACTTTCAACGCAAATGGTGGAAGTGGCGAAATGGCAACAATTGAGACCATTTATGGTCAAAACCTTCAATTGCCAGAAACCGCGTTCACCCGCACAGGCTATGACTTTGCTGGTTGGTCTGAAGACCCAAATGGCGAAGATGGCACAATCTATCGTGACGAATATTCTTTCACGCCATATCGCTTTGACAGAGATGTCACACTTTATGCACAATGGACACCAATTCCATACATACTGACTCTTATTGGTGGTGGCGGAACAATTGACGGAATGACTGCCGATGCAAGCGGAAACTACACACTTTCATACACAATTGAAAGTGTTGGAACGCTTCCAACAATCACAAGAAGAGGATACGACTTCATTTCTTGGCGCGTGACAACTGCAGGGGGCTCTTGGTCATCTGGACAAGAATTTGCAGACCCATCTTCAGTTTCGTTGACAGGAAGATATGGAAATGCCACACTCACTGCACGCTGGCAAGCACAATCGTTCAGACTTACTGTCAACTTCATCAAAGCTGACGGAAGTTCAGTTGCAGAATCTCAAATAATTGATGTGACATATGGTCAAACATATCGTGTTGATTGTCCACAAGTTGTCGGATACACACCACGTCAAGCATCAGTTTCTGGCACTTGGGAATATATTTCAAATCAAGAAGTCAATGTGACATACGATCCAAACAGATATACACTCACACTTGACACAAATGTCAGTGCAGGCACAACAGGTTCAGTCATAAGCACATATTCTTCACTTTATGTATATTATGACAGCACCTATGCCGATGCCTACACAACAACGGACAACACTCAAGTTTCTCTTGAAGATGCTTCGCCAACAAGACAGGGCTATAAATTTGTTGGTTGGTTCACACAGAGGACAAACGGAACACAAGTTTTGCCGTCTGACACAGTTTCAATCACCTCCAACACCACACTTTATGCTCATTGGCAAGCAACTGAAACCTCCTATACAATCAGATTTATGTTTGAGAGGCTTTCAACTTCAGACTATGAACAAAGGACAGAGTTGAGACAAGATGTTCCAGCCTCAGGCTTGACAGACAGCGTGGTCAACGAAAGTGTTGTTGCACAGGCACTTGGTGGAACAATTCCACAGACAATTGATGGTTTCATCTATTCTGGAAGCATCACAAGCACAACAATCAATGCAAATGGGCAGACGGTTGTTGAAGTGAGATATAACAGAAGTTATTATTCTTTGACTTTGCGTACAGAAGACGGAGTGACCGCAACAGCAACTGCCACAAATGTCGGAACAGATGTCACATATATCTATAATTCTGGAAACGGGAATTATTCCGTTCGTTATGAAGCAACAATTTCACTTTCAAGCAGTGTGACAGATGAAGGATACATTGTTGGTTCGTTCTCAAGCAGTGATGTGACAATTACGAGTGACAACACCTTTGAAATGCCAGCAAGAAATGTGACAGTCACACTTTCAAGCACGGCAAGAGAATATGAAATCATTTTCCACAGCAATTTTGGTGAAACCGATTTGACAGAGACACAATCTCCAGCACCAAGATATCGCGAAAACATCACTCTCAGATCAAACACCTTTGAAAATCCAGGCTTTAGGTTTGTTGGCTGGTCAACAACTCCAAGCGGTACAAACATTGCATATCTGGACGGCGCAACATATGTGCTGAATCAATACACACCACAAGTCAATCTCTATGCTGTTTGGGAAGCAATTGTCTATAACCTCACAATCAATGGTGGCGCGGGCATTCAAACAAACAGACTGCAAATCACTGTTGACGGAAGCCCTGTGAACTATGAAAACACAATTTATGTTTACTATGGCAACCAAGTGACAGTTTCAATTGCAAACAGCACAGGAGACCGTGTGGCTCTTAAGGGTGGATACATTTTCCACGGCTTTGAAATTGGAGATGAAACAACAGAGGAAGATTCAGTCAGTCTGACAATTTCAGACGATGTCAACATCAACATCTTGACTGAGGCAGGCGAGGCATTCTTCAATGTTGTTTATAGACTTCAAACTTTCTCAACAAATCAATATGAAACAGTTGAGACAATTGAAGCAGTTTCTGGCATAACCGACCAAGTTGTGACAACGGAATATCTTGGTTCACTTGATTTGTTGAGAGAATATGAGGGCTTTGCATTTGGAAGTCTCAATGACGGAACAACAAATGAGACAGCAATCATCAGATATGCTGAAGACCCAGAAGACTATACAACAATCTATGTTTTCTATCTCCGTCAGCACTATGGTTTGACTTTGGACACTTCCGTGACAGGACTTCAAAGTTTCACCTATCAAGCAGTGCCAAACGAAAGCAGAGTGACAACTTCTTCTGGACAATTGCGCGTTTATTTCGAAAGCGCATTGAATTTGACTGTTCGCACAAGGTCGGGTTATGAATTTGCTGGTTTCAGAGCAACCATCACAGACCCAACCACACAAACATCAATCACAGTCAATGCCACAGTTGAAGACGGAAACTATGTTTTCTATGACAACGACATGACTGAAGTCTTCAGAATCAGCGTGGATGAAAGCGGGCAAATGACACTTGACAGCATGCCAGCTTATGATTTGATAATCACTCCAATCATTGATGCTCAGACGTACCCTGTCACATATCATAAATATGCAGGAACTGACCTTGCCGAATATAAAGATGAAGTGACTTATAACGAGCCATACACAGTTTTGTTCAACAATTCTCCACAACTTAATTGGACGCGTGAGGGTTATGAGTTCAGAGGTTGGGCACTTTCTCAAACAGCGGCAGACAATGGAGAGGTGTTCATCACTTCAGCCATCACTTACGAGCACTATACGTTCACTTATGGACTTGATTTGTGGGCAGTTTGGGCAGCAGAGGATGCGGACTATCGCTTTGAATATTACTTTGAAAACACAAATGGCGAGTTTGTCATTGACGACCGCTTCACACAATATTTCTCAGGCACACCGGGCACAGAAGTTTCAATCACAATTCTTGAAATGGAAGGCTATGTCTATGATGAGGGCCATGAGGGAGAAATTGTTTCGGGTGACATCAATGCAAACGGAAACTTGGCACTCAGAATTTACTACACTCGTGCTTACTATGTTTTGACAATCAACTATGAAACAAATGAAATTCAAAGTGTGGAAGTTGCAAGTGATGGACTTCTGGCAGGCTCCGTTTCTCAAACAGATGGAAGACTGATAGCCCAAATCAAACATGGATTCCAAGTTGACCTTTCATATGAATATGCTCCGGGATACACAAACGCAGTCATCAACGGCGTGACAACCTTGGATGCAGATTCGTTCAACATGACAATGTCAAATCTTACAATCAGTTTGACAACATCTCCAAGAGACTATTACGTCATCTTCACAGGTGGCGATGGCGGAATTTTGGGTGACGGCTCGGGCGAACAAACCTATGTTCAAGCATTCAACTATCAACAAACCCTGCCACTTACACAAAACCGCTTCACAAAACTTGGCTATGAATTTGCAGGTTGGCAAATTGGTGACGAACTTTATGCAGACGAACAGAGTTTCACATTCAGTTACACAGAGGATGTTCAGGCTGTGGCAACTTGGGTTGCAAGAGACGATACATCATTCACAATCACCTATCTCATCACAGACATCAATGGAGATTTAAGTGAAGAGGTTGTTGGCACAGCAAACCTCGTTGGCACAACAGATGAAGAAATCACTCAGTCCGATGCAGAAGAAGGATTCAATCAAGTGTTTGGCATCAATCTTGCAGGATATGAGTTTGACAGTTTTCAAACTACAGGCACAATCTTGCCAGATGGCACAGGAACAGCACAAGCGATCTTCCATCTTAAAGCATTCACAGTTTCATTCTCGGTTTCGGGAGAACAAGAAGATGTGACGGGAATTGATGGCGTTTCGATGACCTATCAAACTTCTGAAAATGGCGAGCAGTCATTCACACTTGGCGAACAAACAAGTGTCAGCGTGGAATATTCTTCCAGCATGACAATTTCCATTTCGGTGACAGAGGGATATGAATTTGACCAAATCCTCATCACAGGAGAGGGAATTTCCTTGACCGTTGACCAATTGACTGACGGCACATATACCTACACAATGCCATCAGCAGACATCAACATTCACATTCAAACGGTTGCAGAAAGACATCAAATCATATATCACCGCAACTTCACAGAAGATGACATGGTCACAACATCGCAAATGGTGGCATATGGCTCGGCTTACACACTCGAAGGAAACTTCAGCATCACCGGCTGGCAACTTTTGGGTTGGTCAACATCAGATGATGACACAGTTGAATTTGCTGTTGGCGCAGAAATGGACCCATATTTGCTTAGCACAGACACAGAATATTATGCTGTTTGGGAAGCAAATGACTATGTTGTCACCTATAATGGCAACGGCGCTGAGGGTTCGATTGGTGACACCACAGGTGTGTATGACCAACTTGTCGAACTTGCATCTGCAGAGGAAGACCAAGCGAATTTTAACCTTGTTGGACACAAATTCACCTCATGGTCACTTGACGGACAGACACCTGCCACATTGGTGACAGATGAAATCATCACTGAGGCTGGACAACAAGATTTGCTTTCCTATGTTCAAAACGTTGCAGGAAGCGGGCTTTATGAATATCAAGGCACAATCTATGCATTCAACCTTGCAACAGGATCGGAGACAGATCGCACAGTGACAATCTATGCGGTTTGGGAAGAAATTTCATATACTGTTGTTCTGCGTGACGAGGAAAATCCAAGTCATGTCTATGAATTTGAAACCTCATTCACCTACAACGAGACAATCACACTTCCAACTTATGCCGAACTTCAAGCAGAGGGCTGGGCTGACCCACCAGGATATGACTTTTCAGGCTGGACATACACAGATGACGAAGGTCAGGTGCAAGAGACTCTTGCTGGAGTCGATGAGCAAATTCAACTTTCAAGATTGACGGCAACAGACGGAAAAGAGGTTGAACTTTTTGCTCGTTGGACAATGGGTTCAATTGAAGTTGATGTTCGTGTTCTGCTTCAAGATGCAGACGGAAATTGGACAACAAATGTTCGAGATGTTCCAGACCCAGACAACGAGTTTGAATTTGAAATTCAAAGATATCTCACAGGCGACAGAGCATATGAACTCTTCTTGCAAGACTCTGACTTTGAAACACAACTTGCTGAAGAGGGCTATGAATATGATTTGCAACACAGCCAAGACAGCTTCTTGTTTGTCACTGCAACAGATGAGAATGTCATTGATGTTTATTTTGCTCGCAGGTTCTATGAAGTCACAATCAACACGACCGACAGAATTGCTGACGCAAGCATAACCTCATCGCTCTATGACACTTTCACACTTCAGGAAGAGACAGAAAATTCCAAGACCTACACGATCAGATTTGGCGATGTTGTCAACTTGAGTTTGACGGCAAATGAGGGCTATCAGTCTCCAACATTTGACACACCACTCACTGAAGTGGAAGGTGGATTCACACTTGAAATTGGCACGGAAGATGTTGTTTTGTATGCGGACGCAACGCCACGCACCGACACTCCATATACAATTGAAGTGTTCTTGCAAAATCTTGATGGGTCGTTCAATGAAGAGGCAGAAATCACATTTGGACAAACAGGCACAACCGAGCAACAACTTTCAGATGCAATCATAAGAAACATTGTTGAGGCAACCTATGCTCAAAATTTGGCAGGCTTCACTTTTGGAAGCATAACCTATCAAAATGGTATCAACACAATCATGGGTGACGGCTCAACGGTTGTAATAATGACATACACAAGAAATTCCTATTCACTTTCAATCTCATATGAAAACGAAAACGCATTCATTGAGACGGACAGTGAGGGCGCGCACATGTTTGGCGAAGAAGTGTCCTTGACATTCACAGTCAGAGTTGGATTTTTGCTTGCTGAAGAAAACATCACATTGATGACAAATCCATCTGACGGAACGCTCGGCACCGAGGTTGAGTTCTCAATTTCCACAGTTGAAGAGGAAGACGGTTCAACAACTGTGACGATTGTTTTCAACATGCCAGCAAGTGATGTCACATTAAATCTTTCGCCAGAAGCACTTGAAGTTGACTTCATGGTTTACTATATGATTCAAAATGAATCTTTGGGTGAAGATTTGGATGTTGACTATGCTCCATATTCAGATCCAATCACATTGCAAGGCTTCACCGGTCAGGTGTTGACAAGAGAAGACATCGGCTTCAACACAGCCGTAATCACAGGGTTTGAAGCATTTATGTCTTCAATTGATGGACAGGAAGTGACAATTGCCGGCGATGGCTCAACAGTTGTTTACATCTATTTCAACAGAAACATGCACATAGTCACACTCACATTCGTTGATGAAATGCGTGGACTTGTTGGCGAAAGCGTTCTGCTTACTGTTGACGGAACCGAACCTCAAACATCCACAGAATACACTTGGAATGTTGCTTATGGTCAAACCTTTGAATTGACATTTGAATATATGGCAGGTTTCTCATTTGGCGGTTATACAATTGATGATTTGCCAATTTCAACGGGCGTGATTGGAACAACACTGACACGCACAATGGAAGATGAAGACCTTGCAATTAATGCCACAATCACAGCAGAAGAAAGCCCATTCAGATTGGAATACTATAGGCAGAACCTTGACAGCGAAGAATATTCAATTGCTCTTTCAAGAGATTTGACAGGGACAACACATCATCCATTCACTGAGGAAGAAATTATTGAAGACTATGTCACAAACATCTCCAACATTTTTGTCGAGTTTGATGAATCAGTGTTCTTCGGGTTCAACTTTGACCACTATGATGTGCTGATTGATGGTGTTGATTCAACTGACAATGCCTATATTGCAGGAAGCAATTCAACTGCAAGGACAGTCATCAGATTCTTCTACACTCGTCAGTTGGTTGATGTTGAAATCACATTCAATGAAGACCAAGTTGAAAGTGTGGTTGGTGCAGGCACATATCAATTTGGTGCAACTGTCAACCTTTCAGCAACACTCATGCCGGGCTATAGGTTTGTTGAATGGCAAATTGATGCAGACACAAGATTGTCCGAACTTGAGGCATCGTTTGTCATTGACGGCACAGAGAAATATGAAATTGAACTCATCTCTGATGTTGGCGAGGCAGATTATACAGTTGAACACTATCTTGAGGTGATTGAAACAGGAAATTATGTTCTGTTTGGAGAACCGGAGACATACACCGGCACAACAGAAAGCGAAATTGATTTCTTGCAATATGTTCAAACTTTTGTGGGCTATACCTATGACAGTTCCGAGTTTGAAACATATGAAGTTGTTGGCGATGGCTCGACAGTCATCAGGCTATATTACAATTTGAACACTGTCACCTTTGAAGTGAAATTTGGCACAGGAATTGAGGCAATCACAGTTGAAGGATTGATAAGCCAGACAGACATTGAGGGTGGAGAGTTTAATCCAGAAACGCAGTCCTATACATTCACTGCAAAATACACCAAACAACTTAGCCTCAGCGTCACAACAATGGTCGGATATAGATTTGATGGTTGGCTTTTGAACGATTCGGAAACAGCCATTGAAAATTCAGACCAACCAAGAGGATACATTTTCAGCGTTCTGTCCGAACCATTCACCTTGACAGCAACAGCAAAAGAAAGCATTGTCACTGTGACATTCAATCCAAACAATGGTTCTGAAAGCATCCAGAGAAATGTTCAATACAATCAAACACTGACGTTGCGAGGAGATATGTTCACCAATGGAAACATGATTTTCCTTGGTTGGGCATATTCACCAAACGGAGATGTTGCATTCTTTGATGGTGATGTAATCACAGTAAACTTTGAAGATGGACTTGTGCTCTATGCAATTTGGGCATCACCTCCAGCATCAATTTGGTGGCTTTGGATAATCATCGCAATTGTTGCTGTTTTGCTTCTGATTTTGATAATCTTCATCATCGTCAGAAAACAACGCGAAAGAAAGATGAAATATATGTCAAAACAATAGAAGATAGTTTTTCATGTTTAATCAACATAAATTCTTGACATTTTAAAATTTGATCTTTGATTGTTTTTGAAAGACTGTTTCACATCAAAAGAAGAGGAGAAGAAAAACCTTCTCTTCTTTTTTTGTTTTTGTTTTGTTTTTATTTTGAAAATTTTGGAGAATATATTAAAATGAAATCAGGAGGAAAAAATATGAACAAAATCAAAGTTGTCCAATATGGATGCGGAAAAATGTCAAAGTTCACAATGCGCTATTGCTTCGAAAAAGGGGCAAAAGTGGTTGGTGCGTTTGATATTGACGAAAATGTCATTGGAAAAGACATTGGAGAAATCATTGAAGATGGCAAAACCTACAAAGTCAAAGTTCAAGACGCCAAAAATTTTGAAAAGTTTTTGACTTCTCATGAAGTTGACATTGTCATTGTCACAACAATGAGTTTGCTTGCAGATGTTGGCGAGGCACTTCTCACATGCGCAAAATGTGGAGTGAATGCCATCACAACTTGCGAGGAAGCATTCTTCCCACAAAACAGCAATCCAAAATTGTTCAAGAAAATTGACGAACTTGCCATTCAAAACGAATGCACAATTTGTGGCAGTGGCTATCAAGACGTTTTCTGGGGCAACCTCATCAGCGTTTTGGCGGGCGCAACACATAAAATCACAAAAATCAGAGGCAAATCAAGTTATAATGTCGAGGACTATGGCATTGCACTTGCAAGAGCACATGGCGCAGGACTCACTGAAGAGCAATTTGACAAAGAAGTTGCATCTGCTGACAGAATTTCACCAGCAGAGCTCAAAAAAGTCATCAATTCTGGCAAATATGCACCAAGTTATATGTGGAATGTCAATGGTTGGCTTTGCAGCAAACTTGGACTGACAGTGAAGAGTCAGTCTCAAAAATGTGTGCCACAAATTGCCAAGAAAGCAATCAAAAGTTCCACTCTTGGCATGACAATTCCAAAAGGTGCATGCACAGGAATGAGTGCGGTTGTGACGACAGAAACCAAAGAGGGCATCACACTTGAAACACAGTGCATTGGAAAGGTCTATGACAGCACAGATTTCGACTGCAACGATTGGACAATTGAGGGCGAGCCAAACACAAGAGTTGTCATCGAGCGTCCTGCCACAGTTGAACTGACTTGCGCAAGTGTTGTCAACAGAATTCCAGAAGTGCTGATGGCACCACCGGGATATTTCACCACAGAAAACATGCCTGAAAACTTCTATAAACAGGAAAGTTTGGAGAAATATCTTTTCGCTTTTGATGAATGCTGTGATGACGATTGTGACTGCCATCACGACCATTCGACTAGTGACAAATAAACTTTCAAAGATTTTAAATTGAAAGTTAAATTCGTATAAAAATAAAAATTGACATTTCATGTGAGGTTGCAAATGAGAAAAGGTTTTCTTGTGTCTTTTGAAGGCGGAGAAGGTTGCGGAAAAAGCACACAAATCAAAAAGTTTTCCAAATGGTTGGAAGAGAAAAATTTGGACTATGTTCTTTTGAGAGAGCCAGGCGGAACAGAACTTGGCGAAAAAATCAGAAACATTTTGCTTCATGACAAAGATGAACTCTCATCCAAAACCGAATTTTTGCTTTTTTCGGCAAGTCGTTCAAAATTGGTTTCGGATGTTGTGAAGCCAAATTTGGAAATTCCGGGACGCATTGTTGTGATGGACAGATATTATGACTCATCTTTTGCCTATCAAGGCTATGCTGGCACTTTGAAACTTGATGACATTGAAACAATCACCAAATTTTCTATTGGGGAGGGTGCTGAACCAGATTTGACCTTTCTTTTGGATTTGAGTTATGACACGGGGATGTCAAGAAAAAGCAAAGATGAAAGTTTGAAAGATTTTGACCGTATTGAGCAAAAAGGCAAATCTTATCATGACCGTGTGCGCGCAGGATATCTTGACCTTGCAAAGAAACATAAAGATCGTTTTTGTGTGGTTGATGCAAGCAAATCGGTTGACGAAGTTTTCTCTCAAATTGTTTCAGAATTTGAAAGGAGGTATGATTTGAAGATGGCAAAAAGCGGCAAAAAGTCTAAGTGAGAAATTGTGACTAACAAAAAACAGCGAAATATTTGCTGTTTTTTTTGTTTTGCCGTTTTTTTTGACCATTTAGGCAGGCGGGCACAAAAATGGATAAAAAAAATTCAAAATTGTCGATGTGACGGAAAGTGTCGTGAAAATGCATTGAAAAAGTGATATAATGTTTTTGAAAAGGAGGAAAAATATGACCTTTGGTGAAAAACTTAAAAAACTTAGAGTTGACAACAAGTTGACACAAGACGAACTTGCGGACAAAATTTTTGTGACACGAACCGCCATTTCAAAATGGGAGACAGACAAAGGTTTTCCAAATATGGAAAGTTTGAAAATGCTTTGCAAAGTTTTCAACATTTCATTGGACACACTGATAAGTGATGAAGAGATTGAAAACAGAAAAATTCTGGATGACAAAACGGCAAGACAATGTTTTTGGGTTGCAATGGTGGGCTTTTTGTTGTGTTTGGCGTTTGCAATTGTCAGTGCAACAACAAAAATTCCACATTTCATGATTGGAAGTTTTGTTGGTGTTGCAATTTATGCTGTGTTTGCATATTTTTCAACACCAAAATATAAACGCGTCGAAGCAATCAAAGCAAACCGTGCCAAATTCATAATTCCAAAAATTGTCGTCATCCTCGTTTTGCTTGGCGTTATGATTGGCGTTGCTTTTGAAATTTTTGGATGATTTTAAAAAATTAAAAATGTGAAAAAACAAGTTAAAAGTCAAATGAAAAGTTGAAACATTATAAGAAAATTGAAGAAATTTTAAATAAATAAAAAAAACTTGCAAAAATGTAAGATTTTTATTTTCAAGCAATTTGAATTTTAACTTTATAAAGCAAAATTTTTATCCAAAAGCACTCATTCGAAAAATTCTTTAGGATATTTGACCATTTCATCTGAAAAGTCTTTTGCATCATTCAATTTGATTGCCATAAAATTTTCAGATGCCACATCAAAGGGGCTTTTGATGCCATACTTTAAACTTTTTTCAAAACCAAAACGTGAATAGAAATTATAATCTCCAAGCACAACAACAAAGCCAAAACCAAGCATTTTTGCCTTTGCAAGCCCTTCTTTAACCAGCAAACTTCCCAGATTTTTTCTTTGAAACTCTGGCAAAACAGCAAGAGGAGCAAGTGCAAGCGCAGTTCTTTTGCCAATTTTGATTTTTGAAAACATAATAAAACCAACAATCTTTCCATCAAAATCGGCAACAAGCGAAAGTTCTTTGACATAAGCATTGCTGACTCTAAGTTTATTCACCAAATCTTGTTCATTTCCGTCTGAATGTTCAGCCGTGGCAAAAGCCGACTTGACCACATCATAGATTTGAAGAAAATCTTCTTTATTTTCTTGTCTAATTTTCATTCTGTTTCTCCATAAAAAATTTAAAAAATGCCCGCTTTTATTGTGCGGGCGATTTTTTGTGAAAGCAATTTGCCTAAGTTTAAATCACAATGCAAAGAGGATGAAGAATGCGAGCATAACTTGTGCAATGTAATACAGAATGTGGTTGATGTAGATGAAAATCTTTTCGCTTCGACCACCAAAATATTGCATTGAAAGCACAAGGTCTGAAAGGAAGAACACAATCATTCCTGCTGCAAAAATCCAGAACATTGGGTTGAAAATTGCAATTGCCGCCGAGAAAGCCACCATAAATGTCAAGATGAAACTGTAGGTGACAACAAGTCCAAAAACTTTTCCAAAATTCATGCCCATTTTTCTTGAAACAAGAATAATGATTCCTGTCAAAAGTGCAGCAACTCCGACAGAAGCAAGCAAATACCAAAGCAGGTTGTGCGTGCTGACTTCATTGAAATACATAAGTCCAGCAACAAAATAGAAAATATGTCCAACAGCGAAAGATGTTGTGCCCACAATGAAATAGTTGTCGCTCTGTTGTGGATACATGATTTTCAAATCCAAAATTATGTCACCAATAAGTCCCATGATGAGCCCAGCCAAAATCAAAAGACTGATTGGATTTGAGCCATTAAGCCCGATTGAATATATGCCACACAAAATGAAGCAAATGGATGCAAGTGTTTTCAGCCCCAGAGACCAAACAGTTGCCTTTTTTGCTCTGAAAACGCAAAAAACAATGCAAAAGATGATGCTGAATGCACCAAAAAGAATGCCACCAACCATAAATATCCTCCTTAAAAAAATTAATCTTAGTTTGATTGTATCAAATTTTAATCGTTTTGTGAAACATTTTTAACAACAAACTTAAAACTTTTTAAAATTTGAAGATAACTTTAAAATTTCCAAAGTCCATAGCATCAAACAAGTTTCAAAACCAATCTTCTTCCATGCTTTCCAATTCGTCAAGAACAAAGTCGCTGTCAAATGGGTTGAAATCAACTTTTTTCTTACATGGCTTTGATTTTAAGGAATTTAATTTTTCTTGCAGTGGAGATTTTTTTGATTTTTCCATTTTTCCTCCTATTCTCATTTCTACATTAATTATAAACAATTTTTGGTTTAAATTAAAATAATGATGCAAAATAATTTTGATGTATTTCAACTATCATGCAAAGGTCAAAAAGTTAATCAGAAGCGGTGAGGCGACAGGGTTTGATTTCATAGAGTCCTATCATGGAATTTCTCCTTGCATGGTGATTTATTTCAAACACAACAGACCAATGCCAATCAGAGAGCATCGCTTTGATGAATATCTCGCACTTTTGCGCGAATATGGAATTTATTAAGAGGTTTCATCTTTAAAGAAAATTCAATAAACTTATGGTTTTTGCATAGCCTTCAACTTTTCTTTCTTCTTTTTTCTTTCTTATTTTAAAAACAATCCGAACTTAAAGAAAAGTGAAAAATGAAAAGTGAAAAAATAATGAGTTAAACAAAAACAATCCAAACCAAAATATCCGGATTGTTTTTGTTTGGTGTGGCTAACAGGACTTGAACCTGCACGGTTTCCCACTGGAACCTAAATCCAGCGCGTCTGCCAATTCCGCCATAGCCACATATGACAACATTTTACAACAAAAAGGATGAATTTGTCCACAATTTTTGAATTTTTCATCAATTAATTGCTTTTTTATTTAAATTTTTATAAAATATCAAAAAGGTGGAGATTTATGGAAATAATAAACGTCAAAATCAATTGTCACAGTTCAATTTGCATTGGTGACAACATTTATGTTGACCCTTTCAAAATTCAAGAGAAAAAACATGATGCAAAAGTGGTGTTTATCACACATTCTCACTATGATCATTTGGAACTTTCTTCAATCAAAAAGGTTGCGAATGAAAAGACAATCATTGTCTGCGAAAAATCTTCAGCAGAAATTTTGGAGAAAGAGCTCAAAAACAAACTTCTGGTTGTTGCTCCAAATCAAGCAGGCGAGGTTTGTGGAATTAAATTTTCCACATTTCCAGCATACAATGTGGGGCATCATCATTTCAGACAACTTGGCTTTGTGGGATATAATTTGGAGATTGAAGGCATTAAATACACAATTTGTGGAGACACTGACGACACTCCGGAACTTGAACAAATTGAAACTGACGTGCTTTTAATTCCAATTGGAGGGACTTTCACCATGAACGCAATTGAAGCAGCACATGCGACAAACACAATCAAGCCAAAAGTTGTCATTCCGACGCACTATAATTGCATTGTTGGGTCAAAAGAGGACGAGAAAAAATTTGTCTCTCTTGTGGACAAAAACATTCAAGTTGAAATTCTTGTGCCATAAAAATTCCAATGAGTTATTTTGAGATTTTTATTGGTGTTATATTTCATTGGCGAAAAATTGAAAGAAAAATAAAAAAATTAAAAACATATGAAAATATAAAAAATTAAAAATATAGACAAATTTTGACAACATTTTGTCTATATTTTTTCTTTATTTTCATATATATTTAAGATAACCATAACAAACAAGCAAAAATTTTTTGAATGTTTAAAATTTTAGGAGGAAAAATATGCCATTCATAATCACAGAACCGCAAAGAATTGAGGGCACAAAACTTGGTTTTGCTGTCTATTCCTATCGCTTCAGTTTCGAAGACCATATTGATTTTTCAAAAAAATATGATCAAAAACTGATGATCTTCAAACTCAAGGACGCTCCATTCAATGAAGTGGAGGGTGTTTTGCATGAACATCGTTTTCTTTTCAATGATGTTGCGCGAGGATATGTGGATGATGTTTTGAAAAAATATGTTGGGGCACATCCGCAATATGTGACAGACGAAAACAAATGTGAAAAGTTTTTCGCTCCAAAATCAAACAACTCCATTTCCACAAAACCGCAAAATTCAGACCGCACAATTGTGTGAAAATTTTTGATTTATTTTAAATTTTGTGTGATTTGCCAAGAAAAATACGATGACGGGGGCACACAAAAACAAATTGAAGATTAAAAATTTTCCTCATCAACCAATTTTTGAAATTGTTCAAGAGTGTTGAAAGAGAAAGCTTTATAATATTTTAAATCAAGAATGTTTGCACGGAGGTCTGTTTCGTTAAAAACATCTAAAAATTCCATTTCGTTGTTGTGTTTGTGCACATAATTTTCGTCCAAATCAAGAATTTTATGTTGGAATTCTTTTAATTTTTCCAGCAATTCAATTGCGTTGCAGTAAAAAATGCTTAGGTCATGAAATCCTGCAGAAATTGGCTCTCCAAATTTTGAGAATCTGACAAGAACCTTGTCTTTTTTCATTGGGATGATTTGCACATATGGATTTTCTTCATAAGTGCATGGGATGAGCGAAACTCCATGATAGTTCTTTTTTAGGACTGCAAAAATTGTTGAATTTTGCAGAGAATCTCCCCACATTATGAAGCAAGAGTCGTCAGGAGCTATGTGAAGTTTTTCCAACGCCTTAAGAACGGCATCACCACTGCCTTTGCCAGAGTTGATGACAATTTTGTTGGGCGTTTTGAAATGATGCTGATTTTCTGTTGAGCAGACGGTGTATATTTCATCGCAATATGGAGTCATTGCTTTGATGTTTCTTTCCAGCAAACTTGTTCCATTGATTTGCATAAGAGCTTTTGGAATGTCGCTTTTAAAGCGCGATTGCTTTCCGGCGCAAATAATAAGTCCATATATCATATTTTATTCTCCCACCAAAAGATTGAGGATAAGATTGGTTTCTTCAACCCCGTCCACTTGCACAGCCACATTGCAAAGTTTTGCAACGTCCACATCGTTTCCTTCTTCCAGTTCGTCGCCAACAAAAAGCGTTTTCAGTTTGTCAAACTTGCAGTGCTTGAAAGTTTCCGCTTTACTGTTTTTGGAACTTAGAATGTCAACGGTTGTTCTTCCTGTTGAATGACCTTTGAAAATTTTGCCATATCTCAAATTGCAAACTTCAATCAGCAACTTTCTTTCAAGCGAACTTAGAGGTTTAATTTTGAAATTCACAACAGCCTTATCTCCAAAGGCCTGCATTTCAAGGTTGAAATCTTGTTTGAGTTGCTCGGCCGCCTTTTTTGCGTTTTCATCCAATGCAAAAGACTGAATGAAATCAACCGATTTGTTTTTTCTATATAAGGTTGAATTTGCATCTGCCCAAATGTCAACATTGAAATTTTCCAAATTTTTTCCAAAAATTTTTGCCAATTTTTCATGGATGCTTTCATATGAATTGCCACTCACAATGGCGGCTTTTTCTGAAAGGGAATTGACAATTTTTGCGTTTTCAATTGATGTTTCCTCTTTAGATTTGTCGCGAGACCAAATTGTGTCATCAAAATCGAAGAGGATTTTGTCATATTGGCTTGCGTCTTCAATTCCATAATATATTTGCAACAATGCTCTGGCATATTTGTTGCCGTTGTGCTTTCCTTTTGTGTTGCCCATAGACTTGACAACAAAATGATGTTTTGAGTCTTTCATCTTAAGTGATGGGCAAGCATCATCATTCAGCAAAATGATGAAATCGTCCAAATTTAACCCAGTTTTTTCCATAAATTTGACAAATTCAACACTGTTCACACCAAAAGAGTCGCCATCTTCTTCGTTGTTGATGACCCAAATTTTTTTGGCTTTGGAATTGTTGATGTGTTTGTAGAAACCAAGATATTCAATTGTTGGTTGAATTGAACTCCAAAATGTCCCAGTGGAGATGACGATGAGGTCACTTTGCTCAACAAGTTTGACCGCGCGAGGATTTAAACCAAAATGCGTTTTCACATCATAGATTGTTTTGACAATTTTGTCGTTTGGATTGTTCCAAAAAACAGTTTCGCCTTCGTCTTGAATTACGTGTCCAGATTCTGTTTCTGCTTTGATGAACACATTGTCAAAAGAGTTGAGTGTGACAAAATCTGCAATGCCAATTTTGTCGCAAAAATGCTTGTTGGTTTTTTCATAACCCTCTTCTTTATACATCTGTGCATAGACAATGTTTGAGATGCTGAAATCTTTATATTCATATTCATTTGCTTTTACATTTTCAAAGAACCTTTGAACATAAGGTTTATATTCCGGCAATTTCCACATGTCAAGTTGCTCACAAATTTGTTCAACCTCTTTGCCTTTTTCAAAATTGAATCGTTTGCCATAGAAATCCACAATGTTGCAATCTGCCTTGTCTCCAAAAGTGGCTTCATACATGCGCGAATGATTTTTTCGTATGTCAGAAACGCCAAGGGTGTCGGTGACTGCACGACAAACACCGGTTGATTTTCCGTTGTCATAGGCGTTGACAATCACGTCAATTTTGACGCTGTCATTTTTGTTTAAGAGTTTTTCAAGCCCTTTAATTAAGGCGTCATTTCCTGAACCGCCAGAAAGAATCGTGATGTTCATTTATTTTTTCTCCTTTATTTCTTTTGTTTCTTCAGCATTAAAGCTTGAATGATTTGCCGTGTAGGAATGTTCAATTGGAGTCCATGTGAACTTTCTTGTGAACATTGCAACAATCTGCAATGGAACCAGCAGAATTGCAAAAAACGGCCACAATAAAGAAGAAAAAATCTTAATGTGCAAAGGAACATTTTTGATTCTGTGTCTTTCTTTTATATAGCAAATGATTGCGCTAATCAATAATCCAACATAACCAAAAAGTGTAGAAAACCCAAAAGTTACACCCCAAATTCTGAACGCCTCAGCGACGTCGCAACCAAACAAAGGAGAAAGGGAAATCAAAATTACATTTAAAATTAAGATGACAACACCAATTGCACCCACTGGAAGAATTGTGCAAATCAAATCAAAAGAAGAACCACGCAGTTGTTTTTCTTCTTTTCCTTTTTTCTTCAAACCAAACACAGTTTTCCAAAGGTCTTTGATTCTTTGTTTGCAAACAATCAATGTGCCTTTTGCCCATCTCAGTCTTTGACGCCACATAGCTTTGAATGTTGTGGGGTGCTCGTCATAATACATTGCCTCATCGCAATACATAACTTTTTTGCCTTGAAGCACTTGGTCAATTGTGAAATCTGTGTCATCTGAAAGAATCACGATGTTCCAACCATCCTTAACCATTTCGGAGCTGACAAGAAAACCAGAACCTAAAATTCGAGAAGAGCAATTGAGCGCCATTCTTCCACCAGATTCCAAGCGACAACCTGCAACATAAAGAATGCCATACATTGCAGTTTGGCAGTTTGCTCCAAAATTTTTTGAATTGCGAAAAGAGGTGATGGCGTTTTGTTTATCATAATATAAAAACGCATCATTCATTTTATTGAAAAATTCGCCGTCCAAAACATTGTCGGCGTCAAAAACAAAGAAACCATCATAATTCATGATTCCATAATCTTTCTCAATGCATTGAAAAATTCGTTTTAAGGCATAGCCTTTTGTGCGTTCGGAGTTGTTGTTATATTCATAAACAACGCAATCGCCCCCGCAACTTTCTCGTGCAACTTTTGCTGTGTTGTCTGTGCAGTTGTGGGCAATCACAAAAACATCCAATTTGTCTTGAGGATAGTTGCATTTGCGGATGCTTTCCACCAAATTTCCAACCACTTTTTCTTCATTGCGGGCGCAAATCACCACACCATATCTCAACTTTTCTTCTCTTTCTGGAAAAGTTTTTCTTTTGGCAAAAATTCCAATAATGAAAATTATCGCATATTGAATTGGAAAAATTGCTGTCAAAATTCCAATCACCAGCATAACTATATTAACCACATCAATATAACTCATTTTAAAAACAAACTCCTTCAAGACATATTTCATTGCCATTATACATTTATCGACACAAAAAGACAAGTATTTTTAAAAAATTTTAAATAATTATTTTGTTTTTCCATTATATTGCATAAATGGATTTAATTTAATTTCCTATGTCCTTTGGTTTTAAGAAAAAATTCTTTTTTTCACAATTAAGCAAAAAAAAGGTTGGGCTTGCATAAATTAAAAAATTTTAAGTGTAAAGATTTCTCAGTTTTTGCCATTTTGTTGCAAAAAGGCACGAAATGTGATATCATCACTTTTAAATATGGAAGAAAAAACAACAGTCAATTCAGATGTTGAAACAAAAAGAGGAATCAATGCAGAAGCGGAAGGAAAGGACAATAAGAAAAAGTTTTTCAATTCAAGACCGCTTTTTTATGCTTTTCTTTCTTTGATGCTTGCAATTGCAACATCAAAGTTTATTTTTGATGGAAACATAAGATACATTGTTTTTGATGTCGTTATTTTGCTTGTTTTTTTTGGATATTGCATTTGGGCGCGAAGTTTCAAGACTTTGGCTGTTGTGCTTTCTGTTTTCATGTTTGGACTTGGTTGGTTTTTTGCTGGTGTGGCAGTCTTTGAAGGCAAAACATACTCCGATGAAGTGACGATTTACGGCAGAATATCTGACGACATTTCATATTCGGACTATGGTGGAAGTGCGCGTGTGATTTTGAAAGATGTTGAGATTGACGGGCAGTCCGCTGGGAACATCTATTTGACGCTTAACTTTGACAGCGAGGACGATTTCCAAATTGGCGATGAAATTATGTTTGTCTCGCGCGTTGAAAAGGTCAAGTTGTTCACACTTGGAAACTTCAACAGTCAGTATTATCGCAAGCGCACGCCATACGCATGTGAGGTGGACGCCAAGGATGTTGTGGTGCAAGGAAATTGCATCACTTGGGATGAGAGTTTCCGTCTGGAAATCAAAGAAACGCTCAATCAGCATATGGGCGAGAGAGAAGGTGCGGTTGCCTATGCGGTGATTTTTGGTGACAAAAGCGGTGTCGAGGATGAAATCTATGATGCCTACAACTCAGCCGGCATCATACATCTTCTGACCGTGTCCGGACTTCATGTTTCTTTTCTGATTGCCCTTCTTGGATGGACGCTTAAAAAAATCAGAATCAGAGGCATTTGGAATTTCTTGCTTTGTTTTGCATTTCTGCTTCTCTATGCCTCGCTGTGCAACTTTTCGCCATCAATTTTGAGAGCGGGCTTGATGGGGTTGGTGCTTTTTTCCACTCAACTATGTGGGAAATGCTATGACAGTTTAAATTCGCTTGGGTTTGCGGGTCTCATCATTTTGTTGTTCATGCCTCTGTCTGCCCTCGACCTTGGCTTCTTGATGAGTTTCTTCTGTGTGCTTGGAATCTACATAATCTCTCCTTGGGTGAAGAAAATTTTGCAAACATTTCTTCCAAAATGTGTTGCAAATTCTTTTGCAATTTCCATTGGTGCAACAGTGGCAATCTTGCCTTTTGTTGCAAGGATGTATGGCGGGGTTGTCCTCTTAGGCTTCTTTGTCAACTTGCTTGTTGTCCCGTTTTTTGGCGTTCTGTTTCCATATGTGGTGGTGTGTGCGCTTCTTTGCACATTTTTGCCGTTTCTGGGGTTCACGCTTCAAGTTGGTGGATGGGGTTTCAGGCTGATTGAAATTGTTGCCGATTTCTTTGGGCAGACACAACTTTCAGTGGATGTCCAGCCGTTTGACATATTCTTTGTGGCGACATTGTTTTTGGGCTTTTTCTTGCTCAGCAAGTTTTTCATGGCAAGCAAGAAAAGAAAGGCAATTTGCTGCTCCACTGTCTTTGCTTTGAGCGGAATTTTTTGTGGGTTAAGTTTTGTTCAATTTCCTGTGCAATCTTCGGTTGTGTATGCGCAGAACTATTCCAACAGCGTTGTGGTTTTGACAAACAGTGCCGGTGAAAGTGTGATTGTCGATTTTGGATATGAAAATTTCACGCGCGACCTTTTGAATGCGCTGGAAATCAAAAACATCAGCACGGCGTTTGTCTTGCAAAAACCAACAATATATAATAACACTGCCAACATGATTGGTGTTGACACAATCATAAGATGTGACGAAGGGCAGGGCTATGACGAAGAGACCTTGGTGGAACTCAACCAGCCGGGCACGGTTGGAGGTTTTTCGTTTGTGTTCAGAGGAAATCGCGGACGACTGACAGGCTTGGAGATTTCTTTTGACGACACCACAGTTTTCATTTTGAAAGATTGGACAACTTCAGACGAGGCACTTGACGCCTTGCCTGTTTCCACCTATGACTTTGTGATTTTGGGCGAGCAAGACGAATGTGCTTCCCATTTCAGTTCTGAAAGTGTTGTTTTGACACGCTATGATTGCGCCACGGCTGACTTTTCATTTGAGAAGTCAGGGAATATATCATTTCAAATTGATGGCAATAATTTCTCAAGGAGGTGTTTAGATTGAAAACATTAAAATCAAGACTTACAAAAAAGGTTGAAGCATGCTATGTCATTCAAGGAGAGGATGTGCTTCTCTATTCTCGCGCGCTGGACCTCATCAAAAAGGCGTGCAATTTAAGTTTAGAAGATTTCAATTTCATCACTTTTGATGACGAATCTTTTGACGCCGACCGCGTGATTGACAGTTGCGAAACACTGCCAATGGGAAGCGAAAAGAAAGTTGTGCTTCTCAAAAACATCACCAAATTTTCGGACGCTTTCAAAAAGAAATTGCAGACATATTTGAAAGCACCCGTTCCAAGCACTTGCTTGGTGGTTTTTGACTTTTTCAACAAATTTGATTTTTTGATTGCAGAGAAAGTCAGCGCCAAAAGGCTGGAAGACCAAAGCCTCAAAGAAATCATTGTTTCCGAACTTAACAAAAACGGCAAACACATCTCTTCTGACGCATGTCAAAAACTGATTGATGCGTGCTGTGGATATTATTCTCTCATCAACAACGAACTTCAAAAACTCATCTCTTGTGACGACATTGAAATCACGGAAAAGACAATCGACAATCTTGTTTGCAAGGAGACCGAGTTCACTGTTTTCGAACTGACTGACGCACTTTCCAAACGCGATGCCTCAAGGGCGGTTTCACTTCTAAATTTGATGGAAAAGGACACGAAGACATTTGTCCTCATTCTCAACCATTTCAGGAGACTGTTTTTTGTGGCTGTGTCTGACATGGCTGACAAAGAACTTTCCGAGGCGCTTTCCGTGAAAGAGTTTGCCATTGTCAAGGCAAGACAACTTTCCAAAAACTTCAGCAAACTGCAACTTAAAAACATATATGAAATGTTGAACGATGTGGACTATTTCATCAAAAGCGGACAAATGCAAATTGAAAATGCATTATATTATTTGGTTTTTGGCATTCTTTATTGCTGAAATCTTGAAAAGTGGCAAAATCTTACTGCAAAACCAAAACATCAGAGAATTTGTTTTGAAAAAATAAGAAAATGATGTAATATATAAAATATGGCAATATATAACAACAAAAATTTCAATTTTTAATGTAATTTAATGTAATTTTTATTAATTTTTCAATTTTTGTTTGATTTTTGAAAACAATTTTTTGTCAAGAGAAATGCGACAAAACAAAAATATGTGGAAAAACAAACAATAAAAAACGACAAGAATAATATAAAATGTCAAAAAAAATACAAAAATTCAAATAAAATTGCAAAAGTTTAAGCAAAAATAAGCAAAAATTTGGATTTTACATCAATCATTCAACAAAAGAAAGGGAGAAAAGAAAATGGATGTTGAAGCACTTAAGCAGGAATTTTTGGAAATTTTCTATGACAATGTGGAGAGGGATGGAGCGGAAGAACTTTTAAACTATCTTGAAAAATCAGATTTTTTCACCGCACCAGCATCGGGGCGCAGGCACTCCAATTTTGAGGGTGGACTTTGTTTTCACAGTTTGAATGTGTATAAAAGGTTTCTCAAACTTCTTCAAAATGAATATGGCGAAAGTTGGACGGAAAAAATCTCGCCAGAAAGCGTGGCAATCATTGCACTTTTGCACGACATCTGCAAAGTCAACACCTACACCGTCGATACGCGCAATGTCAAAGTGGATGGACAGTGGGTGCAAAAGCCATATTTTAAATATTTCGACCCTCTGCCATATGGGCATGGAGAAAAATCGGTCTATATGATTTCTGGTTTCATGCGCTTGACGCGCGAGGAGGCAATGGCAATCAATTGGCATATGGGCGCGTTCGACCCTCGTGCAGAACATTCTTCCATTCTTTCAGATGTGTTCTATCGTCATCCAATTGCATTCCTCTTTCACCTTGCTGACTATATGGCATCATATTTGGACGAAACTGTCATTTCTGATTGATTTATTTGTGATTTTTTGATGAAATTTTGTTGTTTTTCAAAAATTTTGACACTTTTTGTGTTTTTCTTTGTTTAATTCAAATCAATCTGCCAAAATGCATATAAAAATATGAGGTTCTCACTCTGAAAAAGGGGGGAGACACTTCAAAAACCAACAAAAATTGGTTTTTGATTGAGAAAATTTGGCAAAATATTGTAAAAAATGAATTATTTTTTGGGAAAGGGTATTGACACCACACCCAAAATGAAGTATAATATGGACAAGAAAACGGAGGTGTTTATGAAAAAAACAACTTTTGACGAATTGGTTGCAGGTGGAGCAAAAAGTTCAGCCATCACAACAGAAGGTGGAGAGAAAATCACTTTCTTGATTTATGATGGCAACATATATTATAAAGATGAAAAAGGGGCAGTTAAAACTGCCAGAAAGGTTGAGCAAAAACGAGGCGGTTTTGTTTCTGTTGATGATTGTGTCATCAAATATAACGACAAAACTTCAGATTTTGTTGATGAAATAAAAGACGCCTACGCACAAAAAAAGAATGCAAAAAAATCAGCAAGCGGAGCGGTTGCTGGCGCACCAATCGCATCTCCAACAGGCGCGCCTGCGTTCAGCGTGACAGAAGAAAAATATAATGGACTTATTGAAAGACTTAGAGTTGTAAATGCCCAAATGGCTGCTCTTGAAGTTGATGCCGGCAATATGACGGCAACAGCTGAAAGTCTTGACAAAAAATTGTATCGTAAGGAAGCAAAGCATGCGAAGGCAACAAAAATGATTTCCAATCTTCTTAAGGAAAAACAAGGCATTCTTGCAGAATTGACAACTGCTCGAAATGAAAGGCAAGAAGCTTTAAGAATTGCTCAAGAAGTTGTGGGAGAGCACGCGGATGAATCTGTCAGGTTGGACAGGGAAGTTTACAGATTGGAAGAAAAGCTTTCTAAAGAAAAAGAAAAGCATGCAAAAGCAACTGCACATATCACCGATAGAGATGCAACAATAAGCACTTTAAGGGGGCAAATTGCAACATTGAATGCAAGTCTTGCAGCAGAAACTACTCGGGCTAATGCAGAAAAGGCAAGAGCAGACACTGCAGAGAGCGATAAAGCAGCCGCAGAAGGTGAGTTGGGAGAAGAAAGGAAAAAAAGCGGGAAACTTAAGAAAATTGGAATTGGTGTTTTGAGCGCTGTTGTTGCCGTCGGACTTGCATTTGGAGTGTGGGCAGTCGTAGGACAAGTTAATTCCAGCAACCTTAAGGAAGAAAACGATAAACACAACGAACAAACACAAACCAATGAAGCAATTGACAGAGCTGAGGCAGAGGCTGTGACAGATGCACAAAATGCCATCAATCAAATTAATGGCATCAGTGACGGGGTTACAATTGGTTCTGAAGACATCACATTGACAACAGGAGAGGCAGGCAAGAAGCCAACATCGGTTGAATTGAGTGAAGATGCAATTGCTGTAATCGTTGCAAATTTTGACACAGCTGAAACCAACAGCCAAGCAATCAGTGCATATCAAGAAGCATATTCCGAACAAGTTGGAATGCAAATTGGTCAAATTGTTGCACAACAACTTGCAGACAATTTTGAAGGATATTTGGGTGAAGCATCAGGGCTTTTGACATTCAACAGCAACGGGCAAATTGTGAAGGAAGATGGTGTGCCTGTTTTGAACAACGAAGTGGCAGGTGACCTCTTTGACGAGTTGGTTAAAGAATTGTCAGCAACATACAGCGAAAACGGCGATGTTGTTTTTGATGAAGATTCATTGAGTGCAGGCTTGCAAGCCGGACTTGCAGTTGGACTTAAAGATATTGAAGTTGAAATGAACAGGGCGCCAGAAATTGTGGATGAAAATGAATTGATTGAAAATGCAAAAGCGGAGGCTGAGGCAGATGTTCAGAATGCAATTGACGCAATTGATGCTCTTGGAAACAATTCGTTCATAACTCTTCAAGAAACAACTCTCACAAATGGTGAAACAGGCAACATGCCAACAGCAATTGTTTTGAGTGATGCAGCAAAAAATGCAATCATTGCAAATTTTGGAACAGACGAAACAAACACAAATGCAGTGAATGCATACAACACAACTTTTTCAACATTGCTTGGACAATATGTTGGCGAACAAGTTGCAAATGAAATTTTCGCAAATGCAAGAGGATGGCTTGGTGAAGAAACCGGAATTTTGACTTTTGATGAAAATGGAAATGCTGTGATTGAAAACAAAGAAGTTGTTCTCAACGATGCAACAGTTGACGCGTTGATTGAAACAATTTCGACATCAACTGGAATTGAAAACCTTAACAGTGCCAATTTTGCAACAGGTTTGGAAAATGGAATTTCAACTGGCGTTGGTGTAAATATGATTGGTGAAACAATCACAAAGAACGAGCCTAAAGAAGTTGAACCAGACCAACCAACAAAAGAAGAAGCAACAGAAACAACAATCAATTCTGTTGAGGGGCAACAAATCATTTCAAACGCAATTAGAGTGCAAACTGGAGACAGAGTCACAATTGGAGAAAGCTCAGTTTTTGAAGGAACGCTCTTTGCAAGAACTGCTGATGGGAATTATCTCTACAGAATTGAACTTTCTGGTGATGCAGACACCATCACAAACTTGGAAGCAAGCATTCAAGGACAAGATGTTGAAAGATTCTCAAATTTTGAAACTATGTTGTCCGCAACAAACGGAAACGAAGTAATTGTTGCAAACTATTTTGATGGATATGTTTTCCAAGACGGAAGTTTTGGGGCAACTGAGGCATGGACAAAAGTTGTCAGAACAAAAAATGGCGCAAAAGTTGAAGTTTTGACTTTGGCAGAAAATGAGGTTCAAACATCAAATGGACAGACAATGGAAATCGTTTCAAACGGTGAAGTTTCAACCTACAATGTGACAGTTAATGGTGCATCATATTCTCAAGTTAATGCAATTGCTTGCATTGCAGGAAGCAGAATTCCGGGATATTCAGCACAAAAAACGGGAGTTGAAGTGATTGCAACAACATCTGAAACAGCGACAGTTGCAACAATTGACGAAGGTTTGAGCAAATAAAGATTTCAACTTTGCGAATAAAAATCAAGCAATTAAACAAATGTCAATAAAAAACAAAAACAGGCAAATCCGCCTGTTTTTTTTGTGATTAAGCCATCATAAAAACTTTTTGACATAAAAACAATCATAATTTGACACGATAGGTTTTTAATGATATAATGTAACATATTGAGTTTAAGGAAGGGGTTATATTTATGGAACTTAGAGATTTGTATGACGCAAACAGAAATCTTACAGGAGAGAAGATTGAAAAAAATGAGCCTGTGCCAGCAGGAAGGTTCTATGTGACAGTTATGGTTTTCATCGAAAATTCAAAAGGTGAAATGCTGTTGCAACAGCGTTCTTTAAGCAAGGGAGGACAATGGGCAACCACTGGAGGACATCCAAAATCTGGAGAAAACAGCATTCAAGGAATGGTTGTTGAAATAAAGGAAGAGCTTGGAGTTGATGTGGATGAGAAAGAGTTGGTGTTGTATAAGACCATTCAGACTGAGGACGACTTTGTTGATTTTTATTATTTGAAAAAAGACATAAATCTTGAAGAAATCAAGATGCAAGACGAAGAAGTGCAAAATGTTGCTTGGTTCAGCAAATCTGAAATTGAGAAGATGATTAAAAACAAGACATTCTTTAAATATCACATTCAGCCATATCGAGATTTTTTGGAATATATTTCATCAAAATAATCTTTTTCGGAAATTTAAAAACATGGCAGTTTTTGCCATGTTTTTGTCTTTCACATAAGCTCAGCATATTTTCTTAGGATTTTTTCAGTTTCTGGAGTGACCATTTGTCTGATTGTGTCCCAATCTTTACGCTTCAGTGCATTTCGCACAATTTTTCCGCTGTATGGGATGCCATTGGCATTTTCAAATCTTGGCACTTCTGTTGATTTTATGCCATATTGTGGCAAAATTTTTGCGCTTTCTTCATTCATTTTTTGCGTGAAAGCGTCAAAAGGCTCACTGCCCAAAAACCTTTCCTTGATGTTTAAGGCAGGCTTCAACACATTTGCAATGAAATCAAGCAATCCGGAAGTGTTCCCAGCGGCATGAGGATTTTCGTCTCTTTCAAAATATCCTGGCAAATATAATTTGCTTGAAATCAAGTCATCTCTTGCGCTGAAAACGGTGACATTTGGAAGTTTTTTGCAAGATTGAAATGCCATTTCATATCTGTCCTTTGGACTGAACCAGTTGTCATCATCTGCAACCGAAACAAAGACATGTTCAGAATGTTTGGAGGCATATTCCACCAATTTATAATGCCCCAATGTGAAAGGATTTGCATGTGTGAGAATGATTGAGCAATTTTCTTTTTCCACTCTGAATTTCTTTAAATATTTGATGTAAGCGTCCACATTCTCTTGCATTTGATTTAAAGAAGATTTGAAAAGATTTTCTTTTTGAATTGGAGTGGTGTTGTTTAATTTTGGTTTATCAACCAAATTTGGTTTAAGTTTGTCATATATGAATTTGGCAATTTTTTCTGTGCAAATATGGTTGCAATGAATTGGCTCGTCCAAGAAAAAATCGTGAATTTCTGTTGAATCGAAAAATTCTTGCAAGAAAAAGATGTTTGAAAATCCGAATTTTTGAATGAATTTGCACTCTTCTTCTGAAATGACAAAAATCAACTTGTCAAATTTTGTCAGAAACAATGTCCGAGCAATTCTCAAAGATTCAAAAATTGACAGATTTCTTGCGCCATAGTTCAACAGTTCATAGTCTTTTCCGTCTTGATTTACAAACCTTTGCATGCAACTTGCAAGAGTGTGTTTGTCGTCAACAATTGCGCCGTAAACAAAGCAAGCACCAAAAGTGTAAATTGAGTGTTTATAGAAAGAAGTTTTGTCTGTTGTGAACCTTGTTCCGTTTGATGCTTTGCAAAACTCGTTGCTCGAATCTGTGAGTTTGCAAATTCCATTTTGAAAAACAAGTCCAGAAAGTTCATCTCTTGATTGAAGAAATTTCTCTGAAAATAAATCTCCAAAAACATTTTTAATCAATGACAGAATTTCAGGGTTCTTGCGGTGTTCAAAATAAAACCTATATGGTTTGTCAAATGCAATTCTGTATCGCTCTTGCAAACTTAAATTTTTAAATTTGTTGGCATCTGGGAAAACAAAGAAAAAACTTTGAATTTGCTTTGTTTTAAAATCATAAAGTTCTGCAAGATTGCAAAAATCATACAAGGTTAAATATTGAGATTTCAAATTTGCGAATTTTGTCAGTTTGGACAAATTGAGAATTTGTTTTTTGATTTCTCCATCTTCACTTGTGTCAATGATTGTGCAATTTGATTTTATATAATCTTTAAACGAATCGAATGTGTTTTTCCCCTCTGTGCAATCAATGTGTTTGCAATTGTTTTTGATGTGTTTGACAACAGTTTTTGCAAAGGGACCAATCACAATGATTTGTGAAAATTTTTTGAAGTTTATAAAATTTTTTACAATTTCATTTTTGCCATACAGAATGTTCCATCGTTTTTTGTCCATAGAAAAGAGACTTTGCGTCGGTTTAAATTCATATTCTCCAATCAATTTTTGATTTTTTACAATTGGAATGTTTAGTGTTTGATTGATGTGAGCAATTTTTTTGACTGTTTCAACATCGTCCAATTGTTCAACAACAGGATGGTTTTTGCAAACAATGTTCTCAAGATTGGAAAGGTTTGCCGAGAGAACACTTTTTTTGTTGATGACTCCAAAAAATTTATTGTTGTTTGTCACATAGAAAATCCTACTTGGATTTTTAAAAAGAGATTTAATAATTTGATTGATTTTAACATTATTTTTTTCAATCACATTTTTTTCTATATCTTTCAAACTGTTTAATATAAAATTCATCATACCCTCCAAAAAGATTATATCATATTTAAATGCGAAACACAACTTTCTTGTGCCAAACATGTTTTCAAACAGTTGATGTTGATTTTTTATTTATTTTATGATATAATGTCACAAAGGATTTTTATTGGAGGTGGATGTGGATAAATTTTCTTTTTACGGTGTTTTGTGGAATAAGAATTTTGATTTTGCAAAAGATTTGATTTCCGACATAGACAAAACATATCGTGTTGAATCTTTGATTGAAGTGGATGTAAGAGACAATTTATATCGTTTTATTAAGGATGCCTATCATCCTTTGTTGCCAGACGATTATGCGAAATATAAAGCAAAAATGTTGGAAGAGCGCGGATGTGGAGACATCTTAGTTTTCAAAATCACGGTTGACAATCCAGAATTCTTGTTTGATTATGAAGAACAGCATAAGTTTTGTGTCCAAACAAAGATGCTGAAGAATGCAATAAGAGAAAAATACATTCCTATGATGGACAACTATGTTCTTGATGTTTTGGTTCATTTTTCTGATTGTGGAGCAGAAAACAAGTTTTTGTTGAACGCAGTGAGAAACAATAGAGACAGAATCAAAGAGGTCAGGACAATCAAAGAAAATGGGCATGAAAGATGTTTTAACAAAGGAAGTGATGGAGTATGCAAATAAGAAAAACAAATGCAGAAAAATTTTTGGAAACGCTTGAATCTCGCGCATTAATTGTTTATTCAAATTCTTCAATTGCAAATGTCAAATTTAACATATCTAAACATTGTATGCTTAACATCAAGAATATTGGGAAAAATGTCAAGGACATTGAAGATTTCATTTTGAAACACAAAGACTTTGATGAAATTGTTGCTGTGGGTGGAGGAAGCGTTATTGATGTTGCAAAGCAGATGGCTTTCAAGTTGAATAAACACTTGACAGTGATTATGTCAATGCTTTCGACAAATGCCTTTTCAACAAACAAATCTTGTTTGATTGTTGATGGTGAAAAAATCACGCTTGATGCAAAAGAACCTGATGTGTTGATTTTTGATGAGAAGTTGTTGTCAAAGGCGCAGGAGATGAATTTTTGGGGACTGTGTGATGTTTTGTCAATACACACTGCGCTGTTTGATTGGAAAATTGCAAATCAGCAAATTGGAGAGCTTTTCACAAAATATTTTGATGTTGCAATGAAACTTTTGAAAAAAACTGAAAGATTTATAAAAAAGAACTATAAAAATTTGGAAAACAAATTGTGGAAAGAATTTAAATTGATTCGAATTTCAGGGGAAATCACAAACAAGCATGGTTCTGGGAGGCCAGAAAGTGGCTCGGAGCACATTTTTGCAAAATTGCTGGAAAAAGAAATTCCAAATCTTCCACACGGCCTGGCTGTAATTAATGGAATTTTGATTATGTCAAAGTTGCAAAACAACATTGATGTGGAAATTGAACAAATTGCAAAATTGTTTGATGTTGCAAAATGGAATGAAAAATATGGAATAACTGATGATTTGCTGAACAAAGCTTTGAAAGAAGTTAAACCAAGAACAGACAGATTTACAATTATTGATTTAGTAAAAAAAGAAGAGGAAGTGGGTTGATTATCATAAACGACTTTTTTAAGAGGAACATTGAGGCTGTTTCAAATCAAATGGAGGCGGCTTTGAAGGCTTTGGGCGGAAAGATTATTTCCGCAAGAAGATTCATGGGGCAAAAGGCTTTGCAAGAGGAAGATTTGAGGGACAACATTTTTGTTTTTGAGCCTGAAGAATTAAACGAAAAGATTTCTGAGGCGGTTTTGACAAATGAAGACGAAGATATATTGGTTTTCGAGGAAGAGCCTTGCAAATTCAAGGTGGATGTTTTTAATAAGTCCAACAAAAACGTTTACGTTGCCATGTATAGAAAGCCTTACAAAGAATATATGGAACATTTAATGGGATATAAAAAACTTAAAAAAGTTTTTGTTGAGCTTGAATCACATAAAAAAATTCTGGTCGATTTTGGCTTCAATCCTGAAAAGATTGTTGTCACACCCACACCAGCCAAGCTTTCTCGACAAGAGAATCAGAAAAAATACACTCCTAACAATGTGTCACTTGTTTTTGCAAGTTGGAACAATACGGTTGAAACAGATTCAACACAAGCAAGAGGGCTTTTATATTTGGTGGATTGCCTTGAGAAATTTAAAAATTTGAATTTGGTTGTTGTGTTGAGAGATAATCAAACAAAGGTATTTACAGACTATGTTAAATTTAAAAATGTGCAAAGGCAAGTCAAATTGGTTGATGTGAAGAATGACCAGGAATTGACTGAGATTTTTGACTCTGCAGACTTTGTTGTTTATTTTCTACAAGAACAAATTGTCAAAGATGTTCCAAACTCGCTTATTGATGGAATAAGCAGGGGTAAGCCAATTTTGATGACAGATGTTTTGAGTTTTTCAGAAGAAGTAAAAAAACATCAAATTGGAAAGGTGTTTAAAAAAAATGATGTTGTCAGAAATTTCAATTTGTCAGAAGAGGAATATATGAGGCTAAGCCAAAATGCTTATGAGTTTTCTGCGAAACATACAGTTCAAAATTATATGAATGTTTTAAAACAAAATGTGAGGTAGGAAAAATGCGGTGGGCAATCATAAATCCGTGGACAATAAGTTCAAAATCAATTGGCGGAACAGAAAGGTATGTGAAAGATTTAGCATATGCTTTAAAAACCAAAAGGTGTGAAGTGGATGTTTACATGCTTTCAGGAGATTCATATGTTGACAAAGGCATCAACTTCATTTCTCTCAACATTTGCGACGAGATTGATGAATATAAACTGAAAGCCATATTTGGAGATATGTTGTCAGAAGCAACTTACGATAAAGTTGCTCAATTTTTGGAGAGCAAAATTGATGCGGCAAAATATGATGTGTTTCAATTAAATTCACACTTGTTTTTGAAGTGCTGGCAAAACAAAAACAGAATTTTCACAATTCATTCAAATCGTGCAGAATTTTGTGTCACATCAAGTTTGAAAGAGTTTGAATTTCAAGTTGAAATGATGAAACGGCAAGCAAGTTTGGGCATGAAATTTGTTGTTCCGTCAAAGTCATATTTTCAACATTGGAAAAGAGTTCTTAAAAGAAATGTGTTCAGCATTCCACACGCCATTGATGTTTCAAGATTGAAGTGTAGCATTCCAAAGCGCGAAATTGAGAAAACATACGGCTTAGATTCAAGAAAAATAAAATTTATCTTACCAAGCAGATTGGAGCCTGTTCAAAAAAGACCGAAGTATTTTTTGAAAGCATGTGCCGGGCTTGATGATGTCAAAAAGTCAAAAATTCAAACAATTCTCACAGGAATCGATGTCCAATATGAAAAATATGCGACAGAACTTAAGGTGTTTGCAATCGCAAAAAAACTTGATGTGAAATTTGTGAAATTTGAGGACATAAATGAAGGATTTAAAGTCGGGGATTGCATTGTTGTGCCAAGCAAGTCTGAAACCTTTGGATATTCTGCTTTGGAAGGTCTGTCGCTTGGAAAGGTGACAATTCTTTCAAAAATTCCAACTTTTGAGGAGATTTCCCAACAGAATGATCAAGCGCATTTGTTTTCAAATTTAAAAGAATTGACAAACATTTTGATTGAATTGATTGATGAAAACCGTTTTGAAGAAAAAAAGCCATCAAAAAAATGGCAAGAAGGTTATGACATCAATTTGTGGATTGAAAAATACATCAACTTGTCAAAACAAACTTTTTAAATCAGTAATGTTTTGGATGAAAAAATCAAAACTTTTAGATATGCCAAATCCATAATTGGCAAAAATAAAAGAACCACCAAGATTTTTGCAAGCAATATGGTCGCTTTCGCTGTCGCCAACATAAAAGAACTTGTTGATTTTTTGAATTTTAATAAGCTCAGAAAGGCAATCTTCTTTATTTTTAAAGCGAGAGTCAGCACAATCATAACCACAAAACAAATGTCTGCAATTGTGAAAATCTAAAAAAATGTCAATATAATTTTCTTGACAATTGCTTATAATGTAGAGATTGTGCTTTTTGACACTGAGATATTTTAAAGTTTGCAGTGTTTTAGGATATAGTCTTCCACCAGATTGTTTTAAAACTTCAATTTCTTGATTTTGACAAGATTTCAAAAAGTTTTCATCTTCAATTTGGCGAGAATTTTGAAGATAGGTCATCAATTCAGAAGATGTTTTGCCCATCAGAGAGACAATCTCTTGTCTCTCAAATTTTTTTGCCAAATTGAATTTTTTTATGGTTTTGTTCCAAGCAGTTGTGACTGCTTCTGTTGTGTCCCAAAGTGTGCCGTCTAAATCGAAGATTATGTTTTCCATTTTATATTATATGTCAAGACATTGGAAATGAAGAGGTTTAAAGATGTGTTTAATGTTTTTTATGTTAAATTTGTTATACGAACGCATTTTATTCGTCAAAGAAACTTAAAACATCTGCATAGACTTCATCTTTGTTGATTTCGTTGAGAAGTTCGTGGCGGGCGTTTGGATAGAGTTTCATTCTTGCGTTGATGTTATTTTTAAGATAAGTCTTATAGAGTTTTTTGACTTGTTTTCCGTTTTCTCCAACAGGGTCTTTGTCGCCAGCAATGAGGAAAAGTTTTTTGTTGCCAATTTTTCCAATGCCCTTGTTGGCTTTTCGCATGTTTTTAATCATGCTGCGATAGAAACTGAACGGGAAAGAGCCGCCGCAAAGGTCGTCTTTGAGATATGCTTCAAAAACCTTGTCATCTCGTGACAGCCAATTGCCATTTTCAAATTTTTTGCCAAAACTTTTTATGCACAATTTCTCTGCAAGTCCGCCGCGTTTGTCATGAATTTCAAATGGCGACATCATTCCAACAGCCAAACTTCCAAGTTTGAAAATTCCGCTGTCTCCATTTGTTGTGCCACAAATGACGGCTTTTTCTGGAATTGGGGACAGTTGAACAAGAAATTGTGTCAGCATTGAGCCATAGGAATGTCCAAAAATGTAGAGTGGCAACTTGAATTCGTCATGAGCAAATTCAATGAGGTTGAGTTGGTCTTTCAGGGTTTCTGTGAAGATGTCTTTTTCGCCTTTGCCATATTCTTCAGGTGTTTGCATTGTGTGTCCGTGTCCACGAAGGTCGCTCATCACAACAACATATCCATTTTTTTGCAAAAATTCAGCAAAAGGAGCATATCTCAAAATGTGCTCTTGCATTCCATGAACAATCAACACCACAGCCTTTGGATTTTTCACATTGTCATAGACATAGGTGTTAAGTTCCAAATCATGAAAGCCCAGAACCTTGATGTGCTTTGGTGAAGATGGCACAGGCTTTTCGGTTTCTGTTTTTTCAACCGCGCTCTTTTGATTTCTTTTGGTTGTTTTCGCGCTTTTGCTTTCAATTGCATGATTGGAAGATTTTGAAGCATTTTTTGTGATTTTTGCATTTTTTTCAACTTTTTTTGTTGTTTTTGCTTCATTTTTTACACTTTTTTGAGATTTCTCTTCATTTGTTGATTGTTTTTTGCTGTTTCCAGATTTTTTCTTTATAGTTTCTTTTTTAGTTTCCTCTGCCATTTTCTTCTCCTTTTAAAAGTTTCACGGCTCTCTTCCAGCCGTCATACAACCTCTTTCTTTCTCCGTCCGTCATTTTTGGAGCGAAGATTTTGTTGCTTTGCGTCAATTCTTTGATTTGCTTTTTGTCCACAAGTCCAAGCGACAACATTGCCACATAGATTGCACCCATCACAGTTGCTTCGCTTTCCACACTTTTGACAACCTCATGGTCCAGCATGTCTGCCAAAAATTGCAAAAGGAAGTCATTTTTGCTTGCACCGCCATCCACACTGATTTTTCTCAGGCGCTGTCCACTCAGTTTCATTTCATCCACAATCGCTTTGGTGTTGTAGGCCATGCTTTCCAAACAGGCGCGGACAATTTGTTTCGGAGTTGTGTCAAAAGTCAAGCCAACAATTTCGGCGCGGACATCATCTTTCCAATATGGTGCACCAAGTCCTGTGAATGCAGGCACAAAATAGACTCCCTCATTGTCTTTGAGTGAACTTGCCATTTTTGAGGTTTCAGAAACATCGTCAAACATTTTCATTTTGCCCAGCCAATTGAGCGCACTGCAGGCGCTGTAGATGCTTCCCTCAATGGCATATTCCGTCTTGCCACCAAGAGTCCTTGCCACAGTTGTCAAAAGGTTTGGCACGCTTTGCAAGGAATTTATGTTTGTCAGGATGAAACCACCCGTTCCGAAAGTCACTTTGCTGTTTCCAATTTCAATTGCACCTTGTCCAATCATGCTTGACTGTTGGTCTCCAATCATGCCAACAATGTGCGAGCCAAGCAGTTTTTTTGATACGCCAAAATCTGCATCACAAGGCAAGATTTTTGGCAGTGAATTTTTTGGAATTTTAAAAATTTTCAAAAGTTCGTCATCCCATTCAAGTGTTTGGATGTTCATAAGGCAAGTTCGGCTGGCGTTTGTGGTGTCTGTCACATGATTTCCACAAAGTCTGAAAGCAAGGAAACTGTCAATTGTCCCAAAACACAATTCATTCTTTTTGGCAAGAGTGCGTGCCTCTTTGACATTTTCCATAATCCACTTCATCTTTGAGGCGCTGAAGTATGGATTGGCAATCAAGCCTGTTTTTTCTTTGATTTTCTGTTTTGTCACTTGTGGCATGCTTTTGATCATGTTGGTTGTTCTTCGGCACTGCCACACAATTGCAGGGCAGATTGGCTTTCCGGTTTTTCTGTCCCACGCCACAACAGTTTCGCGCTGGTTGGTTATGCCAATTCCCAAAAGTTCTTCTTTTGAAACATTGTTGCGTTTGAGAACAATTTTTGAAGTTTGAAGGATTTTTCGGAAAATTTCTTCAGCATCCTGTTCCACCCAACCGCTTTTTGGATAGAACTGTTTGAAATTTCTTCCTTCCTTGTCCACAATTTTGTGCGTGTCAACATCATAGAGAAAAGACCTCAAACTTGTTGTCCCTTCATCTAAACCCAAAATAAATCTTCTCATAGGCTTCTCCAAATCAAAAATTTCAAACTTGCAAACCAAAAGTGTTTTTATTCTTTAAGCATATTTTAGCACAAAAAAACTCCTTTGAAAAACAAATTGACAAATTTTTATTTTAAGTCTCAAAATTCTGTTGCAAAGTATGGAAATGACACAGACAAAAATGTGAAATTGACCAAAAATTGACAAACTCTTGATTATGTTTGACAAAAATTGTGGCAAAAAGTTAAAATGATGACAAATGGAGGAGTGATGGACAAAATTTATGATTGTTTGATTGTTGGTGCAGGCGTGGTTGGCGCATCCGTTTTCAACAAATTGACAAGAATTGGCAAAAAATGTGCGATGATTGACCATGCAAGTGATGTTGCCACAGGTGCAAGCAAGGCAAACAGCGGGTTGGTTCATGCTGGATATGACCCAGAACCTGGCAGTTTGAAAGCAAAATTGAATGTTCGCGGAACCGCGCTTATGCCGGAAATTTGTCAGCGCTTGGGCGTGCCACTTAAAAAGTGTGGAGCGCTTGTTGTTGGCGACGACGCCGAAAAAATTGCCAATTTGAAGGCTCGCGGTGATGCGAACGGAGTGGAGGTGGAAATTTGGGACAGGGCGCAAATTTTGCAAAAAGTTCCGCAAATTTCAGAACACATCTCTGTGGCGCTTTTCGCACCAAATGCCTACATCGTCAGCCCATATCTTTTCACAATCACACTGACGGAAGAGGCAATCGTCAATGGCGGAGAAGTTTTTTTGGAAGAAGATTTAATTTCTGCCAAGAAAGTTGATGGTTTTTTTGAGGTTAAGACAAAGAAAAACACATTCCACGCCAAAACCGTTGTCAACAGTGCAGGGGCAGGATATAACGAAGTTGCCAAGATTTTTAAAGGCGAGGAACATCCTCTGCTTTTCAGACGAGGGGAATATTTTGTGTTTGACAAGCAGTGTGGACTTGAGGTGCCTTGCACAATCTTTCCTCTTCCAACCAAATTTGGAAAAGGCGTGCTTGTGACTGCAACAGTGGACGGGAATTTTCTTGTTGGGCCAACAAGCGAGGACGGCGAAAACAACACACAAGTCACAAATGCTGGGCTTGATGACATCAAATCAAAAGCGGGAGGAATGATTGCAGGAATCAATTTTCGCCATGCCATAAGAGAGTTTGCGGGCGTACGCGTGATTTCTGGTGACGATTTCATTGTGGAAAAATCTTCTCTGCAAGAGGGGCTTGTCAACCTTGCGGGCATATGCTCACCGGGGCTTTCTTCTGCGCCAGCAATTGCCGAAATGGTTTTGGAACTTCTTGGTTTTGAGAATGTTGAGAAGAAGAATTTGAAAAAAATTCAGCCTTACAAAATGTTTAAAGATTGCTCTCCAAAAGAGCAAGCGCAGATGCTTAAACAAGATCCAAGACACAAAGAAATTGTCTGCAAGTGCGAAAAAATCACCAAAGCGGATGTGATTTCTGCACTGCACAGACCTCTTGCCATTCATTCGGTTGACGCTGTGAAAAGAAGGACAAACGCTGGCATGGGAAGATGCCAAAGTGGTTTTTGTTTCACAAAGGTTGTGAAAGCAATCTCTGAAGAGTGCGGTGTGAAATATGAAAAAGTGTTGAAAGAAAACCGAGGAAGCGAGGTTGCAGTTGGCGAAATTCGGGAGGTGAAAGAATGAAAACTGATGTGCTTGTTATTGGCGGTGGTCCTGCAGGAATGAGCGCAGCACTTTCTGCCTCAGAAAACGGAAGCAAAGTTGTGATTGTGGAGCGCGATGAAATTTTGGGTGGAATTTTGAACCAATGCATCCATAATGGTTTTGGACTTCACTATTTTAAGGAAGAACTCACGGGTCCCGAATTTGCACATAGGTTCAGAGAAATGGTGGAAGCGGACAAAAACATCACGGTTTTCACCTCCGCTCTTGTGACAAAAATTGGCGAGAAAAAAGTTGAGGTTATGGGCGCACTTGGAGTGCAAACAATTGAGGCAAAAGCAGTGATTTTGGCAATGGGTTGCAGAGAGCGCACTGCAGGCAACATTTCGCTTTGTGGCACGCGTCCAGCCGGAGTTTTGACTGCTGGCACGGTGCAAAAAATGGTCAACATTGACGGAAAAATGGTTGGAAAAGATGTTGTCATTTTGGGAAGTGGAGACATTGGGCTGATTATGGCGCGCAGACTGACGCTTGAGGGTGCAAAAGTGCACGCAGTTTTGGAAATCAACAAGACAAGTTCGGGGCTTAGACGAAACATCATGCAGTGCCTTGAGGACTTCAACATTCCACTTCTCTACAACACAACAATTTTTGAAGTTGTTGGGAAAGACCGCGTGGAAGGCGTTTGGTTTGGACAAGTGGATGAAAACATGAAACCGATTGACAACACAAAGAAATTTCTTAAGTGTGACACAGTTGTTTTGTCGGTTGGGCTTATTCCAGAAATGGAAATGGCAGATTTTGTGACAAAGTCCAGAGTGACAAATGGTGCTGTTGTCAATGAGTTCTATCAAACTGACAAACAGTGGCTTTTTTCTTGCGGAAACATTTTGCATGTGCATGACCTTGTGGATAATGTGGCGCTTGAGGCAAAACTTGCAGGAAAATTTGCCAGCCTCTATGCACAAGGCAAGTTGCCACCACGCACAAAAAAAATTCCAATTGTTGCGGGGGAGGGTTTTTCGTATGTTTTGCCAAGCAAAGTGTATGAGGGCGCAGGACAAGTTGAAGTGAAGTTTCGCCTCAAAGAAAAAGTGGTCAGAAAAACTTTGACGGCAAAGTGTGGGGCAAACATCCTTGGCAAACGGTTCATTTTGGCGGGAGTGCCGGGCGAGATGATGAGTTTGACATTTGACAAAAGCGGAGCCACCGGGCGAATCAGTTTGGAAATTGAGTGAGGTGAAATATGGCAATAAAGCAGACAAAAACCACTGAAAAAAATCAAAAAACACAGACGCAAAAATTGAAAGTCGAAAAAAGTTTGTCGCAAAGAAAAGAAATAAAAAAAGTTTCAGCACAAAGTGCAAAAAACAATGTGACAAACAAGACAACAACACAGACAAGACATATGATTTGCATCATGTGTCCAATGGGTTGCAGTTTGACAGTGAAAGTCGACGGCGAAAATGTTGAGGTGACGGGCAACGGGTGCAATCGTGGAGTTGTTTTTGCAAAAGAGGAAGTGACATGTCCAAAACGAATTGTCACGACTTCAGTCAAGACAGAGCATGGTGTCAGGTCTTGCAAGACCACGGCTCCAATTCCAAAAAACCTGATTTTTGATTGTGTGAAAGAGGTGGAAAAACTGAGGCTCAAAGATGTCAAATATGGAGACATAATCATCAAAAATGTGCTTGGCACAGGGGTGGATGTTGTTGTGACAGCAAACTGCTGAATGTTTTGCGTAAAAGGCAAAAAGCAAAATTGATATGACATGTTAAATTAGTAGAAAAAGACAAACTGAAGTGTGGGAGAGGATATGTTTTTAAGAAAGAAATTCAGAGATGCAGACCGAAAAGTTCCAAAATTTGACGACTTTATGATTGACAGTGACGGGCATGCTGTGATTGCCATAAAGGCAGAGCGAAAAAATCAAATTTTTTCGGAATATGACTATGACAGCAATGAGAAACTGAACGAAGAATTGGGCTCATACATCATCAGCGAAACACGATTTGTGCCAGCAAACAGAGATTTGCGCATAAAGGTTTACACCAACGAGCAAGCTTCAAGTCAAGAAGTGGAAAATGCCATAAGAAACAAGTTTAAAAAAGACTATAACGAGATGAAAATTGAGCAGAAAAGGAACTTGTTTTTCTGTTTGACAATGCTTTTAGTGGGGCTTACTTTCTTATCTGTTTTACTTTTGTCTTATGCCTATTTCCCAAATGATTATCTTGACATTTTTCTTGAGATTTGCGCTTGGGTTTTCTTGTGGGAAGCGGTTGACGCATTCTTCTTGAGGCGCATAAGTTTGAAAAACAAACAAATTCATCATCTGCAAATCATAACTGCCAAAATTGAAGTCATCAAACTTGAAGACATAAAGAAAATATAGAATGACTTTAAGAAGTCAAAGATTTAAGAATTGACCAAGTCAGAAAATTCCACACCTATTGTTCTTGCAATTTTCAAAAGGCAAATTGGCTCGAAGTGAGAAACTTCGTCGCAAACTTTTTGCAAATCTTTCAAAGAAATTTTACATCTATACGCAAATTCTTGTTTGGATAGATGTTTTTCTTTCATGAACTTTTCAATCAATTCAATCTTAATCACACCTTTCATAGAACCATAATTAGATTTGTTCATTTTGTGCCTCTTTAAACTTTTGTTTACCAAGATTATATAGTAAACTATTGTTTATTGTCAACTAAATATGTAAACAAAAGTGTAAAATTTTTATAAACTTTACAGGAGACATATATGAAAATTTTTGCTGAAAGATTGAAAGAATTGAGAAATGAGGAAAACTTGACAATTGAAGAACTTGCAAAGCAGATAGGTGTAAGCAAAATGGCAATCAGTTTATGGGAAAGAGATAAAAGAGTTCCAAGCATTGAAAATTTGGTTGCACTCGCAAAATTTTTTAAAGTCTCAGCGGACTATCTTTGCGGGCTGGAAGATTGATTCTTTAAGTTTATTTTTTTGGGGCGTCGTGCTTTTTCGTTTAAAATTCTGCTATGAAAATTTGCAAAATACATAAAAATGCACCACTTAAACCGTGATGCATTTTTAAATTTTTATTAAAATTTTTTTCGAATTTTTCAGTTTAAATTTTGTTTAAAGGTTTTTGTTTTTTTATTTTTTCTGAAATTTTCCGTCTTTTTTATGAACAATGAAGCCGGTGTCTTGGCTTTGTGAAAGGTCTTTCACGCGGGTGAGGGCTTCTTCTTTGGTGGCAAATGTGGCAATAATGCGTTTTGCACCGTCCTTTTTGATGACCCAAACGCGTGCTTCTTTGTCATACAAAACACGATAGATTGGTTTCTTTGTTTTGGTTTCTTTTGTCTCGATCAATTCTTTTGTTTCAACTTTTTCGGCTTTTTTCTTTTCAGAAGCAGTGCGATTTGAAGATGTTTCCTTTTGGTTTTGCACCTTTTTCACAGTTTTGTTTTCATTTGATTTTTCGTTTTGACTTTCTCTTGCCTTTTCTTGTGTTTGAACCGGCTTTTCCTGTGTTTCAACATTGGCAAAAGTTTTTGTCTCTTCCTTTACAGTTTTTTCGACTTCTTTTTTCTTATCTTTTTTCTTTCCCCAACCAAAAAGTCCCATTGTAAACCTCCAATTTGTGTTGATTTTTTCTCTATAGATATATTTTAATTGATTTTGTCGTTTTTTGCAATAGTTTTTTCAACAAAATTTGTCAAAACATTTAAAAATTTTCAACAAGATGGAATAAACATTTTTTTTTCAAAGTTTCTTATGATATAATGGCATTATGAAAAATATCATTGAAATTCGTGACTTAAAAAAATATTATGGTGATGTCAAAGCTGTTGACGGCATTTCTTTCGATGTTGAAGCGGGAAGTTTGTTTGCTTTTTTGGGTCTTAATGGCGCAGGGAAATCAACCACAATCAACATCATTTGTTCCATTTTGAAAAAAGACAGCGGAAAAATTTTGATTGATGGCTTAGACTTGGACGAACATGCAGATGAAATCAAGTCCAAAATTGGAGTGGTTTTTCAAAACTCCGCGCTTGATGACATGCTTTCTGTCAAGGATAATTTGACAATTCGTGCGGGCTTTTATGGGCTGAGAGGAAAGCAATGGAAAACGCGCATGGATGAACTTGTGGAACTTTTGGACCTTGCGCCAATTTTAAAGAAACCTCTAAGGAATTTGAGCGGTGGGCAAAAAAGAAGGGTGGACATTGCAAGAGGGCTCATCAACTTTCCAAAACTTTTGGTTTTGGATGAGCCAACAACCGGACTTGACCCACAAACGCGCATGAGAATTTGGGATTTGATTAATGATTTGAGAATTTCTCAAAAAATGACCGTTTTTTTGACAACGCACTATATGGAAGAGGCAAACAAAGCGGACAGGGTGGTGATGATTGATTCAGGGCACATTGTTGCAAACGACACGCCTCACAATTTGAAGACGCAATATTCTTCTGACTATATCAAAGCCTACATGCCACGAAATGAAGAATTTGAAAAGGCTTTTGGGCAAGATTTGCCATATATTGGCGATTGCTATCACATCAAAATCAAAGACAGCGCCGACGCAAAAGAAATCATCTCGAAATTTGGAGAATATCTCACCGATTTTGAGGTGCTGAAAGGTGATATGGACGATGTGTTTTTGAACATCACAGGAAAGAGGTTTGAGCATGGGGAAGACAAAGAATAAGTTTGGAAACAATTGGCTGGCGCTGGGCGTTCTTGTCAAAAGAAACATAAAACTCTATATGAAAGACAAAATGACTGTCTTCTTTTCTGTTTTGGCGCCAATCATCGTGCTTTTGCTTTATGTTTTGTTTTTGGGCGACATGCAGGCGGAATCAATTTTGGCAATGCTTCAAGAACAAGGCGTGGAAACTGTCACAATTGCGGATGTGAACGCGCTTGTCAACAATTGGATGATTTCGGGCGTTATGGGTGTTTCGTGCATAACAATTGCGTTGAATGCCAACATTGTCATGGTGCGTGACAGAATGACAGGAAATGTGAACGATGTCATCTCAGCACCGGTGAAACGCTGGGTGCTTTATTTAAGCTACATCATCTCATGCTTTCTCATCACATTCACAATTTGTTTGATTGTGCTGGCGCTTTCCATCATCTATCTCGCCGCAACAGGCGGACTGATGATGTCTTTTTCAGATTTTCTGACAATCTTGTGCGTGATGGTGATTTCGGTTTTCTCTTCCGCTTTCTTGATGGTGCTGATTTGCAGTTTCATCAAAACAACGGGCGCTTTGGGCGCATTGAACAGTGTTTTCTGCACAGCAATTGGCTTTTTGATTGGGGCTTATCTGCCGTTTTCAATGCTTCCGTCCTACATTCAATACATTGCATGTTTCATTCCGGGGACATATTCTGCCGGGCTTTTCCGAAACTATTTTATGGGCGGTGTCATCAGACATTTGCGAAGTTCTGTGCCTCCAGAGGTTATTGACGCACTTTTAAACGACTATTCCATAAATTTGGACTTTTTCGGACATCCGGTCACTGCAGGGTGGATGGTGTTTTCAATCTTGATTTCAATTGTTTTGTTTGCTGTTTTGCTTGTAATTTTCTACTCCAACAAAAGAACAAACTTCTTTATGATTGGAAAGAAACTTAAGAAGAAAAAAGCAAAGAGAAGTTGACAAATTTTTGCTTTACTCTTTGCCAAATTAGATGAAAAACTTGATTGTTTCCAGCAAGAACAGCAAGTGCGGGAGGAATTTGATGAAAGTTGCAATTGTGACAATTTATGATTTTTTCAATCATGGAAACAGACTTCAAAACTATGCTTTGGAGCAGACCATAATCAAAATGGGACACGAGGTGACAACACTTGCTGTCAGCCCGAAGAAGATTTATTCTCTTGTCATGCCACTTGCAAACATTGTGCCATTTGTGCCGGTTGTCGAACGAATGAAGAATTCAAAAAAGCACACAAAAAAGTTTCTTCATAATGTCAAAATTGGCTGTTTTTCAACCAAAAAACTTGAAAGGAAAGCAAAAAATTTTGACGCCTTTGTGGTGGGAAGCGACCAAGTTTGGAACCCAAAATATATGGCAAACAAAAAAATCAGTTTTCTTGAATTTGCAGAAAAAGAAAAATGCGTGGCATATGCACCAAGTTTTGGTGTTGAAAAATTGATAGAAAAATTTGAAGACACTTTCAAAAATGGACTTAACCACATTTCACATCTGTCAGTCCGTGAAAACGAGGGTGCAAAAATCATTGAAAACCTTTGTGGCGAACAAGCGCCTGTTGTGCTTGACCCAACCATGCTTTTGACAAAGGAGGAATGGGAAAAATTTGCACAACCTGTCAAAAACAAACCGGAAAAATATGTGCTGACATATTTTCTTGCTCCGAAGAAAGAATATAAGCAAAAAGTGGAAGAAATTGCACAAAAATTTGGCTTGAAGGTGGTGAACATCAACAAGTCTTTTGACAAATTTTTCAAAACCAATCCAAGCGAATTTGTTGACCTCATTTCCTCTGCCGAACTTGTCTGCACAAATTCTTTTCATGGGCATGCCATGTCAATTGCGCTTGAAAAACCGTTTGTTTCTTTCATGCCATTCAAAAGCACAAAATCACGCATTGCAACGCTTTTGAAGATGACGGGGCTTGAGGATAGAAACTTCAAAACACTTGAAGATGAAAACCTCTTTAAGTTGGATTTTTCCGCTGTCAAAGAAAAAGTTTCTGCAGAGCGCGAGAAAAGTCTGAAATTTTTGACTGATGCATTTGCTCAAGTTGAAAAAGAGGTGGCACATGATTGAAATCAAAGACAAGCGCAGGTGCAGTGGTTGCCATGCGTGTGCAAACATATGCCCCAAAAATTGCATTGAAATGGTGAGTGATGATGAGGGGTTTCTGTATCCCAAAGTGGACAAAGAAAGGTGCATAAACTGTGGACTTTGCGAGAAAATTTGTCCAATTTTGAATAAGAAAAAAGTTGAAGCAAAAATTCCAAAAGCATATGGTGCAACAAACAACAATTTGGATGCGCGCATGAAAAGTTCGTCTGGAGGAATTTTCACTTTGCTTGCAGAAGAAATTTTGGAGCAAGGTGGAGTTGTTTTTGGTGCTGGTTTCAACGAAAATTTTGAAGTTGTGCACATGACAGTTGAGAAGAAAGAAGATTTGGACAAACTTCGCGTTTCAAAATATGTCCAAAGCCGAATTGGTGACACATTCAAGCAGGCGAGGAAATTTTTGAATGAGGGCAGAAAAGTGCTTTTCACAGGCACACCTTGTCAGATTGCTGGACTTCTCAAATTCTGCGGGGGGAGGAATTTGGAAAATCTCGTCACGCAAGATTTGATTTGTCACGGCGTGCCATCACCAAAAGTTTGGAAAGAATATGTTGCATATCGAGAGAAAATTGCAAACGCAAAAACAACCAGCGTCTCTTTCAGGAAGAAATTGGACGGAACGAAGAAAGCTTCTTTTTCAATGACATTCTCAAATGGTGTTGAATACCTCAAAACCCCAAATCACAAAGACCCAATGATGAAATTGTTTTTCTTCAACAAGTGCTTGAGACCTTCTTGCCATAAGTGTGCGTTTAAAGATGAAGCGCGCCCATGTGACATAACTTTGGCGGACTTTTGGGGAGCAAAGGGCGTTGTCCCTCAAATGAATGACGGCAAAGGAATTTCTTTGGTGCTGGTGCATTCAAAGAAAGGAGAGGAACTTTTTGACAAAATCAAAGACAAAATCAGTTTTTGCGAGGTGGATTTCAAAAAGGCAATTCGAAAAAATCCGATGATTAAGCGCTCGACAAAGAAAAATCCGGAAAGGTGGTTTTTTATGAGAGATTTCAAAAGACTTCCATTTGAAAAAGTGATTAAAAGATATGGCAACACCTTTTAATGTTTCCTTTGATTTTCTGATACAGAGTTTTATACAAAACAAAAATCGCGTTTAATTTAAGAAAAAACATGTGATTTCACATGTTTTTTCAATTTTTGCTGTTTTTGGTTTCGGTTTTCTTCTGATTTTTTTCTTTTTTTGTGGATGATGTTTTTGTTGTTGTTTTGATGATTTTCTTTTCTGTGTTTGTTTTTGCCATTGGTTTTTCTTTTTCAACTTTTGCAGTTTTTGCATTTTTGGTTTTCTTAGTTTGTGAAGATGTGTCTTGTTTTTCAATTGTGTTTTCAATGGAAGCACAAATGGTTTTCAAAGCCTCTTCGTTGTTTGCCATAACATTGAATCCTGCAGCAGTTCCAAGAACGCAACCTGCTTCTGTTCCAAGCAAAAAACCAGGAAAAGAGTCCCAAGGATGAGCATTGGTTTCCATCACATAAACACCAAGTTTGCCTTCAGCCACAAAAACCAAACCCGTTGATGCCACGCCAAATGCTCTCACTTCCAAGCAAATGTCTTTAAGTGCTGGCAAAATTTTCATGAAAGGTGTCGGTTTCACACCAAGGTTGAACAAGAGGTGATGAAGTGGTTTCTTTTCGGTGAAAAATCTTTTTCCATTTCGAAAAGCCCCCATGCCTTTGCCGGCATAATATTCGCCATATTTTGGGTTGAAAATTGCACTTGCCACAATTTCATCATTCACAACATATGCCATTTGGATGCCCCACAAGTCTATGCCATTGGCAAAGTTCAATGTGCCGTCAATTGGGTCAATGACAAAATATGTCCCTTTGGCTTCCACCTTGTCGTTAAATTCCTCGCTGACAATTTTCGGATTGTCAAAAGCCTTGCCAAGTTCTGCAATTGCCAATTTTTCAATGGTTTTGTCATAGTTTGTCACAAGGTCAAACTTTTTGGTGTCAGATTTTTTGTCCTCGACATCAATTTTAAGTTTTTTGACAGTGCTATACGCTTTTTTCTCAATTTGAAGCAAAAATTTTGCAATTTCAAGGTTATTTTTAAAGTATTTCATGCAAAAAGTATATCACAGCGAAAATTTTTGGTCAAATTTTCTAAACAAAAAACGGAAACAATCCAAATGTTTTTGACTTAAACAAGCAAAAATGCTAAACTTATCTTTGAAAATGTTGATTTTTGGTTTTATGTTTGTGTTTAGGTTGAAAATTTTTTCATCAATTCGCTTTAAATTGGGCATTTTAAATCAAGAAAAAAATTGAAAATCTGAGCGACAAATTCATTAAAACTTAAAAAATTTTATGACGAGAAAAAACAAGGAGAAAAAATGATTGAACTGAAAAATGTTTCCTACAGTGTTTTTGATAAGGACACGGGAAAAAATAAAGAAATTTTGAAAAACATCAATGTTGTTTTTCCAAAAAATAAAGTGACAGTCATCACGGGTCACAACGGAAGCGGAAAGTCCACGATGATCAAACTTTTGATGGGTGTTTTGAGGGCGACATCAGGCGAAATTTTGCTTGACGGCAAAAATCTGAATGAAATGTCAATTGACCAGCGTGCAAAAATGGGCATAACGGTTGCTTTTCAAAATCCTGTGAGGTTTAAGGGGTTGACAGTGCGAGACCTATTGAACCTTGCAAGCAAAAGCAAAAATTCGGTGGTGGATGCGTGTGAATTTTTGGCAAAGGTCGGACTTTGTGCAAAGGACTATGTTGACCGCGAACTTGACGACAGTCTGTCGGGCGGAGAGTTGAAACGCATCGAACTTGCAATTGCGCTTGCCAAAGGCGGAGATGTCATGCTTTTTGACGAGCCGGAAGCAGGCATCGACCTTTGGAGTTTTGATGCGCTTGTTGGGCTTTTCAAAGAACTCAAAAACAAGACGGTCATCATTGTCAGCCACCAGCGCAAACTTTTGGAAAGTGCGGACTATATTCTGCTTTTGGACACGAAAAAAGATGCAATTCTTGGCAGACGAAAGGACATTTTGCCACTTTTGGACAGTCCAAAATGTCGAAAATTGGGAGGGCAAATCATATGAGCGAAATCGCGAAAATTGACAAAGAACTTCTTGGACAAGTTGCCGATTTGCACTCAGTTCCGCAAGGCAGTTTCAACATAAGAAAAAATGGCGAAAGCGTGGAGCGCAATTCCACAAAAGAAATTCAAATTGTCTCCAAAAAAGACAAAAGCGGAATTGACATCATTGTGGCAGAAGGCGTCAAAAACAGGAGTGTGCATATTCCTGTCATCATCACAGTTTCGGGGCTTTCTGACCTTGTGTATAATGATTTCTACATTGGCAAAAATGCGGATGTTTTGATTGTTGCAGGCTGTGGCATCCACAACGCAGGCGACGCAAAAAGTCAACATGACGGCATTCACACTTTTCACTTGGCAGATGGGTGCAAGGTGAGATATATCGAAAAGCATCTTGGCATCGGAAGCGGAAAGGGTGAAAAAATTTTAAATCCAACCACTGTGATTGAAATGGAAAATGGAAGCAATTTTGAAATGGAGACAATTCAACTTGGTGGCGTTTCGTATTCCGATCGAAAGACCACGGCTGTTTTGATGGATGATGCAAAACTTGTCATAAAGGAAAAGGTGTTGACAGACGAAAAACAAACAGCAAAAACACTTTTCAATGTCACACTTAAAGGCAAAAATTCCAGCGTTGAGGTGATAAGCCGAAGCGTTGCAAAAGGCAAATCTAAGCAAAAATTCATCTCCAACATCAAGGGACAGAATGAATGTTTTGGGCATGTGGAATGCGATGGAATCATTTTGGACAACGGGGTGATTGAATCGACGCCAAAAATTGTGGCAGAAAACATAAATGCCACACTTGTGCATGAAGCGGCAATTGGAAAGATTGCAGGAGACCAAATTGTCAAACTTCAAACCTTGGGGCTTTCTGAAGAGGAAGCGCAGGCGGAAATTATAAAAGGTTTCTTGAAATAGATCCTTCAAAAAACAACAAATTGTTTGAGGGAAAATTAAAAATTAAAAATTAAAAAATTCAAAAAACAAAATAAAAATTCAAAAAACAAAGAAAACAGTCAGGTTGATGACAAATTTCCGCACCACCGAGGAAGAACTTGACGAATTTGTTGAAAATCTTAAAAACGCAGAGAAAGAATCTGGATGCCAAAGGGGAGCAAAATGAAGGTTAAAGTGATTGGAAATGGTTTTTCATGGCTTACGCGTCCAAACACAAGTTTTTTGATTGATGATGAGACGCTTTTGGATGTGCCACAATCTTGCACAAAATTTATGTTTGGCAAGGTTGATTTTTCGAAAATTAAACACATCTTCATAACACATTTTCATTCCGACCATTTTGCCGACCTTCATCTTTTCTATGACATTTTCAAAAGATTAGACTTGCCATACAGAGTCAAGGTTGTTGCACCAAAAACCGCTTTAAAACATCTTGTCATGCTTTGCAAGGCGCTTGATTTGAAGAGAGACAAAAAGAAAATTTTGAAGATTTTTGAGTTTGTTGAGTTGAAACCTGGCGCAAAAATTGAACTTGATGAATATGAAATTGAAACTTTCAAGACAGAGCATAATGTTCCGCACAGTTTGGCATATGCAATCAAGCGAAAAGGTGATGAGAAGACAATTGGTTTCACAGGAGACAGCATTTTGTGCCAAGGTGTGCTTGATTTGATTGAACGAAGTGATGTCATTTTCATTGACACAACGGCGGTGCATAACAAGCACAAATCTCACATGAATGTTGATGAAGTTTTGTCTCTTCAAAAGAAGTTTTTTGGCAAAGAGTTTCATTCCATTCATGTTCCAGATTTTTCGGTTGAAAATTTGAAAGAAGAATTGCACATTCCAGACTGCATGGAGGTTTTGAACTTTAAGTAAAAACAGAGTGGCTTTAGATGAATGTAAAATGGAATTAAAATTCAAAAATTTTTATTTTGCATAATGTTGCATTTCACACAAAAACTTGAGTGATGGGCATATATAAAACCATGTCACAAAGAGAAGAAAAGATGGTGCTTTTTGCCACATCAATTGCCATGGAACTTGCCAAAGATTTGGATTTGGACGAACTTGAAGATTTACGTGCGCTTGTCAACCAAATTTCTTGTTCGCTGACAACTCTGATTAATTCAAGATATAATTTTCAAAAAAGACATGATAGATTTCGAAAATGACTTAATTTTTATGTTTTTTTCAAAAAAATCAGCCCAAATTAAGCATTTTTCACAAAAATTGCCACAAAATTGCTGTTTTTCAAATTTTGGACTCGGACAAGAGGCAGTGGTGAATAATTTTTTTAAAGGAGGTTTTAAATGAGAATTGGTGTTGATGTGGATGGCGTTTTGAACAATGTCGGACAATTTGAAATTGATTATGGAAGTAAATTTTATATTGAAAACACAAACAGACATTTGGACAACCCTCAGGGTTATGATAGTGTTGAGATGTTCTGTGGTGATAAGAAAGAAGATAATGAATTTTGGGGCAAGGCGATTTATGAATTTGTGAAATATCCTGCGCGTGATTTTGCCGGAGAGGTTCTTTTTAAACTTAAAAATCTTGGTCATGAAATTTACATTGTCACAGCACGCACAAGTGATTTGTCATATTGCGACATTTCGCCTGAAAAGATGAAAAAGATTGTTGAAAATTGGCTGAAAAAATGGAAAATTCCATATAACAAAATTGTTTGGACGGGAAAAGACAAGGTTTCTGCCTGCCTTGAAAACAAAATTGATGTGATGATTGATGATTGTCCAAGAAACATTCTTGACATTTCAAAACATATTCCTGTGATTTGTTTTGACGCAAGATATAACGCAAAGTGCGAGGGCGAAAACATCATAAGGTGTTTTTCTTGGTTTGACGTTTATGACAAAATAAAGTTTATGAAAAGCAAACAAGTTTTAAATTAAATTTCAAATAAAAAATAAAATTGCTGTCAAAAAAACAGCAATTTTTTATGATTTTCATTTTAAAAATCCGAAATTTTTATGTTTTATTGTTTTGCTTATATATTATATTTTTATACGTTTTTATTTTTTACATTTTTGCCAAATTTTAAGATTTATCTGCAACAACATTAACTGTGAATTTGGCAGAAATTTCTGGATAGACCTTTGCCACAACGATGTATGAGCCTGTCATTTTGATTGGCTCTTTAAGGTCAATTTTCTTTTTGTCAAGTTTGATGGAAATTTTCTCAAGTGCTTCAGCAATTTCTTTTGAAGTGACCGAGCCAAATGTTTTTCCATTTTCCCCACACTTAATTGCAAGGGTGACAGTTTTTCCTTCAATTTCTTTTGCCAGTGCCTTTGCCGCCAAAATTTCTTGTTGTTTGTGGAATGCATTTGCATCTTTCTGCATTTTGTTTTCGCTGAGTGCAGAATTGTCTGCCACGCGTGCAAAACCATTTTTAATCAAAAAGTTGTTGGCATATCCGTCCGCAACATTTTTGATTTCACCTTTCTTCCCTGTTCCTTTGACATCTTTTAAAAGCACGACTTTCATTTTTCACCTCTTAAGATGAGTTTACATCAAATCGTCTCATTTTGTCAAGAAAAGTGGTTTGATTTGTTGAGAAAAAGGGCAACATTAAATCAAGTTTTTGGAGAGAGTTGTTTTAGGTGAACAGTCTGAAATTGAAAATTGGTCAATTTTTTCCAATAAAACAACAAAAATTTGCAAATTTTCTGTGTTTTTTGCAAATTTACGCCAAATATTTTGATTTTTTGATTTGTTTTGAACAATCTATAAAAAAAAGGAGAAGGAAAATGGACATTCGTTGCAGAAAAACAAGTTGTGCATATAACGACAGATATACTTGCAAGGCAAAAGAAATTTTGATTAAGAAAAATTTGGAGTGCGCAAAATTTGAAAAGGCAAACAAACCTGCAGAGGACAAAACAAAGTGGATGTTCACTGACAATCCGCCAAAATATGCTCCTCAGCGCGATTCTGCCACAATTGGAATTGGTTGCAATGCTCATTGTCTTTTCAATTGTGATGGCAAGTGTGTGGCAAACGGAATCACGCTCAACGACATAAATGAAAAGCCTCTTTGCGTCACTTTTTTAAGAAAATGAAGTCTGTATTTAAAGTTTGCATTCTTTGATGCCATATGTCGAAATTGAGAAATACATCAAACATAAATGAACGAAAGTTTCCGATTTTTCTGGAAAATTATTTTTGCAAGAAGTCTTGCAAATGTCGATGAATTGATGTATAATAAACACATGAGCAGAAGAAGAAAGGAAAGAAAAGAAAAGAATTTTGCCGTTGCAGACAATTCTCAAAGCATTTCTGCAAGCAAGGCGACAAATTTGGATGCAAAGCAAGTTATGCAAAAATTTGAAGCGGTGGTGCGCGTTCAGAGAAAACAAAAAAACAACTTGCTTGGTTCTTTCAACGGCGAAAAATATGAAATTTCAGACGACATGAAAGAAAAACTTATTGCGCTTCCAAAAAAGTTTGACCGCATTGAAGACAACACGCTTTATTGCGCCACAGTTTTTGACACTTTTGTTTTGAATTTCAAAATTGAAATGGACATCTCGGAGTCCTATTGCACAGGAAAACTTTTCATCATTGAAATTGAACAGGGAATTGATGAGGACATCAAGCATGTCACTCAACTTGCCGAAATTGTTGAACCTTATAAGTTTGAATTCCGTGATGAACTTTGCCAAAAGTGGAATGTTGTCTATGTGGACGCACCATTGGAAAAAGAAGACCCGGTGAATCGCTATTTGCGTTTGCAAAACGAGGAATTTTTGTTCTATCGCGAACTTACAGAAATTTTAAGTCAACTCTATTTTTTGCGCATGCTCAGCCTTTTGGACAAACTTGGAGAAAACGGAGCAAAAGTCAAGGCAGATTTTAAACTCAGTATGGAGAAATTTTTGAAAGCCGACCCAAGCCTTTCACAAAACTTCACTTTTCAAATGGAACTTTTAAACAATCTCATCAATAAAGAAAACCTCTTTGCTGAGATTTTAAGCACAGAAGAAGGAAAGAAAATTGTTGACGGATTCAGCACACCGCTTGACAACATCCAAAACAAAAGATATCCATCTGTCATGAAAGAAGCCAAATTTGAAATTCCAAAACAAGAGCAGAAAAAAGTTGAGACAAAGCCGACAGTCAAGAAGAAGAGTTCTCCAGCCAAGGCTCCAAAACCTTTTTCATATTCATACAAATCTGACAAGTTTGAGGGGCCCGATGACGCCATTGAGTTTGCGCCACCAGAACTTTCAATGGGTCCGCAGCCAACTGTTGCACCGGTGCCACAACCAGCACCGCAACCGGAACTTCAGCCTGCGCCACAGCCAGAGCCACAATCAGTTCCAGATCTGCCACCAATTTCAACACCTGACAGCGCAATTTTGGATGTTATGAGCCAAGTCAACGAATTGAAATCAGCGGAAAACGATTCAGAAATGGAAAACATCAATGAAGTTTTGAACAGCACAAGTTCTGAAGAATTTAGCAAAGATGTTGAAAATTCGGTTATGCCTAAAGATTTGGGTGGGCCAACTTTGGATAGATAGGTAAGAGCAGAAATAAAGAAAGACAAAATCTTTAATGATTGGTTTGCCAAATTTAATCAATAATTAATTCATTAAACATGATAAAAAATCCACAATTTCTGTGGATTTTTTTGCATTATTTGATTGTTATTTTTTCTTATTATTTGTTCTTATCAAGTTTTTGAGCGATATTTTCTGGCAACTTAACTTGATATCTATCAAGAATTCTTTGGTTTAGATAATATGACATATCTTCAGCGGTTCTATATTTTTCTTCTTGACCAAAACCATATTTAGTGTAGTCAGGAATCACAATTGGATAACCTAACTGTGCAGCACGCATCAAAAATGGCAATTGGTTTTTGAATTCTGTGTGTTTTTCAGCATATCCAGATTTATTATATTTTGCAATGACTTTGTTAAGTTCCGGATTCATAAATTGGATAAGTCTGCTTATGTGATTATAAGCAGTTGAAGGCGTGCTTCCATCTTGTGGTCTCAACACCAACACACTGAATTTGTCTTGAAAAGCAATTTTTTCTCTTTCGCTCATTTTTTCGATGTCAACTTTTTCAAGTTTTCCGAAATCCATAGTCTCACCTCACTTAAATTTTTCTTGGAAAGATTATATCACAAAAAATTTGATTTGTAAATACCCTTTTGCAAAAATTTTTGAATATTTCTTGATAGTTTTTTCATGATAAGTCTAAGGTTTGGGCAATTTTTGGCATTTTTTGTTGTCAAGTGCTTTTGAGAGGGTGAATTATGAAGAAAATTCGTTCAAAATTGGGCGTCAGCGCCTTTGTTTTGCTTTTAAGTGGGCTTATCTGCAAGGCTCTTGGGGCACTTTTCAGGCTTCCACTGACAAATCTTTTGGGAATTGAGGGCATTGGAATTTTTCAACTTGTCATGTCGCTCTATTCCTTTGCGCTTGTGCTGACTTGTGGAGGGGTGACAAACTCGCTTTCAAAACTGATTTCTGCCTCGCGGGCAAGAGGAGAGCAGGTAAAAATTGGCATTTTCCTCGGACGCGCGCTTTTTGTGTCGCTTGGTGTGGGGTTTTTGCTGGGGCTTTTGTTTCTGCTTTTGGGACGCTATATCAGCGCATTTCAAGGAATTGATGCGGCAAATTCATATATGCTTTTTCTTCTTTTGCTTCCACTTGGTGCGGGGCTTGCTTCGCTTCGCGGGTTCTTTCAAGGCTTTGAAAACATGATTCCAACTGCCATAAGCCAAATCACAGAGCAAGTTTTTAAGTTTGTTTTTGGGCTTCTGTTTGCGTCCATTTTTTCCAAAATTGGAATTTCCGCTGGCGTTTTTGGTGCGTTTTTGGGCATTGTTCTAAGCGAGATTGTGGCGCTGATGTTTCTTTTCATCCATTTTTTTGCTAAACATAAAAAGCGCGAAAAGCCGAGCGACTTACAAACAATCAAAATTGCAAGGAAAGAGTTTGACAGCGCCAATCTTCCGCTCACACTTTCTTCGGCAATTTTGCCACTTGTCAACGCTTTTGACGGACTTATCATCATCCCGCGCCTTGTTCTTGGCGGAATTTCAAACAGTGTTGCAACACAACTCTATGGACTTCAAGCGGGTGTTGTTGGGGCAATTTTAAACTTTCCACTCATCATTTCCATGGCTGTCACAACCACTCTTTTGCCAAACATATCCTATCTCATCTCGCGCGGAACAGGTGGAAGGCACATCATTGAGCAGGGGCTGAAAATTTTGCTCTATCTCATCTTGCCAACAACTTTTGGAATTGTTGCAATTTCAAGACAAATGTTGGCGCTTGTCTATCCAGCCATGACATCCTCCATGCTTGATGTGGCTTTCAATTTGATGTTGTATGGAGGGTTTTCGATTGTTTTCACGGCGCTGATGCAATATCTCATCATGCTTTTGCAGGCAAACGGGCAGTTTCGTTTCATTTTGCTTTCCATGATTTTGGGCGGAATTGTGAAAGCAAGTCTTTCATTCTTTTTGTCGGCAAGTGGAAGTGTCAACATTTTTGCGCTTGTGCTTGGCAACATTGCCCTTTCTGCAATTGTCTGTCTTCTTGCCATATGGAAACTTAAAAGAATTGTCTCGTTTGCCATTCCGTTTTATGACTTTTTCTTGTTGATTTTGGGCACAGTTTCCATGTTTTTCATGGTTTACACTTTCATAAATTGCAACTATTTCTCCACAATTTTCAACATCATTTTGGCAGTGATTTTAGGCGTTTTTGCATATCTTGTTTTGACTGTGCCATTTCTTCTGAGAATCAAAATTTCTCGTCCAAGGAAAGCCATCAAGGTTGCGCGCGGAACATAACTGAAAAGGTCTCGAAGCCTCGAAAATTTTTGTCTGTTGTGTTTAAAAACAAGATTATTGGCAAACATCAACTTGGGAGGAGATTGAAATGAACAAAGCAGAATTTGTGTCACTTTTGGCAAAGAGGACAAATCTTTCAAAATCTAAGTGTGATTTGTTTTTGGACGAATTTAAGGAAGCAATTTTGGAGGTGTGTTGCAAAGGTGAGGAAATTTCATTACGAAACTTTGGAAAATTTTCTTTGCAAGAGCGCAAAGCGCGTAAATTTTTAAATCCGCAGACAAAAAGATATTACATCTGCGCGCCAAAAAAGATGATTGCGTTTAAGGGTTTCAAAAACTTTGTTTACAACATAAAATAGGCGACATTGTCGCTTTTTATTTTTAGGGTGATATGAGGTCAGATAAAATTAAGCCATATAAAAAACAAATCAAAAGAATCGGTCATTGACCGCGTCACTGACGGGGCGACATCGTCGCTTTTTATTTTTAGGTGATATGAGGTCAGATAAAATTAAGCCATATAAAAAACAAATCAAAAGAATCGGTCATTGACCGCGTCACTGACGGGGCGATAGTGTCGCTTTTTATTTTAACTAAAATATAAACAAAAGTATATTAAACTCATAAACTGAATATGACATTAGAATCCATCACAGATGGGCAACATTGTTGCCTCTTATTTAATTAAAAGAAGAGATTTGAAAATTAAACAAACAGAAATAGATTTCCAAATTAAACAAAATATTAAAGGCTGTCGTTGACAGTTTTTCTTTTTTTGTGCTATTATGTTTACATGAAAATTGGCAATAAAGAAATTGAAAATCCAATCATGCTTGCACCAATGGCTGGTGTGACGGATGTGGGTTTCAGAGCGGTATGTTCGAAATTTGGTGCGGACGCAACTGTCACCGAAATGCTTTCTGCACGCGCAATGGCGCACAATCCACGAAAAACCGAGTTTATGACCATAACAACCGATGCCGAAAAGGTGAAAATTGCGCAAATTTTTGGACATGAGCCAGAATATATGCAGCGCGCTGTGAAAAGCCCAATTTTAGAGAAATTTGACGGGTTTGACATCAACATGGGATGTCCTGCACCAAAAATTGTCAGAAATGGCGAAGGGGCAGCGCTTTTGGACAACCTTTCGCTTGCAAAAGACATCATTTGCAGTGTCAAGAATGCCACAGACAGACCGGTTTCAGTGAAATTCAGAAAGGGAAATCGCTTGAAAAACTATCTCGAATTTGCGCGCATGTGTGAAGATTGTGGGGTGGATTTCATCACTTTTCATGCCAGAACTGTGGCAGAGGGCTATGCTGGGCATTCCGATTGGGAGGCGCTGGCGGAAGTCAAGGCAAAAGTGAAAATTCCGGTTGTTGGAAGTGGAGATGTTGTGGACGCGAAAAGTCTGCTTGAAATGCGCAAAACCGGCGTTGACGGGGTCATGATTGGGCGAGGTGCGCTTGGCAGACCATGGATTTTTGCTGAACTTAATTCAAATTCATCCAAAAAGATTGAAAAAATTGACAAATTTGGCACAATTGAAGAGCATATATCAATTTTGAGACAACATTTCGAGGACAGTTGGCTTAAACTCTACATAAGAAAACATCTGTTGTGGTATGCAAAAGATTTGCCTTTGGCATCAAATCTACGGCTGACACTTGCCACTTGCAACGATGTGGATGAGGCTCTTGACATCTTGAAAGAGGCATTCTTGAAAGAGGTTTAAACTTGAAATTACCCTTCGAAAAAACAACGTTGAAATTAAAATTTGAAAATGTTTGACTTTTTGTTTTGCTTTTGCTTCTGAAATGTTGTAAAATGTAAAAAAGGATGTGGATATGAAAAGAACAATAAGCGATTTGAAAGATTTGAAAGGAAAAAGAGTGCTTTTGCGTTGCGATTTCAATGTTCCACTTGACAATTGGGGCGACATTTTGGACGACAACCGCATTGTGCAAGCAATTCCAACAATTTCCTATCTCAACAATGCTGGGTGCAAACTTATCATATGTTCTCATCTTGGCAGGCCTAAAGGTTATGACAAGTTTTTGTCGCTTTTCCCGGTGGCTGTTTCTTTGATGAAGCAATTTCCAAACAAAGTCAAATTTTGCAGTAAGGTTGTCGGACTTGAAGTGGATGACGCCGTTTCAAAAATGAAAGACGGCGAAATTTTGGTGCTGGAAAACTTGCGCTTCAACAAAGGCGAGGAAGAAAATGACCCTAAATTTGTTGACCAACTTTGCAAATTGGCAGATGTCTATGTTGACGATGCTTTTGGTGTGGCTCACAGAAAGCATGCGTCAAACTATGGCGTTGCACTTAAAATGCCAAGCGCAATTGGCTTCTTGATTCAAAAAGAACTCAATGTTTTTGACAAAGCATTCAAAGACCCATCTCATCCATTTGTGGCAATTTTTGGCGGAGCAAAAGTCGAGGACAAATTGCCTCTCATAAACAATGTCATGAATGTTGCCGATGTCATCATCATTGGCGGAGCAATGGCATACACTTTCTTGCAGGCAAAAGACATCAACATCGGCGTTTCAATTGTGGCTGAGGACCAAGTTGGAAATGCAAGAGCAATTTTAAGGACAGCAGATGAGAGAGGAATCAAAATTTTGCTTCCTGTCGACCATGTTGCCGTGGTTGGCGAAAAGGGCAGACCAATCAAGACGACAGAACTTAAGAGTGACATGATGGCTCTTGACATAGGCAAAAAGACAATCAAACTTTTCGCTGCTGAAATCATGAAAGCAAAACAAATCATGTGGAATGGACCTATGGGGAAATATGAAGACCACGCATTCCGCAATGGAACGCTGAAAATTGCAAAAGCAGTTGCAAAAAGCGGAGCATATTCCATTGTTGGGGGAGGAGACAGCGTCAGCGCAGTCAAAGCGTGTGGAGTTGCAGACAAAATCAACCACCTTTCAACCGGAGGCGGTGCAAGTTTGAAACTTATGGAAGGAAAGCCTTTGCCAGCGGTGGAAGTGATTGATTGCATTTGAAGTGACAAAAATTTTTTTAGCAAAGGAAAAAGTAAAGAGAAACACAACAAAGGTTGCGAGAAAAGTCTTAAAACAACACAATTGGAAAGGAGCATAAAATGAAAAAACTGATTGTTGGAAATTTTAAAATGAACACTGTTCCAAGCGAATTTAAAGCATATGCAATGTCACTTGCAACCAAAACTCAAAATTCCAAAAATGACATTGTTGTTTGTCCGCCATTCACTCATCTTGCGGTTGCGCGAGAGTTTCTTGGTGGAAGCAGGGTTGAAGTTGGCGCTCAAAACATTTCTGAAGAGGAAAGTGGCGCATTCACTGGTGAAATCAGCGCAAAAATGATTAAGGACGCGGGCGCAAACTATGTCATCATTGGGCATTCTGAAAGACGCTCCAAGTTTAAAGAAACTGACAAACTCATCAACAAAAAAATCAAGACGGCACTTGCAAGTGGACTTAAGGTGATTTTGTGTGTGGGTGAAAGTTTGCAGACAAGACAAAACAAACAAACATGCGCATTTGTGCGAAAACAAATTGATGACGATTTGAAAGGCATATATGAAAACGAACTTGAAAGCGTGATTGTTGCCTACGAGCCAATTTGGGCAATTGGAACAGGGAAAGTTGCCACAAAAAGCGACATCGCCAAAATGGTGGAAATAATCAGAAAAGAAATTGCGTTGCAATATTCCGAAAAGGCGGGAAATTCCATCAAAGTGCTTTATGGTGGAAGCATAAACATCAACAACTATGCAAAAATCATTTCCAATCCTGCTTTGGATGGGGCTTTGATTGGTGGCGCTTGCTTGGATGTTGACAACTTTGCAGTGATTTGCAGAGAAAACTATTAAAATTGAAATAAAAAATGAAAGAAATTTGTATTTTCGACAGAAGAATTGGAGAAGAAATTTTAGATGAACCATGTTGCATTATATCGTAAATATCGACCAAAGCGTTTTGAAGATGTGATTGGGCAAGAACACATCACAAGAACACTTCAAAACCAGATTGAGCATGACCAAATTGGACACGCCTATCTTTTCACAGGCACTCGTGGGACGGGTAAGACAAGTGTGGCAAAAATTTTTGCTAAGGCTGTCAACTGTCTGCATCCAATTCATGGTTCGGCGTGCGGAGAGTGCGAAAACTGCAAGAGGTTGGAGCAAGAAAACGACATCAACATCATTGAAATTGACGCGGCCTCAAACAACAAAGTGGATGACATCAGGCAAATTCGCGAAAAGGTGAGGTTTATGCCTGTTGGGGCGAAATATAAGGTCTACATCGTGGACGAAGTGCATATGCTTTCTGACAGTGCGTTCAATGCTCTTTTGAAAACTTTGGAAGAGCCACCACCATATGTCATCTTCATTTTGGCAACAACGGAAGTGCACAAACTGCCACAAACCATTCTTTCACGCTGTGTGCGTTTTGATTTTAGACTTGTTTCGGTGGAAGAACTTTCGCGCCATCTTGCCAAAGTTTTTGACAAAGAAAGCATCAAATATGACGAGGAGAGTTTGAAAATCATTGCAAGTGCAGGCGAGGGCAGTGTGCGTGACACTCTTTCAATTGCGGACAGCATTGCGGCATTCTCTCAAGGCGATGTGACAAAAGAAAAAACCTTGCAGGTGCTTGGCACAACCGACCACGATTTGATTTTGGACTTTTTCGAGAAATTTCACGAAAAAGAGGTTGGTGCGGTTTTGTCCATGATTGACAAAATTGAAAAAGAGGGCAAAAATTTGGCTGTTTTTGCAAAAGATTTGTCAAAACATGCGCGAAATTTGCTTGTTTGCAAGTCTTGCAACAACGCAAAGGAAATTCTCAATTTGCCAGACGATGTTTTTGAGAGATATTCAAAACAGGCTGAGGAGTTTGAAGAAAAGGACCTCATCAGATATATGCAAGTCTTTTCAAGTGCGGAAAGCGAACTGAGATACACACTTTCAGTCAGACTTTTGCTTGAAACCACATGTCTGACTGCAATTTTGGGCATGGAAGTAAAAAAAAACTGAAAATTGAGCGAGACCTTACAAAAGTTTCGGCAAGCAATGTTTGGGGAAAAGTGGTGCTCTATCTTCGAGAACATAAGAAAGTGGCACTTCATGTTGCTTGTGGAGACATCACAAACGCAGTGATTGCGGATGGAAAACTCATCATCCGCTCAAGCGATGACTTTTTGATTGATGTTCTGGAAAACGGACGAAAGGACATTGAAACGGCAATTCGGTGGCAAGGACTTGACCTCAAATTTGAAGTTGTGAAGTTTGAAAGCAAAGAACAAAAAATTGAAAAAGACATCAAAAAACTGAGAGCATTCTTTGGAAACAATCTTGAAATTGAAGATTGATTTGTTTAAACTTTAGAGTGCAAAAAAATGTTAAAAAATCAAAAAAATAATAAAAAATCGGAAAAATTCTAAGAAAAAAGTATTAAAAATGCAAAATTTTTGTTGTTTTGTTGAGGCTTGATTAAATTTAAATAAAAATTAAAAAAAGTGAGGGAGAAATTATGGCATACGGATTTGGTGGTTTTGGCGGTGGCAACATGCAACAACTTATGCGCCAAGCACAAAAAATGCAAGAGGACATGAAGAGAATTCGTGAAGAAATTGACAGCACGGAATACACCTCTTCTGTGGGTGGAGGCATGGTTGAAGTGACAATGCTTGGAAACAAAACTGTGAAAGCGGTCAGAATTAAGAAAGAGGTTGTGGACCCAGACGATGTTGAAATGTTGGAAGATTTGGTGGTGTCTGCTGTCAATGACTGCATTTCAAAAATCACCGCTGACGAGCGGTCAAAACTTCCAAACATAATGTAAGGAAATGTGAGAGAATTTGACGATTGACGACAACAGAAAGAAGCATATTTGGGCTGTGGCAGAACTTATGAGAAAGTTCGCTTTGGAGAAAGGTTTTTCTCAGCAAGAAGCCGATGATCTTTATCTTTTGGGACTTTTGCACGACATTGGATATGCATTTCTTGAAAAGGAAAATTATTCTCTTCACAACAAAGTGGGAGAAGAATTTCTGAAAAAACAAGGCTATGTTCATTGGAAAGAAGTTTCTTTTCATGGTGTCGCAAAAAGTCCATATCAAAGCAAGTTTCTTGACATCTTGAATTGGGCTAAACACATTGACAGCAAAGGAAATTTTGTTTCTTTTGAAGAAAGATTGAAAGACATTTCTTCAAGATATGCAATCCCTGTTGAAGATTTGGAAAGCAAAAAAACTTGTTGACGAATTGATTTTAAAAGGATTTAACTGACAAAGATGAGTGAATTTGAAGAACCAATTGAAAGACTGATTGAATATTTCCGTTCGCTTCCGGGTGTTGGCAAGAAAACTGCCCAACGTTATGCTTTTCACATCATTGAAAACAGCAAAGAAAAAGCGGAAAATTTTGCCAAAGCAATTGTGGATGTGAAAGAAAAAGTGAGACTTTGCAAGGAGTGCGGGAACTATTCCGCCAGCGAAATTTGTCCAATTTGTCAGCGAAGAAATCAAAAACTGATTTGTGTGGTGCAAGAGCCAAAGGACATCATTTCCATGGAAAAAGTTAAGAGTTTTGATGGGGTCTATCATGTGCTGTTTGGGTGCATAAATCCGCTTGAAAACAAAGGACCAAATGACATTCGAATCAAGGAACTGCTTGCACGTGTGCAGAAAAACGGCGTTCAAGAGGTGATTATGGCAACCAACCCGGATGTTGAAGGCGAGGCAACGGCGATGTATGTTGCAAAACTTCTCAAACCTATGGGCGTGAAAGTGACGCGTCTTGCACAAGGCATTTCAATTGGAAGCGACATTGAATTTGCCGATGAAGTGACACTTGAAAAGGCGTTGAAAAGCCGTCAAGAAATTTAAGGCGGGCGTCACGGACGGGTGGCATTGGCATCAGTGATGCATTTTATTTGTTTTTTCTGTATGTTTGTGATATAATGCTTGTAAATTTATGAAAAAACTTAAATTTGGAGAAAAACATGAACATTAAAGATGAAATCACAGCACTGATTTCTGACGCTGTCAAAACATTAGGTTTGGACGAAAGTGGGCTTGTGATTGCCTTTTCAAATCGTCCAGAACTTTGCGACTATCAAACAAGTTTTGCTATGATGCAAGCAAAGAAAATTGGCGAAAAACCCATTGATTTGGCTGAAAAAATCATAAAAAACATCAAAAAAACTGCTTTTTTTGAATTTTCTGCTGTTATGCCGGGATTTATCAATGTGAAAGTGACTGACAAAAAATTGTCAGAATTTTGCAATGAGGTTGCACACGACAAACATCTTGGGGTGGAACAGGTGGAAAAACCTCGCTTCATCTTTTTTGACTATGGCGGGGCAAATGTGGCAAAAGAACTTCATGTTGGGCATTTGCGTTCACCAATTGTTGGAGAGGCGCTCAAGCGTGTGCATATGGCAATGGGAGACAAAGTGCTTGCGGATGTCCACTTGGGAGACTATGGTTTGCAAATGGGGTTGACAATTTTGCAGTTGAAGTTGGATGGTTTTCTTGACGAATTTTTTGACGGAAAAAGGACGGACTTTGAAAACATTTCCACATTTCACATCACGCTTGACATTTTGAATGATGAATATCCAAAGGCAAGCAAACGCAAAGACACGGACGAGACTTTCAAGGCGCAGGCGGACGAATTTACACTTTTCATCCAAAAGCGAGTTGAACCATATTATACAATCTATAAAAAAATTCGCGCTCTTTCAGTTGCGGAGATTGAAAAGAACTATCAACTTCTCAACGCCACCTTTGATTTCTATTATGGTGAAAGTGACGCCGAGCCTTTCATTGACGAAACCATTCAAATTTTTGTTGACAAAGGGCTGGCGCGCGAAAGTGAGGGCGCACTTGTTGTGGATGTGGCCGAAGAGGGCGAGCATATTCCAATTCCAAAGAAGAGCGAGGACGAACCTCAGAGATATAAAAACCCAATGCCACCTGCAATCATCAAAAAATATAATGGAGGCGACCTCTATGCCACAACTGACATTGCAACCATTTTGATGAGAAACCGCGAGTTTTTGCCAGACGAAATTGTGTATGTGACGGACAACAGACAATCTCAGCACTTTGTTCAGGTTTTCAGATGTTGCAAAAAGGCGGGAATTTCGCCTGAAAAACAAAAACTCACTCATGTTGCTTTTGGCACAATGAATGGGCGTGACGGCAAGCCTTTCAAAACGCGTGAGGGCGGAGTTGTGAGGCTGAAAGAGGTTGTCAATCTTCTTGTTGACAAAGCGGAAGAGAAACTTGCGTCCAACGGCATTGTTGGAGACAGCGAACTTGCCCGCAGAATTGGCGTGGGGGCGATGAAATTTGGTGACCTTTCCAACACGGTGGCAAAGGATTATGTTTTCGACATAGACAAATTTCTCTCGTTTGACGGCAAGACTGGACCATACATTCAATACACCATTGCGCGCATAAATTCCATCCTTGCAAAAGCAAATTTCAAGGGTGGAAATGTGGATGTTCAGACGCAGGAGGAGCGAGACATTGTGCTTGCAATTTTGAAACTTAATTCTTCCTACAAACTTTCGTATGACGCCTATTCCATGAACTCTCTTTGTCTTTCGGCGTTTGACCTTGCAAGCGCATTTTCAACCCTTTACAACAATCATAAAATTTTGGCGGAACAAGACGAGCATAAAAAGAGAAGTTTGCTTGCTCTTTGCGTGCTTGTGAAGAAATGTCTTGAAAAAGCACTTTGGACACTTGGCATAGATTCCGTTGAAAAGATGTAAGGGCGTCTACGACGGTGGCAGTGGCATCAGTGATGGCGTCCATGACGCTCTTTATGATTTATCATTTAACCTCTTCTCATCGTCATTCTGCGGCATCAGTGATGCGTTCTAATGTTTAAGTATGAATAACTAAATATATAGAAAAAACAAATAAATGATATGCTGAAAATGTGTAAAAATAGGGGCGAAAAATATTTTAAAAAATTTTCGAAAAAAGTATTTACAAATCAAAAAAAATGTGCTAAGATATGGACATCAAGAAAGGAACAAACACACGGAGGTGTATTATGAATAAAGTAAATGTTAAAGAACTTCTTAACAATGTTTTCGGTTCAGGCGCCAAGTTGACTTGCTTTGGAGAAGATGGAATGTTTGGACATGCCATGGAGCCAAAGGCTGTGAAATCTGCTGTGGCCCATTTTGAAAAAGGAAACCAAGTGTCTGACAATTCTGCAATGATGAAAGAAATAGATGACAGAAAATCTCGAGAATTTTAATTTGCACAAGAGAATTTATAAACCTAAAATTTGGCAAACATTTGTCGAAAAATTTAATAAACATAAAAATATCACAAAAAGTGATATTTTTTTTAATTTTATTTTGTTTTTACAAAAATTTGTGATAAACTATTCATATAATCAACTTGTTTGGAGTTTGTATGAAAAAGAAATTGCAGTTTATCTATCCGGCGGTCTTCGTCAGAGATGAGGAAGATTCTTCATATCAAGTCATTTTTCCAGACCTCAACATATATACACACGGCGAAAATGTGACAAAAGCCTTTATGAATGCAAAAGACCTTTTGAGTGTCTTTTTTTCCTATGCGGTGAAATATGAAACCGATTTCAATGCGCCAAGCAAAATTCAAGAGATGGTTTCAAGATGTAAGAAAAACGAAATCATCATGTTGATTGACACTGTGGTTGAGGTTGAGCGATAAGATTGAAAATTAAATAAAACATGAAGTGCCGATGGCACTTTTTTTCTTACTCAAATTTAGTTTTTTGTTTGTAATTCACTTAAGAAGCGTCACAGACGCCGTCACCCTAAGCGAAGTCCGTTGGGTCTCTGAGATTCTTCGACACAGCCTGACGGCTGGCTCAGAATGACAGAGAGTATAAGATTCTTCGACACGACTTTTGAATGTTGTTTTCATTCTTTCGTGCAAATCTCAAATGTCGGCTCAGAATGACGAGGGGTTGGTGTTATTTGTTAAAAACATAAGAGAATGGAAAAATGAAAAGAAAATAAAAAGCATCGTGGACGCCTCAGAATGACTTCTTCCATTACTTACATTTGAAAAAGGGTATTGACAAGTGGGGAAATTTGGTTTAAAATGTGTGCAAGGAGAAAAGAAAATGACAAATCAACAAATTTATAATGAAGTTTACAAAAAATTGCGCAAAACTTTTTTGGCAACACCAGCCATAAATGACGGTTTCAGTGCCTATCACCTTTGTGGAAGGCAGGAAATTGCGAATATGAGGGCGCAGAGATTGCACCTTTTTGCTCCACTTTCAATTTCGGACAAAGACCTTGTGCTTAATGGCGGAGATGAAAAACCTTGTCAAATGGTGATTGGAAGATATATGACGGAAGAGTTTGTTATGAACAGAAGAAAAGTTTTTCCTGAAAGTGTCAACATGGAATCATTGCCATTCTATATGGAAGTGGTTGCAAGTCAAGAACATGTCTATGACACGAGAGTGTTCACATATGAAGAAACAATCAAAGCAATTGCAAGAGATTTTTCCAAAGAGGCAATTGCACATACAATTGGTTGTGTTAAGGATGTGAGAGAAAACATTTTATTCAATGCACTTAAAAAAATCCAGCACATTGACGCAATTGAGATTGTGAGAACAGAAAAAGAACCTCTTTGCATGGCAAACTTGCCAGAAAGTGAATTAAATCCAAAAGAAGACGGAAAAAATCACCTTTATGAAGGATACAGGGCGATTATGTATTCCTTCCCAACCATTGAGCAGAGAAAAGAGGCAAATTCGACACTTTTGAAATTGGAAAGATTTGCAGGTGGTGAGGGAAAAAACTGAGACGGTTTCTTGAAGAAAAACTTAAATTAAAAGAAAAAGAATAAAGAAAAAACAAGCAAAAAAAACAAGAAACGAAAAATTAAAAAATAGATAAAATTATAATTATGAAATGAAAACAACAAAAATCATTGGCATGTTATTATTGTCAGTGATTTTTTTGATGATAAATGTTTGAGCAATGACGGAATGAAAATGTCTTTGAAAGTTTATGATATTTTTAAAAATTTATGGAGAATTTTGAAACCTATGAAAATTTTAAAATCTATAAAAATTTAAATATCTATGAAAATTTTGGAGATTTATGAAAACTCTTTGAAAATTTCCAATTTAATTTCGCAAAACACTTGACTTAAATGTTTTTGTGTGATATATTATGTCTGACACTTGAAGTTTCGGGTGTTAGTTTTTTTGTATAGGAGAAATTAAAATGGCAGCACCAAAACGCAAAATCATTACATTTGAATGCACAGAATGTCATGAAAGAAACTATTCTTCAGAGAAAAACACTGCTTCAAATGCGGAAAGAATTGAAATCAAAAAATATTGCCCAAGATGCAAAAAACGCACTGTTCACAAAGAAACAAAATAAGACACATTGTGTCATTTTTGTGCTTTTTGGAAGCAAATTGAAATTTGGAGGATGTTATGTCTAAGAAAAAGCGTAAAAATCTTGATGCACAGATGACTTTGCAAGAAGAAGCAAAACAAGACGAAATCTCGCAAGGCACAATCGCCACAAGTGACGCAAAAAGCAACAAAAATGTTGCAAAAAATCAGGACTTGAAAGACAGTTCTAAGACATCTAAAGACAAAAACAAAAAAGACAATAAGAAAGACAGCAAAAAGGACAAGAAAAAAGAAAAGAAAGGTGGAATTGTCAAAAAGACAAAAGAAACCGTGTCCGAACTTAAAAAGGTGACTTGGCCAAGTTTTGGCGAGGTTGTCAAGAAAACCGGTGTTGTCATTGCGTTTGTTGTCATTTTTGGACTTTTCTTATTTGGGTTAAACTATCTGCTTGGAGGACTTGTGAACCTCCTCATCAACGGCACTTGGATGTGAAAACTCTTGTGCTTGAAAAATTTTAAGGAGAAAAAACATGGAACATTCAACAGAACCAAAATGGTATGTGCTTCACACCTTTTCAGGATATGAAAATGTGGCAAAAGAGAACCTTGAAACAGTTGTTGAAAAATTTGGACTTCAAGACCGCATCTTTGACATTGTCATCCCAGAAGAAGATGTGATTGAAGAAAAGAATGGAAAAAAGAAACTTGTGACAAGAAAAAGCATGCCTTGCTATTTGCTTGTGAAAATGATTTATGGCGACGACCTTTGGCATAACATCACAAGAACGCGTGGCATCACAGGTTTTGTTGGACCAAAAGGGCGTCCACTTGCACTGACTGATGAAGAAGTGATGAAAATGCGCCTTGAAAAAATTAAGGTCGAAACAGACATTGAAGTTGGCGACAAGGTTGAAATTGTTGAAGGGCCTCTTGACAAGATGATTGGAACCGTTGTTGCAGTGAATGCAGAAGCAGGACTTGTGACAGTGACAGTTGAAATGTTTGGAAGAGAAAACAATGTCGAACTTCCATTCGAACAAATCCACAAAGTGCAGGCATAAGGCAGAAATCATAAACATGAGGTTTAAAGTGAGCGAAAAAGATTTGGAAGATTTTGACTTTGACAAATTGAATGATGAAACAGTTTCTGCAAATAACAAAAGTTCAAACGAACCAAGAGTTATTGAAACATTGGCTTTTAATGAACCAAAACGGAAGCAAAGTGGAATTATGAAATCTATGTCCATAGGATTTGAGAGCCATTTGAACGGAAATGGGCAACATAAACATAGATTTAAACCTAAAAAACGTGGAACAAAAGAAGACCGAAGTTTATAATTAAGATTTCATAAAATAATTTAAAACTTTTGGTGTTTCTTAAAATTTGTCCTAAGTATGACATTAAACTGCTTTGGCTTTATGAAATTCTTCCGACATAAAGACAAAAATTAAAGGGAGAAAATTGGGGAACAAATCGAAATCTTGGCGAAGAAAACCTTGTTTTTTAACTCAAAATTTTGGAAAATCCTCAGAAAAAATCGTGGGAGAGTCAATGCCAAGACTCAAATCAACACCACAACATAGGAGGGAAAAATGGCAAAGAAAGTTAAAGCAGTTGTCAAATTGCAACTTGAAGCGGGCAAAGCCACTCCGGGACCACCTGTGGGTTCTTCACTTGGACCTCACGGAATCAACATTGCTGGTTTTGTTAAAGAATTCAATGATAAAACCGCTTCTCAAGCAGGGTTCATCATTCCTGTTGTGATCACCATCTTTGAAGATAGGTCTTTCACATTCGAATTGAAGACACCACCTGCAGCAGTGCTCATCAAAAAAGCAATTGGAATTGAAAAGGGCTCTGCAAAACCAAACAAACAAAAAGTCGGAAAAATCACAAAAGAGCAGATCAGAAAAATCGCAGAAACAAAAATGCCAGATTTGAATGCTGACTCAATTGAAAGCGCAATGTCCATGATTGCTGGTGCAGCAAGAAGCATGGGCGTTGAAGTTGTGGACTGATGGAGGGAATGAGATGAAAAAAGGTAAGAGATATTTGAAAACCCTCGAAAGTTTTGATAAACAAACTTCATATGACATCAATTCCGCAATGGAAAATGTCATCAACACTGCCACAGCAAAATTTGACGAATCAATTGAACTTCACGTTCGCCTTGGCGTTGATGGAAGAAATGCAGACCAACAAGTTCGTGGTGTGGTTGTTCTTCCAAACGGAACAGGAAAAACTGTTCGCGTGCTTGTGATTGCTCGTGGGGATAAGGCAGACGAGGCAACAAAGGCAGGTGCTGACATTGTTGGTGCTGAAGAAATTGTTGCAAAAATCAATGGCGGATGGCTTGATTTTGATGTCTGCATCACAACACCAGACATGATGGGTGTTGTCGGAAGAATTGCAAGAATTTTGGGGCCTAAAGGCTTGATGCCAAACCCAAAAAGCGGAACTGTGACAATGGATGTTGCAAAAGCAATCAAAGATGTTAAAGCCGGAAAGGTGGAATATCGTTTGGACAAAGCAAACAACATTCACGTCATCATCGGAAAGAAGAGTTTTGGAAAAGACAAATTGGTTGAAAACTTCAATGCAGTTATGGACGCAATTGTCAAAGCAAAACCAGCCGCTGCAAAAGGACAATACATCAAAAATGTTTCTCTTGCTTCAAGCATGGGACCTGGTGTGAAAGTTGCATACACAATGTAAAAACAAAAGGCGGGCAAAGGCTCGCCTTTCTTTATGTTTTAAATTTTGAAAGTCAAAAATTGAAAAATAGATTTGCAAATAAATTTGAAAAAATAAATTTTGAAATCTTAGAGTTATTCAAGTCAATATTAAAGATATAAAATAAAAAACAAAAAGGCGGTGCTATAAATTAAAAAAAGTGACGCTGTCACTGAAAAATAATTGACTTTTGGGTTAATAATATTGTAATATGAATGTATCTTTTGGAGTTTTTATGAAAAAATGGGCTAAACTTTTGTGCTGTGTGCTTATGATGGGCTTTGCACTGACAACTTGTCTTGCAGGTTGTGCAACGGTCAGCAACATTCACAACAGCAGTGAAGAATTGATTTATAATGGAAATTCGGCTGTCAGGGTGGATGGCTATCTTTATTATGGCAATGCATATGCAGACTATTCCTCTTTCTCCACAGTGAGTGACTATCGCACCAGCGCACGCGTTTCCTATCTTGCACGCCTTGACACAAATGCCTATGAGGCAACAAGCGGGGACTATTCTCCAACTGAAGTTGACAAGGTTGCAAACGAGGTTGCAGGGCATGGAAACGACTTCATGTTTGTGCTTGGGCAATACATCTACTATGCCACACCAAACACACAAAAGGCAACAGATGCAGACGGTGCAACAGCGCAATATTTCAACTACACAACCATCTATCGCAGTGGGCTTAATGGCAACGGCAAAACAAGAATCTACACCACAAATGGCGAAGTTTCTGAGATGGAAGTGCTCAAAGCGGGTGACACATATTATCTTGTCATTTTTGCAGGCGACACCCTTGTAAAAATTGACTTGTCAAACAACAACGCTGAAGAAATTGTAACAGGTGTTTCAAGTGTGGCAATGCCAGAGACTTATCAAAAAGATAAACTTGGAAGCAGTCTCAATTTCAACGGATATATTTACTACACCACAGCGCGCGAAGAGACAAGTTCGGGACTTACGGGAAATGTGGTCTATCGTGTGGCGCTTTCTGGTGGCGAGGCTGAAAGAGTTTATGGCGCAAACACAGACATCACACTTGTTGATCGCAAAAGAGATGTTGTGTTTTATTCTGAAACACGAAGTGGCACAGCAGAAATCTACACTGCAGATGTTTCTGACACTTCCAGCACTTTGAACCCATTTTCAACCAAAACTCGCTTTGTTTCAGCAAGTTCAATCACAAACCTCAACACTGTTTCAAGGTCAAGCGAAAACGAATTAGGCTTCAGAGATTTGGGCTATGTCTACACGGCAAATGAGGCGCTTAGATATTCCACTTTGGACGGCACAAAGAGTGGCGCAATCACTTTGCAAAGTGAGGGCAGCGAAATCACTTCATATGCAGTTCTTCTCGTGAGTGGTCAAACAATGTTTGTTTCCACCAGCACAGGAATCTATCGTGTTGACCTTTCGCAAGCTTTCAACGGCAATGGCGGAAATGTGACAATTGACTGCGCAACTGTTGTGACAATGACGGCAATTCAAAACAGCGGGCTTTATGCATATGACGGAAAATATATCTATTTCTATGCTCAACTTGAAACTGTTGAAGAAGATAAAGACAGCAGTGAAGAGGAAACCGATGAAGAGACAGATGAAAATTATTATCTCTATCGCGCAAATGCATCAACACTTGACGGAAACTATCAACTTCTTGGTTTGACAAACATTGAATCAAGACACACAACAGAAGAATAAGGTTTGAATTAAGCACTTTCATGCAAAATTTAAATCAAAAGAAAGCAACCACCAAAAATGTGGTTGTTTTTTTGTTTAATAGAGGCAATGACTCTTTTTATGTGTTTAATCGTTTTTGCAATTATTAAAAAATTTATTTTTAGTTTTTCTTTGTTTTAATTTTTCTTTATTCTTTATTTTTTTCTTTTATTTTTCTTTATTATTCTTCAAATTTTTCAGAAAACACATAATAAAAGTTTTAAAATGGTTGTTTTTTCTGATATAATGAAATTGATGAATGGGAAATTGTTTCAAAATGCGTTTTTGACGCCGACTGAAAGACGGTCAAAAACAAAAAGTCTTTTATGCTTTGTGCTTGCTTTGTTTGCAGTTTTTGCATTGTTTTTCTTGCCGTTTGCATTTTCAAATGAAAAGGCATATGCAGACATCAGAGACACAAATGTCACATACAATTCGGTGGAGAAACAGATTGTTGTCTTGGATGAAAAAGTTTGCGAAATCACCGAACGCATCACTGTCACTTTTGAAAATCCGGGAATAAATGTGGGGCTTTTGAAAAACATCTCAAAAGTCAATCGAATCACGCGAATTGTTGATGGAAAGGAATATGTCACAACCACAATCAGCGATTTTGAACTTCTTGGCGTGACAATGGACGGAGAAGAAGAGTTCAATTTTGTGGAAGAGGACTCGGAATATTATTATATCAATACGGGTGCTGACGGAGATTATAAGGTTGGCACGCATGTCTATGAAATTTTATATCGCTATGACATGGGCGAGGACTTTATTGGCGCGTTTGATGACTTCACCTTTGATGTCATGGACTATGGCTATGCAAGTGATGTGGAAAGTTTTTCGGCAACCATAACACTTCCAAAAAAGTTTTTATCTGGCGGGCAAGACATTTCTGAAATTTTGTCTTTCAGAACAAATGAAATGGAAGGGATGAGTTTTGAAGATGTCAATTTTTCCATAAGCGGAAACACCATCTCTTGCAGTCTTGAAAATCTTGGAAGTCAAACAGGGCTGACCATGCAACTTATTTTGCCAGACGGATATTTCAACACTTCCTACACGCCAAATCCGCTCTATTTTGTTGTGCTTGCGCTCTGTGTGATTGCTGTGGTGGCGATGGTTGTTTTGATTGTCATAAACCGAAAAGGAAAAGTAGTTGTCACCACGGTGGAGTTCTATCCGCCAAAGGACCATTCTCCACTTGATGTGGCGCGGGCATATCGGGGCAGAATCAAGGCGAAAGATTTTGCTTCGCTTGTCATATATTGGGCAGGGCAAGGCTATGTTTCCATCAAGAATGTGGATGACGACATCTCAATCACAAAACTTAAAGATTTGCCTGAGGTTGAATTGCAAAGCGAGTTGGCAAAATCGAAAAAACTTGAGAAAGCATATTTTGACGCGTTGTTTGAAAAAGGTGAAACAGTTGATTTGTCTCAAACCAAAATTGCAAGTTCGAAAGTGAACAAGGCTGTCAAGGCTCTCTATGATGTCGAGAAAGCGAAGTTGAAAACACTTAAACCGCTGAGAATTGCCATTCATGTGCTGTCAATTCTCCCGCTCTTTCTTTTCATAATTTGGAACATTGTTTTGGGCTTTTCAAGTGCAGTGATGTTTTTCATTCTGCTCTTTCCAGTTGTGGCAATTTTGGTGGCGGTTTATATTCCAATGCCGATTGGATTCAAGATTGTTTGGTGTGGGCTGTTTGGAGGTTTGCCACTTGTTGCGCTGGCAATGTCAATGATGAGTGTCTATGACACATTTGGACTTTTGTATGTTTGTTTGGCAATTTTTGTGCTTGGAAATTTTGCGGTGCTTTTGCTTAAAGCGTTTTCCGAGCAAGAGATGAAAGTCCGCGGAAAGATTTTGGGCTTTAAAAACTTTTTGGTGGCGGCTGAACTTGACCGCTTGGAAGCGCTGATTGAAGAAAATCCAAATTATTATTTTGACATCTTACCGTTTTGCTATGTTTTTGGAATCACCAAGAAAATGGAAGCAAAATTTGCAAGTTTGAAAGTCTCAAATCCAGAATTCTATGGAGGCAAGTCTGCCACTGCTTTTGGAATTGCTTTAAGTCATTCAATGATGAGAGTGAGTGTGGTCAACATGGCAAGAGGCTCTGGCATTTCTGGCGGAAGAAGTTTTGGTGGTGGAGGTTTCCATGGCTCTTCCGGTGGAGGCGGAGGAGGCGGGGGAATGCACGGAAGATAGCGAAAACTGTGCTGTTTGCTCATTTTGCCACTTGTGGCAAAAGTATCGCCCTTTCGCTTGTTTTCGGTGGCATTGCCACATTCTAAAAACGCGAAATTAAAATGAGTTCCCGAAAATTGTTAAATTTTTGGGAAAAGGAATGACCAAACATCTTCCGAGCGCTTGCGAAAAGCAAGCCGAGTTTAAGTGCAGGTCATGACGCGGTCGCGGCTCTCCTATTGAAGAATGAGATTCTAAGAATGTGTTGTTTATTTTTAGAAAGGGTTGAGAACCCTTGATTGCATTATCAATTAATTGTCCTTTTATATTATTTTAAATTTAATTTATTTATGATTACATATTATATGTGGTTTTTGTTGGGATGGTGTTGAGGTTTTTTGGTTGGATGGCGTTGAAGTGAGCAATCTTTTAAATTTTCAGAAAAATCTTTTCATATTCTTGAAAAAACTTTTGAAAAATTGTTGACAAGTGTCGTTTTGGATGCTATAATGAATGTGCTGTTATTAATGGGACGAAACACAAGGTTATTGCCACTTATCAAGCAGTGAGCAAAAAATTTGTGTGGACCAAGTCTCAGTCAACGAGCTGAGGCGTCCAAAATGACATTTTTTTAAGTCACACAGCATGACACACGCGGGGTAGTGTTCGGGAAAACAAAACTGTTTGTGGGGACAACTTGTTTTTGAGGACATATTTCACCGCTTAAGAAAATGCAACATTTTGGAGAGTTTATTGCAGGAGGTATATTAAGAAAAAATGGCAACACAAAAAATGAGAATCAAACTTAGAGCCTATGAACACACCCTCATTGATGAAGCGTGCAAGAGAATTATTGACACTGCCACCAAGAACGGTGCAAAGGTTTCAGGGCCAATTCCACTTCCAACTGACAGAGAAGTTGTGACAGTGATTCGTTCTCCACACAAAGATAAAGATTCGAGAGAACAATTTGAAAGCAAAACCCACAAAAGACTTATTGACATCTATAATCCAACAAGCAAGGCTGTTGACGCACTTATGAAACTTGAACTTCCAGCCGGTGTTGAGATTAACATCAAGCTGTAAGGAGGTTTGAAGTGAAAGCGATTTTAGGTAAAAAACTTGGCATGACACAAGTCTTCACCGATGACGGCTTGGTTATTCCAGTGACTGTTGTTGAAGCTGGTCCAATGACAGTTGTTCAAAAGAAAACAAAAGAAGTGGACGGATATGACACACTTGTTTGTGCATTCGACCAGAAGAAAAAGAATGTCACAAAACCACAAAAAGGAATTTTCGACAAAGCAAAGGTTGAACCTTTCAAAGTGCTCAGAGAACTTGCTTTGGACGGAGATTTGGAAGTTGGCGCCGTTGTTAGGGCAGACATCTTCTCAGAAAAAGACAAAGTTGACGTGATTGGAATCACAAAAGGACATGGTTTCTCTGGCGTCATCAAAAGATGGAATCAACATCGTCTTAAAATGTCACACGGCACCGGACCTGTGCACAGAGAAGTTGGTTCAATGAGTGCAAACTCTTCTCCATCGCGCGTGTTCAAAAACAAACACATGCCAGGACAATATGGAAATGAAAGAGTGACCATTCAAAATTTGGAGATTGTTAAAGTCGATCCAGAAAGAAACTTGCTTTTGATTAAAGGCAATGTTCCTGGAAGCAAAGGTTCAATCCTGACCATCAGACAGTCGGTTAAGGCTAAATAAGGAGAAAAGAAATGGCAAAGGTTAAAGTTTACAACATGAAAGCCGAAGAAGTTGGCACTTGCACTCTTGATGATGACATCTTCGGTGTTGAATATAACGAACCTCTCATTCACGAAGTTGTGGTTGCATATAACGCCAATCAAAGACAAGGCAACAAAAGCACATTGACAAGAAGTGAAGTGCGAGGTCATGCAGCAAAGCCTTACAGACAAAAAGGAACAGGTAGGGCAAGACAGGGCAGCACAAAAGGCCCACAATTCACAGGTGGCGGAGTTGTTTTTGCTCCAAAACCAAGAGACTTCTCAAAGAAAGTCAACAAAGTTGCAAAGAGAACAGCGCTTCTTTCTGCACTCAGCAAAAAACTTGCAGACAAACAAATCACAGTGCTTGACAAATTTGACATTCCATCTGCAAAAACAAAAGATGCTCAGAAATTTGTTGAAGCATTCAAATTTGATGGCAGTGTTTTGGTTGTTGGTTCAAACAACGCCGATGCTGAAATCAAAGCAAGCAGAAACATTCCAAACTTGAGCACAGTCAACATCGAACTTTTGAACACTTATGATGTTGTTGCAAACAAGAACATTGTTTTGACACAAGATGCAATCAAATACTTACAGGAGGCAGCGGAATAATGGAAGCAAATGAAATCATCATCAAACCACTTCTCACCGAAAAAAGTTATGGTGGCATTCAAAACAAAATCTACAGTTTTGTTGTCAACAAAAATGCAAACAAAGTTCAAATTGCACAAGCAGTTGAAAAAATGTTTAATGTTGAAGTGGCAAAAGTTAACACCCTCATCATGAAAGGGCACAAAAAATCTCAAAACACAAAACAGGGAAGAACGGTTGGCAGAACAAGTGACTATAAAAAAGCAGTTGTCACATTGACTGAAAAATCAAAGCCAATCGCGTTCTTTGAAAGTCTGTCATAAGGTGGAGGAAGAAGAAAATGGCTATTTTGAAGAGTAATCCAACTTCGGCAGGAAGAAGATTCTATTCCAAACTTTCCACCGAAGAGTTGACAAAGAAAGAACCTGAAAAATCTCTTTTGGCTGTCAAAAACAAACATGCCGGAAGAAACAACTCAGGAAAAGTGACAGTTCGTCACAAAGGCGGTGGAAACCGCAAGAAATATCGTATCATCGATTTCAAACGCAACAAGGACGGCGTTCCAGCAAAAGTTGTTGCAATTGAATATGACCCAAACCGCACAGCATACATCGCTCTTTTGTCATATAAAGATGGCGAAAAGAGATACATCATCGCTCCTGTTGGACTTAAAGTTGGCGACATCTTGATGAGCGGAAGTGGCGTTGAAATCAAAGTGGGAAACAACCTTCCACTTTTAGACATTCCAGTTGGTTCACTTATTCACAACATCGAACTTGAACCAAAGAAAGGCGGACAACTTGGCCGTGCTGCTGGTGCTGAAATTCAACTTATGGCAAAAGAAGGAAAGTATGCAACACTCAAACTTCCTTCAGGTGAAATGAGAAAAGTTTTGCTTGCTTGCCGTGCAACACTTGGCACTGTTGGAAACCTTGACCACGAACTTGTTTCTCTTGGCAAGGCTGGAAGAAAGAGACATATGGGTGTTCGTCCAACCGTTCGTGGTGTTGTTATGAACCCTAATGACCACCCACACGGCGGTGGTGAAGGAAAGAGTCCTGTTGGTATGGCTTCACCTCAAACTCCTTGGGGTAAACCTGCACTTGGACTTAAGACCAGAAAGAAGAAAAACAAATCTAACCGTTTGATGGTTAAGAGAGTGAATTAGGAGGCTCTATAAATGAGAAAAGAAATGAAAAAGCCTTATGTCAGCCCAAAACTTATGAAAAAAGTCAACGAAATGGCTGAAAGTGGCGTTAAGAAACCAATCAAGACTTGGTCAAGAAGGTCAACCATCTATCCAGAATTCATTGGCTTCACATTTGCTGTTCACAATGGAAAGAAACACATTCCTGTCTATGTGACTGCAGACATGGTTGGTCATAAACTTGGCGAATTCTCTTTGACAAGAACCTTCAAAGGTCATGCGGGACAAAAACAAGCCGCAAAAAGGAAATGAGGTGAAATATGGCAACAAGAATCAGACAAAAAGCGGAAAAAAGAGCCGCAAACAAAGATAAACGTCCTTATGCAAAGGCTACTGGAATTCGCATGAGTTCTTCAAAGGTTAGAATTGTGCTTGACAACATCAGAGGAAAGAAAGTTGACGAGGCTGTGGCAACGCTTCAATATATGCCACAAGCTGGCGCAGCAGAAAGCCTTAAAGTTCTCAAAAGTGCAATTGCAAACGCTGAGAACAACAAAGGTCTTTCAGCAGACAACCTCTATGTTGCAGAATGTTATTCAACTCCTGGTCCAATGATGAGACGCGTGAAATTCCGTGGCAGAGGCAGAGTTGACAACAGAGTTTTAAAAAGAACTTGTCATATCACAGTGATATTGGATGAGTTGAAGGAGGCAAAATAATGGGGCAGAAAGTTAATCCATATGGACTTAGAATCGGAATAAATAAAGATTGGCAGTCAACATGGTATGCTGGCAAGAAAGATTTTGCCGCAAACCTTAAAGAAGACCATGACATCAGAGAATTCTTTGCAAAAAAACATGCAAATGCTGGAATTTCCAAAGTGGAAATCAAGAGGACAGAAAACAAACTTGAAATTGACATTTTCACAGGAAAACCTGGAATGATCATCGGCACAAAAGGTGCTGGAATTGAACAAATTAAGAAAGAACTTGGCAAAATTGTCAGACCTGTCAAAAACCTTGTGCTTAATGTCAAAGAAGTCAAGAAACCAGACCTTGACGCGCACCTTGTTGCAGAGTCAATTGCTCAACAACTTGAAAAGCGTATTGCTTGGAGAAGAGCTTTGAAACAAGCACTTCAAAGAGTTATGAAAGCTGGCGCAAAAGGTTGCAAAGTGCAAGTGAGCGGTGTTATTGATGGTGCAAACACTATGGGCAGAACTGAAAAATATATGGAAGGTTCTCTTCCACTTCACACTCTGCGTGCTGACATCGACTATGCAGAAACTGCTGCATACACAAACTATGGCAAACTTGGCATCAAGTGCTGGATCTATAAGGGCGAAATTCTGTCTAAAAATCCTGCAAACAAAGGAGGACAAGAATAATGTTAATGCCTAAAAGAGTTAAAAGAAGAAAGGTTATGCGTGGCAGAATGACCGGAAAGGCAACAAGAGGCAACACTCTTGCATACGGCACATTTGGCATCATTGCATGCGAACCTTGCTGGATTAAATCTAATCAAATCGAGGCTGCTCGTATTGCACTGACTCGATACATCAAAAGAGGTGGAAAGGTTTGGATCAAGATTTTCCCTGACAAACCTGTCACCAAAAAACCTGCTGAAACTCGTATGGGTTCAGGAAAGGGAAACCCAGAATTTTGGGTTGCAGTTGTCAAACCAGGCAGAGTGCTTTTTGAAATTGAAGGCGTTTCGGAAGAAGTTGCAAGAGAGGCACTTAGACTTGCTGGACACAAACTTCCTTGCAAGACCAAATTCGTGAAGAAGGAAACTGCAACAGAAGAAGGTGGTGAGAAGAATGAAGAATGAAGAAATCAAAACTTTGTCACTTGCACAACTTGACGCGAGACTTAAAGAATTGAAAAACGAACTCTTTAATCTTCGTTTTTCACACGCAACAAGAAACTTGGCAAACCCTCTTGAAATCAGAAATGTCAGAAGAGAAATTGCCCGCGTGCAAACTGCAATAAGAGAAAAATCTAATGGAGGAAACAACGATGGAAAGTAGAAATATGAGAAACACCATCCAAGGTGTTGTTGAAAAAGCCGGCACGATGAACAAAACCATCGTTGTTAAGGTCACTTACAGAGTTAAGGACCCACTTTATAAAAAAGTCGTACAAAAATCAAGAAAATTCAAGGCACACGACGAAAACAATGAATGCGGAGTTGGCGATGTTGTTCAATTGATGGAAACTCGTCCACTTTCAAAAGAAAAACGCTTCAGAGTTGTTAAAATCGTTGAAAAGGCTGAATAAGGAAGGTGTGAATTATGGTACAACCTCAAACAAGACTTAAAGTTGCTGACAACACAGGTGCTAAGGAAATTATGTGCATTCGCGTGCTTGGCGGTTCTTTCAGAAGAAGCGGCAACATTGGCGACATCATTGTGGCTTCTGTCAAGAAAGCCATTCCTGGTGGCAGTGTGAAGAAAGGTGATGTTGTGAAAGCAGTCATTGTGAGAACAACAAAGGGTTTGAACAGACCTGATGGTTCACACATTCGTTTTGACGATAATGCAGCAGTCATCATCGACAATCAAAAACAGCCTAAAGGCACTCGTGTGTTTGGACCAATTGCAAGAGAACTTCGTGACAAAGGATACATGAAAATCATTTCTCTCGCACCAGAAGTTATTTAAAAGGAGAACGTTCGATGAAAATGACAGTTAAAAAAGGCGACAATGTTGTGGTTATCGCTGGAAAAGACAAAGGAAAAACTGGCAAAGTGCAAGAAGTTTTCCCTGAGGATAACAGAGTTTTGGTGGAAGGAATCAACATCGTCACAAAACACAAAAAAGCAAGAAATCAACAGGAAAAGAGCGGAATCATCAAGAAGAACGCTCCAATTGATGCCTCAAATGTTATGGTTGTTTGTCCATCTTGCGGAAAAGCAACAAGAATTCATCACAAAGTGATTGATGGCAAAAAAGTTCGCGTTTGCAAATGTGGCGTATCTTTGGACAAAGAATATGTCAAAGCAACAAAGAAAGAAAACAAAAAATCAACAAAGGCAGAAACTCCTGTGAAAGCAGTTAAGGAAACAAAAGAGGCTGCAAAAGCAGAGAAGAAAACTGCTCCAAAGACAACCAAAACTGCACCAGCAGAAAAAAAGGTTGAAACAAAAACAGCAGAAAAGAAATCTGCAACAACAAAGGCTTCCGCTGTGAAGAAAGAAAGCACAGAGAAAGCAGAAAAAACACAAAAGTCGACAAAGCAAGTTTCTAAGAAAGCGTAAGGTGGTGGAAAATGAAAGAACAAAACCAAACTTTAAAGAGATATAGAGAAGAAATTGTTCCAGCACTTATCAAAGAATTTGGATATAAAAACATCAACGAAGTTCCAAAACTTGTCAAAATTGTGCTTAACATGGGCCTTGGAGATGTCAAAGACAATTCAAAGAGTTTCAACACAGCAGTTGAAGAACTTGGATTGATTGCAGGACAAAAACCGGTCACAACAAAAGCAAAGAAAGCCATCTCAAACTTCAAAGTTAGAGCAGGTATGAAAATTGGTGCAAAGGTGACACTTCGTGGAACAAGAATGTATGAATTCTTTGACAGACTCACAGCAATTGCATTGCCAAGAGTGAGAGACTTCAGAGGAATTTCAGACAAATCTTTTGATGGCAGAGGAAACTATTCCATGGGCATCAAGGAACAACTCATTTTCCCAGAAATTTCATATGACAAAGTGGAAAAAATCAGAGGACTTGATGTGTCTTTCATCACCACTGCAAAAACTGATGCAGAGGCGAAAGCACTTTTGAAGGCACTTGGCTTGCCTTTCGCCAGATAGGAGGAACGATTTATGGCAAAGAAATCATTAATTGCAAAACAAAAAAGAACACCAAAATATAAATCAAGGGCATATACTCGTTGCTCAATCTGTGGCAGACCTCACGCAGTGCTTAAGAAGTATGGCATTTGCAGAATTTGTTTCAGAGAAATGGCTAACCGCGGGGAAATCCCTGGCGTGAAAAAGTCAAGTTGGTAAGGAGGGGAAATATGTTCGTAACAGATCCAATCGCAGATATGTTGACTCGTCTTCGCAATGCCATTGCGGCTAAGCACAAGACTGTTGAAATTCCTGCATCAAAAGAAAAATTAGAAATCACAAAAATCCTTTTGGAAGAGGGATACATTTCAGAATATAAACTTGTGGACGCTGGAAAATTCAAAAACATCGAAATCACAATCAAATATGATGAAGATGGACAAAGTGTCATCCAAGGGCTCAGAAGAATTTCAAAGCCAGGTCTTAGAATCTATTCTGAAAAAGACAAACTTCCAAAAGTCATCAGCGGGCTTGGAATTGCCATCATCTCAACAAACAAAGGTATTGTGACAGACAAAGTTGCAAGAAGCTTGAATGTTGGTGGCGAAGTTCTCGCTTATGTGTGGTGAGGAGGCTGATATGTCAAGAATAGGAAACAAACCAATCAAACTTGAAGCGGGCGTCACATTCGAAAGAAACGGCGATGTTGTCACAATAACTGGTCCAAAAGGGACACTAAGTGAAGTTGTTGACAAAAACGTCAAAACCGAAGTTAAAGATGGCGAACTTCACTTCACATATTCAAACGAAGCATACAATGCAAAACAAGGGCTTGCAAGAGCACTTGCAAACAACATGGTTGTCGGAGTCACAAAAGGCTGGGAAAAGAAACTTGTTGTTGCCGGTGTTGGTTATAAAGCTCAAGTGAATGGAAACAAACTTGTGATGGGCTTGGGATATTCTCATCCAATCGAAGTTGAAATTCCATCAGACCTCAAAGTGTCATGTCCATCAGCAACAGAAATTGTTGTTTCTGGAATTGACAAACAAAAAGTCGGACAGTTCTGCGCAATCATCAGATCAAAGAGACCATATGAACCATATCACGGATATGGCATCCATGTGGACGGTGAACGTTTGGTTAGAAAAGTTGGTAAGACTGCAAAAGGTAAGAAGTAGGAGGAAGTTAAATGATCACTGTTAGAGATAAAAACAAAGACAGAGTTGTGCGTCATAAAAGAGTCAGAAAAAACTTGAACGGAACATCTGAAAGACCAAGACTTTCTGTGTATCGCAGTTTGTCAAACATCTATGCACAAATTATTGACGATTCTAAGGGAATCACACTTGTTTCTGCTTCCACACTTGACAAAGAAGTTGCAGATGCCATCAAAGGAAAAACCAAAACAGAAGCTGCAAGAATTGTTGGTGAAACAGTTGGAAAGCGCGCTGTGCAGAAGAAAATCACTGAAGTTGTTTTCGACAGAGGAGGCTACCTCTATACAGGTCGAGTTCAAGCAGTTGCCGATGGTGCAAGAGCATCAGGGCTGAAGTTTTAGGAGGAAGCAATGGCTGAAGAAATTAAGAAGAAAAGAGAAGGTCAAGGCGCTCGTCGTGAAAGACCTGTCAAGATTGATGACGGTCTTGACAAAAGACTTGTTCATGTCCGCAGAGTCAACAAGGTTGTCAAAGGTGGACGAACAATGCGTTTTTCTGCACTTGTTGTCATTGGTGACGGCAAAGGAAATGTTGGAATGGGAATGGGAAAAGCCAACGAAGTTCCAAACGCAATCGACAAAGCAACTGTTGTTGCAAAGAAAAACATGAAAGCGGTTTCCATTGTTGACGGAACAATTCCTCACGAAACTGTTGGAAAATACAGCACAACAAGCATTCTCATGATGCCAGCGCCTGTTGGTCATGGTGTGATTGCCGGTGGTGCTGCCAGAGCGGTTTTGGAAGTTGCTGGTGTGAAAAACATCGTGACAAAAATTCATGGCTCAACCAACAGAATCAACGTTGTCAGAGCAACTTTGAATGGGCTTCTTTCTCTCAAAACAAGAGAGGAAATTGCTGCTCGTCGTGGCAAAAAGCCTGAGGAAATTTAATCGGAGGGCAATATGAAAAAAGAAAAACAATTGAAAGTGACTTGGGTTAGGAGTGCAATTGGATATAACAAAAACCAAATGAAAATCCTTGAGGCTCTTGGCTTTAAGAAACTTAATCAAACAAGAATCCTGCCAGACAACGAGAGTGTTCGCGGAAGTTTGCACCATGTGGCACACCTCGTTGAAGTGGTTGAAGAGTGAGGTGACATATGAAATTGGAAAATCTTAAACCAGCGCAAGGTTCAACCACAAAGAAAGTGAGAGTTGGTCGTGGAATCGGCTCTGGAATTGGCAAAACTTCTGGAAAAGGTCACAAAGGACAAAACGCAAGAAGCGGTGGCGGAGTTAAAGCAGGTTTTGAGGGTGGAAACATCCCAATGATCAGAAAAATCCCAATTCGCGGATTTAACAACTTTAACTATCGCAAAGTTTATTCAACAGTCAATGTTGGAGACCTTGAAATTTTTGAACCTAACACAGAAATCACAGAAGAACTTTTGTATGAAACAAGAGTGATTGGCAAAAGACAACCATATGGCTTGAAAGTTTTGGGGAATGGAAATCTCACAAAACCTCTCACCATTCATGGCGCAAAAGCCACAAAATCTGCGATTGAGAAAATTGAAAAAGCAGGTGGAAAATTTATCCCAGAGGAGTAAATCATGTTTAAAACTCTCGTAAACGCTTTTAAAGTTAAAGACTTGAGAAAGAAAATCCTCATCACTCTTGGTCTTTTGATTTTGTTCAGAGTTGGATGCGCGCTTGTTTGCCCGGGCTTTGACTTGTCTGAGGCAATGCAGTCTGAAACTGAAGGCACAACATTTTTCTCACTTATGAATATGTTGTCTGGTGATGCGTTGTCAAATGGTTCAATTTTGGCACTTGGCGTCTCGCCATACATCACTGCCTCAATTGTCATTCAACTTTTGACAGTTGCAATTCCATCTCTTGAAAGACTTTCAAAGCAAGGTGAAGATGGAAGAAGAAAAATTCAGTTCTACACTCGAATTTGTGCACTTGTTTTGGCACTTGCACAGGCAATTGGAATTGTGGTCTCTTTCCAAGAATACATCAACACAGACATCTTGTCACTTCCAACATGGCTTATTGCCACAGGAATTGTGCTGATTTTGACTGCTGGTGGAATGTTCACTGTTTGGCTTGGTGAAAAAATCACACAAGTTGGAATTGGAAACGGAATGAGCCTCCTCATCTTTGTGGGAATCATCTCATCTTCTGCACAAGGAATTTCAGATGCAATTTCTCAAGTAGGCAAAAATATTGAAAATCTTTGGATGATCATCATCTACATCGTTGCACTTGTGTTGATTTTTGGTCTTATTGTCTTCATCGACAGTTCTGAAAGACGCGTTGGTGTGAAATATGCCAAACAAATCAAGGGAAGAAAGATGTATGGTGGTCAAGACACATTCATTCCAATCAAATTGAATGCTTCTGGCGTTATGCCAATCATCTTTGCAACTTCACTTTTGACACTTCCACAACTCGTCATGAGCATTTTCTGGCCAGATTCAAGCGCTATGCAGTGGTATCAAACCTATATGGGCACAAGTTCTTGGGTTTACATCGTTCTGCTTGCAATTTTGATTTTTGCATTTGCATTTTTCTATGCACAAATTACATTCGACACAGACGACATCTCAAGAAGGCTTCAACAGCAGGGTGGTTTCATTCCGGGAATAAGACCGGGGAAATCGACTTCGGACTATCTGAAAAAGATTTCTCGAAGAATCACGCTGTTTGGTGCAGTGTTCCTTGCATTCATTGCACTCATTCCATCTTTGGCATTTAAGGCAATTGACGATTTGACGCTTGCATCGCTGATCAATGCATTCTCAACAACAGGGCTTATGATCATTGTTTCGGTTGCTTTGGAATTTGACAAGAGTTTGGAAGCACAGATGCTGATGCGAAACTATAAAGGATTTCTTAACTGAGTGAGAGGGCTTATGGCTTGTCTCACTCGGACAAGTAATCATAAATTTCGGAAAGTCTATTGAATTTTCTTGAAATTTATGTTAAAATTATGTGAACGACACAAATTTGTGATGTTCGAGACCTTCTTTTTGGTCGTTAAACAAAAAAAAGAATGTGCAACAACGCTGAACCTTTTGATGAGGGTTTGAAAACAATTCATCACACCACACAAGGAGGGAAAATGAACATACTTCTCATTGGACCACAAGGAAGTGGAAAAGGGACTCTTGCAAAAAAAATCAATCGCGATTTTGGACTCGTGCCAATTTCAACAGGAGATTTGTTTCGAGAGTTAATTGCCAAAAAAGAAAAATTGGGGCTTGAGGCAAAGGAATATATGGACAAAGGTCTGCTTGTTCCACTTGAACTCACACTCAAAATCTTGAAGGCACGCCTCAGTCAGCCTGACTGCAAGAGGGGAGTTATGTTTGACGGCTTTCCACGTTCAATCGAGCAAGCTGAAGCCCTCAAAGAAATCACAAATGTTGATTGGGTGATTAAAATTGACTTGCCATATGAAGAATGCATCAACCGTATGCTTTCAAGGCGTGTGTGCAAGGGGTGCGGAGCAATCTACAGCACAACCACCTATTCAAGTGACACTTGTGAAAAATGTGGAGGAAAACTTGTCCAACGTGATGACGATAAGTTGGATGCAATCAAAACTCGTCTGGAAGTGTATGATAAACAAACGACACCACTCATAGACTTCTACGCTGATAGGTTGTTTGTGATTTCAAGTCAAGATGACCCTGAAGACACATACAAACCTGTGAAAGACTTTTTAAAAGGAAAAATGAAGTGATTTCAAAAACACCTGCGGAAATTGTCTTAATCAAAAAAGCTTGCCAGCTTACGCGCGACGCTTTGATTTATGCCAAAACGTTGATAAAGCCGGGAGTTTCGACTTATGATCTTGACAAATCCATTGAAAAGTTTATAATTGAAAGTGGTGGGTCGCCTGCGTGCCTTGGATATGAAGGATTTCCGGCTGCAACTTGCATCTCTGTGAATGACATGGTGGTGCATGGAATTCCAAGAAAAGACATCGTTTTGAAAGAAGGCGACATTGTCAGCGTTGACCTTGTGGTGGCATATAAGGGCTATCACGGAGACGCTGCCAGAACCTATCCTGTCGGAAAGGTGAGTCCTGAAAAGGAAAAACTTATGAGGGTGACCAAAGAGTGCTTCTTCAAAGGAATTGAAAACCTCAGAATTGGCGACCGCTTGGGCAAACTTTCAAATGCCATTCAGACTCACGCAGAAAGCAACGGATTTTCGGTTGTCCGTGAACTTTCGGGACATGGAATAGGCAAGAAAATGCATGAGCCCCCATCAGTGCTGAACTATGGCAAACCAACTGATGGACCAATCATCACTGAAAATGCTGTGCTTGCAATTGAACCTATGATTAATGCAGGAAAGAAAGAGATTGGCATGCTTAGAGATGGATGGGGAATTGTCACTCGAGACGAAAAACCATCCGCACACTATGAAAACACCGTTCTTTTCACAAGACAAGGTTTGGAAATTTTGACTTTGGAGAAAGATGATGAATTTGCAAACAGGTGATGTGGTGATTGCCACTGCTGGAAAAGAAAAAAATCAATTTTTTGTGGTGCTCTCTGTTGATGGAAAATTTTGCTATTTGATTGACGGACATCGACTGAAAATCACAAAACCGAAGAAAAAGAGCCTTAAACATGTCCAGAAGGCTTCAAAAGAAAAGTTTGATGAAGAAAAACTTAAATCTGGGCAAGAAAACGTCAATGCGGCTGTAAGAAAATTTTTGAAAGAAAGGAGCCTTTTATGTCAAAACAAGATGTAATTGAATTTGAAGGAGTTGTGACGGAAGTTTTGCCAAGCATGACATTCAAAGTGACACTTTCAAATGGTCATGTCATCACGGCATACATCTCTGGAAAACTCAGACAAAACTTCATCAGAATCATTGAAGGCGACAAAGTTAAAATTGAAATGAGCCCATATGACCTCTCAAAAGGAAGAATAACTTGGAGAGAGAAGGGTTAAAAAGGAGAGGATTATGAAAGTCAGAGCATCAGTCAAACCTATGTGTGACAAATGTAAAGTCATCAAAAGAGATGGAAAGGTTATGGTCATCTGCTCAAAGAGCAAGAAACATAAACAAACACAAGGCTGAGACTTAAAAGAAATTTGCAAAGCATAAATCCATCGTGCTTGCAACAAAAAACAAAATCAAAACAAAACGGGCATAAACCCAAAAAGGAGAAAAAACAATATGGCAAGAATTGCTGGTGTTGACCTTCCAAGAGACAAAAGATTGGAATATGGTTTGACATACATCTACGGAATTGGACCAAAAACTTCTCGTGACATCTGCAAAGAGACAGGAATTTCCATGGACATCCGCGTCAAAGACCTCACAGAAGACCAGGTTGCAAAACTGAGAAACTATATTGAACACAATTTGATTGTGGAAGGTGAACTTAAATCAAAAGTGAGCATGAACATCAAAAAACTCAATGAAATTGGGTGCTATCGTGGCATTCGTCACAGAAAAGGACTTCCGGTTCGTGGACAAAGCACAAAGAACAATGCAAGAACAAGAAAAGGTCCAAAGAGAATTGTCAGCGGAAGCTCTAAGAAAGGTAAGTAAGAGGTAGGAATATGGCAAACGTAAAATCAGGAAAAAAGAAAACTGTAAAAACAAGAAAAAGAGTTTCAAGAAATGTTGAAAAAGGACAAGTCCACATCACAACCTCTTTCAACAACAACATCATTGTCTTCACAGATATGCAGGGCAATGTTATTTCTTCATGCTCATCTGGAAGACTTGGGCTTAAAGGCTCAAAGAAAAGCACACCATTTGCTGCTCAAACTTGCGTTGAACAAGCAGGAAAGGTGGCGCTTGACAACGGAATGAGAACTGTTGAAGTTTATGTTAAAGGGCCAGGAAACGGCAGAGAAAGCGCAATCCGTTGCCTTTCAACACTTGGTTTCACGGTCACACTCATCAAGGATGTTTCTCCAATCGCACACAACGGTTGCAGACCTCCTAAGAGAAGAAGAGTTTAAAAGGAGAGAAAAATATGGCAAGAACAATCGAACCAGATTGCCGTCAGTGTCGAAGAGAGGGGCGCAAACTTTTCCTTAAAGGCGAAAGATGCACAACCAAAAAGTGTGCAATGGAAAGAAGACCTGTCATCCCTGGACAACACGGTGCATCTCGAAAGAGAGTCACAGAATATGGACTCCAACTTCGTGAAAAACAAAAAGTTAAAAGAATGTACGGCATCTTGGAAAAACAATTCAGCAAATATTATGATGAGGCTGCAAAAGCAAAAGGCGCAACAGGACCAACAATGCTTTCACTCATCGAAAGAAGACTTGACAATGTCATCTACCGTATGGGAATTGGTGCTTCAAGAGCAGAGTGCCGTCAGATTGTCAACCATGGACACATCTGTGTGAATGGAAAGCGTGTTTCAATTGCTTCATACAGAGTTAAGGTTGGAGATGTCATCACAGTGAAAGACAACAAGCAAGACCTTGAGATGTTCAAACAATTGAAAGGCATGAAAATCGTTATGCCAAAATGGTTGGAATTTGACAGCGAAACACTCACAGGAAAAATTCTTGCTCTTCCTGAAAGAGAAGACATTGACAGCGACATCAACGAACAACTGATTGTTGAATTCTATTCGAGATAATAATAGGGGGATATGAAATTATGATGGAAATGGAAAAACCAAAAATCACTTGTGAAGAGACAAATGGTGGCAATTTTGCAAGATTTGTGGTTGAACCACTTGAAAAAGGCTATGGCGTCACACTTGGAAATTGCATGAGAAGAACTCTTCTTTCATCACTTCCTGGCTCAGCTGTCATTGCTTTCAGAATTGCAGGCGTTGCTCACGAATTTTCAACAATCCGTGGTGTGACAGAAGATGTGGTTGACATCGTGCTCAACTTGAAAGGACTTGCAGTTAAATGCACAAATCAAGACAAAAACTTCATCACATATTTGAAACTCAGAAAAAATGGTGCTGGTGAAGTGACAGCAAGAGATTTCGAACCAAACGACCAAGTTCAAATCTTGAATCCAGACCTTCACATCTGCACAATGGATGATGGCGCAGTTTTGGATATGGACTTGATGATTGGCAACGGAAGAGGATATGTTTCAAGCGATGAAAACAAAAACAAATATGACAACATTGATTTCATTGCAATGGACAGCATCTTCTCACCTGTCAAGAAAGTCAACTTCAGCGTTGATGCAACTCGTGTTGGACAAAGCATCGACTATGATAAATTGACTTTGGAAGTGACAACAAACGGAACAACTTCCGCAAGAGAAATTGTCAGCCTTGCAGGAAAAATCATCAACGAGCATGTCAATTTGTTCATTGAACTTTGCTCTGAAATGAGTGACATGAACATTCTTGTTTCCAAAGAAGAAGACAAACAAGTGAAACTTATGGAACTTCCTATTGAAGAAATGGATCTTTCAGTTCGTTCATACAACTGCTTGAAGAGAGCAGGCATCAACACCATTCAAGACCTTCTTAAAAAATCTAAGAGTGACATGTTTAAAGTGCGCAACCTTGGTGCTAAGTCGGTTGAAGAGGTGATTCAAAAACTTGAAAGTTATGGTTTCTCACTTCGCAAAGACGAAGAATAAGAGCCAATGGCTTTGAGAAATTTTAAAGAAAAAAATAAAAAGGGGTCAACAACCCCAAAAGGAGAAAAGTTATGGCTAACGATAAATTAGGCAGACCTTCAAAAGAAAGAAATGCAATGCTTCGCGGTCAAGTTTCAACATTCCTGTGGAATGGAAAACTTGAAACAACTCTTGCAAAGGCAAAGTCAACAGCAAGAATTGCTGAGAAAATCATAACTCTCGCCATCAACACATATGAAGACACCGTGAAAGTTGTCAAAGAAATCAAAGGCGCTGATGGAAAGAAAGTTAAGAAAGAAGTTCTCAACGATGGCACAAAGAAACTTGCTGCAAGAAAGAAAATCATGGGTTATGTTTATGATTTGCAAGAGCAGAGAAAGCCAAAAGAATCAATTGAGGCTTTCAAAGCACGCATTGAGGGAATCAAACACCCACTTCTTGAAAAGATTTTCAATGTCTATGCACCAAAATATGCAGAACGCGCAAAACAGTCAGGTCAGGGTGGTGGCTACACTCGCATAATCAAACTTGGCAAGCGTCGTGGCGATGCTGCAGACATGGCAATTGTTGAATTGGTGTAAGGAGCGAAACCTTGTCTAATGTGAATTGACCTTTAATGCCTTAATGCTGAAAAAAGACAATTCATCTTAAATTTAGCAAAAGGTTATTGCCTTTAATTTAAAAGAAAATAAATTCATTAAAAAAATTCCCGAAATTTGGGAATTTTTTTATTGTTTATTTTTTCTATTTTTATTGTTGTGTTTATTGGCTTTTAGTGTCTATCATTTAATAATTGTTAATTTTGTGTCGCTATTTTGATTTTAAAAGTTAACGTGTGGATAATTTAATTTTATTGCAACTGTTCCCACTCGACATCGGTTGGAATTTCTGGGAGAGTGTATTCTTCATTGAAAGTGATGGTTGTGTTGACTGTGCCTGTGCTGTCCCAAAGTATGTTTGTGATATTCATGGAGCCAAGGTCAATCACAATGCCATTGTTTCCATCATTGAAAAAGAATGTGAGAGAGTTGTTTTCATCAACGTTTGCAGAAGTGATTTCGCCCATTGTTGAGAAAATGCTTTCAATTTGTGATGCATAGAATGTTTTGGAAAAGTTGGAGATGTCTTCAGTTTCAATCCCCATGGAAGACATAAATTCTTCAAATGACATGGTTTTATATTTAAAAGTATCTGGTTCATTCCCTTGAGTGAAAAAATAATATGTTCCATCAGTGAACATTGTGTAGCTTGTGACTGAATTGTTTGTTGAATAGGAAAGATAGGATTCGTTGTTGTTTATGTATTGAACAACCCCATCTCCAGAAAGACAAACACTTGAAATTTCCAATTGTTCTGCTTTTATTTGGGCAGTTTCCAAAGTCCATGCCACAAAATCGGCGGGATTTTTGATTTCAATTTTAATTGTTTTTACGAAATCTTCAAATGTGATTGTTATGTCATATTCGCCAGCATTTTCTGCGTCAACTTGGCTGATGTCAACGGTGTATTCATTTGATTCAAGCAATTGTTCTTCTTCATTTGAAAGAAGTTGCTTGACAACCATTTCTTGCGATTGAAAATTGTTTGTGAAATCATCTCCCTCCATAAAGACTGTTCTCACAGCACTTTGGTTCACAACAATGTCGGAGATGGTTGGTTGCCCATCATCGCAAGCTGTTGCCAGGAACATCACAGGTGCACAAAGAGCAACAGCAAAAATTGCGCTCAAAAGTTTTGTTTTCATTTTTCCTCCCTTTCTTTAAAGTGTATCATAAGTTTGAAATTTTTGTCAAATGATTGGGTGATTTTATATTTAATCGAACAGATTCTTCCTGTTGTAAAAAGCAAAAGTCAACATTGCATTTGGTCGTTTTATATGTCAAATTCATATATTTAGAATATGGAAAAAACTGATTGTGGTGAAAATTGTAGTGAAAAATTTTATTGGAATTTATTTAAGGATTATGACATTCAGACAAATGTCCAGTTAAAAAATTTTTCCACCATGAGAACGGGTGGTGTTGGAAAAATTGTCGTTTTCCCCAAAAATTATCTTGAAATTGCCAAAATTTTGCAAATTTGTGAAGAAAATGGATTTAAATTTTTCATTTTGGGCAATGGTAGCAATGTTTTGTTTGATGACACTGGATATGATGGCGTTTTGATTTCACTGCGTCACATAGACAAAATCAGAGTGTGCCACAAAGAGAATAATGAGAAACTTCGTGGACAAAAAGACCTTATCACACAATACATAGAAACAAAAGATGACAATGGAGTTGAAAAATGCTATGTTTGGGTGGGCGCTGGAGCGAATCTTTTTGTTTTAAATCAAAAACTTGCGAAGCTGGGACTTTCTGGGCTTGAGTGGAGTTATGGCATTCCAGCAAGTCTTGGCGGACTTGTGAAGATGAATGGTGGTTGCTTTGGGCATGAGATTTGCGAATTTGTGGATGAAATTGCGGTGCTTTGTGCGAAAAAAATCAGACGGCTGAAAAAAGACGAACTTTGTTTTGAATATCGCAACTCAAATCTTGAAAATTGTGTAATTTTAAGCGTCAAACTTGCGCTTTTTCGAGAAAAAACCGAAAAAATTGAAGAAAAAATGAAAAAATATTTTGATTTGAAACGGAAAACACAACCTTGCGAATATGCCTCGCTTGGAAGTGTGTTTAAAGTTGTGCAGAGAAAAAATCCAATTCATCCAGCAAAAATAATTGACAATATGGGGCTTAAAGGTGTTAAAATGAATGGAGCAGAAATTTCGGAAAAACACGCTGGGTTCATCATAAACAAAGGCAAGGCAACAAGTGAAGATGTGTTGAAGTTGGTGGAATTTTTGGAAAAAGAACTTAGAAGTGTTGGTGTTTTTGCAAAAAGAGAAATCATTGTGCTTAAAAATTCGGGCTAAAACTTTTTATGTGTACTCAAAAACATGCACTTAAAAACTTGCACACAAAGACTACACTTAAAAACTTGCACACAAGAACATTATGTTTCAGATTTAATAATTTAAAATTCAAAGGGGCGGAGAAATGAAAGCGGTCATTCAAGTTGTGGACAATGCAAAACTTATGGTTTCGGGGGAACTTGTTTCAGAAATTGGACAAGGTCTGGTGGTGTTTTTCTGCGTTGAGGCAGGAGATGATGAAAACAAACTTGATTGGTTTTGCAAAAAAATTCCACTTCTGCGAATTTTTCCTGACGAAAATGGCAGGACAAATCTTTCAGTGAAAGATGTTGGCGGTGAAATTTTGCTTGTGTCACAATTCACATTGGCTGGCGATTGCTCACACGGAAACAGACCAAGTTTTGTGAGCGCGGAAAAGGCAGAGCGTGCAGAAAGACTGTATCTCAAATTGGCGGATATGATGAGAGAGGAATATAAAATTTCTGTCAAGTTGGGCGTTTTTGGAGCAGACATGAAAATTTCTCAGACAAATGCAGGACCATTCACCATAATTTTAAATGAAAAGGTTTAATTGTTTGTAAAAAAGACATAAAAATGATAAAATAGGAGTGTAGAAAATTAGTGACAATTTTTGACTTAATGCAGTTAATATAATTTGTCACTCAATGAAAAAAGCGCATTTCGGAAAATATTAAGGATTTTTGGAATTTAAGCCGTAAATTTTGCATAATGGACAACTTTTGCGGTGAAAAGGAGGAGTTTTTAGATGCTTTTATATGGAGACTATCACACTCACACCACATATTCTCGCCATAACCACGGGAAAGGTTCTGTTTTGGAGAATGCATCTGTTGCTGCAGACAAGGGTTTGAAGCAAATTGCCATCACAGATCATGGGTTTAATCATGAATTTTTTGGAATCAGGCGCAGGCAAATTCCTCAACTTCAAGAGGACATCTTGAACGCTAAAGAAATCACGGGTGTGGACATCCTTTTGGGTGTGGAGGCAAACATCATCTCACTTGATGGTGAAGTGGATGTGAAAGAAGAGGACTATGAATTTTTGGACATCCTTTTGATGGGATATCATAAGTGTGTGCACACAAGTTCCATGAAAGATAAGGCTTTGCTTTGTTGGGCAAACAACTTTGGGAATCCATTCCGTCCAAGCAAAGAACGCCTCAACCGCAACACGACAGCGTTTTTGAAAGCGTTGGACAAATATCCAATCGATGTCATCACACATCTTAACTATGGTTTTCCAACCGACACAATTGCCGTGGCAAAAATGGCAAAGCAAAAGGGTGTCTATGTGGAACTAAATGGCAAGAGGATTTGTTTCACAGAAGAGGAAATTGAAATTATGACTGCGGAAGGCGTGAAATTTATTGTCAACTCGGATGCTCACAGACCGGAGCGTGTTGGTGAAGTGAACAATGGAATGAACTTAATTTATAAATATAACATTCCACTTTCTCAGGTTGTCAACATTGACAAACTTCCAAAATTTCATAAAAAGCGTGGAAATTGAAATTTATGTTTCGAATTAAAATGCAGAGACATGAAGTTTTAAAGTTTTGTTAAAATTAATTTAGATGAGATGTTTTAATTTGATTTGCACGAAAACATTTGTTTTAAAATTTATAAAAACAATAAAAAGAAAGGAAATTTAAAAAAAATGAGTTTTTCCAGAGAGTCGAAAGAAGAGATTTTGCAAACCGAGATTGAGGATGACACATGTGCCATTGCTTTTTTGTCGGGACTTTTTCATTCCTGTGGAGAAATTCAGAAAGTTGGAAATAAAATCAGCATAAAAATTGTTTCAGATGTCGAAAAATTGTTTGATTATGTCAAAAAAATCATAAAAAAACTTTATGGAAATGACATTTCACCCGAAATTTCAGAGAATTACAACATCAGCAAAAACACAATTTATGAAATTTCGTTTGATGTTGAAAAATTCAAAAACTTGCTTCTTGACACAGGTGTGATTGATTTTGATGAAAATGGAATGGTTTTTAAGTTTAACATTGACAAAAACTTGATTTTGGAAGATGAAGCAAAGCGCGCATTCATTAAAGGCGTCTATATTGGCGCAAGCACCTCAAGCATCAAACTTTCAAAAGAGGCGTCGCAGAGTTGTGGCTCGGGCTATCACATGGAATTTTCTTCACAAAGTTATGAATTTTTGAACGAATTTTCACACATTTTGGCAGAATATTCCATCATTGGAAAGATTTTTGAGCGCCGAAATTCCTATGTTTTATACATTAAGGATGCAAGCACAATTCAAGACATTTTGGCACTTGTTGGCGCAAACAACAGCGTGTTGGAACTGAGCAACGAAATTGTTACGCGAGAACTTAGAAACAAAGTGAACAGGCAGGTTAATTGCATCAATGCCAACATCAACAAGACGGTGGAAGCAAGCATGAAACAAATTGACGCCATAAACACCATTGAAAACACCGTGGGGCTGGAGAGTTTGCCGGAAGATTTGCAAGAGGTTGCAGTTTTGAGGCTGGCAAACCCAGAGGAGAGTTTGGACGAACTTTTGAAACTTTCCACAATCAAACTGACGCGCTCGGGGCTGGCGCACAGATTTAGGAAACTGATTAAAATTGCCGGAACTTTGGAGGAATGATGAAAGATTTTGTTCATTTACATGTGCATACGGAATATTCGCTTTTGGACGGAATTGCAAGAATCACGAAACTTGTCGAAATGACGAAAGAGCGTGGATATAGCGCTGTTGCCATCACTGACCATGGGAATATGTATGGCGCGCTTCAGTTTTTTGAGGAATGCATCAAAGCCAAAATCAAACCAATTTTGGGCTGTGAATTTTACATATGCAACGACCTCACACGTAAGCAGGGCAAAGATGACATTGGGCACATCATCTTGCTTGCAAAGAACAATGAGGGCTATGCGAACCTCATGAAACTGAATGAAATTGCTTTTTGTGACGGGTTTTATTATAAGCCAAGAATCGACTATGACGCACTTGCAAAGCACTCAAAAGGGGTGATTTGCCTTTCTGCGTGCCTTGCAGGGCACATTCCGTCACTCATTTTGCAGAGGCGTTTTGATGAAGCGGACGCGTTGGCTCTTAAACTTAAAAACATGTTTGACGAGGGTGATTTCTATCTTGAAGTTCAAAATCATGGCATTGGAGAGCAAAAGATTGTCAACCAATATCTTGCCGAAATGTCCAAGAAGTTCAACATCAAATTGGTTGCAACAAACGACGTGCACTACCTCAACAAAGACGATGCCGAAATGCAAGATGTTTTGATGTGTGTGCAAATGGGGAAATATCTTGAAGATGAAAACCGCTTGAAGTTTTCCACGCAAGAATTTTATTTAAAAACTCGCGAGGAAATGGAAGAGGCAATGGCAGGTTTTGAGGAAGCGCTTGACACAGCAATTGAAATTGCAAACAAGTGTGAAGTCATCATTCAAACGAAATCGCTTGGCGAAATTCACGATGTTGACGCAAAATATAAACTTCCTGCGTCAAAAAACTATATTCCTGTCTACACGACACCAACAGGCGAAGAACCATATGAGTTTTTGAGAAGAATCTCCTATGAGGGACTTCACAAAAAATATAAAGAGGTGACGCAAGACCTCATTGACCGACTTGAAATGGAACTTAACATCATCCACGAACAAGGCTTTGTGGAATATTTCTTGATTGTGTGGGACTATATCCACTATGCTGAAAGTCAAGGCATTCCTGTTGGGCCGGGGCGTGGAAGCGGTGCAGGAAGTTTGGTGGCATACTGCTCGGGAATCACGAAGATTGACCCAATCAGATATTCTTTGTTCTTTGAAAGGTTCATCAACAAAGAGCGTGTTTCCATGCCTGACTTTGACGTTGACTTTTGCAAAGACAGACGCGGGGAAGTGATTGAATATGTCAAAAGAAGATATGGTGTCGATCACGTTGCCGGCATTGGAACTTTTGGATGTATGCAAGCAAAAAATGCCATTCGAGACGTGGCAAGAGTTTTGAGGACGCCAAACCCAGACGTCATGAAAATCACAAAACTCATTCCAAGCAAACTGCCTGACGGCATCAAAAAACCGCCGGTTTTGAAATATTATTTCGGCACAACCGGCAAGCCAGAAAACGAAAAATACATAATTCCAGAACTTCGCGAACTTTATGACAACGACCCAAACGTCAAGAGAATTGCCGACATGGCAATCAAACTTGAGGGCGTGCCAAGAAACACCTCTCAGCATGCGTGCGGTGTTTTGATTGCGCCAGAACCTGTGGCAAACTTTGTGCCTGTGGCGAAGACAGACAACGAGCGTGTGACGCAATATTCCATGATTGAACTTGAACACCTTGGGCTTCTGAAAATGGACTTTTTGGGGCTTGTCACTTTGACGGACATCAAGAAGGCGTGCGACTATATCTATGAAAACCATGGCATCAAAATTGACATGTATGGCATGGAATACAACGACCCTAAGGTTTTTGAAATGCTTGCGGAAGGAAAGACGGATGCGGTGTTCCAACTTGAAAGTGCAGGGTTTAAGAAGTTTATGAAAGAACTTAAACCATCCTGTTTGGAAGACATCATCGCGGGGGTTTCGCTCTATCGTCCGGGACCAATGGACTCCATTCCGAAATTTGTCCGAAACAAGCAACATCCTGATGAGGTTGTCTATGATGACCCATGCCTTGAGGACATTTTGGATGTCACATATGGTTGCATTGTCTATCAAGAGCAAGTTATGAAAATTGTTCAAGTTATGGGTGGCTACAGCCTTGGACAAGCGGATAACATTCGAAGAATCATGGGCAAAAAGCAGGTGGATAAAATTGACAAGGAAAGAGAAAAGTTCATCTATGGTTGGGAAGACCCGGACGGAAAGAGGAGCATTCCTGGGGCAATCAAACTTGGGCATGACGCCAAAGTTGCGGACAAGATTTTCAACGAAATGAAAGAGTTTGCAAAATATGCTTTCAACAAATCTCACGCGGCAGCCTATGCGCATGTCACATATCAGACAGCATATTTGAAATATTATTACGAGCCAGAGTTCATCACCGCAATCTTAAACAACAGAATCAGCAATGCTGACGACTTGAAGAAATATGTTTCTTTTGCAAAAAGTGAAGGAATCAATGTTTTGCCACCTGACATCAACAAAAGTTCAACCTATTTCAGTGTCAACAAAGACGGCATTCGCTTTGGGCTTGGTGGTTTGAAACATGTTGGAACATCGGTGACGGACAACATCATCAATGAAAGGAAAGAAAATGGAGATTTCAAGAGCTTTGAAGATTTCATCAATCGTGCTGTCAGAGTTGGTGTCAACAAAAAGGCCATTGAGTGCTTGATTTTGAGTGGTGCTTTTGATGTGTTTGGCAAAGCGCGCTCGCAATATATGGCAGTCTATGAAAACTTGGTGGACAGGGCAAACAAGGACAAGAAGAGCAACAGCATAGGGCAAATTTCTTTCTTCTTTGGTGACAACCAATTGGAAGACATGGTGGAATATCCAAACATCAAGGAGTTCAACAAAAAGACCTTGCTTAAATATGAGCGCGACATCATCGGTGTCTATATGTCTGGACATCCTCTTCAAGACTATGTCAAAAAGTTTGACTCCTACACACTTTCTTCTGATATGCTGACCACACAAGAAAATGAAGAGACCGGCGAAGAAGAGTTTTATGATGAAGAGCAAGAGGTGAATGATGTCGGTTTGCAAGACGGACAGCCATTCACATGCGGTGGAATCATCACGGAGGTCAACCGAAAACGCTCAAAAAATGGAAAGGAAATGTGCTATCTCAAGTTGGAAGATTTGAAAGGAACGCTTGAAATCACCATGTTTTCCAACGCATATGGAAGATATCGTCATCTTTTGGAAGAGGACAACCTTGTCACAATCAAGGGCAAAATCAACATAAGAGACGGCATGCCACCATCGGCAGTGGGCGAAGTTGTGATTTTGTGGAAAGATGAAGAAGAACGCAAAGCGCAAGAAAAGCCAAAAGAAAGGCTTTGCCTGAGGTTTGACACAAAAAATCCAGACACATACAGCAAAGTCAAAAACACCATTGCGTCATATCCGGGCGAAACTCAAGTTGTCATGAAATGCACATCCAGCGGAAAAGCAATGGTATATCAGCAATCTGTCAAAATCAACAACTATCTCATCAACGAACTTTCGGGAATCATTGGAAACGAAAACATTGTTGTTCAAGGCAGTCAAAAAGTTGAGGCATAAAAAACGAAATTTAAGTTTATATTGATGTTGGGAAATTAAAAAAATGTTAAAAATTGCTTAAATTTTCGTAAAAAATTGCGATTTTCATATAAAAATGTTAAAATTGTTTTAACAAAACACGCTTTTTAGAATTTGAATCAAAAATTTGCTAAGGAGGATGTTATGAAAATTTTGCTTGTCACAAGTGGCGGTGATGCACCGGGAATCAACAGATTTATTTATGAACTTCACAAGAGGTTTCGAGGACAAATCTTTTTTGCATATGCGGGGTTTGAGGGGCTTGTCAACAACAAAATCTATCCTCTCGAAAATGTCATGGTGAAATCGCTTCGAAATTGTGCGGGTGCGGTCATCAAATCGTCGCGTTGTCCAGAATTTAAACAAACAAAATTTTTCAACATTGGGCTTCAAAATGCGAAGAATTTTGATGTTGTTGTCATTTTGGGTGGCAATGGCTCTGAAAAAGGTGCAAAAAGACTTTTTGAAAATGGCGTTAACACACTTTTTGTGCCTGTCACAATTGACAACGATGTTGAAGATTGTGCATATTCAATTGGATTTTCCTCTGCGGTGAATGCTGGAGTGTTGACTGTCCAAAATTCCATGCCAAGCATTGAAACCATGAACACTGCCTGCATTTTTGAAGTTATGGGCAGGTCATGCGATGCAATTGCAAGGGCGGTTGCGAAGAGAGCGGAAGCAGATGCCTGTGTTGGGAATGAGAAAGAATTGAATGTTGAAAATTTGACAAAACTTGTTTCAGAAAATCATCAAAAAGATGAGGGAACTTGCATCATCATGCGTGAAAACATTGTGGACATCAACAAACTTGCAGACGAGATGAACAAAAATCTTGGACAAAACATTGTCAAGACACAAGTGGTTGGAAGAATTCAAAGAGGCGGAACCCCAACAAAGGAAGAACTTGACATGGCAAAGAAATTTGCAAAGCAAACAGCCAAATGCATAAAGAGTCATGTTTATGGCAAAAGAGTTTTGGCAGATGAAAACTATGAAATTAAAGTTGTTGATTTTAAATAAAAATTGTTTATAAATTAAAAAATGTTTAAATAGATTTTATAAAATAAAAAACTTTATCCACACCGATAAAGTTTTTTTATTGCTTTAAATCATCATTTTTCTTCTATATTCTAAATTTTTAAAATCAAACAAGTTGCTGTCAAAAAATTCTGACATTGTCACACCAAGCGCTCTTATAATAAGTGCCATATTCATAAAATTTGCAGTTTTATATTTGCAATTGAGAATGTCAGTCAAAGTGCTGTGATATAAACCTGTTTCTTGTGCAAGTTTGTATTGTGTCATTTTCTTCTCCTTTAAGATTTCTCTCACTATCAATGCAAACGCTTTGTTTAATTTCATAAGAACTTCCTACAATAGTTTTATATTTAGAGTTTACCCTATATACACATTTTTACTATTTAAGGAAAAACGGATATTTCTGTCAAGTGAAATTTATGATTTTTAGATTTTAAAATGTTAAAAAATTATTATTAATATATTAAAAATGCGAAAAAAACAGATTTTTTAGTGTTTTTTTTATTAATTTTTATTATTTTTTAATTTTTTATTTTTTAATTATTTTTTTATATTTTTAATTAATTCTATTTATTTTTTTTATAATTTTTGAAACAATTTTAAATAATTAAAATTTTTAGTCTAAAAGGACTTTGCAATAGGTCAGTTTGATGAGGGAAGAAAAAGTTTGAGTTGATGTTTCATATGTTTCATTAATTAAATTTGAAAGTTGAGTTTCCGCCATTGATAGATTGGTTTGAATGTCCTCAAGTGATGATTGGTTGAACATTGTTTCAAAATTTACCCTTGTTGAGACGAAAGAGGAATATATGCTGTTGCACTCCAATTTTGCTTTTGTCAAATCTTGCACGCCGGTGTCGAGGCTGATTGCCACATCATAGAGTTTTTTGAAAATTTCAAAATCGGATTTCAGGCAATCATTCAAAACGACCTTTTCTTCATTTGAAAAGTTTCCTTCCACTGAATTTGACGGAAGTTTGATTTCCAAAATTTCGCTTGAAATTTGGTTTGTTGCAAGATTGTTTTTGACAAGTTCGGCATCGGCTTTATTTTCATATATGCTTGCAATCAAATGAAATTTTGCATCAACTTGAAAGACATATCCAGCGCCATTTTGCGCTTGCAGTGAAGTTTTTTGAGTTTGCAAATTGTTTTCATTTTCATCACTTGCCATGGAAATTGCATAGACAGTTTGTTGTTCGGTGGAAAGCGAAGCATTCGTGAACAAATTTAAGGACACCAGCGCGGTTGAGATGAGTTGGGCAACCGACACGCATGCACACACGCTTACAACAAAAAGTGCAAAAGACAAAAAAGAATGATGTTTTTTCATAAAATCATTATATTTTTTCGTGAAAGAACATATGACAAGTTGCTGTTTTCAAAAGACTTCAAATTGCGAATTTTGCTTAAGTGAAAGTTGATTTTTCTTATTTTTGATGATTTTTCAAGTTTCTCAATTTATTTATTTTTAAAATAGAAAAAAATTTGATATAATCATCTCATGAAAATGTTCAGTTTTTTAAACAGAAAACCAAAAATTGGAGTGGCTTTTGGTGGCGGTGGTGCAAGAGGTATGTCACATATTGGGGTCATCAAAGCGTTTGAAGAATTTGGCTTGAAATTTGACTATGTTGCTGGCACAAGCGTTGGAAGCATCATGGGTGCTGCATACGCTTCTGGCATGTCGTCAAAGGAAATCTATGACATCGCAAAAAAATTGCGTGTGAAAGACATTCGCACAAACAGAGTTTTTTTCATGCCTTCAAAGACGGATGGGCTTGAAAACCTTATGATTGAAACCTTTGGCGACATCAACATTGAAGATTTAAAAACGCCATTTTCTGCCGTCGCGGTTGACATCAAAACAACCAAGGAAATTTGCATAAGTCATGGAAACCTTGCCAAAGCGGTTGCAGGAAGTTGTTGCGTTCCGGGCATTTTTCAACCTGTAGAATTTCAAAATATGCTTCTTTGCGATGGCGGGCTTCAAAACAACATTCCGGCAAACATTCCAAGATATTTCGATTGCGACTATGTTGTTGCTGTTGATTGCAACAGCACGCGCGTGTATGGCACCGAAAGCACCAAAGTTTTGGATGTTTTAAGTTGTGCCATGCGCACACTTATGAAAAGCAACTCAATCAAGGGCTATATTTCCGCGGATGTGACAATTGCCACAGACAATAAAAAATTTAAATCCACCAAACTTGAAGGACTTGACGAGATGGTTGAGCGTGGATATAAGAGTGCAATTGACAAAATGCCGGAAATTATGCAACTTTTTTCTGGCAAAGCGCCAAAAAAGAAGACAAAAGATTTGGATGATTTGGAATTTGTTTAATGAAGAAAATTTGGAGAAGAATCAAATATTTTAACGAAAACGATGCAATCAAATTGACTTTGGTTGCAATTTTTGTCATTGTTTTTGTGCTGATTTTGTTTAATCAAACAACAATTAATTTTTCAGTTAATGGGTTTTCCTCACTTGCACAAAACGAACTTCAAGTCTATTTTCTTGATGTGGGGCAGGCAACTTCCACATTTGTTGTGTTGCCCAATCGTGAAACGCTTTTGATTGACACGGGCAGTGAAGATTCAGAGGATGACCTTCTTGAAAGTGTGGATTGGATTTTGGACAAAAACAATTTGTCGGATGTGGACTATTTGATTTTGACTCATTCAGATGCCGACCATGTTGGAGGGGCTGCTGCCATACTTGAAAAATATAATGTGTTTGTGGTCTATCGGCCAAAAATTCTTGCAAGAAGCGAATTTCTGTTGGCAAATACATATGGTTTTGAAGTTGTTTATACCGATGCCTATGATGAGGCAATCACGGCAGTAAATCAAGAGCCAAATTGTCAGATTGAATTCACAGAAGAAGAGCATTTGTTTTCAAAATATTTCACAATTGACATCTATCCCGCGCAAAAGGAGTCCTATTCCGAAACAAATGCCTACAGTCCGTTTGTTGCTCTGACATGTTTTGGAAAGACTTTTCTTTTCACAGGAGATGTCACATCAAGCAGAGAGAATGAATTTCTTTCCATGCTTGAGGAGCGTGAAATGAATTTGCAAGTTGATTTTCTTTCCGTGGCTCACCATGGCTCGCGCTATTCAACCACCGAAGAGTTTTTGCAAAAAATTAAGCCTCAATATGCTTTCATAAGCGCGGGAGACGCTTCGCATCCGGCTCAACAGGTGCTTAGACGCTTGGAAGATTGTGGCGTTCAAGATATCTTTGTGACAAAAGCAGATGGAACAATTGGAGTTGGTGTGAGCAGTGATGGCAATTTTGTGATTTTGGACAACCCAACAATCATAGATTTGCCAACAGTTGTGGTGGTGCTTTGTCTTTTGTGTTTTGTCATCATCAAATTTATTGACCAAAAAGGAAAAGAAAGCATAAGATTTAAACCAGCAATTAGACATAAAACACTTTAAATTAAAATTAACACATCAAAAAAATTTTGTAATATGTGAAGTTTGTGATAAAATAAACATATGGAGAAAGGATTCAACAAAATTGTCATTGTCTCTCTGGAAGATGACTTTTCGAGAAAAATTGGCAAAACTCTTTCCGAGAATTTGGATATGATGTTCTGCGATGCGCAAGATTTGATGGAATATGACTTAATTGACAAAGATGCCATCAAAAAATTTTGTTCGGAAGAATATCTTTTGAACGCAGAAAAGAAAGTTTTTCAGCACATTTCTTCGTTTGTCAATGTGGTTGTTTCAATCAGTTTCGACGCTTTGACGCACAATTTTGAAACGTTAAAGGATGGAAGTTTGATTGTTTTTTTGAAAGTTCCAAGAAATGCCATAAAGGAAAAAATCAACAAAATTGCCTATGACAATAGGTCTGAAGAACTTGAAAAAATTTCCACATTGACATTGAAGGTCAAAAAACTTGACTGCAACTTTGTGTGTGACAAAGTCATCAAAGCAATTGGAGGAATTTTATGAATTTAACAACAAAAGCAATAAACTATCTTAAAGCCCTTTCGGCAGAAACCATCACCAATGCAAAGTCCGGACATTTGGGTGTTTGCCTTGGTGCTTCTTCCATTTTGTTTGCCCTTTTCAAAGACCATTTGAATTTTGATGCATCAGACACAGACTTTTTGAACCGCGACAGACTTGTGCTTTCCGCAGGACATGCAAGTGCGCTTTATTATTCTCTTCTTTCCATGTTTGGATTCAATGTTTCTTTGCAAGACTTGAAAGAGTTTCGAAAATTTGGTTCAAAGACGCCAGGTCATCCTGAATATCGCGTGACGGAAGGTGTTGAAGTCACCACGGGGCCTCTTGGTCAAGGGGTTGCAAATGCGGTTGGAATGGCAATTGCTGAAACTGTCATGGAAGAGCGCTTCAACACTGTTGGCTTTGAAATTTTCAATCACCACACCTATTGTTTTGTTGGTGACGGAGACCTTATGGAAGGTGTCGCAATGGAGGCTGCCAGCCTTGCAGGCAATTTGAAGTTGAACAAACTCATTTTGCTTTATGACAGCAACGAGGTGACAATTGACGGCGCGCTCAGTCTTTCAAATCGCGAAAATGTTGCACGGAAATTCTTGGCAATGGGCTGGAATGTCATCAAAGTTTCAAGTGGAAACAATTGCTGGTTCTGCTCGCAAGCAATTGCACGGGCAAAGAAAAGCAAGAAACCAACAATCATAATTTTCAACACAACAATTGGAATTGGCACTCAGAAAGAGGGCACATCTGCTGTGCATTCGGCAGTGCTTTCTGAAGAAGAACTTGCCACATTTAAAGAAAATTTGGGCGTCAAGGAAAGTTTCTATATCCCAAGCGATGTCCGAGAACTCTGCATGGCAAGCACGCGCAGGGGAAAACTGAATCACGAAAAATGGAATCAAAATTTGGCGATGTATTCCAGCACACATCCTGAACTTTATAAATCTTTAATTGCATTCTTTGACAGAAAGAAAATCAATTTTGAAAGAATTTTGAAAAATGTTTCCAAATATGATGGTCAAAGCACAAGAAAAATCAATCACTATGCGCTCAGCGAACTTGCCTATCAATGCCCACAACTGATTGGCGGAACTGCCGATGTGGCACCATCAACCATGGCGTTTGTTGACAATGCGGGCAATTTTTCGGCTGGATATCGCAGAGGCAAAAACATCCGTTTTGGTGTCAGAGAGCATGCCATGTCGGCAATTGTCAACGGAATTGCACTTTATGAAGACTTCATCACATTTGACTCGACATTTTTGGCGTTTTCAAACTATGCCATTCCGGCACTCAGACTTCGCGCCATGATGAAACTGCCTGTCATGTCTTTCTTTACGCATGACAGCATTGTGGTGGGGGCGGATGGCGCTTCACACCAACCAATCGAACAGATTTCGCAACTGCGTGCAATCATAGGGAGCACAATTTATCGTCCTTGTGACTTCAAAGAACTTATTGCGGGATATTATAATTGCGTCAAAAACTTTATGCCAATCATCTTTGCGCTTTCAAGGCAAGACATTCCGCACGTGGATGGCACAGATTTTGACGGAGCGCTTATGGGAGGCTACCTTCTTGAAAATACAACATCAAAGCCACAAATTGTGCTTGTTGCAAGTGGTTTTGAAGTGGTTTTGGCGCAGAAAGTGGCAAAAGAACTGAGGAAAAAACATCAAGTGAATGTTGTTTCCATGCCTTCAATTGAGGTATTTGAGAAACAAAGCACGGCATATAAAAACAAAATAATCAGCAACGATGCCAGCCTCGTGGTTGGAATTGAGGCATCAAACGATTGCAAGTGGCTCAAAATTTTGGGCGAAAAAGGGGTTTTCTTTGGTGTGGAGGAATATCAATCCAGCGCAAGTGGAGACGAGATATATTCTCACGCAGGCTTCAATGTCAAAAATCTTGTCAAATTTGTTGAAAGCAAACTCAAAAATTCTAAATCACAAAAACAAACTCCAAAAACTGAGGAATAATGATTGTTTTTGAAGTTCCATTGCAATTTTTCGGTTAAAAAAGCCAAATTTTGACAAATTTCTTCAACATAAAACTTTCAACATAAATTCTCAAAAATTAAAATATATATTGTATGAGAGGTTTTTATGTTGAATCGAAAAAGCATTGTTTTAAGTGATGTCAAGCATGACAGTCAAAAGAAAGCAGTTTTGACACTTCAAGAAGATGATTTGGGCGTTTGTGGAACGCTTAGGCTCTACAATTTCCCGCGTGAATTGGATGGAATTTGCTCTTTGGGCATCTATCAGGATGGAAAGGTTGCAAAGGCGGGCTTGACACTGAAATCACATATGCTTTATGAGTTTTTCATCAATTTGAAAAGCATTCCAAAAAAGTTTTCTGCAGCAATCATCAACTTCCAAAATGCTGTGCCAAGTCCAATTTTGTATGGCTCAAGCGAGGGCGGAAGTGATGAAATTTATGCAAACATAATCAGCGAGCTTGCCGAAAATCAGAGCGCTGACCATGCAAAACAGGTTTTGGATGAGTTTGACGTGGATTTTGATGAAAAAGAAAAACAAGAAATTGAAAAGACAATTGACAAATCTTTGTGCGAAGATGATTGCTCAAAGTGCGCAAATTGCGTTTATAAAAAATTCTTCTTTGAAAATCACAAAAAACAAGATGACGAAGTTGGTGAGCACAATGAGAATTTGCAAAGTTTATCTACAAAGGCACAGCAAACGCAAGGGAGAGAAAGTTTTGTTTTGCAGTCTGACGAAAAGCAAAGAGAAGAAGAAAACTTTGAAAAAACTGATGACAAGCAAAATGTTGAAAAAGAACCCATTTTCTTTGACCGTCTTAAACCACAAATTGACAAATTGTTTGCAACGCATCCAATTGAAAACAATTTGCAAAGTTTGATTCCGTCTTCAAAATGGGTGAAAGTGGAATATGAAGATGATGGAGACTTCTTTGTTTTTGGACTTCTGTATGATGACGAAAACAACATAAAATATGTTTGCTATGGCGTGCCGGCAGTTTTTGATGAAGAACCACCAAAAGAACTTGCAGGTTTTCCAATTTGGCTTCCGCTTGATCAAGAAAAAGGCTTTGGCTATTGGCTGACCTATCAAGATGCAACAACGGGAGAACCTGTCAAAGCGGTGATTGACTGATTTTGAGATTAAATTTTCAAAACATGGTTTTTGTTTTTCAGATTAAATCTAAACGCGACAAAAAGTCGCAAAATTTGCATAAAAGCGAGAAAAAATGAAAATTTTTGCATGGATTGTTCTTGGAATTGTGATTTTGATTATTGCTGCACTTTTGTTGTATTTGCTTTTGGGTGCAGTTCTTTTCAAAATCATTTTTTCAAGAAGAAGCATAACGGCAAGGGTTTTGAACCGAAACTTAGAAGAGAAAATGAAAAAATATAACGTGGATTTGTGCTGGTGGGACAAAGTCAAATTCTCAAAGGTGACAACACAAAGTTTTGATGGACTGAAACTTGTAGGACATTTGTTTGAGGCAAATTCCAACCGCACAGTGATTGTTTTTCATGGGTTTGGACAGACATACATTGAAATGCAACAATATTGCAAATTTTTCTATGACAAAAATTTTTCAGTTTTGGCTGTGGATGCGCGCGCTCATGGCGAAAGCGAGGGAACTTGCATAAGTTTTGGCTGGACTGACAGAAAGGATGTGGTTTCTTGGGTGAAGTTCGTCAATGAAAAAAGACCAAACGACAAAATTTTACTTTTTGGACTTTCAATGGGTGGTGCAACAGTTTGCATGGCGTCAGGGGAAAAAGAGCTTCAAAATGTTGTTGGCATTGTTTCTGACTGTGCTTTTGACAATGCAGACAGACAAATTTCCTTTGTGATGAAAAGATATAAATTTGTGCCAAAATTTTTCAAAAAAATTGCCTACAGTTTCACCAAACGTGTGCATGGTTTTGATGTGATGCAGGCAGACGCAATCAAACAAGTCAAACAGACAAAAATTCCAATTTTTTTCATACATGGGCAGGCAGATGGCTTTGTTCCAGTTGAAAATCTCAACAATTTATATTCCTCAACACCACAAAACTTGCGAGGAAAATTTGTTGTTCCAGAAGCTGACCACGCAATGTCATATGTTGTGGCAGGTGCAGTTTACGAAAAAAAGATGTGCGATTTTTTGAAAAGTCACACATCCTTGTTTTCGTGAGATAGTTAAAATGAAATTTTGTGATTTAGAAATCAAAACAAACAATTGGCAACAAACAAAACAACCAAAGTTATATTCTTAGTTTTCAGTTGTGCTTTCGGAATTTTCTGTCGAACTTTCCGAGATGTCCGAAGATTCGGTGTTTCCTGATGTTGAAACACCGTCTTTCAGAACTCCCCAAATTTGACTGTAAAAGAAATCGCCTGTATTTTTTATGATTTCGGGATAGCTGTTCCGTTTAATTACAATCCTATATATTGACAAAATGTCAAGTTTGCCCTGGTCGACACCTTCATCAAAATGAATTGTAAATGACCCTGTGTAAAATGCCATATTTGATGTGCTCACAACTTTGCTGGTTGTCACCAATTTATAGTTGTTTGGGGACTCGGGAGAAATGTCACTTATGTCAAAAACAAAATCACTGTGTTCATATAAAGTGCCATGATTAAATCTGAATTTCAATTTTTTATAGTTTTCTATATCAGGGAAGTCGCGCCTATAACTGCTGTCTATTCCATCCGGAAAACCCCAATTCAGACTTTCATCGTTGCTGTCTTTGTCATAAAGAAGGATCCAATTTTCATCAGAATTGCCAGAACTGGAACCATTTTCTTCCAAGTTTTCCACCGTGTCAGTCAGGTCTGAAATTGACGAATTGATTGTTGTCAATTGATTGTTGATTTGTTGAATTTGAGGGGACATTGTTTGCACGAAAAGCCAAAATTCCTTTTTTAAATCTTCAAGTTCATCTTCAAAATTGTTTGCCATTGGAAACTCCTTTTGCTGTGAATTTTCACTTAAAGAATATGATACAAAAAATTGATTTTCAAGATTTTATGCCAAATTTTTGTGTAAAGAGATGAAAATAAAAACACTCCAGTCATGGAAGCGGAGTGTCAGATTGTTTAAAATTGTTAAACATTTTAAATTAAGTTTCGTCAGCAATTAGAACAGATTTTCCTTTCTTAAGTTTAATTTTCTTTCGCTTCATGAAAAGCCAAGCAAAAATGATGCCAAGCACGGCAAGAATTATGACAATGCAGGTGATTATGATTGGGTTGATTCCGTCTGGGCTGACAAAATTTGTTTCAATAAAGCCATAGAGGACTTCATTTTCGTGAACAAAGGCAATGGCAGTATATTCAAGATTTTTGTCAAAACCTTCATAGAGAAAAATTCTTTCGCCCTGCGTGAGTGTGATTCCGCTGTCAATCATCTCCAAGTCCTCTGCGAAGAAAACATTGCAAGAGTCATTTGTTTGCCCATTGAAACTTGGAATGGCAGTGATTATGGAATTTTTGGGCGTCAGCAGGTCAGAAAAAATATAGCCGTTCACATCCATTTCTGCCAACTTAAAAAAAATATATTCGTTTGCCTGTATTTCGTCGGCGTTTGGAGAGGAGAGATATTCCACCGGCGCGCCATCAGACATTTCCAAATTCACTTCATCGTTGTGAGCCAAAATTCCTAATTTTTCAGAGGTGAAATTTGGCTGTGCATAAATCACAGCAGAATTTGCTGTGACAACATAGGTTGAGGCTTCCTCTTCTGCCAAAACCATAGAATTTGGCAAAAAAGTGGCAAAAAAAGCAAAAAAAACTGCAAAAATCGCAAAAATTTTCTTCATATTTCATATTAAACAATTTTTTCCACAAAAAGTCAAGCAAATGAGATTGAGTGATTTGTCTGATTTTTGAAATGTTTTCTTGCTTTTTAACTTAAAATTGGCATTGGCTTTTGAGGGGGTAAGTCAAAAAACAAAAAAAGCATATCAATTTGATATGCTTTCTATACTGATTTTTTTATTGTTTTCCACCTTTGCCATCACCACCTGTGGTGTTTTGTTTTTCCATGTTTTCAAGCGCTTTTTCACAGATGTTCCAAATTCTTTGTGCTTCTTCAGCATGATGTGTCACAGGTCTGCAATCTCTAATCGAAATTTTTTGATTTGAAATGAAGTTCAAAACTTTTTCATTTGGAGTGCCTTCCATATGGACATTTCCATTTGATGGGATGTAGTGAAATCCGTCAATCCCACCATCCGTCCAATGATATGTCCACGAAAAGTCTTCCAAATTTTCTGCAATGGTTGAACCGTCATCAAGTTTGGTTGAAAGCGGGAATCTTCTGACCAAAGAGAATTTCCAATCTCTTCCATCCTCATCTGTTTCAAAAAACATAATACTTTGTTGCAATGTTAAAAATTTCATATCCTTTCCGCTTAATTTAAAAAACAATCTTAAATCTTCGAGGGTCAATGGTTGGTCTTGTGGCAGATCACCATAATCACTTATGTGAGTATCTTCAAAAACATAGCGTGAATTGATTTCTGGCATAATTGTTTTTAGGTTGATTTCCCATTTATTTCCCGAAAGTTTTTCAAATTCCCTTGCAAGTTGTTTGACATTTTCAAATTTCATATTTTCCGTCCTCCTTTTTTAATTATAGCATTCATAAAATCATATGTCAATGGAAAACAAACAACAACAGTGAATGGAAATTAAACAAAATCGTTGTGCTTGCAGGGTCAATTCTGTTTTCAACAAGGTTATAGCTCAAACTGCTTTTGTGTTTCCTCGACCATTTCTCTATGCATTTTGTCAAAGCCATTTGCTGATTTTCACTGTTCTTCACGAGGGAAAATAAGTTTGCAATTGTCTTGTTTTCTTCATTTTTGATTTCAAGCATCAATTGTTTAAATTTTTGTTGAACTGAATCTGTTTCATAATCATCGGTGTGTTGCCACGCTAATTGATTCCTGCTTCTGCAGAAATCAGAAAAACAAAACTTGTCGTAAAGCATTTTTTCTAAATCTGTCATAATTGAACTCCTTTTAATTATTTAATATAATAGAACGCTTGTCAAGGTGTTAAAATTAAGATTTTAAAAATATAAAAGGTTTGTTGAGAGAGTCCTTTGCAAACTTTTTTATTAAAAGTCGAGATTTTCGTAAAAAAAAGAAAAAAATGATATAATGGAAAATGGACCAAGTGAATTTGCGAAATTTTGGACAATAAGGAGTGTAAAATGAAAATGGAAAAAGATTTTTCTCCTCACAAGTGCAAAGTTTGTGGAATGGGAGACATTGAAAGAATGCATGAAGTTTGTGTTTTTTGCGGTTGGGAAGATGATGGTGTTCAAAATGATGATCCTGATTATACGGGTGGCGCAAACAAATTGAGTTTAAACCAATATAAAAAATTTTGGAAAGAAAATAAAGAAGAAATCTTATCCAATTTGCAGAGTGATAAATTTTATGCAATAAAAAAAGCTAAGAATTATAAAGTTGATATCACTGATTAAAATTTTAAATCATAAACATTTTGTTTATGATTTTTTCGATGGAGGAGTTTGTGAAAATGAACTTGGGGAGACTAAATCGAGGGAATTTTTGTTGGTTGATTGGGGATATTGAAAAATTTGTTATGAAACTAAAATGAGTTAAATAAAATATTCTATGAAAGTTTTGACATTGAGAAAACGGGCAGTTGTGATTGTTCTGTGTGTTTTGTTGTGCGTGGCAGGAGTGGTGGTTTATTTCACTGCCATTGCTCCGGCATTCAGACCGGTGGCGGTGCACACCATTGTGATTGACGCGGGGCACGGCGGAAAGGACGGCGGGGCAGTGGGCAAGCAGAGTGAAGTGACGGAAAGTTATCTCAATTTGGAATATGCCTTGACGCTGAGAAACATTTGCGAAAGTTATGGCTATAAGGTGGTGTTGACGCGTTCTGACATGAACGGGCTCTATTCTCCAACTGCTTCAAACAAGAAAAGAAGCGAGATGGAAAAGCGCAGGCAAATCATTTGTGACAGTAATGCCGACCTTGTTGTCAGCATTCACATGAACAGCTTTCCATCTTCTGAGGCGCGCGGGGCACAGGTGTATTATGCCGAAGGTTCTGCAAGTGGAGAGAGTTTGGCTGGCAGTGTGCAGACAAGTTTGCATAAAAATGTTGAATATGCCAAGTTGACTGCAAAAGCTGGAGATTTCTATGTTCTCAACTGCACAGAAAATCCTGCAATTTTGGTTGAATGCGGGTTTCTTTCCAATCCGGAAGAGGAGATAATGCTTCAAGATGCGGACTATATGCAAAATTTTTGTTATCAACTTTTTTGTGGAATTTTGACCTATTTCAATTATGAATAAACTTTGATGACAGTGGTGACGCTGGCATCAGTGATGCTTTTTATTTATTTTCATCCTCTATGCGTCATTCTGAGGTGGCAAAGCCGCTTTCTATTGACTTTTGCTGATGATACTTTTCACCTTCGTCATTCTGAGGCGTCCGCGACGCTTTCTGATTTTATTCAACAATTTAACTCTCTTTTGTCATTCTGAGCCGACTTTTGAGATTAAATCAAACAAGAAAACAGCTTTTTCAAAAGTCGTGTCGAAGAATCTCTTTCAAGTGGTTGAGACCCAACGGGCTTAGCTCAGGGTGACGGCGTCCGTGACGCATTCTATATGACTACGCTTAGGTGACGAAATATTTATAAATCTTGCTATGCAGGGTGACGGGGTGGGGATATTCCAATCTTACTATGAAAGTTAAGTTTAAAGAAAGAGAAGTGTCATTGACACTCAAATGTCAAAACCGATTTTGCTTTAATTAAACAGAAAAAGTGAACAAAAGCAAAAATTTAAAAGTTTTTAATTTATTTTTATCAAAAATTTGACTATATTTTCTCTTTTTTGTATAATTGGAATGTAAAATAAATTTATGGGAGGGAGTTATGGCTACGAAAAAGACTTCAAGTTCAAAATCATCTTCAAAATCAAGTTCTTCAAGCTCTTCAAGAAGAAGTGGTTGGAGTTTGAACAAGATTTCATTTTGGCTTATTGTTGCAGTGACAATTCTCTATGCCGTTGCTTTGATTTTAAGTGCATGCAAAGTGAATGCAACAGTTGTTAATGCACTTCAAAATGTTGCAATGGCATGTATGATTGTTCTCATCGCAATCTTGGCTTGGCGCTATGTCAGACCAAAGCCAGCAGTTTGGAAAGTGCTCTATTTCATCTGCCTTTTGATTGTCATTGCCGGAATCATTGTTCCACTTGTGATTGCATAAATGTGAGCAAAATTGAAAACGCTTAGGGTTTCCTAAGTGTTTTTTTATTAAAATTTTTGACATTAAATGTTTCAAAACATTCTTTGAAAAAAAATTGGGAAATTTGAAAAAAACAAAAAAAACATCCTTTTGAATGACAGAAATTTGAACTATGTAGTGCAAATTTTTTATCTTTTTTTAAATTTGCCAAACAACGACAAAATGTGCACTTTTTCACGCGCAAAACACTTTTTGCCAAGTTGTGTTTGAATTAAAATCAAAGCAGAGGTGTTTTGATGAACATAAAAATCAATAAATATTTGTTTTTTGCCATGCAATTTGTCGTGTTTTTGGCGCTGTTTTTTGTGCTTTTCAATTCAAGTGTGAATATGGTCATCTTTCCATTTGCATTTGGCATGTTGTTTGCGCTTTGTTGGGCAAACCAAAAAGTGTGGTTGCTTGTTCCGGCATACATAGTTGCAGGTGTGATTTTTCAGCCAACTTTGGAATTTGCAATTTGCATTTTGGTGACGGTTTTTTGCTTGATTGTGCCATATTTCATCCATATTTTGTGCAAAAAGAACATGAAAAAATGGGAGTTTGCGCTTTTTTCCATTTTAAGTCAAACAGCAAACATTGTTTTTGACATTTTGGGTGGGCAGTTTTGGGTGCTTCCATTTGTCAGTGTTGTGCTTGGCGTTTTGTTTATGTTTGCATGCATGAATGTGTTTGAGGCAATCATCATTCGTGGTTTCACAAACAAATTGACAATTTTGGAGATTGTCTCGCTCTTTTCCATAATTGCGACAATTTGTGGCGGACTTTCCATTTTAAACATCCAAATTTTCAGTTTTTTGAAACTTTTTATGAGTTTTGTTCTGCTTTTGTTTGCATTTTGTTCCACACCACTTCTCACCATTTTGGTGGCTTCAATTGGCGGAATTGGGGCACTGATTGCCACAAACAATCCACTTTTCATTGCGCCTTTCATCATTTGGGCGCTTGCAATGCTTTTGTTCAAAAAGAGGCAACGCGTTTTCATGGTGATTTCTCTGATTTGTGTGGAGGTCATCATTGGCTTCTATTTTCAACTTTACACCTCATTTGGTATAATTGAAATTTTGCCGGTTTTGATTTCTTCTCTTCTTTTCTTGCTCTTGCCAAAAAGCCTCTGTGGCGAAATTGCTGTCATTTTCAATCTGTCAAAAGACCGTCTTGCCATGAAAAATGTTGCCAATCGCAATCGTCAAATTTTGCAACATCAACTTGGAAATTTGTCGGAAGTTTTCAATGAAATGAACATGATTTATCGCAAAACGATGAAGTCAACCATGTCTTTTGAGGATGTTCAGCAGGTTTTGGAAGAAGAAATCATGGACAAAATTTGTTCATATTGCCCAGAACGCAACCACTGCCATCGCACATTTGCTGACAGCACAAAACAGGTTTTCGACCAACTGATTAAGATTTCATATGAAAAAGGAAAGGTGACACTTCTTGACATTCCGTCCTATCTCACTTCGCGTTGCAAACAGACGGCATCAATTTTGGGTTCAATCAACACCTTGACGGCGCAATATAAAAAATACATCAGCATGACAAAAGATGTTGACACCAGCAAACTCATCATTGCTGAACAACTGCTTGGAGTTTCAAAAATCATGAGCGGACTTTGCAAAGAAATGGAAGCAAACATCTCGTTTGACACCACAAAAGAAAACAAAATTCTGGATGAATTTACCTATCATAACATCATTTGCATTGATGTGGTGGTGTTTGAAAAGGATGTTTGGACAATTGCAGCCTCTGTGGTTGTGCGAAATGAGGACAGCGAAAAACCTCGAATTGAAGATGTTGTCAGCAAAGTTTGCGCTTGCAAAATGGCGGTGACGGACACCTATGCTTCCACGCGCCCGGGATATATGGTTGTCAATTTGAAAACAGCACCAAAATATGATTGTCTTTTTGGCGTCAGCCAGCGCACGAAGAATGGCTCAAATGTGAGCGGTGACACCTACAGCATTGTCAAACTTGACGACGACAAAATTATGTTTGCAATAAGTGATGGCATGGGAAGCGGAGAGAAAGCTGAGCGTGCAAGCGAACTTTCCATTTCTCTTGTTGAAAATTTCTATAAGGCGGGTTTTGACAACGATTTGATTTTGTCCACAATCAACAAACTGCTTTCACTTCACAAAGAAGAAATTTTCAGCGCACTTGACATTTGCATTGTGGATGAGAAAAATGGGCTTGTCGATTTCATCAAAATGGCATCACCGAAGTCTTACATTTTGAATGAGGATGAGTGCAAAACCATCGAAACAGGTTCGCTTCCAATGGGAATTGTCGAAGATGCGAACCCATATGTCAAAAAAAATGTGATTTCGGTTAAAGATTTCATCATTTTGTTTTCTGACGGAATTTCAGACAGTTTCGAAAATGATGAGGAACTTCAGGACTGCATCAAATCAATCAAAACAAAAAATCCACAAGAGTTTGCGGACGAACTTTTGGAGCGTGCCCTTGCTTGCAACAACGGTTATGCTGTTGATGACATGACAGTGATTGTTGTGAAAATCTTGAATTTTTGAATTTGCACAGTGATAAAATTTCTGCCAATTTAAGCAAGAGAAAAAATTAAATTTTCAAAATTTCAAGATAAATGCAAATTTTTTATAAAAATTTAGCAAAATTTCGAAAAAAATCCTGCTTTTTTTGAAAAAAGATATTGTTTTTGTTTTATTTATGTTGTATACTAAAAGCAGAAGAAGAGGTTGCAATGGAAAAAATTTTGGATTTCATCAAAAAAAATAAACTCATCAAAGCGGGCGAAGTTGTGGGCGTTGGAGTCAGTGGCGGAATTGACAGCATGTCACTTTTGCACTTTCTGAATGCGCACAAGGAAGAGCTTGACATTGATGTTGTTGCCATTCATATCAATCACGGCATAAGAGAAGAAAGTGATGATGAGGCGCGTTTTGTTTTGCAAAAATGCAAAGATTGGGGTGTGAGAGTTTATAAATTCACCATTGACGCTCCAAAACTTGCAAAAGAGCGCAAACTCAGCATCGAAACTGCAGCACGCGAGGCAAGGTATGGGCTTTTTGATGCACTTGTGAAAAAGGATATCGTTGACAAAGTTGCTTTGGCTCATCATCAAAGCGACCAAGCAGAAACAATTTTGATGCACATCTTGCGTGGAAGCGGACTTGCGGGTGCACGCGGAATGGAGCCAATTCGTGACGGAATTTATATTCGTCCAATGCTTCCTGTTTCAAAAGAGGAAATTGAAGAATATGCTTCAGCAAATGCAATTGACTATGTTGAAGACCAAAGCAATCTTGACACAACCTATGCACGAAACTATCTTCGCAATGTTGTGATGAAAGGCATTTTGAAAAGGTGGCCGAATGCAGTGGAGGCAATAAACAACTTTGCCTTGGCTGTTTGTGATGATGATGACTATATAAATTCTCTCATCGACACAAATGCGCTGATTGTTGACGACAAAATTGTGCAAATGCCTTGCAGTTATTTTGGTCTGAGCAGTGCCATATACAGCCGAATTGTTTTTCGCTCTTTGGCAATCATTGGCGTCAAGAAAGACATTGAAAGAAAACATATTGAAATGATTAAAGACCTTGCTTTTGCAGAAAATGGCAAAAAAATCAAACTTCCTTTTGATGTGACTGTCAGCAAGGAATATGACTATCTGACCTTTGTCAACAATTATGTTGAAAAACCAGAACTTTCCAAACCTCTTGCAATCGGAGAATTTGATGCAACAAACTATGGCAAAGTTGTCATCAAGCGTGTCAGAGTGGAGAACATGAAAAACGATGGCGCGCTCTATTTCGACCAACGCAAAGTTCCAAAAGATGCAAGGTGGAGATATCGTGAAGACGGCGATGTGTTTGAAAAGTTTGGTGGAGGGACTAAAAAACTCAAATCTTTCTTGATTGACAAGAAAATTCCTGTCCGCGTGCGTGATTTCATCCCTGTGCTTGCAAGTGGAAATGAAGTTTATGTGGTTGCCGGCGTGGAAGTCAGCGAAAAAGTGAGAGTGACTGACGACGAGCCAACTTGCTTTAAACTGACAATTGAAAAAGAATAAATTTTAAAACAAAAATTGGCAAAAAATAAATAAAAGTAAATTTTACTTTTTTTGATTTCCTAATAATTAAATTCAAGTTTGATATGAAAATGTTATTTCAAGAAAAGTTCTCGTTTTTGAGAATTTTTCTTTTTTTGACATTGTTTTTCATAAATTATTTTGATTTTTTCGTGTAAATGTTGTAATATATCTTATAAGATGTTTAGTTGTTTTGCAAACGCTTTTCAAATGGAAAGTGTTGAAAATTTTAAGTTTATTAAAAAGTTGGGAGGTGAACATGAAAATTGCTGTGACAGCGGAAAGCACAATTGATTTGCCAGAGGACTTGTTGTTGAAATATAAGATTAAAACCGTTCCATTTTTGGTGATTTTGGGCGACAAAGAATTTTTGGACGGGCAAATTTCACCAATGGACATTTTCAAATTTGTTGATGAAAACAAAATTTTGCCAAAAACTTCAGCCATAAACAAAGAACAATATTTTGCATTTTTCAAAGAACAATTGATGAGTGCAGATGCTGTTGTGCACATCAGTCTTTCTTCTCAAATTTCAAGTTCTTGCCAAAATGCTATGGATGCAGCAAAAGAATTGAAAAATGTGTGGGTGGTGGACTCACTTTCACTTTCAACAGGAATTGCGCTTCTTGCAATCTATGCACGCGAACTTGTTGACTGTGGCTTGGATGCAAAAGAGGTTTTCGAAAAAGTTTCGGCGCGCGTTTCAAGTGTGCAAGCAAGTTTTGTGCTGGAAAGATTGGACTATTTATATAAAGGTGGAAGATGCTCTGCGCTTGCATATTTTGGGGCAAATCTTTTGAGAATCAGACCTCAAATTTTGGTTAAACAAGGCAAAATGGGCTCTTATAAGAAATATCGTGGAAGCATGGATAAGGTTGTTGCAAATTATTGCAAAGACACGCTTGCAGAATTCAACAATCCAGACCTTAAAGTTGCTTTTCTCACCTACACAACAGCAACACACGGAATGGTGGAGGCTGCAAAAAAAGCGTTGCAAGAACGCGGATTTGAAACGATTTATGAAACTCATGCGGGAGCTACAATTTCAAGTCATTGCGGTGAGCATACACTTGGAATTTTATATATCAACGATGGCGGTGTTGGCGGTGATGAAAATTCTGCAAAGTCTGAAAAAGAAAATATTGAAATATAAATTTTAATCAAAAAACATAAAAATAATAAAAAACATCAAAAAATGGCCAATTTTCTTTAATTTTTGGTCATTTTTTATTAATTTTATTGATTTTTTATAAAATTAAATGTTTTTAAATTAAAATTTAAATTTTGACAAAAGATGAGTTGTTTTTAATTTTTGTCACATAATAAATTTATGAAAAGAAGAAAAAAGAAAAGTGTCATGGTTGACAAAAACGACCCATTGGGTTCATACACAGGCACACCGCTTGATGGTGAAGAACCTGTGCAAGATGCAGATGATTTGTAAAAGACAATTTGCAAACTTTTTTCTTGAATTGTTTTTTTTAATTATTTTGGTTGTTTTTGAATCATTTTGATTTTTTGTTTTTAATTCTGACTTAAAAATATTGTTTTTTATTTCAAAAAATAGTATTATATATGTCATGAAAGAACTCAGCAAGGCACAAATGGTTGAAAGAAGTTTGATGAAAAGGTTCAGAAAAGAAATCTGGACAAAATTTATCCTTGCGTTGAAGCGATATGAACTTGTGCAGGACGGAGACAAAATTGCGGTTTGCGTTTCGGGCGGAAAGGACAGCATGTTGCTTGCAAAACTTATGCAACTTCTCAAAAAATTCAGCAAGACCAATTTTGAGTTGATTTTTTTGTGTATGGACCCGGGATATAATCAAAAAAATCGCGAACAAATTGAAGAAAATTCAAAAATTTTGGAAATTCCGCTTGAAATTTTTAAAACAGACATTTTTGACAGTGTGGTAAATGTCGAGAAATCTCCGTGCTATCTCTGCGCGAGGATGAGGCGCGGATACCTATATCACGAGGCACAAAAGCGAGGATGCAACAAAATTGCCCTTGCGCACCATTTTGATGATGTGATTGAGACCACTTTGATGGGGATGTTGTATGGGGCGCAAATTCAGGCAATGCCACCAAAACTCCGCTCAAAAAATTTTGAGGGGATGGAACTCATCCGTCCACTCTATTGTGTGCATGAGGATGACATAAACTTGTGGAAAGCATACAACAATCTCAAATTTTTGCAGTGTGCTTGCCGTTTCACTGAAAAATGTTTGCTTGGCGAAAGCGAAATTGCACCATCTGCAAGATTAGAAACAAAAAGACTGATTGACCAACTTAAGAAAACCATTCCGGCTGTTGACGAACACATTTTCAAAAGCATTCACAATGTCAATGTGGACACGCTTGTTGGACTTAAAGTCAAAGACAAAAATTTTGATTTTTGCGAAATCTACAATCATAAAAAAGAATGTGATGACAAAGATGATAAGCAATAAAAAAAGCAAACATAAGTCTGCTTTTCTTGTTATTTTTTGATTTTTATTCAATTTTTTACTTTTTCGTATATTCATAGTCACTTTCGTTTGAAGAAACATAATAACTTCCTTCATGTTGTGTTGCTGGGAAACGCTGTCCTTCTTCCAAATGAAGAGTTCCGCCGTTGCTTCCGTTTCTGTCATAAGCAACATAGTTTCCTGATGATGGCACTTGTTCGCCTGGTCTGTATTTTTGCATTTTTAAATCCTCCTTTTGAAAGCAATCTTTTGCTTTCCTAAGGTTAGGATGTGTCAAATGTGTGGTTTTATTCATCCACATGCGCATTTTTTATTCAAAATCACTTTGAAATTTTTTCAAACTGACATTTAAAGTGGTTGAGTTTGTATTATAAAGGGAGAGGCGAGGCAATTTTTAAATAACAAGAAATAAAAGCCGAAATGATTAAATATTCGGCTTTTATTGATTATAGAATATGTTAATTTGAAATCATATTGATTTCAGATATTCTCTAAGATTTCGCTCAATTTCCTTATCATCAAGTCCATTATCAATCACACATTTGATGAATTCCAACTTGTTTCCGCCGTCAAAATATTTGCCGTCAAATTCAAAACAAACAGTTCTGCCTTTTTGTGCAAGTCTCTCAATTGCGTCGGTGAGATAGACCTCTCCATTTGCACTTGGCTTACATTTTGGAATTTCGTCAAAAATTTCTTGCGTGAAGACATATCTTGCCATTCCTGACAGGTTGGACGGAGCTTCTTCCTTTTTTGGTTTTTCAATGATTCCAATCATTTCATTGCATCTGTCAAAAAGTTTTTTGCCAATCTTGATGGAGGAATATTTTGAGATGTCATCCAAAGGCACTTGCTTTGCTCCGACCACAGTTTTGCCCGTCTTTTCATAGGCTTTCATCAGTTGACCGATGACAGGTTTTTTGTTGTTTTTGCAAAAGTCATCTCCATACATAAATGCAAAAGGTTTTCCATTTGTCCATTCTTTTGCATAATAGAGCGCTGCACCTGTGCCACGCTTTTTGCCTTGATATATGAAGGTGAACTCCATGTTGTCAATGATTTCGTTCAACTCTTTCAAAAGTCCAAATTTGCCCTCTTTTTTCATTTCTTCTTCCAATGCTTCGTCATGGGCTAAAAATTTTTTGACATAATCTTTTTGCTTGGAAATCACCAAGCACACACGCTTAATTCCGCTTTTGTATGCTTCAATGAGATGATATAGAAGTGCTGGCTTGTTTGCAATTGGAAACATCTCTTTTGCCATCACCTTTGTTGCAGGCATAAAGCGCAAGCCTTTGTTTGCCATAAGGATGACAAGTTGGTCAATTTTTTCAAATTTGCTCATTTTTCCTCCATTTTTTAAAATTTGAGTTGATTTGTTTTTGAAAAGTTTTAAATGCTACAATTCTTTGAATTATGGAATGCGTCACTGACGCTTCTCACTAAACTTACTGCAACAACACTTGCCGTTGCATTGGGTTGTTAACATGGTTGCCCATAATGTTTCTCGCTTCGCTTCGAAACCTTGAAGTGCTTTATTTCTTAGCTAAACTTACAGCAACAGCAAGTGAAACAGTTGCTCCAACCATTGGGTTGTTACCCACCAATGGTTTAATCATAAGGTTTTCGTTTCACTCAAACCTTGTGATGGACTTCACTTTTTTGCAAGGCTTACCGCCACAGCACTTGCCGTTGCATTGGGTTGTTAACATGGTTGCCCATAATGTTTCTCGCTTCGCTTCGAAACCTTGAAGTGCTTTATTTCTTAGCTAAACTTACAGCAACAGCAAGTGATACAGTTGCCCCAACCATTGGGTTATTACCCATTCCAATAAAGCCCATCATTGCAACATGCGCTGGGACGGAAGAGGAGCCGGCAAACTGTGCATCGCAGTGCATTCTGCCCATGGTGTCTGTCATGCCATAACTTGCAGGGCCACACCTCATGTTGTCTGGGTGAAGTGTTCTGCCTGTGCCACCGCCAGACGCAACTGAGAAATATTGTTTTCCATTTTCCCAGCACCATTTTTTGTATGTTCCAGCAACAGGGTGTTGGAAGCGGGTTGGGTTTGTGGAATTTCCTGTGATGGAAACATCCACTTGTTCATGTTGCATGATTGCCACGCCCTCTGAAACATCATATGCGCCATAGATTTTCACTTTTGCTTTTTCGCCTTTTGAAAATGGAATTTCCTCTAAAATTTTCAATTTTTGCTCTTTGCGGTCAAATTGAGTGTTGACAAATGTGAAACCATTCACGCGGGCGATGATGTAGGCTGCGTCTTTTCCAAGCCCATTCAAAATGACTTTGAGAGGTGTTTTTCTGATTTTGTTTGCTGTGCGAGCAATTCCCATTGCGCCTTCTGCGGCTGCAAAACTTTCATGTCCTGCCAAGAAACAAAAACATTTTGTTTTTTCATCCAAAAGTCTGCCAGCAAGTCTGCCATGTCCAAGCCCAATTTGGCGCTCGTCAGCAACAGAACCTTTCACACAGAAAGCCTGCAAGCCCTCACCAATCTTTTCGGCATATTCACTTGCATTTTTGCAGTTTGATTTCAGTGCAATTGCTGTGCCAAGGGTGTAGGCATACACCGCATTGTCAAAACAAATTGGTTGAATTTCGCGGACTGTTTTTTCAACATCAATGCCATTTGACAAACAGAACTTTTTGGCATCCTCAATGTCATTAAGGCCATATTCTTTAAGTTTGGCTGGCAAATATTCATATTTCTTCAATTCTTCAATCATATTTATTCTCCTCTTGGATTGACGAATTTCACGCCCTCGTCAAATCTTCCATAATGCTTTGTCGACTTTTCCATTGCCTCTTTTTTGGACAAGCTTTCATCCTGCAAGTTTTTCAAAAGCAGTCCGAGGTTGACATATTCATAGCCAATTGTTTCGCCATTTTCGTCAAGAGCCATTTTGGTGATGTAGCCCTCTGCAAGATTGAGATATTTCACTCCGCCCTCTTCAGTGGAAACAATTGTTCCAACTTGGCTGGTTTTATATTTCCCCAAATCTTCCAAACTTGTGCCAACAGGAAGCCCACCAAGTGAGAATGCGGACTGACTGCGTCCATAGACAAGTTGCAAAAAGATGTTTTTCATGGCGTCATTGATGGCGTCGCAAACAAGGTCTGTGTTAAGTGCTTCCAAAATGGTTTTTCCAATCAAAATTTCGCCTGCCATTGCTGCCGAGTGAGTCATCCCACTGCAACCGATTGTTTCAATCAAAGCCTCTTTGATGATTCCGTTTTTGACATTAAGTGTCAATTTGCAAGTGCCTTGCTGAGGCGCGCACATTCCGCAACCATGCGAAAAAGCGGAAATTTGGGTGATTTCTTTGACTTGGTCCCACTTGCCTTCTTGTGGGAGAGGTGATGGACCATAGCCACGCATGTTTTTTACACAATTTTTTTCCATGTTTTCTCCTTTACATATAAAGAAATTTTTGAGGGCTTGAAAGATTTGTTAATTTCATTGTCTAAGCATTTTAAGCGAGATGAAGAAATCTTAAAATCTTAAATAGACTTTTTAAGTCCTCAAATGATATTTTAACAAAATCTTCTTCAACTTCAAAATGAAAAAGAAAGAAAAGTGAAAAAATGTTTAAGAAAAGGACTCTGCATTTTCAGACGAATGAGAAATGAGATAAAAACGAAAAAACTGTTGACAAAAAGAAAAAAGGATGATAAAATCAAAACATAACTTAATCAAGATGGCGGGGTGAGAAGCAGTAGGGTTTGCTTTTGGGCGCAAAGAGAAAGGTTGGTTGGTGAAAAACCTTGGCAGAGCAAAAATCGAATTACACTCACATCAAGTCTTGCGTTTGTCCACGAACGGACATAATGAGGGTGACGGAAATAATCTCAGTTGAAAACATAAATCAATTTTCAATTTTGCGAGCGTAGGGCTGAGCCCGGCAAGCACAAATTGAAAATTGGGCGCCCAAAACATCATGATGTTTTGGGAAATGGAGAAGACAAACAAAAAGTGAAGTTTTTGGCTTGGGCAAAAATGAACATTAAGTGAAGTCTTCGACATATGGAAGAGGATTGGGATTAGAGAAACCGAAAACTTAGCGGTTAGAAAACTTGTTTTTCGTGTCCGCGTTAAAAGTTTTTGGTGTCTGTCCCAAATCTTACGGTGGTACCACGAAGCACGCTTCGTCCTAAGAGAATGGATGAGCGTGCTTTTTTGTTTTGTTTGACTGATTTTAAGATGACAAAAACAGAGATTTTAAACAAAAACCGAACAATTTAAGTCTATATGGGAGGAGAAAATGATTTCAAAAGACAAATTTCCAATTTTAGAGCGTGACGATTGTGAAAATGGGATAATTTTGACAAAGTTTGATGATGGCACAAATATTTCAACTAAGTTGCCAGAAAAAGCAGTTTTTCTTTTCTTAAAGGAAGAAGTGATTAACAACTTTGTTGAGAAAAATGGTGGAATTCCACTTGCTTTGTTTAAGACGGTTTCAAAAAACTATCAACCATATGTTGTCAAATATAAAGGTCAAGAAATTTGTGTTTGCCAAGCGGGAGTTGGAAGTGCTGTGTCCGCTAAAATTTTGGATTATTTGATTGGGCATGGTGTGAAAAAGGTGGTTGCTTGCGGTTCTTGCGGAGTGCTTGAACATATTGAAGAGGGTGCATTTATTGTTCCAACCAAAGCGCTCAGGGATGAGGGTGTGTCATATAAATATCTTCCGCCATCAAGGTTTGTGGAGTTGGACGCTGAGGCAATCAGTGTAATCAAAAAGACTTTTGAGGAACTGAAGATTCCATATCAAGAATGTGCGACATGGACAACAGATTCGATGTATAGAGAAACAGCGGACATGGTGGAATATCGAAAACAAGAGGGTTGCAAGGTTGTTGAAATGGAATGTGCTTCTCTTGCAAGTGTGGCAAGGTTCAGAAAAATCAAATTTGGTCAAATTTTGTTCACGGCAGACAGCCTTGCAAATGCTGAAAAACATGATGCAAGAAATTGGGGCGCAGACTCTCATGACACCGCACTTGAAATTTGCTTGGAAGCAATTTTAAATTTTTAGGGCTTTAAAGTTAAAAAAAGATATAAAAATCGACACAAAAAAAGGAGGAAAAGAAATGAGAGAGAAGAAACTTGTTTTGGAGTTTCCAAAAATTGAGGATAAGGCGGATTGGCTGAAATATGTGGAGGAGTTTCATGAAAGCAATCCAGAATCTCATCCACTTGACTTTCACCTTGGTGAAGATTTTGAAGAGTGGTTGAAGAAAAAAGAGGACGAGCGTGCAGGCAAAAATTTGGAAGAGGGACGTGTTTCGTCATCCGTGTTCTTTTTGAAGCGCGAGGGCGAGGACAGAATTTTGGGACACATTTCCATCAGGCACAGCATAGACAAGGAATTTTTGGCAGAAGTTGGTGGACATATTGGCTATGGCGTCAGACCAAGCGAGCGCGGAAAAGGATATGCCACCGAGATGCTTCAACTTGCGCTTGCTGAGTGCAAAAAGTTGGGCATAACAAACGCCATGATAACCTGCAAGAAAAACAACCTTGCAAGTGCAAAGGTCATTTCAAACAATGGCGGAGTCAAGCGCGATGAAATCAATTTTCGCGGCGAAGCGTTCAACAGATATGATTTCAAATTGAAACAAAACAGACAAAAGGAGATGAAAGAATGAAAAAAGTTGACACAAATTTGTTTAAAGTTTTGAAAGAGCGAGGGCTTTTGTATCAATGCACAGACGAAGAAGCGCTTAAGAAAGTTTTGGAAAGTGGACAGCCAATTGCACTCTATGAGGGGACAGACCCAACAATTGACAGTTTGCACATTGGGCATTGCGTGCCATATTGCATTTTGAGGCGTTTCCAGCAGGCAGGACACAAGGTTGTGCTTTTGATGGGAGGGGCAACTGCGTCAATTGGCGACCCATCTGGCAAAAGCGAAATGCGAAAGGTTTTGGATAAAGAAACCATCAATTCCAACATAGAGAAAATCAAAAACTCTTTGAAAATTTTTCTTGATTTTGACGGGGACAACCCTGCCATTGTGGTGAACAACAAAGATTGGTTCACGGGCTATGACTATGTTGATTTCATGCGTGACATCGGCAGACACTTCAATGTCAACACGATGCTTACAAACGAAATCTATGCCAACCGAATCAAAGAGGGTGGACTGACATTGTTCGAACTTGGATATATGCCAATGCAGGCATACGACTTCATTCACCTCAACAAAGAATATGGTTGCAAACTTGAATGGGGCGGTGCAGACCAATGGGGAAACATTGTTGCCGGCGTGGAACTTGCACGAAAACTCAACTTTGAAAAAGGCACAAACATCCAACTTATTGGCGCAACCAATCCGCTTCTTCTGACGCCTGAGGGCAAAAAGATGGGCAAAACCGAAAAAGGTGCAATTTGGATTGACCGCGACAAAATTTCGGCATATGACTTCTATCAAGGAATCTACCAAACCCCAGACGCGTGCGTTGAGATGATGTTTGCCCTTTTCACCGATTTGCCAATGGACGAAATCAAAAAGTTGGTGAAAGAGGACATCATCCAAGCAAAGAAAAGACTTTGTTTCGAGATGACAAAGTTTGTCCGCGGTGAAGCGGATGCCATTGAGGCACAACAGATGAGTGAAAACTTGTTCTCACAAGGCGGGGACGATGCACCAATTGTGGAAGTTGAAGAAAACGAACTTCCAATGGGCATATGTGACTTGCTTTTCAAAACCAAACTTGCACCATCAAAAAGTGAGGCACGCAGGCTCATTCAAGGCGGAGCAATCACATTTAAAGGTGAAAGATTGCAAAGGTTCGACCTTTCCGTTTCCGCAGAGGATATTGGCGACGGCGCACTTTTGAAAAAGGGCAAAAAGTCGTTCATCAAAGTTGTGGTGAAAAACTGAGAAAAGCATCCGTGATGCCATTTTTGTGGAGCAGAATTTCAGCGTTCATGACGCTTTTTATCCTGTTCTAAATTCTTAATAATCTCTTATTTTCACCAGTCATTCTGAGCCAGCCGATAGGCTGTGTCGAAGAATCTCTTGACGCCTATTCATTGACTAAGCCGGCAAATTCCACACCCATGACATGTGCAATTTTCAAAAGACAAATTGGCTCAAAAAGAGAGCGTCCGTCCAAAACTTTCTGAAGTTCTTTCAGTGAAAGACGACATCTGTCCGCAAATTCTTGTTCGGACAGATTTTTCTTTTTCATAAAATCTCGAATTACTTCAATTTTCACAACTCCCTCCATGGAGTATATGTCTTTTTTCTTGTTTTTCATAATTCCCTCCTATTGAAACCATATGGTTTCATATATTATAATGAAACATTTTGGTTTCAGTCAAGCATTTTGAAACCATTTGGTGATAAAATTTGTTAAAGGAGATATTATGAAAATTTTTGCTGAGAGATTGAAAGAACTTCGCATTGAAGAAGGTTTATCAACAAGAGAACTTGCAAAAAGAATTGGCGTTAGCAATATGGCAATAAGTCGCTGGGAAAGAGATGAAAGGACGCCTAATTTAGAGGTCGTCGTTGAAATTGCAAAATATTTCAAAGTTTCAACGGACTATCTTTGCGGTTTGGAGGACTGAGTTTAATTTCATGCAAAATTTGATTAAGCAAATTGAAATTGTGGAAAAGAAGTCAAAATTTCTTGGCTATCTTTTTCATTGTGAGAGTGTGGACGATGTTCAAAAAGTTTTGGGCGAACTTAAGAAAGAACATAAGAAAGCCACGCACATCTGCTATGCTTTTTCGCTGAGGTCGCCATTCTTGGAAAAGGCGGTGGATGACGGCGAGCCATCTGGCACGGCAGGGCGACCAATTTTGTCCGTCTTGCAAAAGAAAGGCGCGTTTGATGTTTGCGTCTTTGTGGTGAGATATTTTGGAGGAATAAAACTTGGCGCGGGAGGCTTGGTGCGCGCTTACACCAAAACCGCTTCACAATTGTTTTCTTGAAAAAGGTTGAAAGATTGAAAAAACAAAACATGAGAATTTTTAAAGAAAAATAAAAGAAAATTAACAAAAAAAGCGAAAAAATGTTTAAAAATTGATGAAAAAATTTAAAAAAATTAAAAATTTGAGTAAAAGAGTTATAAACTTGAAATATAAAAAACAAAAATGAGGATGAGATGACAATCACAAAAATCAAACGAATTGGAAGCACAAACAGGTTTCATGTCTATGCCGATGAAGCGTGGGCAGGCATTTTTCTTGATGAAATGTTGGTGAAACACCAAATCAAAACAGGCGCAGATTTTGACGAGGCCGAATTTGCAGAAATTAAGCGTGAAAATGACGAGCGAGTGGCGTTTGATATGGCGGTCAGTTATTTGGAAAAATATGTTGTCAGTGAAAAGGGCTTGAAGGACTATTTGAAGAAAAAAGGTTTTGATGCAAAAGCAATTTCTCAAGCGGTGGAAAAGTTGAAAGACTATGGCTTCATTGATGACGAAAAGTTTGCAAGAAACTATTTTGAAAGTCTGTCAAATGGGCGAGGCAAGCGGGCGATTGCACAAAAATTGAAACAAAAAGGTGTGTCGGGCGAAATTGTTGACGGGCTTCTTGAAGAGGTGGATGAAGAGGACGAATTGCAAAAAGCAATTGTGAATGCTGAGAAATTCGCAAAAAATCGTCAAAATGACCCAAAAATCAAGCAAAAATGCCTTGCGCATTTGATTTATAAGGGGTATGATTATGGTGTGGCACAAAAAGCAACCAATGAAATTTTGAAAAACACAGGAGAAAATGATGATTGGGTTTGATTTGCAGGAAGTGGACAGAATTCAAGACGCCGAAAAACTTTTGCAGAAAATTGCACTGCCAAGCGAAAGAGAATACATACAAAAATTTAAGTGCGATTTCAAAATGCGTGTTGCAAGTTTGTGGGCGGTCAAGGAGGCAACTTTCAAAGCACTTGATTTGACGGAGGGAGAAATTTCGTATAAAGAAATTGAACTTTGTCACAAGGAAAGTGGACGACCTTTCATCGCTCTGCACGGCAAGGCTTTGGCACAGTTTGAAAAGTTGAACGGCAAAGGAATTGATGTTTCAATTTCACATCAAAAAAATGTTGTTGGTGCGGTTGTGGTGGTGCTTGAGCCACTTCCAAATGACTGAAGCGTTTGAAGATATGAGATTCTTCGACACACTCGCGTTGCTCGTGGCTCAGAATGACGAGAGAGATAGAAAGCATCAACGACGCTGGCATGGCTACAAATGAATAAAATTTTAGGCTTAAAACAAACTATTTTTGAAATGGACTTATGTTTAAGTTTAAAATCTTGATGGACGAGGGATAAATCTATGGGAGAATTTCGCCAAATTCTTAAAAAGGTTGAACAGATTGAAAAAAGTCATGGTGACTTTGTTGATTTCATTGTGCGTTCAACAATTGATGGCGAAAAACATATGATGAGAATGGAGGAGGATTATGCCTCTTTTGCCCTCGAACTCGGCGAAGTCTATCAAGACCTTTCTGACCTTGAAAAAGCCGATTTGGAGGATTTTGACAAGTTTATCAGGAAGGAAAATGGAGAATCAATTTAGGCGTGGAGAGATATATTTTGCCGACCTCAGTCCCGTTGTTGGAAGTGAGCAAGGTGGAACGCGACCGGTTTTAATCATCCAAAACGATGTTGGCAACAAATATTCGCCAACAGTGATTGTTTCCGCCATAACCAGCCAAATGACCAAAGCAAAACTTCCAACGCACATCGAACTTTCGTCGAGCGTCTATCATCTTCCAAAAGACTCGGTGGTGCTTTTGGAGCAAATTCGCACCCTCGACAAGAGGCGACTGAAAGAAAAAATCACCACTCTGGACGAACGCAAAATGAAAGAAGTCAACCGCGCAATTTTGATTTCGCTTGGATTTGTTTAAACTTGGGTTTGACATGAAATTTCTTCACCAATTTTGTTGGATGACTTATAAAAATAAAAAAAGCATATAACTTTTGATATGCTCATTTTTTGTAAAATCTCATTTTGCAAAATTTTATTTTTTGTAAAATTTTATTTCCCGTCTCTGCCTTCAGGTTTGTTTTTTTCAGTTTTGTTTTGGTCTGAGAGTTGGGCATCTTGGAACATTTGTTCTGCAACATCAATAAGTTTGTCGGCACAATTGTCATCAGTCATAGTAAAAATTGTGTCTCTTTGTCTTGAAGCGTCCATAAGTTTTTTGACAGAATAGTCATCAGTGGTGGAGTCTGTGTTTTGCTCTGCAACATCATTTGCAGGATTTGATTGAGGCAAATATTTTGCAAATTCTTCTTTCAAATCTTTGCATTGGCTTTTTTTAATTTCACTTACAACTTCGGGTTTAGTTGGATAACTTGAATTGTTTATAAAGTTTAAAATTGTGATTGGTTTGTTGTCAACCTTTGTTTTTGAAACCTTAATCAAAATTTCTTCGATTGGAGCAGGTTTCCTTGATTTGTCAAAGACTTGAGCCATCATATAGTTGAAAGAAGAATAAATGCCATCAAGTTTTTCCAAATTGTCGTCTTTGACAATCTTAGGAAGTTTTTTTGAAAGTCCAAAATCAATGAACGAGTCAATCAAATATTCCAAAGAAGCATCGTTGTGAATTGTTGGGCTGAATTGACCTTTGCCATAGAGTGTTGATGTGAACCTCAGTTCTTCGGACTCATTCAAATATATTCTATAACTGATTGAATCTCCAACTTCAAGTTTCATTATTTTTTCCTCCCATTCTTGAATTTTATTTTATTGTTTAAATTTTAGCATAAAATTTTTTTGTTGTCAAGATTTTCCGAAATTTCTCCTGACCTTTTATTTGTAGTTTCTTTTGATTCTTCTATAGAGAACAGTTGGCGCTTGTTTAGGATGGCAAGTGTCAATTGCTTTTGCGTTGTTTTCTAATTGATTTTTGTATCTTGATTTGGTTGATTAAATTTTCATCAAAAACACTTTACTTTTTGAAAAATGTGTGATATAATTGTGTCAGTTTTTAAGGAGAAACAAAGTTATGATGATTGAACCACCAATTGATGAACTCACAAAAAGAGCAAAAGGCAACAAATATGTTTTGTCAATTGTTGCTTCCAAAAGGGCAAAGGAAATTGAAACAACAAGACGTCAAGAACTTGCAACCGCTGACAAAAAAGCCATCAGCATTGCGCTTGATGAAATTTATGAAGGAAAGATTGTTCCAAGCGACATTGATGAATGATTTTGCTTTGAATTTTTGAAAAGTTATGATAAAATATCACTTGAAAAGGTGATATTTTTTTATTTTAAGTTTTTCCAATTATATTTAAACGGAAAAATGTATCATTTGATTTTGGGAGAAGAAATTGTTTGCGAAAGTAATAATCGACCAAGACGCTAAGGCGCTTGACAGAGAGTTTGAATATTCCATTCCTGACGGGCTGAACGTCATTTGTGGACAGCGTGTGATTGTTCCTTTTGGGACACGCTTTCTGCAAGGCTTTGTTGTGGGAATAAGCGAAAATTGCTCTTTTGACGCAGACAAAGTGAAACCAATTTCAAGAACGGTGGAAGATTTCCCTGTGATTAAGAAAGAAATGCTTGAACTTATGTTTCACATGGCAGACAAACTTCACCTCAAACTTGCCAGCATTTTGAGACTTTTTCTTCCAAGCGAAATGCGCACCGACAGCGTGCATGAATTGATTGTTCGCTTTTGCACGCTTGCAGAAAACTTTGAAATGCCGTCCGCACGCGCAAAAAAACAACTTGAAATTGTGGAGTTTTTGAAAGAGAATGGCAAGCAAAAATTTTCCGGACTTTCCGCCAAGTTTGGCTACGCTCCGCTTTCGGCACTTGTCAAAAATGGCACGGTGCTTGTTTTGGAAGAACAGCAAAATCGCGCACCTGTTTTTGATGAAATTGAAAACACAGAGCGAAAACTGACACCCCTTCAACAGCGGGCAGTGGATGAAATTTCCGAAAACAAAACCTATCTTTTGCATGGCGTGACGGGAAGCGGAAAGACGGAAGTCTATATGAATTTGATTGAACGCCAACTGAAAAAAGGCAAAACCGCACTTATGCTTGTGCCAGAAATTTCGCTGACACCTCAGGTGCTTGCAAACTTCAAAGCGCGCTTTGGCGACAATGTGGCGCTGATTCACAGTGGACTTTCGGCAGGCGAGCGTTTTGACGAGTGGAGACGGATTTTTCTTTGTCAGGCACGCGTGGTTGTTGGTGCAAGGTCGGCAATTTTTTCGCCAATTGAGGACTTGGGAATCATCATCATTGATGAGGAGCACGAGCAAAGTTATGTTTCCGAAAGCAATCCGCGCTATGACACGCACGAAATTGCACTTTTCAGACGCGCATACAACAACTGCACACTTGTTTTTGGCAGTGCCACGCCGTCAATTGAAAGTTATGCAAAGGCGATTGATGGAGAATATCAACTTGTGGAAATGCCTGTTCGTGTGAACGGAATGGAAATGCCAAAAATCATGGTGGTGGACATGCTTATGGAAATGCGACAGGGCAACAACCAAATTTTTTCCATACCGCTGATTTACGAACTTAAAAACATCGTCGAGCAGAAAAAACAAGCCATGATTTTCATCAACAGGCGCGGATTTTCGTCTTTTCAAAGGTGCAGGCAGTGTGGATATGTTGCCAAATGCACAGATTGTGATGTTTCGCTGGTGTATCACCGCTATGAAAACCGCCTCAAATGCCACTATTGTGGGAAGAGATATCGTGCCTTGGATGTTTGCCCAAGTTGCGGAAGCACCGACATCAAGCAAGGAGCTGTCGGCACGGAACGCGTGGTGGAGGAACTGAAAAAACTCTTTCCAGATGTGCGAATTTTGCGTATGGATAACGACACCACCTCGCAAAAGAATGGACACCGAAAAATTTTGAACGAATTTCGCGACGCAAAACCCGGCATTTTGGTTGGCACGCAAATGATTGCAAAGGGGCATGATTTTGAAGATGTGCTTCTTGTGGGAATTGTGGACGCCGACCAAAGTCTGTATCAATCGGACTATCGCTCCATTGAACGCACATTTCAACTCATAACGCAGGTTGCCGGGCGTGCGGGACGAAGTTCAACGCAAGGAAAGGTGATTTTGCAGACCTACAGCCCGAGGCATTATGTCTATCGTTTTGCCACGAACTATGACTATAAAGGTTTCTTCAAAAAGGAAGCAAACTTGCGAAAGGTGACCAAATTTCCGCCATATGCACGCATTTTACGTATTTTGTTCACGCATGAGGATGAAAAAACGGTGGCGCAGGAGTGTAAGACGTGCTATGAAAAGGTGAAAGCGGTCAAGGAAAAGTTTACCAAAGATTTTGTCTATCTTGATGTCATGAAAGCACCACTCAACAAAATCAAAAACAAGTTTCGCTATCAAATCATGATGCGTTTCACTCTTGAAAACGCGGATGAAATTGAAAAGGAAATTTTTGATTGCGTCGACCCAAAGGCAAAATCATCCGTTTTCTTTGAAGTCAATCCAAACAATTTAAGTTAGACAGAATTGTGTTGACATTATTATTGAAAGAGTTTGAAGATTTAAAAATTAAACTTGACGAGAGGAAGGAAAAGGTTTAAAATAGATTTGTGGAGGCAAATGTGAAATTTGTTGAAATCAAAACCACTTTTGAAAAGGAAGATGAAGCAAAAGAGATGGCAGAGTTTTTGCTTGACAGAAAACTTGTTGCCTGTGCTCAGATTTTTGAGTTGGAAAGCCACTATGTTTGGAAAAACGAAAGGTTTGTGGAGCATGAATATATGCTTTTGATGAAATCGCGTGGCGGAAGGTTTTTCAAAAAAGTGGAAAAGGCGATCAAAGAAAAACATTCCTATGAAGTTGCCGAAATTATTGCAACGCCAATTTGCGCGCTTTCAAAAGAATATGCCAAATGGATTGAGGAAAACACGGGAGGTTGAGAAGAAATGACTGACAGGGAATTTATGCAAATTGCAATTGACATTTCAAAAACTGCCAAATATCCATATGGCGCAATTGTGGTTAGGGACGGAAAGATTGTTGGAAGAAGTGACAGCACGGGGGGGGGTGAAAAACGAAACTTGCTTTCAGCATGCTGAGTTTTTGGCAATTCAAGATGCCTTGAAAGACAACAATCTTTATGGAGAACTTAAGGGTGCAACAATGTATGTCAGTTGCGAGCCTTGCCCAATGTGCATGGGTGCAATTTTGTATGAAGAGTTCGACCGACTTGTTTATGGTGCAAAACTGGAAGATTCCGACAAATATTATTGCCCAGAGGTTTTGATTTCTTGTGAAGACATTGCAAAAAACATAAAAAACCGCAAGATTGAAATTGTCAACATGATGAGAAAAGAGGCGGTTGAAGTTTTAAAGAAAGCGGGAGAAAATTCCTAAAACTTAAAGGAGATGAAATGAAAATTTATGTTATGAGACATGGGCGAACGGTTTGGAACGAGAAAGGCATCATTCAAGGCTTTTCGAAAAACCGATTAAGCGCGTTTGGCAAACAACAAGTGGAAGAGGTTGCCCAGAGGCTTGCGGTTGTGAAGATTGATGCAATTTTTTCATCTCCTCTTGTGCGAACCATGCAGACAGCAAACATCATCAGCAAGAAACTTCATGTCAAGGTTTTGAAAGATGAGAGAATCATTGAGAGAAACAAAGGTGTGCTTGCGGGAAGGCTGAAGAAAACTCAGACGGAAGAAGAACTGAAATTGCGGGAGCAAAACCCTCACGCACTTGGAATGGAGTCAGAGCAAGAAATCTATGTGCGAGTTTTGGACTTTATGAAAATGTTGAAAGAGAAATTTCCAAACAAAACCATTTTGATTGTCAGTCATGGTCGGGTGACACAAATGGTGGAATATGTGTGCAAGTTTTCAGGCTGGGACGAAAAGAAATTTTGGTCAATTCAAAATTTTGAAAACGCAGAAATTCGAGAATTTGAATATTAAATAAAAACCAAAAATTAAAAAAATAAAAAAATATGATAAATTATAAAAAATATTAAAAAAAATAAGAAAAAATCTAAAAAATTTAAAAATTATTATAAAAAATTAAAATTAAATAAAAAAATCGAATAAAAATCTGAAAAACAATTTATTTCTTTTAGTTTATGGACGAAATATGGACGAAAATAATAAAAAAATTCCTTTAATGATAAAAAACAATTAAAAATATAAAAATTGTTTAAAAATATCGAAAAATACATAAAAATTTGAGATTTTTATGAAAAATATGCAAAAAAATGAAAATGGGGAGGAAAAGAAAATGGCAATCAGAAAAATTGTCACTCTTGGAAATGACACATTAAGAAAAAAATCTAAACCTGTTGTCGCTTTTGACGAGAGTTTGGGCGCACTTCTTGACGACATGAAAGCCACCATGATTGAAAAGCAGGGCGTGGGCATTTCTGCCGTTCAGGTTGGGGTGCTTAGGCGCGCAATTGTGATTGAACTTGATGAGGGAGAATATTTGGAAGTCATCAATCCGGAAATTGTCAAGACAAAAGGAAAGGTTTGCGACAAAGAGGGGTGTTTGAGTGTTCCGGGTTTCTACACCGATGTTGAAAGACCAAGATATGTCAAAATCACCGCTTTCGACCGTCATGGCAAAAAGTTTGAATTTGAAGCGGAGGACTATTTGGCTCGTTGCGTTTGCCATGAGATTGACCACTTGAATGGCGTGCTTTTTGTGGACTTGACGGACGAGGGGAAGAGATATAAAAAAGAACATGGAGTGCAGTGATGAAAATTCTGTTTTTTGGAACTCCGCGTTTTGCGGAAATTGTTTTGCAAGGGCTGATTGAAAGTCGCCACGAGGTTGTTGGTGTTGTGTGCCAAAATGACAAACCATCTGGGCGAGGCAACAAGATGAAATCTCCTCACATTGTGGATATGGCAAAAGCGCATGGCATTCCTGTCTTCCAATTTGAAAAACTTTCTCAGCACATTGACGACTTTAAGAAGATTGATTGCGACCTTGGTGTGACGGCTTCATATGGAAAAATTCTGCCAAAAAGCCTTTTGGACATCCTCTCATTTGTCAATGTTCATCCGTCTCTTTTGCCGAAATATCGCGGTGCAACACCAATTCAAACCGCGCTTTTGAATGGCGATACAAAAACGGGCGTCACAATCATGAAGACCGAGGTTGGAATGGATGACGGCGACATATATCTTCAAGAAGAAGCGGAAATTTTGCCAGAGGATGACTATGTTTCTCTGCTTGACCGCTTGGCAGAACAAGGGCTGAAACTTTTGCTTAAAGTTTTGGATGAGATTGAAAATGGCACTGCCACACGCACACCACAAGATTCGTCAAAGGCAACATTTGTAAGACTGATAAAAAAAGAGGACGGACTTTTGGACTTTTCCGAAAATGTCGGCACGCTTGTCAACAAGGTGAGGGCATATTGTGAAAACCCGGTTGCTTTCTTCTTTGTGGGCGGGGAGCGAATTAAAGTTTTTAAAGCAAAAGTTGCAAACATGTCCACATCTGCACCTGTTGGAGAAATTGTTTCAACCAAAAAGCGTTTTCTCATTCAAGCAAAAGACGGCGTTTTTGAAATTTTGAAGTGTCAAGCAAGTGGCGGAAAAGTGCTGGACGCAAGTGCATTTCTGAATGGCTTTCGTTTCAAAACAACAAGTGTTGACGAGATTTCAGAAGACGGGAAAAAATCAACGGCGGTGGGTGTATGATTTTGGATTTGTCACTTTCGGAAATGGAAAAATATGTGGAATATTTGGGCGAAAAAAAATTTCGTGCAAAGCAGATTTTTGACGCCTGCACACAACTTAAAAGTTTGGAAGAAATCACCAATTTGCCACAAAATTTGAAGGGAAAAATCAAAAAAGATTGGTTTTTCTATGAAATTTCGGCAGATTTGCAGTCAAAAGACGGCACGCGAAAGATTGCCATAAAATTTGCAGATGGAAGCATTGTGGAAAGCGTGCTGCTGAAATATAAATATGGCAACACGGTTTGCGTGTCCACTCAGGTGGGATGTCGCATGGGTTGCACTTTTTGCGCCTCAACTTTGGGCGGATTGAAACGCAATTTGTCGGCTGGGGAAATTTTGCTTCAAGTTTTGCTGTTCAATCGGCTTCTTGGCGGAACGCATAAAGAAAGAAAAGTGACAAATGTGGTGCTTATGGGCTGTGGCGAACCGCTTGACAATTATGACAATGTCACAAAGTTTTTGCGCCTTGTCTCTTCGCCTGAGGGGCTGAACATCAGCCAGCGAAACATCTCTCTTTCCACTTGTGGACTTGTGCCAAACATATATAGACTTGCAGACGACGGTTTTTCTGTGACGCTGACAATTTCGCTCCACGCGCCAAATGACGAACTGCGAAAGCAAATCATGCCAATTGCAAACGCGTATAAAATTTCCGAAATTTTGCAGGCTTGTGACCACTATTTTGACAAAACGGGCAGAAGAATTTGTTTTGAATATTCTCTCATTGACGGCGTGAATGATGGCGACAAAGAGGTGGAAGAACTTGCCCGCCTTTTGCATGGGCGCTCTTGCCATGTGAATCTAATTCCGCTCAATTCTGTCAAAGAGAAAAAACTTGTTGGGGTTTCGCGCGCAAAAGCATATAAAATTGCCGAAAAACTTGAAAAACTTGGAATAAGTGCCACCGTCAGACGCACAATGGGCGAAGACATTGAGGGCGCGTGCGGTCAACTGAGAAACCGCATAGGAGGTCAGAATGCGTGAGGGACTTGTTTTAAAAAAGCAGGCTGACTTGTTCACTTGCGAAGTTGAAAACGAAACTTTGGATGCGAAAGCGCGAAAAAACCTTAAATCTGACGGGATTTTCGTGGGTGACAAGATTGTTCTTGACGATAGCGGAGCAATTTGCAAGGTGTTTGAGCGGAAAAATTTGCTTGTCAGACCACCTCTTGCCAATTTGGAGAGGATGTTTGTTGTGGTTGCACCTGTGCCAAAACCAGATTTATATATGGTGGACAAACTGCTTGTTTTTTGTGAAATCAACCACATTTTGCCAATCTTGTGCATAAATAAGTCAGATTTGGATGAAAAAATGTGCCAAAAAATCAAAAAAATCTATGAAAAATTGGTGACAGTTGAAGTTGTTTCCACTTTGGATGACAGTGTCAAGAATTTGGAAAAACACATCAAGGGCATATGCGCACTTGCGGGGCAAAGTGCTGTGGGGAAATCTTCCATCATAAATGCACTTAAAGAGGACGCCAAAGCAAAGGTGGACACATTCAGCAAGAAGATTGAAAGAGGCAAGCAGACCACGCGAACTGTGCAACTTTATGATTTTGGTGACGGGAACCTCTTGGCGGACACGGCGGGTTTTTCAAAGTTGGACGAGGGGTTGCTTGAAACGGACGAGAGAAAACTTAAAAATTTCTTTCCTGAATTTTTGAAGCCAGCCGAGCAGTGCAAATATTCCACTTGTCAGCACTTGCAAGACAGAGATTGCGGTGTTTGGAAAGCGGTTAAGGCTGGAAAAATCAGCGAGGTGAGATTTCAAAACTATCTCAAAATGCATCAAATTTTGAAAAATATCAAAAGATACTGATAAGTTTCATGAAAGATTTTGAATTTTTCTTAAATTTTGATATTATAAAAGTGAAAAAATAAAAAATGAGATTTTTATGAAAATTTCGCACAAAAACCATGCGAAAAACCGCATAAATCATTAAAGGAAGTGTTTTATGAGAAGAAATGTGGATGTTTCAGTTTCGACCGACCCAATCAGCGACTATCAAAACATAATTGAATATGCCAAAGAGGTTCAAGGTGAGTCAGAATTTTTGCATTGCGACATTATGAACGAAAATTTCGTGCCAAAAAACACTTACGATTTCAATTTGGTGAAAAACATCAACCGCAACAGTTTGATTATGCTTGATGTTCATCTCATGGTGAACGAACCAAGCGAGGACATTGAAAAATATATTGATGCGGGTGCAAACATCATCACTGTGCACTATGAGGCATTTGAAGACAAAAATGACCTTGTGGAAGCAATCAAATTCATCAAAGCGAATCACACTTTGGCAGGAATTTCTCTGAAACCGGAAACGCAGTTTAAGGAAATTCGACCATTTGTTTTCAATGCGGATGTGGTGCTTGTTATGGGTGTCGAGCCGGGCAAAAGTGGACAGACGCTTATGCCAGAGATGATTGACCGCGTGCGCGAAATTGACAAATTCAGACAAGAAAACAACTTGCACTTCAAGATTGAATTTGACGGCGGTGTCAATCCAGAAAATGCCAAAACTCTGATTGAGGCAGGTGTGGACATTTTGGTGAGTGGAAGTTTTGTGTATAATTCCAAAAATCGCAGTGAGGCAATCAAACAACTTCGCTGTTTGGAGTGAGACTGTTTAAAGCGAGAAAAATTCATAGTCAACAATCAAACATTTTATTTAAAATTTGAGAAAAACAATTGCTTTTTTCGAAAAAATGTGTTATTCTTTCTTCGCGTTTCGTGAAAAAAGCGTTTTGGTCCCGTGGTCAAGAGGTTAAGACGCCGCCCTCTCACGGCGGAATCAGGGGTTCGATTCCCCTCGGGACTACCAAATTTATTTTTTTTAATTTTGTTTATGTTAAATGAATAAGACACCTGATGTTGATATTAGTCGTTAAATTTTGGAGAGGAATATGTTTAAAGATGAAGTTGCCAAAATTGCAAAGAAGAAGTCGGTGTTTGTTTCGTTTGACATGGATGGCGTGATTGCGGAATATGATGTTTCCAAAAACGAATCGCACAAAATGCGGGGCGGGGACTTTTATTCCTCAAAAAGACCAATTAAGACCATAATAGGTGTTATGCAAAATTTGAGCAAGATTCCAAATGTGGAAGTTGGAATTTTGAGTTGTTGTCATTTTGTTGAACAGGCTGAGCAAAAGAAAATTTGGCTTAAAGCAAATTGCCCTTTCTTGAAGAATGAAAACATACACATCATATGTTATGAAGAAACTGATTTTGACACGAGAGACAAATATTCTCTCAAGACGCAACTTTTGGAAAAATTGTTTTCTAATGCTGATGTTGAAGTCTTTCATGTTGACGATGATGTCAGAGTCATCAAGGACATGGCAAAAAGTGAAAGAGTTGTTGTTAAACACATAAGTTCGCTTGTGGAATAGGCAAAACAATCATTGAGATTGATTTTGATTTAAAAAATCATATTTGGAAAAATTGGAATTGTTTGAAAAAAATTGATTAAAAATTTGATTATGCATAAAAACGCTTAAGATTTTTCATCGAAAAAACCACCAAGTTTTTGGTGGCATTTTTTTGCTTATTTTATTGATTGTTGCAAGTCTTCATTTAAGAAATTTTTTAGATTAACACAACACAAAGTGCGATTGTGCCAGCAATTATTCCGATAAGGCAAACGAGGCTGATTGCAAGTGCAACTTTTCCAAACGCTTTTTTGTTGACTTTGCTTTGGTAGATTGAAAATGAAAGTCCATTCAATGCCAGCATCAAGAACACGAAAGCAAGCACATAAAAAACAATTGCGCCGAAGAGTGACATCACAGGAAAGGTGTAGGTTTCCGAGCCGTCAGGAATGACGTTGTGTGCGCAAAGTGAGCCAACCTAAACGAGCAAGAGTGTGGCAACAGTGCCAATGACCGAAAGAATGATGCCTTGCACGCCAAGTCGAACGCTTTTATCTTTCACCTCTTGGTCTTTGGTGTTGATTGAAAGATATTGCGCCTTTGCACCAAAAAGCAACTTAAAAATTGTAAACATGTTGAAATCCTCCTCCAATTTTTTCAGAATTTCACAATATTTTAGGTCTTATCAAACAAAAATATGATAATTGCAACTTTTTTCTCGTTTTATTTTTGTTTAATAAATTGATTTTGCTAATCAAATTTTTAAATAAATTCAAGCCGGATGACATATCATTTAAGTGTGCATATTTTTGGGTGTTGCTTTAGAATGAGAATGATAGGGTGAAATTTAATCCAAAAACAAAGAGATAAAAATTTTCGACAAAATGTTTTGCTGTTTGGTCTTGACTTTTGCGTTGAAAAAGGTTATAATATGTTGTGCTGACAAAAAGGAGACAAAATGAATAGAACAAGAAACATCGATTTACCGATTTTGAAAAAAGTTAAAAATTCACAAGAACAATATGTTCACTATCATAAAAAAAGATGGGACTATGCAATTGACATAAACAACTGCAACATTGAGAAAGTTTGGGTCAACTCTGACTTCAGAATGATTGAAGGGCTTGAACATTTGAAATTTGTTGTTCTGCCTGACCTTATGGCATGGAAATTTGAGCCGGAATATGACAAAGCAAGCGTTTTGAAAGGAGAATATTTCTTGATGGACGGTTGTTTTGACGAATTTAGACCAATCAAAATTGCAAATGATTGCAAGGTTTTTGACATAAGTGTTGTTGTGACAGGTGAGGCATCCATTGTGATTGGCAAACATGCTTTTCCAAAAGGAGCAAGCGTGAGACTGATTTTGCCTAATGATATGGCACTTTATAAGGTGACAGAATACACCAATCCAGACGGAAACGACAAGGAATATACAAGAAATGTCAACTATGTGATTGCTGGAAAAGATTATGAACTTGAATGCGATGAAACAAATTCTGTGAAAGCAGAGCGTGTTGATGCTTTCGGAAATTCGGAAGGATATGACTGCAATGTGTGGGTGGACAACAAAATTTGCTTCAATTTTGATATGGGAAGACTTGAAAATGTTGTTCCACAATCTCAGGACACAAAATGCCTTTAATATGATTTTTGATGCGAACGTATGCACATATGTTTTTAAACGAAAATTAAACACATATAAATCGAAATAAAAAAATCAAGCCGATTTTGTTGGTCTTGATTTTTTGTTTGTGATATAATTCTTTCATATGTTTTTACATTCACTCTGTGCTGAAAATTGTGAAATATGCAAAGAGTTGAAAAATGTGACAAACACAAAGGGAAGGAATAAAAAAGAAAAATTAAAAGGCAAAGGCTATGAAAATCACTTGGTTTGGGACGGCAACAATTCTTTTGGAAATTGATGGAGAAAAGTTGCTTTTTGACCCATTTTTCAGAATGAACAAAAAATTGGAACAGCCAGAAATGTCAACATTTTGTGATGTTGACTTCATTTTCAACACTCATCCGCATTTTGACCATTTGTGCGACTTGCCACAAATTTTGCAAAACACAAAGGCAAAACTCTACGGCACACCAACGGCATATTTGCGTCTTGAAACACAAGGTGTGAATGTGGATGAAAAAGTGGAAATTCTCTGTCCGCACGACCAAATGCAAACCAAGAATGCAGTGGTGAAGTTGCACCGAACTTTTCATGTCAAAAACAATCTTGCAATTGTGCTTAAAACCGCCATGCGCATTTTGTTTAAATTTCAGTTTTTCAAAGCGATTAAAATTTTGAAAACTCACAACAAGTTCAGAATGGGTGGTGACATTGTGGCGTTTGAGGTGCAGGCAGAGGGGAAAACAGTTTTGATTTTTGGTTCGGCTGGAATGGACGAGCGTGCACATCTTCCACAAAATGTTGATGTGCTTGTTTGGCCATTTCAAGGGCGGACAAACATGAACAAATATTCACTTCCAATCATTGAAAAAATTAGACCAAAAACTGTCATTCTTGACCATTTTGATGATGCATTCCCGCCAATCACATCACACATCAAAACGGACAAATTTGTGTCACTTATGCACAAAAAGCACCCAGAAATCAAAGTTGTTGTGCCAAAATATAACAAAAAAATTGAAATTTGAAGTTTGTTTTTGTTTAAAGTCTAAGGAAATGGAAACAATGTTTGTAAATTAGATTACAATTGCAAAAAATCAAAATTTTGTTGAGTTGGTTTCTTTTTCAATGCATGAAAAAGAAACTTAAAAACTTTTAACCATTTTGAAAATTTTTGTTCAAATGCTTGTGTTTTAAGAGAAAAAATGCTATAATAAATTGCAAATTTAGTGGAGGCAAACTTGAAGAAAAAATTTAATGCCGTTTACAGAAAAATCAAGTTGATGCTCTATCGCAGTATGTTCAAGCGCATCAAAGACAAAGAGGAAAATTTGACTTCCTCTGAGTATTTTTGTCTCGAATGCATCTATCTCATGGATAAGCCAACAATTTCTCAATTTGCAGAGTTTTTGGACATCTCTTCACCAAATGCAACATATAAAGTCAAGACACTCATCAAAAAAGGTTTCATCAGCAAAGAAAAATCAAAGAAAGACGGAAGAGAATATTTGCTTGTTCCAACCAAAAAATTCTTTGACATCTATGAAAACAAAGATGAAGAAGTCAACATCACTGCAATCAAGAAAGACTTAAACAAAAGCGAAAGCAAGAAAATTGAAAAAATTATGAACATTTTAACCGAAAAAATTTAGACCACATTTTGTGTGGTTTTTTGTTGCAAATTTATGGACTTTGCTTTTATTAGGTTTTTAACATTGAATTGGTTTCTCTTCGAACATTGGCAAAAACACATGTTGTCGTTTTTGTTTTTTGCGTATCTATGATTTTTGTTTTTGAAAAAAATATTTCTAAATTGTTTTGCAAAAAAAAGATTTTTGTTGTATAATTTTCTTATGGAACTTAAGAGAATTGTGGTTGCAAGTGGCAACCAACACAAGATTGATGAAATCAGACAAATTTTTCCAGATGTCAATTTTGTCTCCATGCATGACCTTGGCTTCAATGAAGAAATTGAGGAAACAGGCTCGACTTTCAAAGAAAATGCGTGCATAAAGGCGGAAGCAGTTTGCAAAATTTTGAATTTGCCAACTTTGGCAGATGATTCGGGGCTTTGTGTGGACATGTTGGACGGAGCGCCTGGGGTGTATTCTGCACGCTTTTCTGGCAGAGGAGAAAAAGCAAACAGAGATTTGCTTTTAAGACGCATGAAAGACACCGACAACCGCAGAGCGCATTTTGAGTGTGTGATGTGTTTGTGTTTGCCTGACGGGCAAAAATTTTATGGTGAGGGCAGAACCTATGGCAAAATTTTGACAGAAGAGACGGGCGAAAATGGTTTTGGATATGACTGCTTGTTTTTCTCGGACGACCTTGAAAAGAGTTTTGCAGAATGTTCGCCCGAAGAGAAAAATTCTGTTTCACATCGCAGACGTGCCTTGGAGGATTTAAAGAAAAATCTCAGCCTTGAAGAGACAGAAGAATAAACATTTAAATTTCTAAGTGCAAATTAAAAAACAAAACAAAAACTTCCATTTTTGAAAGTTTTTTGTAAAGAGCCCACGGAGTTTGCCCGTTGATTTTTATTTAGCGTTTTTCTTTTTTTAGATTGTTTTACATAGGTAAATTTACATGGCTATGGTTTGAAAAGTCGATTTTTCAAATTTTCATGATGAAATTTTTGATTTCGTTTGCATATTCGGTGGCTTTCTCAACAGATGGATGCTCAACCATCACGCGCACAAGTTCTTCCGTTCCACTTGCGCGCACCAAAGCTCTGCCCGCAGGGGCAATTTCGGTGACGATTTTGTTTGTCAAATTTTTAAGTTCTTCGTTGTTCAAAATTTTCAGTTTGTCTTTGACGCGCACATTGATGTTGCATTGAGGAATCAGTTGCGCATCAAAAAGTTCTTCCAAAGTTTTGCCACTTTTCTTGACAATTTCACAAATTTTCAGTGCAGTCAATGTTCCGTCGCCGGTCTGAGAATGTGTTTTGATGATGATGTGTCCGGACTGCTCTCCGCCGAGGGTCAAATTCATTTTGTTCATGGCCTCAATCACATATTTGTCGCCAATGTCAGTGCGAATGAGGTTGATTTTGTTTCGATTAAGTGCCACCATAATTCCGCTGTTTGTGTGACTTGTGCCAACAACCGAATTGGCATAAAGAAGCCCTTTTTCTTTCATATCTTTTGCCAAAATGTAAAGAAGTTTGTCGCCGTCAAAGATGTTGCCACTTTTGCTGACAGCAATCACACGGTCGGCATCGCCATCAAAGGCAAAACCAAGGTCTGCGCCAGATTGAACGACCCTTTTAATGACATTTTCAATGTGCAGACAGCCACAATTGGTGTTGATTTTTTCGCCTCTGTCTTCACACGCAAGTTTGCACACTTTTGCGCCCAAACTTTTGAAAACACTTGGAGCAATCTTGAAAGAAGCCCCAAAACTTGCGTCCAAACACACAAAAAGTCCGTCCAATCTTGTGTCCACGCAACCTTTTAGGTGAGAGATATATTTTTTCTGCATAGACAAATCTTCATGAAATTTTCCGCAATCGTCTGCAATGAAATTGCTTTTGAAAAACTCCTCCAAAAAGTCTTCTTCACCATCAGAGATTTTTATGCCGGTTCTGTCGAAAATTTTAATTCCATTATAGGCCGGCGGGTTGTGGGAGGCAGTGATGATGACACCAAAATCAAATTTTTCGCTTTCGGTGAGATAGGAAATTGCAGGTGTTGGAACTGTGCCAACGCTTGTCACAAAACCTCCGCCTTGAATTATGCCAGCGGAAAGTGAAAGCATTAGGGCATCTGCCGAACATCTTGTGTCATGTCCAATGATGACGCGAGGTCGTGTTTTGATTTGTGTCAACGCATTCCCAACAGAGAATGCCAAGTCGCAAGTCAAAGTTTTGCCATATTCACCTCGAATTCCATCCGTGCCAAAATAATTGCCCATAAAAAACCTCCACTATTCATGGAAATTATTATGTCATTTTGACTTAAAATGTCAAACAATAAGCAAACATTTTTATGTAAAAATTTTATTTTTAATAAAAAAATCGTCAAATTTCGCGTTTTTGCTTGCAAAGAAAATTCATATTTTGTAAAATAAAGCAAGAAGCAGTGGAATTGGAGGAGACATGATTGATAAGGATGGCATTTTAAGACCAGATAAGTCAGATGAGAATGTTCTTGAGTTGAAAAATCAGAAAAGAAAAGTGATGTTTGATGAAAAATATTCTTTCCGTCCACGAAACATCTTTTTTCGCATGTGGGCGGCATTTTTTAGAGCGCTTGCAATCACGGTGTTCAATCCGTTTATGGTTTTCAAATATCATATGTGCACTTTTGGCGGAGAAAACATTAAGAAATTGAGAAAACAAGGTTTCGTGATGACATGCAACCATGTGCATATGTTTGACGACCTTTCAATCGGCACAAACCTTTTCTGCTGGCGTAAAATCTATTTCACCACACTTGACGCCAACATCCGCCGACCAATGATTGGCTTTTTCTTGCGTTCGCTTGGCGGAATTCCAATTCCTGCAGAAAGTTTGTCGGGGATGAAGAAATTTAATGAAGATGTCGGCACGCTTTTGAAGAAAAAGAAACCAGTGCTCTATAACCCAGAGGCTGCACTTTGGCCATACTATCGTGAAATCAGAACTTTCAAACGCGGTGCATTTTCCATGGCTGTCAAGAACGATGTGCCGGTGCTTCCAATTGTTGTGCTTTTCAAGCGTCAGAAGAAGAAAAATGGCAAGTTTAAATATCGCATATTTTTTGCAGTTTGCCAACCTGTTGAAATTGATAAAACCTTGCCAGACGAGCGCTCAAGAAGTGAAAAGTTGCAAAAGCAGGTGTATGAAACCACAAAACGCGTTGCAGAGGAGTGGTATGCCATTCAAGATTGCGGGTTTGGTGATGAGAAAATTCACCGAAAACTTAAACCTTGGAAAGATTTGACTTTCGAAAAAGACCAATGGGTTGTCAAAACAAAAATTCAGGGTGTAAAAGCATAAAGAATTTTGTTGTGACGCGCTTTTATAATAAGAAAAAGGGCGCTGCCCCATATGGCTTGCCACCTTTTATAAAATCACATAGAAAAGAATAGAGACAAATTGCAAAATTGTGCCAAAAAGCACAAACAAGTGCCATATGCTATGGATGTATTTCACCTTGTGACCGAAACCGAAGAAGATTGCGCCAACAGTGTAGGCAATTCCGCCACCCAAAAGCCACCAAAAGCCGGCTGTTTCAAGGTGTCTGAAAAGTGGAACAATGGCAATGATGACACACCAACCAAGCGCAAGATAGAGCACCATGGAATGTGCTTTCCAGCGATACATGTTGACTGCATTCAGCACAATGCCCAAAATGGAGAATGCCCACACAAGCGCAAAGAGGGTGTATCCCCACGCGGGCTCGCTTGCAAGGGTGATGAGGCAAAATGGGGTGTAGGTGCCGGCAATCAGCAGAAAAATTGAGCAGTGGTCAAAAATTCGGAAAACTCTTTTTGCACGATTTGGGCGAAGAAAGTGATAGATTGCGCTCATGGTGTAAGTGATGATCATGCAAAAACCATACACATACATGCTGAAAATGCCCACTCCGTCACAATTTTGGTGGGCAAAAATGACGCCAACAAGCAAGAAAATGATTCCAAGCCCGCCACCAATAATGTGGGTGACAGCGTTGAAAATTTCCTCACCTTTGGTGAAATTTGGCAAACTTTTGTCATATTCTTTTTTCATTTCTAAAATTATTCTCCAAATTTTTTAAAAGAAATCAAAAAACATTGTGCTTTAAAGTGACATTTTGTTGATATATACGCAAAACAGAAGCATTTTGACAATCAAAACTCTTCTTTTGCAATTTTCAAAATTTTCTTGAAAGTCTCTTCCTCTTTGTTGACAGCGGAGTTGATTGAACCACGAAAGACCACAAATTTTTGATATATAAATTCAGTCACAAAATTGACAATCATGGAAAAGATTGTCACCAAAATGCCCGGCACGCCAGCACCCTCCATGGCATGACCCCAAAGTGTTGAAAGTGGAGTGAACACTGCATAATAAAGAAGCACCAAAAACATTGCAAAAGGAATGTTGTTGGCAGATTTAAAGGTGAACTTCCTGTTGAAAGTGAAATTCCAAACAACAGACAAAATCAGGGCAACAAGATATGAAACCCAATAATTTATGTGAAGCAAATCATACATAATTTCCGAAACTGCAAGTTGAATTATGCCCGCAGAAATGGAAAACAATGTGAATTTGACCGCTTGAATGAAACTTGCTTTGCTCATGTTTTCTATTTTAATTGGAAAATTTTTGAAAGTAAAGCAAAATGACAACAAATCAAAAAATATTTAAAATTTTTTAAGTTTTTATCGTCAAAAGTCACTCATAAAAAGTGAAAAAGGTCGCCAAATGTCATAAATAAAAGGTGGCACTGCCACCGTCGCCCTGAGCGGAGTCGAAGGGTCTTTGAGATTCTTCGACACAGCCTATCGACTGGCTCAGAATGACGGAAAGGGGTTGCCGAAAGTCATTCTGACCGAAGTGGAAGAATCTCGGCAACCATTAAAATGTTGAGATTCTTCGACACGACTTTTAAAGAAGTAGTGTTTCCTTGTTCAGTTTAAATTTCAAAAGTTGGCTCAGAATGACGAGGGGGAGTTCTTTTTGAGTATAAGATGATATGAAAAATGAAAAGCAGAAAGTGGTCTGCCACCTCAGAATGACGAAGTGTTTCATATATATGAGCACCATGGTGCTTATTGGAAATTTTTTGCTTTGAAATTTGCTATCATCTTTTTGGAGGCAGAAATGAAACCAAATGAGTGTATTGCAAAAAACATGAGAACTCTCTTAAAGGAAAAACAAATTTCCCTTATGGAATTTTCAAAACAATCGGGAATTTCTTATGCAACTTTGAAAGAAATTGTTGACGGGAAAGATGTCAAAATGCAGTTGAGAACAATTTTGAAAATCGCCCAAACATTTGAAGTTTCTGTGGATTGGCTTGTCAGAGAGAGCAATTTAAAGTGAAATCACTTTACTTTATGCTTGATTTTTTGGTATAATAAAATTATGAAAATCACAAGTGCGAAATATCTCACCTCAGTGGTGGAGGAAAGCAAAATTTTGAAAGATGATGTCAAGGAGGTGGCGTTTGTCGGCAGAAGCAATGTCGGCAAATCTTCTCTCATCAATGCGCTTGTTGGGCAGAAAAATCTGGCAAAAACCTCGTCAACACCAGGACTGACAAAGATGATTAACTATTTTTCCATAAATGACACTTTCCGCATTGTCGATTTGCCGGGCTATGGCTATGCAAAAACGGGTCAGAAACACATTGCAAATTGGGCGGGGCTTATGGAGAAATATCTTTTGGGTTCTCCAAGTCTTGTCACGGTTTTTGTGCTTGTGGACTGCAGGCACAAGCCAAGCGAACTTGACCAAATGATGCTCAACTTTTTGAACACCTATCAAATTCCATATGTCATCATTGCCACAAAAGTGGACAAACTTGCCAAAAGCAAAATTCCACAGGCTTGCACAGCCATTGCCAAAGCACTTGGCGTGCGTAAAGAAATTGTCCTGCCTTTCTCGTCCGAAAATTTCTTCGGCAAAGAAAAATTGCTGGAATATATTGAAAATTTGATTTATTGATTGAAAACTGTGGTTTAATTTTCCAATTTCTTAAGATGTTTGCACACTTAATGCAAGACCGTGGCATTGCCACTTAAATTTTAGTTTTTTCAATTTTTAAGGAATTTCGACATCCTAAAACGAGGCGCATCGCGGATGCCACCAAAATTTTTGAAAAACATGTTAAAAACATTTGCATTGGCAGATGTTTTTTTGTTAGAATATGTATGTTATAAAAATGCATTAACAAAGGAGTTTGATTTATGAAAAAGTATGTTTATCTTTTCAAAGAGGCTGACGGAAAAAACAAAGCGCTCTTTGGTGGAAAAGGTGCAAACCTTGCCGAAATGACAAAAATTGGTTTGCCTGTTCCTCAGGGTTTCACAATCACAACTGAAGCCTGCACAAAATATTATGAGGACGGCAGAAAAATTAATGACGCAATTGTTGAGCAGATTTATGCCAAACTTGCTCAGATTGAAAAAATCACAGGAAAGAAATTTGGTGACCCTGAAAACCCACTTCTTGTTTCTGTTCGTTCAGGCGCAAGAGTTTCCATGCCAGGCATGATGGACACAATTTTGAACCTCGGCCTCAATGACCAAGTTGTTGAAGGTCTTGCAAAATTGACAAACAATGAGCGCTTTGCATATGACTCATATCGTCGTTTCATCCAAATGTTCAGCGATGTTGTTATGCAACAAGACAAATCTAAATATGAAAGAATTTTGGACGAAATCAAAGAAAAGAAAGGTGTTCAATATGATAAAGACCTCACTGCTGACGATTTGAAAGAAATTGTCAAACTTTTCAAAAAACTCTATAAAGAATCTCAAAAACAAGAGTTCCCACAAGAACCAAAAGTTCAATTGATTGAAGCGGTTAAGGCTGTTTTCCGTTCTTGGGACAACGAAAGAGCAAATGTATATCGCAGAATGCACGACATTCCATATAATTGGGGCACTGCTGTCAATGTTCAATCCATGGTTTTCGGAAACATGGGTGACGACAGCGGAACAGGTGTTGCTTTCACAAGAAACCCTGCAACCGGCGAAAACAAATTGTATGGTGAATATTTGATGAACGCTCAAGGTGAAGACGTTGTTGCCGGCATCAGAACACCTCAACCAATTGCTCAACTTGAAAAGCAAAATCCTGAAGTTTATGCACAATTTGCAAGCATTGCAAAGAAACTTGAAAACCACTATAAAGACATGCAAGACATGGAGTTCACAATCGAAAGAGGAAAACTCTATATGCTTCAAACAAGAAATGGCAAGAGGACAGCAAAGGCTGCTCTCAAAGTGGCTGTTGACCTTGTTGCAGAGGGCATGATTGACGAAAAAACTGCACTTTTAATGCTTGACCCAAAACAATTGGACGCACTTTTGCACCCAACTTTTGATGAAAAAGCACTCAAGAAAGCAACCGTGATTGGCGAGGCTCTTCCAGCATCTCCTGGTGCTGCAAGCGGGAAAATTTGCTTCACAGCAGAAAAAGCGAAAGAACAAGGCGGAAAGAAAGGCAAAGTTGTGCTTGTTCGTCTTGAAACATCTCCAGAAGACATTGAAGGTATGGCTGCAAGCCAAGGAATTTTGACAGCACGCGGAGGAATGACATCTCACGCTGCCGTTGTTGCTCGTGGAATGGGAACTTGCTGTGTTGCGGGATGCAGTGCAATTAAGTTTGCTGATGATGGAAAATCTTTCACACTTGGCGGAAAGAAATATAAAGAAGGCGATGTGATTTCTTTCGACGGCTCAACAGGAAAAATCTATGATGGCGAAATTGCCACTGTTGAAGCAAAAATTTCAGGCGAATTTGCCACAATCATGGAATGGGCTGATAAATATCGTGACCTTCAGATCCGCACAAATGCCGACAACCCACGCGACACTGCTGTTGCTTTCGGTTTTGGCGCAGAGGGCGTTGGACTTTGCAGAACAGAACATATGTTCTTTGAAGCAGACAGAATCAAGGCTATGCGCGAAATGATTGTTTCCACAACAACTGAAGAAAGAAGAAAAGCACTCAAGAAACTTCTTCCAATGCAACAAAAAGACTTTAAAGGAATCTTCAAAGCAATGAAAGGTCGTCCTGTGACAATTCGTTTCTTGGACCCACCTCTTCATGAATTCTTGCCACATGAAGATTCTGAAATCAAAGAACTTGCAAAAGAAATGGGCTTGACTTTTGAGTCTCTCAAGAGCACAGTTGAATCTTTGCACGAATTCAACCCGATGATGGGGCATCGTGGACTTCGTCTTGCTGTCACATATCCTGAAATTGCCGAAATGCAGACAGAAGCCGTCATCAAAGCGGCAATTGAAGTTCAGAAAGAGGACAAATTGGATGTTGTTCCTGAAATCATGATTCCTCTCACTTGTGACAGTGTTGAATTTAAATATGTCAAAGACATTGTCACAGCAACTGCTGACAAGATTTTGGAAGAAAACCATGTTTCAATGAAATATAAGGTTGGAACAATGATTGAAATTCCAAGAGCCGCAATCACTGCTGACCAAATTGCAAAATATGCAGAATTCTTCTCATTCGGAACAAACGACCTCACACAGATGACCTTTGGTTTCTCTCGTGATGACGCTGGAAAATTCCTTGACACTTATTTTGAAAAGAAAATTTTTGAAAGCGACCCATTTGCAAGACTCGACCAAAACGGCGTTGGCAAACTTGTCAGAATTGCTGCAGAACTTGGAAGGTCAACACGTCCAGACATCAAACTTGGAATTTGTGGCGAACATGGTGGAGACCCATCATCTGTTGAATTCTGTCATAGAGTTGGTTTGAATTATGTTTCATGCTCTCCATACAGAGTGCCAATTGCTCGTCTTGCTGCTGCACAGGCTGCAATCAAATATCCACGCAAGAAAAAAGGACTTTTTCATAAATAAGATTTGAAAATGTGTTTATTTTCAGTCATCCATTCTTAAACTAATACAAAAAGATAGTGTGATAGATTTGTTTGCACTATCTTTTTTGTTAGTTTCTAAGGCTACGAGCCTTTGGCTACATTTTTTCAAAACAACCAATTTTTTGCATGATTTTTCCACAATTTTGACAAAATATATTTGGAATTTTGACATATTTTTGCTTTAATTTTAAATTTTGCGCAAAAATATTTGACAAAAATGTGAAGTATGGTAAAATAAATGCTAACAAATGTTTATTTTGCCTGGAAAAAGAAAGTTTAGACAAAGGAGGATTGTTTATGTCGAAAGAAGACGAAATTGCCGAATATGATGTGGACAAAATGAAAAAGAAAAGCAGAAAAAACAAAATCATCACATCTTGTGTTGTTGGTGTGTTGGTTGTTGGTCTTGCACTTGGTCTCGGTTTGGGGCTTGGATTAAAGAGAACCAAGCCTGAAGAGTTCTATCTTCAAGCCACAAGCAATGGACAAGAATTGGTTGTGGACGATGAAAGATATGACACCAATCAACAAATCACGCTTGAAGCCAAAGAAATTGATGGCTATGATTTTGCTTATTGGAATTTCAATGGAATGCAAATTGAGGAAAATCCATACACTTTCACATTGACAGATTCTTCTTTTGGAACATACACTGCGGTTTATGTTGAAAAGACGCTTGAAGCCGAACATCTTTATGCAACTTCAAATGGGCAACAACTTGTGATTGATGAGGAAATCTATCAACTTGGACAGCAAATCACCATTGAAGCTTCAACAATTGCTGGTTTTGAATTTTCTCATTGGGTTTTTAACGAAAGCGAAATCACAGAAAATCCATACACTTTCAATTTGACTGCAGAAAACACTGGCACTTACACTGCCGTCTATGAAGAAGTGGAACTTTCACTTACATATGTTGTTGACGGAGTTTCAACAAGAGTTTCCGCAACAGAGGGGCAAACAATTGGTGACCTTTTGCCAAGCGAAATCACAGACGAGAATTCAATTGGTTGGTTTGTGGACGAAAATTTTAAAACAACGGCAAATGTTTTGGATGAAATCACAAGGCCTGTGACCATCCACACAAAAATGGCAACTCTTGAAAAATTGGAAATTGGGCAGTTTGCGCTTGATTCAATGTTGCCGGTTGAACAGCAAGACACAAGATGGTATGTCAGAATCAATGATGTTTCAACTTCTGGAGATGTTGTCATTCCAAAAGCATATGGTGGCGAGGCTGTGACGGCAATCTATGGACAAGGCTTTGCAAACAGCAACATTTCGAAAATTTACATTCCAGACACCATCACATATATGGGAGACCAAGCATTCTATGCCTCTGCCGTATCTGAAGTGAATTTTGTTGGTGAAAGTTAACTTGCAAAAATTTCAAATCGTGCATTTGCCTCAACCACAAATTTAAACTCAATCACCATTCCAAACAGTGTGACTGAAATTTCAAATTATGCTTTCAATGCAAGTCATATTCAGAATGTCTTGTTTGAAGAAGGAACGCAAATCACAACAATTGGCAGTCAAGTTTTCAGAGATTGTCCGATGATTCGAGAATTCACTCTTCCAGCCGGCGTGACAACACTTGGAAAAAATGCTTTCACAGATTCAGGTTTGGTTTCATTCACATTTGAAGACAATTTCATGCTTCAAGTGATTGACGAAGCAACTTTTCGTGATTCCAACTTGATGTCAATCAAATTTGGTAAAAACGGTGCCTTGCAAACAATTGGAAAAACTGCATTCAGTGGGACGAGACTTGAAGAAATTGTCATTCCTGCGTCAGTCACAAGCATTGGAGTTGAGGCATTTAAAAACAGTATGCTTGAAAGATTAGATTTTGAAAAAGAATCTCTTTGCACAATTTTAGACAAAGACTCTTTCAATAATTGCCAAAATTTAGTTTTTGTTGCTTTGCCTGAATCATTAAAAATTGCAACACAACCATTCAAAAATTGCGAAAATTTGGAAGTTGTTGAAATAAGGTGCAATTTTTCTCAAGATGCAATCAATATGGAAGAAGGTTCCGATCCTGTTTTTTATAAAGATTACAACATCCGAGAAGTTAATGTTGTTGAAGGAGTGACGGAATTTTCCATCGTGGATTTTATTGACTCCTATGGAAATTCAGGTGGAAAAATTGGTGGGGCAGAGATTAACATCCCTTCAACAATTCTTTCACTTGAGACATCATCAACAGCATTTGAATATCTCATAAGTGTAAACTATTTAGGAAATTTCGAGCAGTTTTGCAAAATTCAAAAATTTGACTATATCAACGCAAGCAAGTTTAACGCATCTTGGACAAGCGAAAGTGAGGTTGTCATTCCTGAGGGCATAATAAATGTCACAGAGACAATTTTGTCAGTTTTTGATGGAATTGACACACTGACTTTGTCTTCATCAGTTGAAACAATTGCTCCTGGACTTGTCAAAAACACCTATGTTGTTTCACAAGACAATCAAAATTTCACTTCTGTGGATGGTGTGCTCTATTCAAAAGATGAATCAGTCCTAATTTCATATCCTAAGGATAAGGATTCCTTGAATTTTTCTGAGAAACTGAAAGAGATTGGAGACTATGCCTTTAAAAATTGCAACTTGTTTACAGAAATACATTTGCCTGAGGGCATTGAGACAATTTCTCCAAATGCTTTTTCAATCGGTTGCGTTATTGAGAGCATTTATTTGCCAAACACAGCCATATTGACAGCCAATTTGAGAGGAGATATTGAAAATTTTCATATTAATGCTGACCATCCACTGTATTCTTCCTTTGATAATGCACTTTACAGCAAAGATTTTTCAGAATTATTGTTCGTGCCAGAGGGCAAGACGACAATCAGCATCCATTCAAACTGTTCCACGCTTTGCACTTTTTCAACAAATCTTCAAGAGTTAATTTTTGCAGAAGATTCGGTGATTACAGAAATTAACAGTGGATTTATTGAAGGTTGCACAAGACTGAACGTGTTTATTCTTCCTGGGCAATTGACTTCAATTGGAGATTCTGCATTTGATGGCATTTGTTCCATATATTTTAGTGAAATTATAATTCCAAGCACAGTCACTTCAATTGGTGCACATGCATTTTCAAATCGCAATTTTGGAAATGTATACAGCACTTACATTGATACGATCACAATCAACAGTGCACACATCTTCCAAGACACAAACTCAAGTGCTTCAATTGGAGACGCACTTGGAGAGGCAACAACTGTCTATGTTGAGGCAAGTTTGATTGATGAGCAACAATTGACAGCGGGTTCTTATTTGACTTCAAATTTCACAAGAAGTGCAACTGCTGTTGATGGATATTATGTCTACACAAGAAATTGAGATATTATAGAAATGGAAAAGTTCGACGCAAGTCGGACTTTTTTAAACACAAAAATTGATTTATATAGTTTCATTCAGCACAACATTTCCACAGAGGACATCAAAATAAGAAAACGTCTGCAGTTTTTCATCGGCTGTTTTGATGGTGAACACGCTTGGATAGACATCCTTTATGGTTGCGGTGACATTTTCAATGCGTTTTCGTCCGCGGTTTATTTGCATTTGCACATTTTGTCCTTTCATGGCAGATATCTTAGTCTTGATGTCATCAAGTCCATAAACAATTTTTCTCATATTAACTCCTTATGCCGATTTTTGCCATTTTGACCTAAATTTATTCAAAAATTTGTTCTAAGAGGTTAAGAATGCAAATAGAATAAGTTTGAGATGAAAAAATGGAGGGGTTTATGGCTTTTGAAACAAACAAATTTAATGTGGTGAAGAAAAAACGACTTGAGAAATCCACATTTGGCGTGGAATGCAATGTGGAATGTAATGTGGAAATTGAAAAAATTTTGTCTGTATGCCACACTGCACAAGCAACTGATGCGGAAATCTTGAATGGAGTGGTGAATTTTGCGGGATATATCGAACTTTGCATTCTCTATTTGACTGTGGATGGCGAGATTGGAACGCTGAATTCCTCTTGTCCGTTCACTTCCAAATTTGAAGATGATGCCATTTGCGTGGGTGACAAAGTTGGAATTAAGGTGGAGGTTGAGGACTATTCCGTTGAAAGTGTCACATCTTCCAACATCAAAATCAGTTGCACGTGTGAGCAATTTTGCATGCTTGTTTTTGAGCGCGAGATTGAAACAATTGGCTCAAGTGATGAGGACATTTGCCAAAAATCTGACGAAATTTTGGTCAACACTCTTGTGGGTGAGGCAAAAGAGACATTTGATGTTGAAAGCGATTTTGCAATCAAAGAACCTGTGCGAAAAATCATCTGCTCTGACAGCCAAGTGACAGTGAAGTCCGTTGAAAGTGGCGTCAATTTTGTTTCAGTTGGTGGCGAGGTTGTGACAAGACTTCTCTATCTGACCGAAAACGACCGCTTTGAAACATCATTTGTGACTGAAAACTTCAAAGAGGAAGTGGAACTTGAGGGCGTGACACGTGAGGCAATCAGTGAGGCAAGTGCTTGCATTCGAAGAAGTGCGGTTAAGTGCGAGATTGAAACTTTGGAAAAAGGTGTGGATGTGAAAGTGACCATTCCTGTTGACATTAAAGTGATTTCCTATCTCGAAAAATCTGAAACCGTTGTCAAAGACATCTACAGCACGAAGTGTGAACTTCAAGTGTCGACATCTTCTTTTGAGATGACCAAAACAACTTCCACCGAACTTTTTGAAGAAAAAATTGACGGAGCGCTCACTTTGGATGAAGACAAACCGCGCGTTGACAAACTTATGTTTGTTGGCGGAAGCAATATGGTTGTGACAAACAGTTATGTGAAAAACGGAGAGGTGTTTGTTGAAGGTGTGACAAAAACAAATGTTGTCTATCTCAACGATGAAACCAACAGCCTCAACAGCGTTGTTGTGGAAGTGCCTTTTGTGGTTTCAGACAAGGCAGATGCAAGTGATGACACGCAAGTTTCAGTGGATGCAATTTTGACTGATGTGGATGTTGTGGTTAAGAAAGGAAGAGAGTTCATCTTTGACGCAAAACTCAAAATCAATGTGCAATATTTCAGCGAAGAAGTTGGTGCGGTGATTTCAGATGTCCAAACTTCAGAAGAATATGGACAGCGAGATTGCGCAATTGAACTCGTTTTTGCACAGGCAGGACAGAGCGCTTGGGACATTGCCAAAGCAATCAAGGTGAAAGAGGAGACAATCATCTTCCAAAATCCAAACTTAACATTTCCACTTGAGCAAGATGAAAACGTTGTGGTTTACTATAAAATCAGATAACACAAAAAAGTTGCAAGTTGCTTTTGCAAATTCAAAAACAGATTTCATAAAAACATAAAATTTGTCTTTATGATTAAACCTTAAACCGTCTTAAAGGCTTCAAAGTTTAATCAAAAAATAAAATACAAAAGTCAAATCTCATCCATTTTAAATAGAATTAAAAAAACTTTAAGACTAAAACAAAATCAAAAAACAAATTGAGGACTTGAAATCCTGAAAAAATTTAGAAAAACAGCAAAAGTTTAACAAAAATCGCATATTTTTTGCGATTTTCTTGTTTTTTTCTGACAAAAATCAAATTCATAGGAGAAAACTTATGAAATTTATTTTGTCTTTTGTGGGAATTGGAATTGTCTGTCTTGGAATTTTTTTGTGCGGAGGACAGACGGGGAGCACCTTTAATGAGGACTATATGCGCATTCACATTGTTGCAAATTCCAACAGTGCAGTTGATCAAAACATCAAATATGTTGTCAAAGATGCTGTGGTGTCGTTTTTGCTTCCGCATCTTGCCGAAGCCGAAACAAAGGAGGAGGCAGAGGATGTCATCCAACAAAACCTTCAGAAAATTGAAGAGGTGGCAAATTTGACACTTGACAAGCAGGGCGCAAAATATTCTGCAAAAGTGGAAATCACACAAGAAGACATGCCCACACGCGCATATGATGATTTTGTTTTGGAAAAAGGTGTCTATGACTGCCTGAAAATTGAGTTGGGCGCAGGCGATGGCGACAATTGGTGGTGTGTTGTTTTTCCAGCAGTTTGCTTTCTTGATGTAAAAAATTCCGAAAATGTTGAGTATATTTCTAAAATTTGGGACATTATATCTAATGTAATTTAGTCGCAATGTGAATTGTTTTTGAAACAAAGTTTTGCATTGAAAATGTTGAGAAATTGTCGATTTGCTTTGAAATTTTTAAAAATTTTTCATCAAATTTAATGAAACAATGCCTAAAATCAAAAATATGAGATTTCAAAACAATTTTCTTACGTCTCAAAATTACAGAAAAACAAATTGAATTGGAGGAATTTTATGAGAAAAAAACTGATTGCCCTGTCATTTGCAATTATTTTTGCATTTATGTCAGTTGGAACACTTGTTGTCACAATGACAACGCTCGTAGGCTCGAATGTGGAGGTGGTTGATGCCGCGCTGACCACAAGCCAGACCCGCACAGTGCAGGACAAACTTAAGCGCTGGGGTTACTACACCGGTTCGGTTGACGGCATTTATGGAAATTTGACAAGAAAGGCTGTGAGATATTTTCAGCAAAAAAACGGGTTGGCGGTTGACGGAATTGTGGGGCCAAAAACTGCCGCAGCGCTTGGAATGACACTTTCCACAGATGACAGTTCCACTTCAAACAACGACTTATATTTGCTTGCAAAATGTGTGTATGCCGAGGCGCGTGGAGAGAGTTACACCGGTCAAGTGGCAGTTGCTGCGGTCATTTTGAACCGTGTTGAAAGTCCAGACTTTCCAAACACAATTGCAGGCGTCATCTATCAGCCATACGCTTTCACAGCGGTGAGTGATGGACAAATCAATCTTGAACCTAACCAAACAGCATACAACGCAGCGCGTGATGCTTTGAATGGTTGGGACCCTACATATGGTGCGCTTTATTATTACAATGCCGCCACAGCAACAAGCAAATGGATTTACAGCAGAAAAACCACAGTGACAATTGGAAATCACATTTTTGCTGTCTAAGGTATGGAGGTGAAAGATGAGCATAGAAAATGAAAACTTGACACAAAATATGTCTCAAGAGAAATCAAACAAAAATCAAGGAGCGCAAATGCAACAAAAAAATCAGTTACAAAAAATTCAATCGCAGGGGCAATTGACATCTGCAAAACAAACTCAGACAAATTCAAAAACAAACAAGCAGACCTCTGACAAACAAAACGGAAAGACGCTTGAAAATCGCAAAAGACATGGTGCATATCGCGGTGCGGTTATTGGGCTTTCCATTGCCACAGGAGTTTTGGGGTTAAGCACAATTGGGCTTGGTGTTGCCTATGGCATGAGCATGAATCAGGTGGGTGCATATTCCACACAGATTGAAAACATCTATAAGAAAAACTACTATGACCTTGTGGACAATGTCAACAGTGCTGACATGAAAATCAGTAAACTTTTGGCTTCGGATGACAGCACTTATCAATCCAAAATGCTGACAGAAATTTCGCAAGAGGCCAACGATATGCAATCAAGCATTGCAAACTTGCCTCTCACGGGCGAAAACATTTTGCAGAGTGTGCGTTTCATCAATCAGATGTCGGGCTATACTCAAACTTTGGAAGAGAAGATTGCCGAGGGTGGCGAACTTACCGAAACTGACCTCAAAACGCTTAATGATATGCATGACTCGTTGACGGAAATGAAGAGATATCTCAATCAAATGTCACAAAAAATGTTTGAGGGTTACAGCATTTTGCATGCTTCAAACACTTTGAATGGCGACTATGACCAATTCACTTTGGACTTTTCGCAAATCAAAGCGGATGACGCGGACTATCCAACAATGATTTATGACGGACCTTTCTCAGACAGCGTTGTCAATGCAAAAATCAAAGGGCTTTCGGGAAGTGAAATTTCCAAGGACGAGGCATATACAAAAGTGGACAAATTCTTCAAAAACATCAACAATTTGAGATATGACGGGCAAACGGACGGAAAGTTTGTTACTTACAATTTCTCGCTTCAAAACACGGACGGACAGGCTCTTTATGTTCAGGTGACAAAAGTTGGTGGGCATGTGCTGACAGTCAGCGGAAATGTTGAAAGCGACATAAAGAACATCGACTATGACCAAGCCGAAAAAATTGCTTTGGATTTTGCCAAAGAAAACGGAGTGGAAAACGCGGATGTTGTTTGGCATGAAGAGTTAAATTCTCAAATCTATTTCAACATTGCACCAAAACAAAACAACATCATTCTCTATCCAGACCTTGTGAAAGTTAAGGTGGATTTGGAGCATGGCGACGTGATTGGCTATGATGCAATTTCCTATTTTACAAATCACACAGACCGCACGCTTGCAAGTGGCGGAATTGGAATTGACCTTGCAAGAGAGAAAGTGGACAGTTCGTTTGAAATTCAAAATCAAAGACTTGTGCTTGCACCACTTGATTTCAATCGCGAAGTGCTTTGCTATGAATTTGAAGCAACGCGAAATGGCGCAACATACTACATCTATCTCAACGCTTCCACAGGTGCAGAGGAAAACATCTTGAAAGTTGTTGAAACAACAGACGGAAGCAAACTTATGTAGGCATGGCAGGTTGCGTTTATAAGTTTAAGAGTTGTGATTTAAATTGAAATTTCTTTTTTAAGACGATAATTTAAGATTTAAAGTAGTTTTCGACAGAAAAATGGCATAAAAACAAAAATGGACATATGCAAATATGTTCATTTTTTATATTTTTTGATTAATATTTTTAATATTTTTAATATTTTTAATATTTTTAATTTAAATTGTTTTCTTTTGTATTTTTATTTTGTTTTGCGTTTTCAATTTCTTCTGACTTTTCTTCTTCGTGCTTTGTTTCAGATGAGGTTTTGGAAAGTGAGTTTTTGTTTTGGTTTTTATTTGCAGAACGGATGATGATGTAAGTTCCAATTGCGACTGTCAAGGCACCGGCAACAATTCCTGTTATGCCGTTATATTGTGCTGTGTCTGGTGTGCCTGTGGCTGAGAGAATGGCAACTTGTGTGATGACAATGGCAAAAATTGCGGAAGTCAAATTGCAAAGGCGCAGACTTGAAAGCAGGATGTCGTTTTTCTTTCTGATTTTGCAAAGGTTGTAGATTGCAATTCCAAGTTCGACAAACGAACAAAGTGCAATTGAGATTGACCAGATCATGCCATACTCATAATCTTGAGGAATGAAAAACAGTCTGCCCATGTAAAGTCCAAAGGCAAGGCCGGAAATCAAAATCAGAACGCCCATGATGGTGCTTTTGGTTGACTTATTGATGACCTCTTGTTTGCTGTGATTGGAAATGAAAATCTTTTTGCTGAACCCAATCAAAAGAGTGTAGGAACCGCTGAGGCAATATAGATATGACGCTTGAAAAGCACCAAACACAATTTTGACGATTGACCACAAAAAATTGTAAATCATCGTTGTGAATGTGATGACCTTTGTGCGTATGAGCGGGTCGTTTTTCAGTTTTTCGAACTTTTCTTTTAATGCCATTTGTTTCTCGTTTGTTTTTTTGTTTTTTTATTTGTTTTAGACTTATCTTTGTGTGTTTTTTAAATTTTTCATTTTGTTTTCTTAATATATATATATTACAATTTTTTTATTTTTAAAACAAATAAAAATTGTGTTGAATTGAATTTTTTATTTAATAAGCAAACCAATTTGGTGAAAGACTTTCAATCTTTTTGAGGCTGAATAAAAAAGACCGATTTTGAAAACCGGTCTTCTGTTTGTTGAAATTTTTATTATTCTTGTTCAGCAGATGCGAGTGCTTTTTCATATGCGGCAAGAATTTTTTCTTTCAGCATTTCGCGCACCTCTGTTTTGATTGGATGAACAATGTCCTTGAATTCGCCTTCATTTGTTTTTCTGCTTGGCATTGAAAGGAAATATCCATCTTTTCCACTGATGACTTTGATGTCATGAACAACAAGTTCGTCATCAATTGTGATTGATGCAACTGCCTTAAGTTTTTCGTTGCCATTGTTTACAATTCTCACTCTAATGTCCGTAATGTTCAAGTTTCTATACCTTCCTTTTATTTAATCTAACCTTTGATGGTCAAAGTCATTATATCATAATTGCATATTTTTGTAAAACAATTTACGCAAATTGTCAATAATTTTTGTGAAAACATATCTATTTATTGTTATAGAAATGTGGAGCGAGTTTTACATATTTTTTAATCAAATTGTTTTTAATCATTTTGTTGAAATTTAAGTCTGAAATTGAGAAAAAATTGTTTTTAAATTATATATTTGTTTTTTGGGAGTTAAAAATGAAATTTTGGGGTGGAAAATGAATTTTTGTGGAAAAAACATCTATTTTCTTGGAATTGGTGGCGTTTCAATGAGTTCGCTTGCAATCATGCTGAAAGAGCGAGGCTGTTTTGTGGATGGCAGTGATGAAGCGGAGGGCAGAGGAACGGACATTTTGAAAGAGCGAAAAATTGAGGTTGATTTTCAAATTTGTCCAGAAAAAATTGAGAATGCTGATTTGGTTGTGTTTTCTTCAGCAATCAAAGATGACAACCCGCAAATGATTTTATGCAAGAAAATGAAGAAAAAATTGTGGACGCGTGGGCAACTTTTGGGTGCAATTTCGGATGAATATGAAAATGTGATTGCAGTTGCGGGCTCTCATGGAAAAACCACAACAACTGCTCTCATTTTTGAAATCTTGCAAGTTGCGGGGGTTGAGCCAACATTGCATTTGGGTGGTTTTCGCGTTGAAGATGGGCTGAATTTTCATTTGGGAGACAAAGAATTTTTTGTCACGGAGGCGTGCGAATATCACAACAATTTTCTTAATCTGCATCCATACATAAGCGTTGTCACAAACATTGAAAAAGAACATATGGACTTTTTCAAAACCTTTTCCAACCAACTGAAATCTTTTGAAATTTTCAAGAAGCAATCAAAAATTGTGGTGGACAATTTCTGCGGAATCAAAGCAACACACATTCGCCATGACAGGCATGGTGGGTTGCTGTTTACTCTTGTCAAAGACGGCTTGAAATTGATGGATGTGCACATGCACATATGCGAGGAGGTGAACACTCAAAATTGCATATATGCATATTTGGTGGCAAAAAAGTTGGGCATTAATGACTGCATAATTAAAAAAGCATTTGAAAATTTTAAAGGAGTTTCGACACGCTTTGAACGAATGCGGTGTCCATTTTTTGATGTTTGCATTTGCGACTATGCACATCATCCAACCGAAATTCAAAACGCTATTTCGACCGCCAAAAAATTATTTAAAAACAAAGAACTTGTCACAATTTTTCAACCGCACACTTATTCAAGAACGCAGAGTTTGCTTCCACAGTTTGTTGGCACTTTTAAAGGCTTGAAACATCCACTTTTCTTTCGGACATATTCGGCGCGAGAAAAAGCGAGTGATGGCATCAGTGCACTGCAATTTGCTGATATTTTGCAAAAAAGCAACAAAAATGCAAAATATTTTGACAATTTTGATGATTTGAGAGCATTTTTGATGAATTTTTCAAAAGAGGACGCCGCACTTTTGTTTTTGGGTGCGGGAGATTTGCCAAGCATATTACACAAAAATTTGTTTGTTGAATAACATGTTAATATGACTAAAAATTTCCGTGATGCCACCATTTTCTATGAATTTTTCGACAGAAAAAGTGAGGTTGTGAATGTCTTTCTTCATGGCTGGGGATGTGACCACCAAAGTCTGCTTTTTTGCCAAGAGAGGTTGAACAAACAAAGTGCGCTTTTTGTCGATTTTCCACCTTTTGGGCGGAGTAGTCAACATATCAAAAATTGGTCAATTTTTACATATGCAAACATGGTGATGTCAATATGTCAGCACCTGAAAATCAAAAAAATCAACATAATTGGGCATTCATTTGGTGGAAGAATTGGCATCATTTTGGCGGTTCTTTGCAAAAACGAGGTGCAAAAACTTGTGCTTGTGGACAGTGCTGGACTTAAGCCAAAACGCAGTTTGAAATTTTATTTCAAGGTTTTGGCATATAAAATCAGAAGAAAACTTGGGCTTGATGTTTCAAAATATGGAAGTGTTGACTTTCGCGCGCTTGACAGCGACATGAGAGAAATTTTTAAGAGTATTGTCAGCACACATCTTGACGATTTTTTGCCATTCATAACAGCTCCAACTTTAATTGTTTTTGGAAAAGATGACAAAACAACGCCTGTTTATATGGCAAGAAAGATGAAGCGAAAAATCAAAAATTCTAAACTTGTTTTGCTTGAAGGTGCTGGACATTTTTCTTTTGTTGACAGACGATTAGAATTTTTGTCGCAACTTGAAAAGTTTGTTTAAGTTTTGCGTTTTTGCAAGTTTATTTGACGAAAAACAATTTGATTGCATGTTTTTGATTAATTTGTTGGCTTAATTGCTTTGTTTTTGGAGGTGATTTGTGTTTGTTTTGTATGCGTTTTTGGTTTCGCTTATTTTCTGTGGGTTGGACTTGATTTTTGTCAAAACATTCCAACTTGAAAACTATAAACTTGGAAACTACATAAAAAAGGCTTTAAAATTTGACTTTGCTTTTGGAAACAAAACTCCTCTTGTCTTCACTTTCAGAATTAAAAGATTGATTTTTTGCGATTTTTTACTTAAATTTTTCATTTTTTTGCTGTTTTTTGGTCTGATTTCAAATTTTTGGGTCAATTTTGCAATCACATGCGTTTTGATTGTTGCAAGTCCATTTTTTGCTGTTTTGACATTTTTGCTGACACTTCCGCTTGAAGATTTCATCAAAAGACAATACATCAAAAAGGCAAAAGAAAAACTTTCCAAGATGCCATGCAAGACCATTGCCATCACGGGCAGTTTTGGAAAGACCTCCACAAAAAACATCCTATATCAACTTCTCTGCGTGGAATTTCAAACCACCGCCACACCAAAAAGTTATAACACTCCCATGGGCGTTTGCAAGACGATTTTGGAAAATTTAAAAGAGACAGACGATTTTTTCATTGTGGAGTTTGGAGCGCGTTGTCAAGGCGACATTGACACTTTGGCGAAACTTGTTGGTGTTGATTTTGGAATCATAACGCCAATTGGAAAGTGCCATTTGGAAACATTTGGTTCTTTGCAAGTGATTGAGAATACAAAATTTGAACTTTGTGAAAATGCCAAAGATTTGGTGGTGTTCAACGGGAAAAGCAAGTCCAGCAAAAAACTTTATGAGCGTTTCAACCACAAAAAGTTTTTGGTTTGCACGGATGGCAGTTTTGCTTTTGCAAAGAACATTGAGGTTTCCTCAACGGGTTCGAAATTTGTCATGATTTTGGATGGCAACGAAATTTTTTGTCAAACAAAACTTCTTGGAAAAGCAAACATAGACAACATTGTGGTGGCGTCTGCGATGGCGTATCTTTTGGGGGAGAGCATTCATGGAATTGTTAAGGGCATTTCCGCACTTTCACCAACACCACACCGGCTTGAACTCATCAAGGGACAGTTTGTGGATGTGATTGACGATTCTTATAACAGCAATTTTGATGGCTTCAAACAAGCGCTTGAGGTTTTGAATTCTTTCTCTGGAAAGAAAGTGGTGGTCTCTCCTGGCATTGTCGAACTTGGCAAGGCGCAATATGAAATCAACAAACAGGCGGGCGAAGAGGTTGGAAAGGTGGCAGATGTTTTCATCATCATGAACCAAACCAACAAAAAGGCGCTTGAAGAGGGTGCAAGAGGGAAATGTGAGATACACTTTGCAAACACACGCCAAGAGCAGAAACAACTTTTGCAAAAAATTTTAAACAAAGGCGATGCAGTCCTTTTTGAAAACGATTTGCCCGACAACATGAAATGAGTTGATGTTTTAAAGCAGTTTAAAATAACTTTGGATTTGAAAGTTGAAAACCTTGTAGGCAAAAAAAATAACACCAACAAACTTGGTGTTTTTTTAATTTTTATTGATTTTTAAATAAAAGAAAAAGGAATGCTTAAGATTTTTTTGCTTTCTTAATGCATTTTGTGCAAGCCTTAACTTTCTTTCCGTCAATTTCAACTGTTTGCAAATTGACATTATATTTTCTTGGGGCTTTGTTGTTTGCATGGCTGACTGTTTTGCCATCCATTTTGCCCTTTCCACAAATCTCACAAACTCTGCTCATTTTCGTCTCCTTTAATTGTTTTGCCATATGAGTATATCACAAACAAAACGAAAAATCAACTGTTTTGCGCATATTTGTCATTAAAATTTTTAAATTTAGCATATCTTGTATTGTTGCAAGCCACTCATGGCTTTTCAACTTTTCAAATCATTTGAAAATGGCAACCTAAAAAATTTTTATTTTATGCCCTATTTTGCTTGTCAAATCTTTGTAAATGTTGTAAAATAAGCCTAATTGGAAGTGAATTTTGAATTTTTCAAAATGAGGCTTGGCAACACAAACCTTGCTCGCATTGTTTTTACTTTGGAGACTTTCAACATCAGCTTCCCAAAAAATTAAGCAAACAAGGGAGGAAAATCCTTTGACTGTCGATACAAACAACTATTATGGAAACATCTCAATCAGCGACAATGCAATCCGCACTGTTGCTGGTTTTGCTGCGTTGGATTGCTATGGAGTTGTTGACCTCGCTTCAAAAAACTTCAAAGACAGTGCAAGGGAAGTTTTCAAAAAAGAGCGCTATTCCAAAGGCGTTTCAATCAGCCACATTGACAACCGTATTTTCATTGACATTCACTGCATTTTGAAATATGGTGTTTCCATCAGTGCGGTTGCTGAATCGCTCAAAAAATCTGTTAAATATATGGTCGAAAATTTCACAGGCATGATTGTTGACACTGTGAATGTTCACGTCGTGGGCGTGTGTGTTTGACAAATAGGAGCATAAAATGCAAAAATCCATAAATGGAGCGACCTTTAAGAAGATGGTCCTCGCAGGTGTCAGCCTGCTTGAACAAAACAAAGAATACATTGACTCTTTAAACGTGTTTCCTGTTCCGGACGGAGACACGGGCACAAATATGTTTTTGACAATGAAATCTGCAGTCGGCGAAATCAACAAATGTATGAACACCGACCTTGCTTCATTGTCGGAAGCTTTTTCCAAAGGTGCACTTCGCGGGGCAAGAGGAAACAGCGGTGTCATCACATCACAGATTTTCAAAGGCTTTTGCTCGGTGACAAAAAACTGCAAAGAGATTTCCACCAAAGATTTTGCCAAGGCAATGCAAGAGGGTGCAACAATTGCATATAAGGCTGTCACAAAGCCAAAAGAGGGCACAATTTTGACAGTCATTCGTGTTATGGCGGAAAATGCTGTCAGCCTTGCCAAAAAACATGACGATTTTGAGGTTTTTTTGAAAAAAGTCATTGACACGGGTGAGGAAATTTTGAAACAGACGCCTGAGATGTTGCCTGTCTTGAAGAAAGCGGGAGTTGTGGATTCTGGTGGTCGCGGAATTTTGGTGATTTTCACAGGGTTCTATCGTTTCCTTATGGGCGAGGAAGACTTGGAATATACCTTTGTTGACGAGACAAAACCTCAAACAGTTGACGATGTGATTGCTGACATCAACAACCTTGGCGACATTGAGTTTGGCTATTGCACAGAATATATGATCATCAACATGTTTAAAAAGACCACAGAGGCAGACATCGACAAATTGCGTGAAAAATTGATGGAAATTGGCGATTCCGTGATTTGCATTGGCGATTTGTCTCTTGTCAAGGTGCATGTCCACACAAACGAACCAAACAAGGCACTTGGCTATGCACTTGAACTTGGCGAACTTTATAACCTCAAGATTGAAAACATGAGAGAGCAAAACCGAGAACTCAAGAAGAAAGCTCAAGCCACAGAGGAAACTAAGGAACTTGGCATGATTGCCGTTGCTCCGGGCGAAGGGCTTTCAAACATCTTCAAAGAATTGACGGTGGATGAAATCATTGTGGGTGGACAGACCATGAACCCAAGCGCTGAAGACATTGCCACCGCTGCTGACAAAGTTCCAGCAAGGAATGTGTTTGTTTTCCCAAACAACAAAAACATTGTTTTGGCAGCAGAGCAAGCAAATGATGTGACAAACAAAAACCTCATCATCATTCCAACAAGAAGTGTGCCAGAGGGCATTTCGGCGGCAATCACATTCAATCCGGATGCTTCAGTTGAAGAAAACAAACAAGCCATGCTTGAAGCAATCAAGAGTGTGCGTTCGGGCTCTGTCACATATGCAGTTCGCGACACCCATGTTGATGGATTTGACTTGACAAAAGGCGAAATCATCGGACTGGATGATAAGGCAATTCTGGCAAAAGGAAATTTGGTGAGCGAAACCACCGAAAAATTGATTGAAGCCATGTTTGACGATTCCGTGATGAACATCACTCTCTTCTATGGTGAGGACATCCGCGAGGAAGAAGCAAATGCACTTCAAGAGACCCTTGCAAACAAATATCCAGATTGCGAAGTGACAGTTGCATATGGTGGTCAACCGGTTTATTATTATTTGGTTTCTTTGGAATAGTTTTCAAAATAAGAGGAAAAAATACCTCTTATTTTTTTTGCCTAAAATCACCTTTTTTATGTTGTTTTTTCGTCGAATTTTGATTGTTCACAAAATGTTCTTCAATGTGTGTCTTTATGAGTTGTGGTTTGAGTTGTGGTTTAATTTAAGTTTTTTCAAATTCAAAATCAAGGAAATTTAAGCACTAAAAGAGGAGGTGGGCAGATTTTTGTTGTCCTTGTCGAAAGTTTGAATGTATAGATATGCATAAATATTTAAAAAAATTTATTTTTATTAATTTTTTCTGCAAAATATTTGACATCTTGTTGGAAAAAGTTTAAACTATTGATAAGGAATGAGGAATATGGCACAAAACATCGCAACAGTGGTTGAAATTGGTTCTTCAAAATTGTCTTGTGTGGTGGCACAAAGAGGTGTCAACGGCATTTTCAACATCAAAGCTAAGGCTCAGGTGGAATATGCAGGTTTCTTTGAGGGAGAGTTCATCGAAAATTCTCTGCTTGAGGACGCAGTCGCAAGCCTTTTTGCACAAATTCAATCGGTCTACAAGAAAAGAATTGACAAAATTTTTGTTGGCGTGCCAGCAGAGTTTTCAAAAGTTTTTTCAGCACGGGACCAAATCATTTTCAAATTTAAGCGTTCTGTCAGACAAAGCGATTTGGATACGCTTGCAAGAAGAGCATCCGACCAAATTGATGTGGACGGAATGGAAGTTTTGTCCGTGAGTCCAATCAGTTTTGAACTTGATGACAGCAGAAAAACAAACTCTCCAAAAGGAAGCAAAGCAAACAAAATTTCGGCAGATATGTCGGTGATTTTGGCTCAATCGTCTTTCATCCAAACCTTCAACAGAATTTTTTCGCATATAGGCATTGAACAAGTGGAATATTTAAGCGAGTCTCTGTGCGAAGCTATGTTCATTTTGGAAAAAGAGGAAAGGGAGCGCACCTGCATTGTCATTGATGTTGGCGCGCGCTCCACAAGTGTGGCTTTTGTCAAAGGCGATGGTCTGACAAATTTGACTTCCTTTTCAATGGGCGGTTCCTACATAACAAGCGATTTGTCTGAGGCGTGCGAGATTGCATATAACGACGCAAGGCAACTTAAAAAACAAATTGTGCTTTCTTTGCGCGGTGGCGAGAATGATTTTTATGACCTCACAACTTTGGGTGGTCGGGTGACAAAAATTCCGCTTTCAACCGCAAATGAGGCAGTGTGCTATCGTCTTGACTTGATTGCAAAAACTGTCAACGAATGTATAAGACTTTTTGCAAAAGAGTATGTGCCATACTATCCAATCTATCTTTGTGGCGCTGGCATAAGCAAAATCAAGGGTGGCAAGGACTATTTTGCAAAATGTATTGGCAGAAATATTTCATATGGCGTTCCACCAATTCCTGCAATGGATAAGCCAGAATATGCAAGTCTGCTTGGACTTGTGAATTCGGCTCTCGATGAAAATTGATAAAATATTTGCAAAAATGCTCAAAAATTTAGAAAAATTCTTGCAAAATTGGAGCATTTAAGTTAAAATATATGTAATAGATTGCAAGACAAAAAAGGAGAAGGATATGGACAATAATTCAACATCAGTCGTAAAAATCAAAGTTCTTGGCGTTGGTGGAGGCGGAAACAACGCAGTCAACCGCATGATTGAAGCAAATGTTTCATCTGCTGAATTTGTTGCAATCAACACCGACAAACAGGCACTTTTGATTTCCAAAGCCGAAAAACGTTTGCAAATTGGCGAGCGATTGACAGGCGGACGCGGTGCGGGCGCAATTCCAGAAATTGGGCGTAAGGCAGCAGAAGAAAGCAAATCTTCCATCACGGAAATTTTGAAAGGCACAGACCTTGTGTTCATCACTGCCGGAATGGGTGGCGGAACAGGCACAGGTGCTGCACCGGTGATTGCTCAAATTGCCAAAGAACTTGGAATTTTGACAGTCGGAATTGTCACAAAACCTTTCTTATTTGAAAATCCAAAGCGTATGGAAAACGCTGAAAAGGGCATTGCAGAACTGAGAAAATATGTTGACACAATTGTCATCATTCCAAATGAAAGACTTCTGACAATTTTGCCAGAAAAAACCACTCTTGTTGAAGCGTTCAGATATGCAGATGATGTCCTCAGACAAGGCATTCAGGGCATTTCAGACCTCATTGTCTTCCCAGGAATGATTAACCTCGACTTTGCCGACATTGAAACCATCATGAAAAATCGCGGACTTGCACATATGGGCATAGGTCACGGCAAGGGCGAAAACAAAACTTTGGAAGCTGTGCGTCAAGCAGTTGCATCTCCACTTATTGAAACCACAATTGAGGGTGCCACAGGCGTTGTTTTGAACATTAAGGGCGGAAGTGACATCACTTTGCGTGAAGTGACAGAGGCCGCAAACATGGTGAAAGAGGTCATCGACCCATCTTGCAACCTCATTTTTGGAAGCAGCATAGACCCAGACATGAGAGATGAAGTGGAAATCACAATCATTGCAACAGGGTTTAAAACTCCTGGTGAAGATGAAGAAGAAAAAGAAGAGGAAAAACCTGTGGATGAGAAGAAAGAGCCTGAAGAAGACAAGTTTAAAACTTTCAATCCTTTTGGCGGATACAGTGCTCAGCCACAGCAACCACAAAGAGAAGTCAATTTGCATCAAAATGACACAACATCTCGTGTGGATGTCAACCCAAGCATCAACTCAATCCCACCTTGGATTGAAAAAATCAGAAACAAAAACAGAAAATAGGCGTTTCGTGTCAAATTGCTTCAAGTTTTTGTTGTCAAAGAGCGGTTCTTGAACGACAGAAAACGAAGTGGAAAGGCGAAATTTTAAAATCAGAAAAGCACATCAGGCATTTGTCTTGGTGTGTTTTTTTTGTTTTATGGGACTGGTTTTTTCTAATGGGGACTTTCAAATTTTCTCAAGATCTTTAAATTTATGAAATTAAAACAACTTAACTTTTTTAAAAAAGGTTTAAAACTCCTTCCGACAAAAACACTGCAAAAAGTTTGTTTTCTCTTATTTTTTTCATATGAGAAAGCGTTTTAAATTTAATAAAATGCTTTTGAGGTGGAAATGGAAATTGTTGTGGAGTATGTTCTGCTTGAAAATTTGCTCATCAACCTCATAGTTCTTAAAACCACATCTCTGATTTTGAAAGAACGTGGCAGACTTTTTCTTCTGTCGGCATTTTTTGGTGCCTGCCTCACGGTTGCAATTCCGGCAATGCGACTGTCGAGTTTGGGTTGGTTTTTGGTTGAAATTGGACAAATCATGGTTTTGGTTTGCATTTCCTTTAAGTTTAAGTCTTTCAAAAAGTTTGTGGGCATTTTTTTGACTTATTTTCTTTCAACACTCATCTATGGCGGAGCATGTTTCTTTTTTGAACAATTGTTTGGATTTCGATCCTTGATTGTTGTGCTTGCGGTGTTGGTTGCAATGTTTTTTGTGGTCACTGTACTTCTTAAACATTTCCATAAAAGACGCGCCGTTGAAAACTTTTGTTTCAATGTCGAACTTGAAAGCGAGGGGCGAAAAACAAAGTGGAAAGCATTTTTGGACAGTGGAAATCTGCTTCTTGACCCACTGACAGACAATCCTGTGACATTGATTAATTTCAAAGTCTTTTCCACTCTTTTTTCGGACATTGACCTTGAGGATGTGCTTAAAAAATCGGACAAACTCAAAAAATTGAAGTTTGCTCACTACATTTCGTTCAACACACTTGGAAGTGGAGACAAAATTCTTGTGTTTCAAGTTGACAGTCTGATTCTGGGTGAGAAAATTGTTGATAAGCCAACCTTGGGACTTTGTTTCAAAAATTTCAAACAGTCTTTTGGAAGTGACATAATCCTAAACAACAATATGGCGGAAAAATGCACATAGTCTAAGTTTTTTGTCTATTTCATTTTTTTATGTGCCAAGAAAAAAGGAGGAGAAAATGAACATTTTTATCAAAATTAGATTGCTTTTGTGGAAATTTTTTAACCGAGAGGACTCAAAACGCGCGGATGACATCATCTGCTATATTTGCGGAAACAAAGCGTTGCCACAACCTCTTCCTGCTGAAGAAGAGGCGGTGCTTTTGGATGAAATTAAAAACGGAAATTTGCAAGCGCGCGACAAACTGATTGAGCATAATTTGCGTCTTGTTGTCTATATTGCAAAAAAGTTTGAAGCGTCAGGAATTGAAATTGAAGATTTGATTTCAATTGGTGCAATAGGGCTTATTAAGGCGGTGAAGACATATAATTTGGACAAAAACATCAAACTTGCAACCTATGCCAGCAGGTGCATTGAAAATGAAATTCTGATGCAACTTCGAAAAAATACGCGCGTGAAAAATGAAATCTCTTTGGATGAACCGCTTTCTTCTGATGGCGATGGAAACGAGTTGCTTTTGGCGGACATCATTCCTGTGGATGAAGAAAGTGTGTCCAAAAACATTGAAACAAGCGCGGAAAAACAAATTTTGATGAATGTCGTTTCCAAGTTGGACAGCCGAGAACAGATGATTATGTATTTGCGGTTTGGACTTGCAGGAAACGAAGAAAAAACACAAAAAGAGGTAGCGGACATGATGGGAATCAGCCAAAGTTACATTTCGCGCATTGAGAAAAAAATTTTAAACAAGTTGAGAAAAAAGTTGGAAAAAGAGGCTGAATGAATTTTGACAAAATTTAGATTCCAAAGCATTTTCCATGTTGAAACGAAATTAAGTTCAAAACAAGATTCATTAAGTTTGGAAACAAATTTAATGATTTTTTGTTGTGATCTCGCAGAAAAAATTTATTTTGCTGTTATTTATGGTAAAAACACAGATTTTTAACAAATATTTAATTTTTTAATAAAATGAGAGTGGTGGGACACACCAAAAAGGAGACAAATATGTATAATAACGATAACTGTAATCATCGTCATCCACGATGTTCTGACGATTGGCGCAGAAAGAGGTGTCATCCTTGCAATGTGATCATTCGTTGTGTGCCTGGTCCAACCGGCGAAACCGGAGCTACCGGTTCGACAGGTGCAACCGGCGCTACAGGCGTGACAGGTCCAACAGGCATGACCGGAGCCACTGGTGCCACAGGTATGACAGGCGCCACAGGTGTCACAGGCGCAACCGGAATGACCGGTGCAACGGGAGCTACGGGTGCAACCGGTGCAACGGGCGCAACAGGTGCAACAACCGAAGCAGACACAATTTCGATTGGAAACACTACGACAGGCGAACCAGGAACCAACGCAACAGTTGTTGACACCACTCCAGACTCTCCAAATCACATGTTGGAATTTGTGATTCCAAGAGGCTTTGACGGAATTGATGGTCAAGATGGTGCTGATGGTGTCACAGGTGCGACAGGTGAAAAAGGCGAGAAAGGCGAAAAAGGTGACTGCGGAGCCACAGGTGCAACAGGAGCCACGGGAGCGACGGGAGCCACAGGAGCCAAGGGTGCCACAGGTGCCACTGGATACACTGGAGCCACAGGAGCCACGGGAGCAACTGGAAGTACAGGTGCGACGGGAGCCACGGGGGCAACAGGAACTGCAGATACAATCACAATTGGAAACACCACAACAGGCGAGCCTGGAACTGATGCCATGGTGACGGACACAACTGGATCTCCAAATCACCTTCTTGATTTTGTCATTCCAAGAGGTTTTGATGGTGAAGATGGTGAGGATGGTGCAACCGGTGCCACAGGTGCAACTGGCGCAACGGGACCAACTGGAGCAACAGGAATGACTGGACCGACAGGAGCAACTGGATACACTGGAGTCACAGGTGCAACAGGACCAAAAGGCGAAACTGGAGCCACAGGTCCAAAAGGTGCCACAGGTGCCACAGGCGCAACAGGAGCAACAGGAGCCACAGGTGGATGCCGTTGCTGTATTTGTGAAATTTGCACAAATTCTGTTTGTGGCGGATATTATATGGGATACAGCATTGAAATGTGCTGTCCAGCTGATTCAACCGACCTTTCTGCAACAGAAGAGGCAATTGTTGTGAACACAGCAGGTGTTTATGAAATTTGTATGAGCGGAAGTGTTGACGCAAGAACTGCTCCAAACCCAACATCAATTGTGTTGGAAGTCAATGGTCGTGAGTGTCAAAAAGGCACTGTTGAGGTTTTGGCAAGAATGAGTGAGAACTATTCTCGAACATTCCTTTGCAACTTCAATGTTGGCGACATCGTGAAAGTTAAACAAGACAGAATGGGATGCAATTCAAAATGTTCCAATGTTTGTCTTGTGTTCAGATGCTGTAGACAAGATGATTAATTGCTAAAGGCTTAATAAAAATGAAAGAGAGTGCCAATCGACACTCTCTTTTATTGTTTAGAAGTTTGAAAATATATAAAAAGGTTTCAATTTTTAATAAACCAATAAAAAACAATCAGTTTTGATAAAAAACAATAAAAAATAAATATTTTTTAAAAATATTTTAATTTTCCAATTTATTATTTATCTTTATTATTGATGATTTTTAATTTATTTTTTTAACCTTTTAATTTAATTGGCTTAGATTTTATTTTGTGTGCGAAGATTTAAGCAAAAATGCGCTTTATAACCTTTAAATATTTATTTTAAATTAAGTAAATTAAAAAACAAAATATAAAAAATTGAAATTTCAAAAAAAATAAAAACACTAAAAAATAATAATAAAAATATAAAAAACAATAAAATTTTAAGAAATTTGTCATTTTTTTACTTTTTTTGTTGAAAAATTTTCATTTTGCATAGTTTTTTGTGCAAAGGGCAAGATATCTTTATGACTTTTGAGAAAGAAAACAAATATTCTTTTTCTTTGTCGTAAAGGAGAAACTTATGTCTAATAGGGTTGTCATTTCGGGTGTGAACACCTCAAGTTTGCCCAAACTTAAAAATGATGAGGTTATGGAACTTTTGAAACAGGTGAAAGCAGGTGACGAATTTGCAAGGGATAAGTTTGTTGTTGCAAATTTGCGATTGGTCTTGTCGGTAGTTCAAAGATTTTCAGGACACAGCGATAAGGCTGACGACATGTTTCAGGTGGGGTGCGTTGGACTTTTGAAAGCGATTGACAATTTTGACTCTTCGCTTAATGTGAAGTTTTCGACATATGCTGTGCCAATGATTGTTGGAGAAATTCGAAGATATCTTCGTGACAATAACTCTGTGCGCGTCAGCCGTTCCATTCGAGATGTTGCCTATCGTGCACTTCAAGCAAAGGAGCAATACATCAAAGAACACAATGCAGAGCCGACGCTTGAACAAATTGCAATGATGATTGATTTGCCACTTAAAGATGTGACATTTGCACTTGATGCCATCAGCGAGACAATTTCTTTGAATGAACCAATATATAATGACGGAAACGAAACCATCAGAATTATGGACCAAATTGCAGATGATAAAAACTGTGATGATGACATTTTGGAAAAACTCTCTTTGGTGGATGCTATAAAAAATTTGTCAGAGCGAGAAAAAGAAATTTTGCTTATGAGATATTATGTTGGCAAAACCCAGATGGAAGTCAGCGAGGAAGTTGGAATCTCTCAGGCGCAAGTTTCACGTCTTGAGAAGAATGCGCTTAAAGCAATCAAAAACTTTATTGAGTAAGCCAAACACATAAAAAAGAAAAGCAAACACAGCACGAGTTTGAAATTGAGATTTAATCCTTAAAAATGTAATTTGAAACAAAAATGAGCAAAAATGAAAAAATTAAGGCAAAAACCTTAATTTTTTGTTGATTTATCATCATTTTTTCGTTTTTATGTTTCAATTGATTTTTGTTTTTGTGTCTCAATTAATTTATCACGGGATGAAAAATTTATTTTGAAATCTAATTATAATCCGCCTTTTCCATCATCAATTTTTCTGCTTGGTCTGCCTTCGTAGATGCCTTCATTAATTCTGCGATGTCCGCCAATTTGCGCATTTTTGGTGACGAGTGCATCTCCTGAAATTTCAGCATATTCACACACCTTTGCATAGCCCGAAATTTCAGCACATCCGCGAATTTCTGAAGCATCAAAAACTGTCGCACAGCCTTTTATGACGGCATTTTCATAAATTTCTGGGCAACCATAGACATATGCAAAATCTTGAACTCTCGCCCTGCCATATACTTCTGCAAAACCTTCAACAACAGCATTTCCGCTTACGATAGCACAATCTTCGATTTTGGCTTTTTGGCACACGATGCCGTTGTCGTAAATCCAGCAGGAACCCGTTTGAGAGAGATTTTCTTCGCTTTGAACCCAGCCACCTTTTTCGCCTGTATGGACCAAAATTTTCGTATGATTCCAATTCCAAATGTCGCTAACGGCTTTGATTCTGTGCAGAGTGACAATTTTTCCACCTTTTGAAATTGTTCCATCAACAACAAAATGCTCTTTTGTTTCGTCCGTGAGAATATATTTTTTTGTCTCAATCATGTTGACACCTCTTTATATATAAAATATATCACATTTTAAGTTTTGTGTCAATATTGATTTGATTTTTGTTTTAGTTTCTAAAACGAGGTTTTAAAACTTTCATTAAGATTTTTATCTTTTTATTCATTTTTTGACAAAAAGCGACATATTCATGAAACATGGATACTTCATTTTTGGAATTGAGATGTAAAGAGGTTGTCAATGTTGTGGATGGGCGCAGGCTTGGGCACATTGTGGATGTGGTTTTCAATCTTGAAAATGGCTGTTTGCAAGGGGTGGTTGTTCCGGGCGAGAAAAGTTTTTGGAATGTCTTTAAAAGCGGAACAGAACTTTTCATTTCCTTAAGTCAGATTGTCAAGGTTGGCGAGGATGCCGTTTTGGTGGAGCTTTTTGCCTCTTCCAATCCAAATCCACCATATATTTCCACTGCGTCTCATAAAAAAGAAAAATAAGAAAAAGTTTGAAACGTTTTAATTTGCAAAAAAAGGACCCTATTTTTTGATGGGCTCTTTTGTTTTTGGAATTAAAATTTATGGCTGTTTGTTCTTTTCCATATAGTTGACTTTTTTCCCAGCTTTCAACGCATATTCAATTTCACTTTTTGTGCTGTTTCCAATATAACCATTTTTGTTGATTACAAAAATTTCGTCTGCCATATCAATTTTTCGCTTGTGCATATCGTCCAACATTTCTTTTGTTTCTTCAGTCCAAATTTCGTTGTTTCCAGAAAGTTCAAAAAAGCCAACAGAAATCACGATGTTTCCTTCAAGTGAGAGCCTTTTTTGTTGTTCGATAAAATCGTCTTTGAATTTTGTGCTTCCACACAGCGTGATGACTTTATATTTTCCAACCATGTCTGCCTCTTTACATTTCTGTGATGAGTTTGATGAAGTTTGTCACATCTTTGAATTGGCGATACACCGATGCAAAACGAACATAAGCAATTTCATCAACTTCTTTAAGTTTTGCCATCACCATTTCGCCGATTTCTTGAGATGAAATTTCTTGTTTCAAAGAATTTTGAATTGTTTTTTCAATTTCTTCAGCCATTTTGTCGATTTGAGCAATTGAAACAGGGCGTTTTTCACATGCGCGAATCATTCCGCTTCTGATTTTTTCGATGTTGAACGCCTGTCTGCTTCCATCTTTTTTCACCACCAAAATTGGCACAGTTTCAATGGTTTCATAGGTTGTGAAACGCTTTCCACAACCAAGACACTCTCTTCTTCTTCTGATTGAATTGGTTTCATCTGTGCTTCGTGAATCCAAAACCTTGCTTTCTTCGCAGCCGCAATAAATACACTTCATATGTTTTCTCCTTGGCTCTATTTTAACACAACATTTAGTGTTTCAACAAGTGTTTTTACACAATTAATTGAAAAATTTTTCTTGATGCACATGTTGAAACTCAACCGAACTGAAAGTTGTTGATTTTCTTAAAAATTTCGGAAATTTGAATTGGTGGTTTTGTGTTGGCTTTAAAACAAGCATATAAATTTGGATAAGCAAATAAAATTATTCTATGACAACACTCAATTTGGCAAAGAAAAATCAAAGATATCAAATTGTGGGTTTTGTTGGGCAGGTGGATGGCGTCCTTAGGCGTTTTTTTGAACTTGGTTTCACGGTTGGAGAACGCGTGAGGGTGGTTGCAACTTCTCTTCAAAAGAAAGTTTTTCTCGTGGAAATTCGAGGTTATGTTTTGAGTGTCCGCGCAAATCTTCTTTCAAAGGTGCAAGTGGAATGAAATTGTAAATCAACTTAAGAAAGAATCATAAATGTTGGGCTTAAGTTTTAATATTGTTGTGAAATTTGTTGAATTTGTTAATTTTCGTATTTGTTTGATTTTGTTGATTTTGATTTGTTTTCATATACTTTTAAACTTTTGACTAAAAATGCGACATATATTTTGAGCGTAGGAGGAGCAAAATCTATGGATGAAGTCTTGTTGGTGGGAAATCCAAACGCTGGGAAAACCACTCTTTTCAACAGCCTTACACGTTCAAATGAACATGTGGGCAATTGGCATGGCGTGACGGTTGAAAACAAGAAAAAGGTTTTCAAGGTGGCAGACAAAGAATTTGTTTTGGTTGACACACCTGGAATTTACTCTCTTTGTCCACTTTCTTTTGAAGAAAAAGTGGCTGTTGACACCATTTTTGAAAGAAGAAGAAAAATCATCAACATTTGTGACCAAAACAACATCAAAAGAAATCTATATTTGACGCTTTGCCTTTTGGAGAGTGGAGCGGATGTGGTTTTGGCGGTGAATGAAATTGACAAAAAACCAATTTACAAGGTGGACTATGGAAAACTTGCCGAATGTCTTGGAATTGAGGTTGTGGGCATCAATGCAGAAAAAAAGTTTGGAACTGAAGAACTGAAAAGTTGTCTTTTGGAAACAAAAAACGGAAATGGAAGTGCCAACAAACTGCTTTTTAAGGAAAGTCAAAAAACGGAGACGGAACAAAATTTTGAAGAAGAAAATGAAGCGCAATTTGAAAGAAAAAGAGAGTTTCCGAAGAGATTAAAATATCTTAAAAATTTAAAAATTGATGAAAATTTGCTTAAAAATTTAGAAAAAAACGAAAAAAATGCAATTTTTGGCGATTTTTATGCCATTTTGAAAGCGTATGAGCGTGATGAAAATTATTTTTCACGACTTGGCATTTCAAATTGCGAAAAAATTTTTGCGCTTGTGCCAAAGGACAGTGTTCAAATTTTGGCAAAACTGCGATTTGATTTTATTGATGAAATTTTGACTAAATGTGCTGTGCGCACAGATGCGGTTTATGGAAAAAGCAAGTTTGACAAAATTTTGCTTAACAAATGGCTTGCTTTTCCAATTTTCATTCTGATTTTGGCAGGGATTTTTTGGCTGACCTTTTTTTCAGTGGGAAGTTTGTTTTCAGATTTGCTTGGAAGTCTGCTGGAAACTTTGACGAATCCAATTTTGAAACTGATTGAAAATGCGTTTGGGCAGTCTGCAATCTATGACCTTTTCAATGTGGCAATTTTTGGCGGTGTTGGCACGGTGCTTTCCTTCTTGCCTCAAGTCGTGCTTCTGTTTTTCTTTCTTTCGCTTTTGGAAGACAGCGGTTATATGTCGCGTGTTGCATTCATTTTTGAGGACATTTTGGGGAAGATTGGGCTTTCTGGAAAAAGTGTTTACACTCTCTTGATGGGGTTTGGTTGTTCCACAACGGCAATTATGACCTCGCGCAACATGGAGGACAAAAACGCCAAAATAAAGACTGCAATTTTGTGTCCATACATGAGCTGTTCGGCAAAAATTCCAATCTACACTGTGATTGGTGGTGCATTTTTTGGTGCAAACAACATTTTTGTGATTGTTGGACTCTATTTTCTTGGCGTGGCTGTTGCCATTGCAATTTCGGCGATTTTAAACAAGACAATTCTCAAAAGTGGAAAACAAAGTTTCATCTTGGAATTTCCACCATACCGCATGATGTCCGCAAAACGAATTGGAAAAGTGCTTTGGAAAAATGTCAAAGAATTTCTTGTGAGGGTTGGCACAGTTATGGTGGCAATGAATGTCATCATCTGGGTCCTTTCTTCTTTCAGTTTCACATTTTCATATGTTGGAGGTGGTGCCGGCGTCAGCATGTTGGAGACGATTGGAAGAATTTTTGCACCAATTTTCAAACCTTTGGGCTTTGGCAGTTGGGCAATTGTTTCCTCACTTTTGGCAGGTCTTGTTGCAAAAGAAGTTGTTGTGTCGTCAATTGCAATGTTCAACGGAATTGATGTAAGTGCCATGAAACTGATTTCGGCATCCATCCTTTTGCCAACAAGTGTGGTTCATTTTGCCTCTGGGGCAAGCGTGGCATCTTTCTTGATTTTCTGTCTTCTCTACACACCTTGCATTGCATCAATCTCCATGCTTATGCAAGAAATTGGCGGAAAGTGGACACTTGTCAGCATTGCCCTTCAGTTTTTTACAGCCTATGTTGTTTCCTTTGTGACATACAACATCTTTTTAGCTTTTGAGGTGTTTGGCTTTATGAGACCGTTTGTCACACTTGTCACACTTTTTGTGATTGCAATTTCTGTTGTTTTTATTGTGAAAAAGTCGAAAAATGGAAATCTTTGTGCACATTGTGAAAGGTGTCAAAAAAAATGTTTAAAGAAGAAAAAATAATTCCGATTTAATCTTGACAATTGTAAAAATTTGAATTAAAATCTCCATGCAAATTTGATGTGACTTCAACATAAAAAACATAAATTTTGTCTTGGGCTTTCAATAAAAAATTTGAAATGGTAAGGCAAGTTGTCAAGAAGAATTAAGATTACGGAAGAGGTGAAAAATGGAAATTGCATTCAGAAGTTTGACGGACGGCGAAAAGAGAAATGGAAATACCTTTGTGGTGCCAAACAATGTGACAACAATTGACGGTGGAGTGTTTGCTGGATGTTTGTTTGAAAGGATTGTTTTGCCAAGCACAGTTGACAAAATTGAAACCAACGCTTTTGCAAATTGCTGGAGGTTGAAAAGTCTTTCAATTCCACCAAAGGTGAAAGTTTTGAAAAAAGGAATTTGTGCGTTTTGTTTAAATTTGGAAAATTCTGAATTTCCGGAAGGGTTAGAGTTGATTGAAGCGGGAGCATTTTCAAATTGTCCAAACTTGAAACAAGTTGAAATTCCAGAGGGATGCGAAGTGGAAGCGGGCGCTTTTGACGAGGGCTGTTCTGTGATTTTCAAAGAAAAATCGAATGAAGAAAAGTATCATTTTTCATCTACATTAACCACCTCGTCAGAGAAAACAAAAGAACTTGTTTAAAAGCATTTTTTGAAAAGAGTTTGCATTTTTGTTTTATTGACGCCAAAAAAATTTGCTTTAATTTTTCAATTGTGATATATTAAAACCATGATTAAACCAATTGTTGCAATTATTGGGAGAGCGAATGTTGGAAAATCAAGTTTTTTCAATAAGGTTTGTGGCAAAAGAATCAGCATTGTGGATGATGTTGCGGGGGTGACTCGTGACCGCCTTTATGCCGATGCCTCTTGGAGTGGGCGTGATTTCACAATTGTTGACACCGGCGGAGTGGAACTTTCAAGCGAAGATGTTTTCCAAAAAGAAATCATGGAGCAAGTGCTTCTTGCAATTGAAAATGCCACCGTCATCATTTTTATGGTGGACGGAAAAACGGGCATCACGCAAAGTGATGAAGATGTTGCAAAAATGCTGAGAAAGCAAAATGTGCCGGTTGTGCTTGTTGTGAACAAACTTGACAATTTTGACATGTCGCTTGTCTATGAATTTTATGGTTTGGGCTTGGGTGAGCCCATGCCTGTTTCTTGCACACAAAGCAAAGGAATTGGTGATGTTTTGGACAAAGTGGTGTCATATTTCCCAGAGCAAACACAAGATGAAGAGGTTGAGGGCATAAAAATCAGCCTTGTTGGAAGACCAAATGTGGGCAAAAGTTCGCTCATCAACCGTCTGCTTGGAAAAAAGCGTGTTGTTGTCAGCAATGTTGAGGGCACGACGCGCGACAGTGTGATGATTCCGTTTAGGTGCAACAAAAAGGTGTATAATCTCATTGACACGGCGGGGCTTAGGCGTCAAAGGGCGGTGGAAAAGCAATCTGTGGAGGGTTATTCCGTGCTTCGAAGCATGTCGGCAATTGAGATGAGTGATGTTGTTTTGATTGTGCTTGATGGCACAAAAGAAGTGACGGAGCAAGATGTTCGCATTGCAGGATTTGTGCATGAAGCGAAAAAACCGAGTGTTGTGCTTGTCAACAAATGGGATGAAAAATTGATGACAAAGGATGAATTTACAAAAATTCTTCACGAGAAACTTTCTTTTATGTCCTATTTCAAAGCGCTTTTTGTTTCCGCTCTGACAGGAAAGGGGCTGTCGGAAATCATGACAACTGTGGATGAGGTTTATGCAAACGCGTCAAGACGAATTTCAACAGGTGTGCTTAATGACATTTTGCATGATGCAATTTTGAATTTCGAGCCACCATCAAAAGGCGGAAAGAAATGCAAAATTATGTTTGTGACTGAGGCGTCAACAAACCCACCGAAGTTTGTGTTTTTCTGCAATGAGCCAACCTTCATCAATTTTTCCTATCAAAGATATTTGGAAAACAGGCTCAGAGAGAAAGTTGATTTTTCAGGCACACCAATTGAATTGGTGTTTAAAGGCAGGGAGGAAGAATGATGGTTGCATTATATTTGGTGATTGCGTTTGTTGTTGGATATTTTTTGGGGAACATCAATTTTGCGCGCATTTTCACATGGAATTTTTCAAAGAAAGACATCACAAAGGTTGGAAGCAAAAACCCGGGCACAATGAATGTTTTGCGCACTCAAGGTTTTGGCAGAGCAATGTTGACGCTTGCCTTTGAGGCCATCAAGGTGGGTGTGCCAGCACTTGTGTGCTTCTTTGTTTTCAGAGAATATTATGCCGGTTTTGAAAATTTGGCATATTTTCTTTCAAGTTTTGGCGGAATTTTGGGGCATTGCTTTCCGGTGCTCTATAAGTTTAAAGGCGGAAAGGGCGTTGCATGCACCTTTGGAATGTTTTTGTTTCATCCACATTTTTGGTGGCTTTCACTTGTGATGTTTGTGATTTGTTTTTTGCTTCTGCTCTTTTTGGAATATGGCTATGTTGTCAGCCTTCTTTTCATCTTCACCATGAGCGTCTATGCAACTTGTTTCTTTGCAATCAATTATGTGATGTGGTATATTCCTCTCATCATCATTGTGTGGCTAAACTTTTTCCTTATTGTCTTCTTGCACAGAGGAAACATCAAGCGCACCATCCATGGCACAGAAAACAAGGTGGATCTGCGCGAAAAACTCTTCAAAAAACACGAAAAAGAAAGTGTGGAAGTTGCCAAAACTGTTGACGAGCCAAACACTTCTGAGACGAAAGTTGAAGAGGTAAAAGACGACAAGACGAATGAAACTTTGGAAAATGAGAGTGTTGTTGAGGCGAAAACGAACATTCACGCTTCCGTCAATGTTGAAGCAAGTTTTGAAGAGAAAAAGAAGAAAGCAAAATCAACCAAAAAACAAAATGCAAGTGACGAAAAAATGAAGTCTGACAAGGGTGAGAGCGAGAAAACTGAAGATAAGGAAAACGAAAATGACGAGACAACAACTTCTTGAATATGTCAAAGAAGAATTTGGTGTTGAACCTGACAAACCATTCAACAACGATTTTGACTCTATGGTTTTACGCCATAAGGACAACAAAAAATGGTTTGCGCTCGTCATGCAAGTGGCAAAAAACAAATTGACAGGCAGTGATGGTCGGCTTGTGGATGTTTTAAATTTGAAATGCGAACCTATGCTCAGACAGCCTCTTATGCAAAACAAAGGCATTTATGAGTGCTATCACATGAACAAAATTCATTGGATTTCAGTCATTTTGGAAGAAGTGTCACTTGAGGATGTCAAACCGCTTTTGGACATGAGTTTTGAATTGACAAAGGGTCACAAAAAGTGACTTTTTTTTATTGCAAGTTGATAAGTTTTATCAATTTGATAAACTTAAACTTTTGTTTTTATTGTTTTTGGCAATCTTTCTGTTTCTGACGCATTTTCTGTTTTGAAACAAAATGCTTTTTGTTCTATTTGACTTCATGGAAACATAAAATATGTTATCCTTAGGAGGTTCAAATGGATAAGTATCAAATTTATGAAGACATTAAATCTCGCACCGGCGGTGATATCTATGTGGGTGTGGTTGGCCCTGTCAGAGTGGGAAAATCGACATTCATTTCTGAGTTTATGAAAAAACTTGTCATCCCAAACATTGACAACAAAAATGTGCGAGAACGCGCTGTGGATGAGTTGCCTCAAAGTGCGGACGGAAAAACTGTCATGACAACTCAACCGCGCTTTGTGCCAAACGAAGCAGTGAAAATCACTGTGGCAGACAACATCAATTTGAAAGTGCGCATGATTGACTGTGTGGGCTATTTGGTGAGTGGCGCAATGGGCACAACAGAAAACAACAAACCAAGACTTGTCAAGACGCCTTGGTCGGACGAAGAAATGCCATTTGAAAAGGCTGCAGAAATTGGCACAAAGAAAGTGATTGCCGACCATTCCACTTTTGGAATTGTCATGACAACAGACGGAAGCGTGACCGACATTGAGAGGGCAAATTATGTTTCTGCAGAAGAGCGTGTTGTTGAAGAAATGAAAACATGTGGCAAGCCATTTGTGATTGTGCTCAACTGCAAAAATCCAAACTCTGCAGAAAGCAAAAAACTTGCGCAAAACTTGAGCGAGAAATATTCTTCTCAAGTGATTGCCATGAATGTTGCCGAGATGAAAGATGGAGATATGGACAAAATTTTCGAAAAAGTGCTTTTGGAATTTCCAATCAAAAGCATCAAAGTCAGCATGCCAAAATGGATTCAGGCGTTGTCATATTCCAATCCAATCATATGTGAAATTGTCAGCGAAATCAAAAAGTTTGCCGGAAACATCAGAAAAATTGGTGACGCCAAGAAAGATGCGGTTGTGTTTACTGAAAGCGAAAGTTTTGACCCAATCACTTTTTCAAACATTGAAATGGGAGACGGAGTGATTAAGTTCAGTGTCATTCCAAAGGAAAATCTTTTCTATCGCGTCCTTTCCGACGAGTGTGGATTTGCCATCAATGATGACTATGAACTTGTGTCATACATCAAAAATTTGGCAGTTGCAAAAGTGGAATATGACAAACTTAAAGGTGCGCTTGACGAAGTTGAACAAAATGGCTATGGCATTGTTGTGCCAAGACAAGATGAATACACTCTCCAGCAACCAGAAGTGTTCAAGCAGGGCGGAAAATTTGGAGTCAAAATCAAAGCCACCGCTCCAAGTTTGCACATCATCAAAGTTGATGTTGAAACAGAGGTGACACCGCTTGTTGGCAACGAGGCGCAAAGTCAAGATTTGGTGGAATATCTTTCACAGCAATTTGAAAACAACCCTGAAGGCATTTGGGAGACAAACCTTTTGGGCAAGAGTTTGTTCTCGCTTGTGGATGACAACATAAGTTCGAAAATTGTTTCCATGCCAGCAGATGCACAAAGAAAGATGAAAAAGACGCTTGGGCGCATCATAAACGAGGGCAAAGGCGGAGTTTTGTGCATTCTGTTGTGACATTTTTGTTTTAAGTTTTCTGAAATTTGTCAACTTCAGCGTCATGATTTGTTTTGCTGTTTTTCTCTTCCAAATGGAAATTTAAAATAATTTTGATTTTTGTTTGGCATAAATTTTTTGGTGTGATATAATTATTTTGAAACTAAAAAAGGAGGAAAATATGGCAAAAAAATCAGGTGGAAGTTTGATGAAAGTCATTCTTGACATCATCACAATTGTGCTTGGAGGTTTGGTTTTTGCATTCCTTGCATTGCCTTTCCATTCATCATCAATTGGAGAGCACACAATTGGTTCTGTCAGTGGTTATGACTATATTGATTTTGGCGACTTGGCACCAAAAGGTTGTGCAATTGTTTTGTTGCTTCTTTTGATTTTCGCTGGAATCATGATTTTGGGCGCAGTTATGAAACTTCTGTGTGACATCAATGTTGTCAAAAGTTCGGGCTTTGCAAAATTTGCAAACTTCATGACAATCATTGGTGGGCTTATGGTTGCAGTGCTTTCAATTGTCAACATCATCACCGTTTCTGTGTATCTTTCCGACACACTTGGCGGAGTTTTTGACACTGGTTGGGCAGCACTCATCATCATTGCCATTGTTGGTGTTGCATCGCTTGCAACAAGTGCATTGACTGTAAGAAAAAAATAAAGTTTCATGTTCTTGCACAAAAAAATCAAAAAACATCTCTTTTTTGAGGTGTTTTTTTGTTAAACCTTGCCAATTTGGTTGTCAAAAATCTTGATTTTATGATATAATTATCCATTATATAGTTGAATGACCTATATATGATGCCTTAAATTTTTGTTGTTGAAAATGTTGTAAAATTAACTTAAAATAAGTAAAATTTATATAAGGCTTTAAGGTGATGTGATGAAAAAAGATGTCCTTTGGGTTTCAATTGGTTTTTCATTTGTTGGAATTATCAACTTAATTTTGTTTGCTGTTCTTTCATCAGTTGGAATTGTTGATGTCAGAAAAATGGCATATCTTTTTGCTGTAATTCAACTGATTTTGGCTTGGTTTCCGGCGCTTTTAAACAAGGTTTTGAAAATGACATTTAATTTGACCTTTCTCATAAGTTTTCAACTTTACATATTCTTGGGAATTTGCGTTGGCTCGCAGTGGGGTGTTTATCAACTCACATCCTCTTTCGATAAGATTGTCCACACAATTGGTGGTTTCATGTTGGCGTTTTTGGGATACACTCTTTTTTGTAATGAAAAAAACAAAAACTCAATCTATTTTGGATGTTTGTGATTGTTTTTTCGTTTTCAATGATGTGTGGCGGAATTTGGGAAATTTATGAATATGTCACAGACGGCTTGCTTGGCAACAATGCACAAGTTTTTGAAGGGTTTGTTGGACGCGATGCAATTCGTGACACAATGCTTGATTTGGTTTGTGATTTTGCAGGCGCTGTTGCTGGTGGTGTGCTTGCGGTGTTTTTGGAAAAGAAAAAAGCAAAACAAGCAAAGCAAGCTGAAAACGCACAAGTAAGGCAAGTTGAAAGCGCAGAAACAGAAATTGTTGACGCATAAAAATGTGCCGTTGCTTAAGAAGGCTTTAAAAATTTTAGGGAGATGAAAAATGAAAAAGAATGTTTTATGGACTTCAGTTGCTTTCACAATTGCTGCAATCATCAATATGATTGTTTTCATAACTTTGTTTGCACTTAATGTTGTTGAGTCAGAATGGGTCAAAATTGTGTTTGCCTTTGTGCATTTAGTTTTGGTTTGGCTTCCTGTGCTTCTGACCTTTGTCTTTAAATTTAAAATCAACCTTGTGTTTTTGACTTTCTATCAAATTTTCATCTTTTTAGGACTGTGTGTGGGCTACATGTGGGGTGTCTATGCCATGGGCGAATGGTTTGACAAAATTGTTCACACTTTGGCTGGACTTTTGTTGGCACTTTTGGGCTATACATTCTTTGAAAACACAATAAATCAAAAACTTAATCTTTTTTGGGTGTTTGTGCTGATTTTCTCTTTTTCCATGATGTGTGCTGGAATGTGGGAAATTTTGGAATATGCCATTGATGGCATTTTTGGTGCAAACGAGCAAAGGTTTGAAGGGTTTGTTGGGCGCGACGCACTTCGCGACACAATGTATGATTTAATTTGCAATTTTGCAGGTGCTGTTGCGGGTGGAATGATTGCAGTTTGGCTTGAAAAGATCAAATCAAAACAGAAGGATCAATCGATTAAAAACGAAAATTCTCGAATTGTTAAAGCACTTGAAAGAGCAGATGAAAATTCAAAAGAAGAAGACAATTTGAGTGAGCAAAACAAATAAAAATAATTTTGTTAAGAAATTCAAAATTAACAATGTGCAAACACTTGCATATTGTTTTTTTTGTTAACAAAAAGTTTGACAAATTTCGACAATGTGTTTATAATTTCATTTGGAGGGCGAAAATATGGATTGGGCACAAATTTGGAATGACATTGTAACATTTTTTAAAACAAATGCATGGAACATTGTCATTTTCTTTGCTGTTTTGATTTTTGGTATTTTGTTTATTAAAATTCTACTTAACATTATAAAACGCGTGCTTAACAAAACACACATGGAAAAAATCACAATTGGTTTTTTGTGTGTGATTTTGAAAATTTGTCTATATTTGCTTTTGATTTTGATTCTTCTCAGCATAATTGGCATTGAAATCACTGGAGTGTTGACGGCTTTAAGCGCAATTGTTTTGGCAATTGGTTTGGCACTTGAAAACATCATAGCAAATGCGGCAAATGGCATTGTCATAATTTCAAACAAAATGTTTAAAAAGGGTGATTATATTGAAGTTGATGGCAAAGAAGGAAATGTGGTTCAAATCAATTTTCTTTTCACCACAATTCTGACCAGTGACAATAAAAGAGTGACAATTCCAAATTCCACAATTGTCAACAGTTCGGTTGTGGACTATGATTCTTCAAAAACAAGACGAGTTGACATCAAGTTTAATGTTGCTTATGAAAGTGATGTCAATCAAGTTAAAAAAATCATTCTTGATTGCATGAAAAGCAACGGAAAAGTTCTTTTAAATCCAGAACCTTTCTGCCGTTTAAATGCACTCAATTCAAGCAGCATAGAGTTTGTGGCAAAGTGTTGGTGCGACAGCGAGGACTATTGGGATGTCTATTATGATGTTCTTGAACTTGTGTATAACGAACTTAAACGAAACAAAATCTCTCTTCCGTACGACCAAATTGAAGTCAGAGAAAGAAAAGACAAAGTTGTTTTGCCTGTGGCGGGTTCTGGAATTCCAAAAAGAGTTGAAAAAGACAGAAAAAAAGAAGAAATTGATTTGGAAAATATGAGTTTTTCTGATATTTTTTCAAAAAAACATGGAAAAAAGACAAAAAACAAAAAGAAAAAAAATGTTGACAATGTTGCAGACGAAAATATAGATAAAGACAACTCAAAAAACTCTGCAGATTTTAAAGTTGACAAAGTGGAAAACAAAGAAAAAAACAAAAGAAGCCGAACAAAAACAAAGCAAGATGTTCAAAGTGACGTTGTTGAAGATGAAAATGCAAACCCTGAAACGAAAGCGGATTCTTCAAACAAAAAAATTAAAAAGGATAAAAAATAAAGAAAAAATGCTCTAAACTTAAGAGCATTTTATTTTTTTATGTTTTTTTTATTTTTTAAAGCATTCTGGATGCGACTTTTTAAGTTTGTCAACTTCGGCATAGATGTCATCAAACATGAAAATTTTGAGGCTTTTGTGAACTTTTTCGCGTTCCCACTGTTTGATGTTGTAGATGTGAAAGCCAAAAGGCAAGAAGAAAACAATTCCTTTGCAAAAATGTTTGACAACTGTGTCCTCTTTGATTTTTCTCTGTTCGTTGAAGCGGAAAGGAAGATATTTTTTCTTGCAATATTTATTAAGTGCAGTTTGGTCTGGCATAAGCATTTTTTTGTTATAAACCATTTCGCGCACTTTTTTGAAAGTGCCGTTTTCTTTCATTCTTTTTAGGTTCATCAACAGCACACCAGAGTTGCAATAGGTTGGGCGAATCCAAAATCTGCCCATATAATCTTTCACCATTGCAACATCATAATTTTCCACATCAATGTCGTAAAGTTGTTTGATGTCAGAACAGCACATAGTGTCAGAATCAAGATAAATCAACTTGTCAGGAAGTTCTGGAAGAAATTCTGACAACAGGCGCAACATGGCATATGGGGTGTAGCCATTTTTATGGTTTTTTCCGCCAAGCAGGTGTTTTTTGTAAAGTTCTGTCACATCAATTTTGACGGCACGACTGTTTTTGTTTTTCTTTTGCAGAATTTCAGTCAAAAGGTCGATTTGCTGGTCTGTGTATGCCAAAAAATTTGGATTTTCTTTCGACAAATCCATTGTGAGTGCATATATGCACAACTCTTCATCTGTATATTTTGCAAGTGACATGACGCACATGAGGAAGCCTTCAAAATATCCTCTATTCCCGCTGAAACAAATTGGAATCATTTTTTGTTTTCTCCACTTTAATTTTTCAAGATTTTTCGGTGACAAAATTAAGCAACAATTTTAAGTTAAATAAATCTTATATATATCATAACATACGATTGATGTTTTTGTCATGTAAAATTGAATTTTTGTTAAAAAATTTTGAATAAGAAGGTGTCGGAAAAATTTTGTTTAAACATTTTGACAAAAAAGTAATTAAATAAAACGCGAAATGAAATTTCGCAGAGTCACAAGGGATAAAATTTGGCTAAAATTTTTGATTAAGTTGGTGACCCCGCCGGGACTCGAACCCAGAACAATCCCTTAGGAGGGGACCGTAATATCCTATTTTACTACGAGGTCATTAAGTGTGGAACTTATTAAGTTGAAACCTTTTTGAGTATATCACATTTTCTTGATTTATGCAAGAATTTGAATGGGTTGTTTGAAATCTTATGCAAAATTTTGAAGATGTGTTGAGAGATTTTAGTTTTTTTATGTCTAAACTGTGTTTTTTGTTTAATTGATTCTTTTCGGTTTAATTTTTATGATTTTGTTTTTATTGATTTTGTTTTTAAAAATTGATTGTTTTCATTATAATATGTTTAGGCAGAGGTGACTTGATGGCTGAGAAGCAGAGGGTCTATTTTGTGATTGACATGAAGTCTTTTTTCGCTTCGGTGGAATGTGCGGAGCGGGGGCTTGATGCGCTGACAACAAAACTTGTTGTGGCAGACATTTCTCGCGGGGACAAGACCATTTGTCTTGCTGTTTCGCCGGCACTTAAAGCACTTGGAATCAGAAACAGGTGTCGGCTTTATGAAATTCCAAAAGACATTGAGTTTTTGGTTGCCAAGCCGAGAATGAAAAAATATATTGAATATACGTCTGAAATTTATGGTATCTATTTGAAATACATCGACAAAAACGACATTCATGTCTATTCCATTGATGAATGCATTATTGACGCCACGGACTATTTGAAACTTTATCACCTCAAATCCAAAGAATTTGTCATGAAACTTATGGGCGAGATTGACGAAAAGTTGCACATTCCGTCTTCGGCTGGGATTGGAAGCAACATGTATTTGGCGAAAATTGCGCTTGACATAACTGCAAAGCATTCGCCTGACCGAATTGGGTGGCTGACGGAAGAAAAATTCAAAAAGACGCTTTGGAATCACACTCCAATCACAGATTTTTGGCAGATTTCGCGCGGAACGGCAGATAGGCTTGCGAAATTTGGCATTTTTGACATGGAGGGAATTGCCAAGGCTGATGAAAATTTGCTCTATCGTGAATTTGGCATCAATGCCGAACTTCTGATTGACCACGCAAATGGAATTGAAACTTGCCTTATGAGTGACATAAAGTCATATAAAAGCAAAAGCAAGTCAATTTCTTCTTCTCAAATTTTGCCACGCAACTATTCTTTCGAGGACGCAAAACTTGTCATGCGCGAGATGATTCAAAGTGGATGCTATGAATTGGCACGAAGAGGCTATGTCACGCAACTTGTGCATTTGTTTGTGGGTTATGGTGACAACAAAAATTCGGGCACTAAAGGCACAAAACGCATGCACGAAACAACAAATTTGTTTTCGGTTATGGGAAAATATTTTGACGACCTCTTTGATGACATTGTGGACAAAGAGCGTCCAATCAGGAAAATTGGCTATGATTTTGCCGAACTGGAAACGGCGGAGCATGAGCAATATGACTTTTTCACTGACATAGCCAAAATTGAGAAAGAAAAGAAACTTGTTTCAAGTGTGCTTGCGCTTCAAGACAAATATGGCAAAAATGCGATTTTGAAGGGTATGGATTTGAAAGAAAATGCAACTCAAATTGAGCGAAATAAAATGATTGGAGGGCATAACAGTGGCGAGAGTGAAGATGAGTAGGCAAATGCGTGCAAAACAATTTGCACCTTTTGATGCGCTTAAGGGCTTGCAAGATGCCCTTAGATTGAAAGAGTTTGAGCACGAGCGCGTGACAAAAGGTGAAATTCAGGAAGATAAGGCGGAAGAGATTTCAAAGATTTTGATAAATTTGGAAAAAGGTGACATTTTGGAGGTGACATATTTTCAAGACGGTCACAATTTTGTGTTGAGAGGTGTGGCAAAAGTTGACATTGAAAACAGAATGCTTCAAGTTGGTGGAACAAAAATCAAGTTGGAAGATGTCTTAGATTTGAAATTGTGTGAAAAATGATTTTGGATGATTTCTTTTCAAAATAAACCAAATTTAAATAAACAAAAATTAGAAATTTTTAATGAAAATAGTGAAAAATTATTGAGAATTGCATGTTTTTGCGTGCATTTTTTGTTTTCTGTTATTTTTTTAAAATTTCCTTGGATTTTTAGATGTTTTCCCATGGATTTTAATTTTTTTTATGATTTTGATTCGTTTTTATATGATTTTCATATTTTTTTAATTTATTTCATAAAATTTGTTGACGCGTCAACAATTTTTGTGCTATCATGTTGCGCGTAAGGGGTTTGATATGGAAAATCGCTATGACAAATTCACAAAACTCATCACAAACATAAATCGAAACATTCAAAAAATCAAAAAGGTTGTCATGGAACAATTGGGGCTTAAAGGCAATCAAGTGCAGGTTATGTTTCATTTATACAAACAAAAAAAAGAGGGAATAAGTTTGACAAAACTCGCTTCAATTTGTGATGAAGACAAGGCGGCAATTTCACGCACAATCAAAGAACTTGAAAGTAAAGGTTTTGTTTTTGTGGAAGAGAACATCGACCAGAAATATCGCAATCCAATCAAATTGACTGAAAAGGGATTGAAGGTTGGTGAAATTGTTTCGCAAAAAATTGACGAATTTTTCAATCTTGGAAGAGACGGAGTTTTGCCGAGTGACATAGATAGGTTTTATTTTCTTTTGAATTTGATTTCAGACAACTTACAAAACATTTATGATTCGTTGGAAAAGGATGACAAATAAGGGGCATTGACCCCAAATATACATGCTTGTCGACACAAGAGTTGATGGCTCAAAAATGCTGGCATAAGCAAATGTAAAAAAGAAAAAGGACAATGGACCAAAAATAAAAAAGGGTCACCGACCCCAAAAGGAGAGAAAAAAATGATTAAAATTGTTGTGGATTCAGCTTCTGACATAGACCAACAGGAAGCGGACGAACTTGGCATCACCTTGCTTCCAATGCAGGTTAGGTTTGGCGAGGAGGAGTTTTTGGATGGGGTCAACCTTTCGCACAGGACATTTTTTGAAAAGCTGATTGAAAGTGCAGAACTTCCAAAGACAAGCCAAATTAATGAATATCGTTTTGAAGAGTGTTTTGAAAACCTCACAAAAAATGGCGATGAAGTGATTGCCATTTTGCTTTCATCTAAACTTTCAGGGACTTTTGAAAGCGCAAAGCGAGCATCAAAAAAGTTTGACGGAAAGGTTTTTGTGGTGGACAGTTTGAATGCGTGCATTGGAGAGCGTATTTTGTGTCAATATGCTTTGCGTCTTGTGAAAGAGGGCAAACTTTCAGCCAAGGAAATTGTGGACGAACTCAACGAAAAGAAAACAAAAATTCAACTTTTGGCGGTGCTTGGCACGCTGAAATATCTCAAAAAAGGTGGGCGAATTTCCTCGCTTGTGGCATTCACAGGAGAGGTTTTTGCCATCAAACCTGTCATTTCGGTTGTTGGTGGCGAAGTGAAAATGGTTGGCAAGGCGATTGGTTCAAAAAAGGGGAACAACCTTTTGATGCAACTTGTGGAAAAATGTGGAGGCATTAAATTCGACATGCCATATGCGCTTGCATATTCTGGACTTTCGGACGACTTTTTGCAGAAATATCTAAAAGACAGCGAGGCTCTTTGGAAAGGAAAAACAGAAAACATTCCAACCTATATGATTGGAAGCACAATTGGCACACATGTTGGACCAGGGGCAATTGCAGTGGCATTTTTCAGTGTTTAAAGTCGAAATTTGATGTTTTTGCCGACAAATTTAAAAAACTATTAAAAATTTTTAAATAAATTATAAAAATCACTTGACAACCCCCCCCTCCTATGAACTACAATGATTTTAACAAAACAAAATGTTTTGGAATATAAATTCAAGAGGGGAGGAAAAATGAAAAAGCTTTTAAAACTTTTGCCACTTTCACTTGCATTTGTGGCAATTGTTGGATTTGCAGGTTGTGGTGGCTCAAACCTTGCAAATGTCAACTTTGCAGATGCAGAAACAATCACAGCGCAAGAAGTTGTGGACTATGTTGGCACAGAAGGTGTTGAATCTTCAATGACAGGATATTCAGCCACAGCAAAATTTAACGGGAAAAAAATTGGAGAAGTTCAATTTCAAATTGTTGACGCACAAACAGGTGATTTTGATCTTAAATATGAAATGACAATGCCAAAGGAAATGATTGGACAACAGGCAACTGAAGACATGGAAATCAACATCTATGTCACAGACGGATATCTTTACATGGAAGCAATGGGACAAAAGATTAAAATGTCTCTTGACTCTGCAGGTGCTGAAGACAATTTGTCACATGTTGAAACTTTCACTTCTTTGGCAAACATTGGTGACTTGCTTTCATCTTTGACTTCACAAAGCCAAGACGGAATGGAAATCCGCAGACTTGTTGATGGTGAAACAACCATGTTTGAAGTCAAAATTGCAAGCGATTATTATGAAGACACAATATTCAGAGTTTCTTTTGAAAATGGAATTGTGAATGAAATTTATGAAAATGTTGAATCAGAAGGCAAGTCAATGGAAGTTTTAATCAAAGCATCCACACGTGCCGTAAGTTTTCCAAATTTGAACTCTTTTGTTGACATTGCTGAAATTGCATAAGAAAACTTGATTAAAAACCAAAAACAAGTCCGTTTGGGGTGGCACCTCAGTTTGGGCTTGTTTTTTGATGTTTTTTACTATCTTGCAATTTAAGAATTTTGATTATAAACAACATAACATAGACATCAAATTTAAAAGAAAGCAAAGATGATTTTTTTTAAAGTATGACTTGTTCTATTTTTGTCCTATTTTCTTTTATATTGTTTTATTCTTTTATATATTAACTTTAAACTGCATAACAATTGCAATGATTGAGCGTTTTGTGATATAATCATCTTATGAAAACACTGAATTTGGAACAAGGCAATTTTTCTGTTGAACATGCACTGATTTTGATTGAGATTGAAATTGAAAACGCAAAGAAAGAGGGTGCGGTGGCAATCAAGGTTGTGCATGGATATGGCTCGCATGGAGTTGGCGGAGCAATCCTTTTGGCTTTAAGACCGAAATTGGCAGAATGGAAGAGGATTGGCTTCATTGAAAACTATTTTTTCGGTGACAAGTGGAACCCTTTTGACAAAGATGCTCAGAAAATTTTAAACCGAGACAAGTCAATTTATGGCGACAGAGATTTTTATACTTCAAATCCGGGAATCACCATAATCGAAATTTGAAATTGTTGAGAATAATGTTCGACAGCATCAATGACGACATCAGTGATGGAATGACGGGGAGAGATTAAAAACAAACAAAACGCGTCAATGATGTTAGAATGACAAGAAGAACAGAACGCATCATGGACGCTCAAAATTTTTGCAAAACTTTTGCGTAAATGCTTGACAAAGGCGTGGTTTTTGTTTAAAATATAATCGTCTTTATTTTGAAGGCGATTTTTATTGTTAGCCCCATAAAAGTCAAATTCAGGACAAGAGAGAAATTTTAAAAGGAAGAAAACAATGAAAACATACATGGCAAATCCGGTCTCAGTTGAAAGAAAATGGTTTCTTGTTGACGCAACAGGAATGCCTCTTGGACGCCTTGCAAGCCAAGTTGCAGACATTTTGACCGGCAAAAATAAAACAATCTACACTCCTCATGTTGACACAGGAGACTTTGTTGTTGTCATCAACTCCGACAAAGTGGTTCTGACAGGAAAGAAAAAGGAACAAAAGAAATTCCGTTGGCACACAGGTTATGTTGGCGGACTTAAAGAAGTGGATTATGGCACACTTATGGCAAAAAATTCTGACAAAGTTGTTTGGAAAGCGGTCAAAGGAATGCTTCCAAAAACAACTCTTGGAAGAAAACAAATCACAAGACTTCATGTTTATAAGGATGCAGAGCACAAACAACAAGCTCAAAATCCACAAGCAATCACCTTAAAAGGAGCAATTGAATGATGGCTGAGAAGAAACAAAACAAAACAGGTTGCTTCATTGCAACAGGAAGAAGAAAAAAATCAATTGCAAGAGTGCGCATGTTTGCAGGCACAGGCAAAATTGAAATCAACGGAAGAGATGTTGAGGAATATCTCCAACGCGACACTTTGATTTTGATTGCAAAACAACCTCTCACAATCACAGGCACAGCAGACAAGTTTGATGTTGTTGTGAATGTTGAGGGCGGTGGCATTTCTGGTCAAGCTGGCGCAATCAGCCACGGAATTGCAAGAGCGCTTGTCAGAGCAAATGAGACATATAAAAAAGAACTTAAAGACGCTGGACTCCTCACTCGTGACCCAAGAATGAAAGAGCGTAAGAAATATGGTCTCAAAAAGGCAAGAAAAGCATCACAATTCTCAAAACGTTAATTTTTCAAAAGAGGTGGCGTTTGCCATCTTTTTTTGTTTATGCAGTTTAAGTTGAAATCTGATAAGTCGTGGGTTAGATAAGTCTGAAAACAATCTGAAAAAATTAAAAACATCGGAAGATCAATTAAAAACATTGATATTCAAAAAAAGTCCACAAAGCATTTGTTTGTGGGCTTTTTGTTTTTTTTCAAGATTTGTTGTTTTGAAGATAAGTTTTCTTCATTTCTTTTGAAATGCTGGAATTTTCTTATCCTTTGGTTTTTCCATCCTACATCAGACCTATAGAGTTGTTGGAATGTCATTGATTGCTGTGGCGGTTGGATAGATTGGCAAATCTTGGAATCCTGGGCAGGCGTTTTGTGTTGGTGCTTGACGGCATGGTGGAAGGGTTGGATAGCCATATGATGGCACAAGCACATCCACAACGCTGACAACTTTCACGATGACTTGAATGCATCCTGTCACGGTGAAAACATTTGGTGTGGTGAATGTTCCGATTCTGCTTGAGAATGTTCCAACGGCAACGATGTCAATTGGAGAAAGAGCAGGTTGTGGAACAAACAAAATCACTGATTTGTTGACTGTGATTGTTGAAAGTGCACTTCCAAGTGTGCCGTTTGCGTCACGGTATGTAACCGTCACAGGAATGGTGATTGTGAAACTTACATTGGCATAGTTTGGGCAAGTTTCAAGTCTGTCAACCACAAGGTCAGAGATTGTTGCACTTTGACCAAAGGTGTTTTCTGCAGACACATATGTGAGTGGCAAAACAGGGTCGGCAGGGGTGAAGTCTGTCACAGGCAAAACAATTCCGGTTTCAGTGCTTGTGCATACGCAAGCATCGAAGACTTTGGTTGTTTCAATCAAAATTTTTTCACAAATTCCATTCATTGGGTTTCCGCAAATTGGGCCTGGCTTGTTTGGATTGGTGTTATTGATGTAAAAAGACATTTTAAAACCTCCTTAAAGTCCATACAGTATTATAATATGAAAAAGGTTCCAAAAATGACACGCACAACAATGTTTTATTTATATTTTATATATAAGTATTTACATTATTTTTTATTTGTTTTGTATGTTTGAATGAAATTTAGTTCCACTTTGAAAGGATTTTAAACCAAATCATTTTCAGAATTTAAAATTTTTTAAAAAAGTTGGCAAATTTTGTTGACTTTTCTTTTTTATGTGCATATAATAGTGTTAGCACTTGAAAGTCGAGAGTGCTAATAATCTTAAAAACAAGGTTTTGAATTTATGAAACTATCCGAAAGAAAAATTAAGATTTTGAACATTGCTGTTGAAGAGTTCATCAAAGATTCTGCGCCAATCACAAGCGGTTCGGTGAAAGACAGGACGTCGCTGGATGTTTCCACTGCCACTCTTCGAAACGAACTGAATGCGCTGGAGGCTATGGGGTTTTTGAGGCAACTTCACACTTCGGGCGGGCGCATTCCAACCGCACAGGGATATCGCTTCTATGTTGAAAACATGTTGAAAGACATCAAGGCAACAAACAGCGAATTGAAACAGGTGCGCGACCTTATTGGCAACAGAACGCAAAGTTTAAATGAAATTGTTGCTGGAATTGCAAAAATCATCAGCAAGGCAACAAACTATCCAACCGTTGTGCTTGTAAACGGCATTGAAAATCTGATTTTGCAGGAGTTCAAAATCGTTCCACTTTTGAGCGAAAAATGCATGGTTTTGATTGGCACAAACTATGGCTACATCACCGAAAACATGGACATCTCTGCCAGCCCTGCCTCTTGTGAGGACGCCTCGAACTATTTGACAAAATATTTCAAAGGCGAAACCATGGGCTTTTTGATGGACAACATTGATGAGTTCATGAAAGGCATGAGCGGTGAGATTGAGGCTTTTCAGGCACTTGTTGACAGTGTTGTTGCGGGGCTTTCAAAACTCAACAAACACAAACTTCTGAATGTTCAAGCGGAGGGTGTGGTTGATTTGGTGAACGAAAACTCTCGCGAGGACGCCAAGAAAGTTTTGAAAACTTTGAATGACGAGCAAGAGTTGATTGAAGTCTTGGACGACACCGAAAAAGACATTTCCGCTGTGATTGCCGACGATGACGAGGAAAAATGTTCGGTCATCAAAGCACCAATCATTGTGGGCGGAAACAAACTTGCCTCAATTGGTGTGTTTGGACCACAAAAAATGGACTATTCCAGCATTGCCTCAGCCTTGAAAGTGGTGGTTGACGAACTTAATAAGGAGAAAGGAGAATAGATGAAAAAAGAGGACGCAAAAAAATTTGAGGACGAAGAACAAAAATTGAAGTCCGAGCAAGAGCATGACGAGGAAGAGCACAAGGAAAAAGAAAAGTGCAAATGCGAAGATTGCAAATGTAACGGGGGCGAGAAATGCGAGTGTGGCGAAGACAAAGAATGCGAAAACGACGAGTGTCATTGCGAGCACTGCCACTGTGGAGATGATTGCGACTGCGAAGATGATGAATGCGAATGTGACCACTGCCATGAAGAGCACGAACATCACAAGCACAACAAACATCACGGACATTGCCACGAGCATGGGCAAAATAAGGCAAGTGAATATTTGGCAATTGCACAGCGCCTGCAAGCAGATTTTGAAAACTATCGCAAACATGTTGCAGAGCAGTTGGATGTTCAACGGCAAGAGGGTGTGCGAAGCGTGATTGAAGTGTTTTTGCCATGTCTTGACACATTTAAAGAGGCAAAGAAGAGCATTGAAGATGAAACCGTGCTTTCAGGAATCAACATGATTGAAGAAAAAATCCTTGATGCTTTGAAAACTTTGAATGTTGAAAGAATTGAGACAATTGGACAAAAATTCAATCCACATCTTCACAATGTGATTGCTGTGATGTCAGATGAAAGCAAAGATGAAGATGTCATTTTGGACGAGTTTCAAGCGGGCTGGATGTTGAACGGCAAGGTGATTAGATATGCCAAAGTGATTGTCAACAAGCATTCATAAATTGCAACATTTGATACATAAGAAGAAACAACAATATGAAATTTGAATTTGATTTTCTGTTTTAAACTTTTAAGTTTTAAAGCAGACAAATTAAATTAAAATCAAATCACAACAACAAAAAATTAAATTAAAACAAAAAAAAATTAAATCAAAGATACTAAACAAACAAATAAAAAATCAAAAACAAAATGTCAACAAGTTTTAAAGAAATTTCGCAAAAATAAGCGAAAAAATCAAAAAATCGTGAAAAAATTGCAAATTTTGATGAATTTTTGACAAAAAAATAAAAATTTGGCGAAAGCCTAAAAAAGAAAGGAGAACAAAAAAATGAGCAAAATTATTGGTATTGACTTAGGAACAACAAACTCTTGCGTGGCAGTTATGGAAGGCGGAAAACCAACCGTCATTGCAAACGCTGAAGGAGACAGAACCACACCTTCTGTTGTGGCCTACACAAAAGACGGCGAAAGATTGGTTGGAAAGGTGGCAAAACGCCAAGCAATCATCAACCATGACAACACCGTGATTTCCATTAAAAGAGAGATGGGCACAAACTATAGAGTAAAACTTAATGGCAAGGAATACACACCTCAGGAAATTTCTGCCATGATTTTAAGCAAACTTAAAGAGGATGCTGAAAGTTATCTTGGCGAGAAAGTGACACAAGCAGTCATCACTGTGCCTGCATATTTCAACGACAGCCAACGTCAAGCAACAAAGGATGCCGGAAAAATTGCTGGGCTTGAAGTTTTGAGAATCATCAACGAACCAACCGCTGCCGCTTTGGCATATGGACTTGACAAGGGCGAAAACAAAAATCAGAAAATTTTGGTTTATGACCTTGGTGGTGGAACATTTGATGTTTCCATTCTCGAAATTGGCGACAACGTTTTTGAAGTTTTGTCAACAAACGGAAACACTCGTCTTGGTGGCGATGACTTCGACAACCGCATCATCGACTTCTTGGTTGAAGACTTTAAGAGCAAAAATGGCGGAATGGATTTGTCCAAAGATAAACTTGCAATGCAAAGACTGAAAGATGAAGCAGAAAAAGCAAAAATCGACCTTTCTGCAAAGCAACTTGTAAGTGTCAGCATTCCATTCATTACTGCAGATGCAAATGGTCCAAAACACTTGGAATGCGAAATTTCTCGCGCAAAATTTGATGCAATCACTGAAGACCTTGTCAAAGAGACAATTGAATGCTGCAAGCGCGCATTGACAGATGCAAAACTTTCAACTGCACAAATTGACAAAGTCATTCTTGTTGGTGGTTCAACCAGAATTCCTGCCGTTGTTGATGCGGTTAAGAACTTCACAGGAAAAGAACCATTCAAAGGCATCAACCCAGATGAATGCGTTGCCATTGGTGCTGCAATTCAAGCAGGCGTTTTGGCTGGCGAAGTGAAAGATGTCCTTCTTTTGGATGTCACTCCACTTTCACTTGGAATTGAAACATTGGGCGGTGTGTTCACAAAATTGATTGAAAGAAACACCACAATTCCAACAAGAAAATCTCAAATTTTCTCAACTGCTGTGGACAATCAACCAGGCGTTGACATCCATGTGCTTCAAGGTGAAAGAGAGTTTGCTGCTCAAAACAAAACTCTTGGAAGATTTCAACTTTCTGACATTCCACCAGCACCACGCGGTGTGCCACAAATTGAAGTGACATTCGACATTGATGCAAACGGAATTGTCAAAGTTTCTGCAAAAGACCTTGGCACAAACAAAGAGCAAAACATCACAATCACTGCTTCTTCAAACTTGAGCGAGGCAGACATTGACAAAGCAATCAAAGAGGCTGAGACCCACGCTGAAGAAGACAAGAAGAGAAAGGAATTTGTTGAAACAAAGAACCAAGCCGATAACATGGTCTATTCCTTGGAAAAACTCCTCAAAGAAAACGGCGACAAGATTTCTGCTGAGGACAAAAAGCGTCTTGAAGACGAAATTGAAAAAGCAAAGAAAGAGTTTGAAAGTGAAGACATCGAGGTTGTCAAGAAAGAACTTGACGAACTTACAAAAGTTTCCAACGAAGTTTTCACAAAGATGTATCAAAACGCAAATCCAAACGGAAATGCTGGTGCAAACGGAACAGGTGACGCAGGAACAAATGGTTCATCTGACAAGAAAGATGACGGAAGCGACCCAGAAGTTGTGATTGACTAAACAAATCCAAAAATGTTGTAAGCAGTCATAAATCAAGTTTGTGACTGCTTAAACATTTAAAAATTTACAAAGATTTTAACAAAAGGGGCATATGTTGCCAATGGCAAATAAGGACTATTATGAAATTTTGGGAGTCAGCAAAAGTGCGGATGCGGATGAAATTAAGTCCGCATATCGTCGTCTTGCAAAAAAATATCATCCCGATTTGAACAAAGCGCCTGAGGCTGCCGAAAAGTTTAAGGAAATCAACGAGGCATATGAGGTTTTGGGCGACGAGAAAAAGCGCGCAAACTATGATCAATATGGCTCGGCTGACGGTCCACAATTCAGTGGTGGTTCGGGCGGTTTTGGCGACTTTTTTGGTGGTTCTGGTGGCTTTGGAGGCGGTCAAGGATTTGGCGGTTTTTCAGACATCTTTTCGGACATCTTTTCTGCATTTGGTGGAGAGAGGCAAAGCCGTGTGAACAGGCGAGGCGAGGACATCAATGTGTCCATGCGTCTTTCGTTTGAAGAGGCAATTTTTGGCGTGGAGAAGATTATTTCTTTGAATAAAATTCAAACTTGCCAAAAATGCAACGGAACGGGTGCAAAAAACGGCAGAGATTTTTCCACCTGTCCAGATTGTAAGGGTGCTGGGCGTGTGAGAATGCAACAAAACACACTTTTTGGCACAACAATTCGTGAAACGGTTTGTCCAACTTGCAATGGAAGCGGAAAAATCATCAAAGAAAAGTGCGAAGAGTGTGGCGGAAAAGGGTTCAAGAAAACACCTGCTCAAATTCGCGTGAAAGTGCCTGCAGGAATTGACAACGGTCAGACAATCAGAATGCGTGGCGAGGGCAATGCTCCTCAAGGTCAGGGCGTGAATGGTGACTTGAACATCAAAATCACAGTTGGCACACATCCAATTTTCAAGCGCGTCGGCACGGACTTGATGTTTGACCTCTATGTGCCTTTCACCACTTGTCTTTTGGGCGGAAAAGTTGAAATTCCACTCACAAAAGGCACAAAAGAAATTGAAATTGCACCTGGCACCGTTAATGGCACAGTTATGCGCATCAAGGGCAAGGGCGTGAAAGTTTTGAATCGTGAAAGTTATGGCGATTTGCTTGTGACAATCAAAAGTGAAATACCAAAGAACCTCACCAAAAAAGCAAAGGATGTTTTGAAAGAACTTGACAGCAAGTTTGATGAAGGTGACTTTCCAAAAGCAAAAGATTTTAAAAACAAAATGAGAGGTCTGTGACCTCTTATTTTTGTATGTGTTGGGATTCTTTTGCAGAAATAACAAGCATTTAACATGCTCATTCAAATTTATTATTTTAAAGTGCTGAGAAAAAATAGGTGAAATTGAAATAAAAATCGAAAATTAAAATGGAAAAACATCAACAAAATATAAACAATAAAAGCAAAATTAAAACAGGGAATGAAGAAAAAACACGAGAAGTTTTCTCGTGTTTTTAATGTTTTCAATGGTTTAATTGAATGTTCTGCCATCGTCGTTTGTGGTTGTGGTTTTGACAGATTTTTCTTGTGAACTTGCATTGGAATTTGCATTCAACAATTCCAATTCTGCTTCAATTTCTGCAAGTTCTTCTTCAGGTGAAATTTCTTTTTGCTCATAGGATGCTTCAACATTTTCCAATCCTTCAACAATTTGATTTGTTTCAGAATCCACCAATCTGCCATCCACAACTTTATATCTTGGGTTGTTTTCTCCAACTGTGACAGTTTCAAGTCTTGAACAGCCATCAAATGCATTACTTTCAATGCTTGTGACACTGTCTGGTATGTTTATGCTTTTAAGTCTGCGGCAGCCCGCAAATGTTTGCCATCCAATTGATGTGACGCCGTCAGGGATATTTATACTTTCAAGATTGTAACAGCCAAAAAATGCAGAATCTCCAATGTTTGTGACACTGTCGGGTATGTTTATGCTTACAAGACTTGAACAGCCAGAAAACACAGAAATTCCAATGCTTGTTACGCTGTCGGGGATGTTTATGCTTTCAAGACTTGAACAGCCAGAAAACGCAGAAATTCCAATGCTTGTGACATAGTCTGGAATTATGCTGTTTTTGCAACCTAAAACAAGACTGTTTGTCTCTTTGTCAATCAAACAATTGTTTTCTGATTTAAATTTTTGATTATTTTCATCAACAGTTATACTTTCAAGGCTTGAACAGTTAGAAAATGCACTTCCACCAATGCTTGTGACGCTGTCGGGGATGTTTATGCTTTCAAGTCTTGAACAGCCATAAAATGCCAAAATATCAATGCTTGTGACGCTGTCGGGTATGTTTATGCTTACAAGACTTGAACAGTATCTAAACGCATCTCTTCCAATTCTTATTACGCTGTTAGGGATGTTCACACTTTCAAGACTTTCAAAATCTTTAAAAGCATCTGAGCCTATTTGTGTGAAACCATATGGAATTGAAATTGATGTCAAAGATTCATAACCTTTTAATAAGTCTTGTGTTAAGACAGTTTGTCCTTGAGACAACAACTCTTTCAAATATGCATTGAGTTTGATTTCTTGCAGTTCGGCTTCTATTTTGTTTAATTGATTGTTGATTGTGTCTTTTTGGTCATCAATCATATCTTGTTGGTCTTGGATGGTTTGTTGTTGATCATCAATTGTGCCTTGCTGGTTGTTGATTGTGTCCTTTTGGTCATCAATCACACCTTGCTGATTTTGAATTGTTTGTTGTTGGTCATCAATCACACCTTGCTGGTCTTGGATGGTTTGTTGTTGATCATCAATTGTGTCTTGTTGGTTGTTGATTGTGTCTTTTTGGTCATCAATCACACCTTGTTGATTTTGGATGGTTTGTTGTTGATCATCAATTGTGCCTTGTTGGTTGTTAATTGTGTCTTGTTTGTCATCAATCACGCCTTGCTGGTCTTGGATGGTTTGTTGTTGGTCATCAATTGTGCCTTGTTGGTTGTTGATTGTGTCTTTTTGGTCATCAATCACACCTTGTTGCTCTTGAATGTCATCTCTATAATCTTGAATTGTTTGTTGTTGAGAGGCAATCAAATCGGATTTATTGTTGGAGTCAACGGCAAGCCAAATGGTTGTTCCAGCCAATCCTGCAACCAATGTGGCAAGTGCGGTTGCAACAACACATTTTAATGTTTTTCTGCTTTTTTCAGATTTCAAAATTTTTTTCATTTTTCCTCCTTGTTTTTGTCCAAATGAATTTATGAAGTCTTGATTATATCACAAAACAGCAACAAAGTCAATATCTTTTTCACAAAAGGCATTTCAGGGCTAAATTGTTTTGTGGTAAGAATTATGAACGTTTTTGAATTATTTTGTCAAAAAGTTTGCAAATGATTTGATTTTTAGATATTTTTTGTTGTATTATTGATAATAATAGAAACAAAAATGTTTGTTTGCACAAAAAGGAGCATGTATGAGAAGATTTTTTGGAAGAAAAAGTGGCGATGAAATTTTGATTGAGGGAGAGGAATATAACCACCTTAAAAATGTTTTGAGGATGAGCGTTGGTGACGAAATTTTGGTCAGCCTCAACGACGAGAACGAATATGCGTGCGAAGTTGTCAAAATGACAAAGGGCACTGCTGTCTGCAAGATTAACGGTCAGCAAGTTTGCGCTGGAAATCCTAAGAAAAACATTGTGCTTTTCCAAGCCATAACAAAGCGTGAGAAATTTGAACTTATTGTCCAAAAAGCCACCGAACTTGGTGTTTCAAGAATTGTTCCGTTTGTCAGCGAACATGTGATTGCAAAAGTGACAGAAAACAAAATTGACAGGCTTAAGTCCATTGCGATTAATGCTTGCAAGCAGTGCGAAAGGTCGATTGTTCCTGTCATTGACAAGTGCATGACCTTTGATGAAGTGATTGACTCTTTCAAAGATTTTGACTTTGTTTTGTTTGCAAACGAGCGTGCAGACCAAGGCGCAAGACCTCATGGAATTGTTGACGCAAAAAATCTTGCCATCATTGTTGGTTCTGAGGGTGGGTTTTCTTCCAAAGAAAAGGACAAATTCATTGCTGCGGGGGCAACAACAATCAGTCTTGGAAACCGAATTTTGAGGGCTGAGACGGCATCAATTGTTTTGACAGGTTTGATTTCTGTTTTGACAGGAAACTGATTTAAGATTTCAAGTTTCGTTTTCAACAAATTTTTCCTTGGCAAAACAGATTAAAAAAAGACAAATTCAGAAATTAAAATTTGCAGCGAGATTTTTGATTTGTTTTTAGTTGTTTTTGTTTTTAAATTTTAAGGTGAATTAAACCATTTTCGATTTTATTTTTGAGTGGAAAAAGATGAAAATTTCAGTTTTAACATTGGGATGTAAGGTGAACAAATATGAGAGCGATGCTCTCATTTTTGAATTAAGGCAAAGAGGGTTTGAGGCAACTGACAATTTGGAGGAGGCGGACGCCTACATCATCAACACTTGCGCTGTCACAAACGAGGCAGAAAGAAAATCGCGCCAAATGATTGAACGGGCAAGAAAATTCAACAAAAATGCCAAAATTTTTGTGCTTGGTTGTGCAAGTCAAAACAACCCGAAACAATTTGAGGGGCGTGGAGTGCAATTCACCATGGGCAATGCTTGCAAAAAACAAATTTTGGACGAATTTGACTCTTTTGGCACAAAAATTTGTGACTTTCCAAGCGAATATGAGGACAACCTTTTCAGCGCGCAAACTCTGACGCGGGCGTTCATCAAAATTCAAGACGGGTGCAACCATTTTTGTTCATATTGCATCATTCCATACATCCGAGGCAGGAGTCGTTCGAGAAACGTTGAAAGCATTTTGAATGAAGTGGAAAAATTGGACGAAAATGTCAAAGAAATTGTGCTTGTTGGCATTGATGTTTCCGATTTTAAAATTGACGGGCAAAAAGGTTTGGGAAAACTTCTTTCAATGCTTGACGGCTTTGGAAAAAGGCTCAGACTTTCTTCCATGGAAGACAATTTGATTGATGAAGAATTTTTGATCGAAGTCAGCAAAGTCAAGAATTTTTGTCCGCATTTTCACCTTTCACTGCAAAGTGGAAGTGATGAGGTTTTGAAGAAGATGAACAGGCACTATTCCACCGCTCAGTTTGAGCGAAGCGTCAACCTCATCCGCAATTTTTTTCCAAATGCTGGCATAACGACAGATGTGATTGTTGGCTTTCCAACCGAGACGGAGGAGGACTTTGAAGAAACACTTGCTTTTGTGGAAAAAGTGAGGTTTTCTCAGGTGCATATTTTCCCATATTCAAGGCGTGAGGGCACAGTGGCATCAAAACTTTATGGAGATTTGCCGGGTGATGTGAAAACTGAGCGTTTGAAGCGTTTGCAAACTCTTGCTGACCGCTTGAAAAAAGAGTTCATCTCTCAAAACAAAACTGCAAAGGTGCTGATTGAAGAGAAAAATGGAAAATGGTTTGAGGGATATTCTGAAAACTACATCAAATGCTTCTTGGAGGATAAAGGCGATGGGGTTAAGGTTGGTGACATTGTGGAGGTTGAAATTTTAAAACCTTTCAAAAATGGGGCACTGTGCAAAATTAATGCTTAATTTTTGAAAAATTGTTGGATTGAGAGGTGTGAAAAGTGGGTCTTGACACCTCTCTTTTTTTGTGCTATATTTATGTTGATTTAACAAATATTTGGCAACCAATTTTTTGGAAATGGAGGGTTGAAGAAATGACAAGTTTGGAAAAGCAAAAGGCTGAATATTATGTGGCTGTGGGCATCAAAAAAGGTGACAGTCCAGAGCAAATTATGGACAAGATTTTGGAATACATAAAAAAAGATGACAAAATGCAGTTTAATCTTGAATTTATGACGGACGAGCAAAGAATCAGCCCGAAATTTAGGATGGAACTTTACAAATTGAAACCATACACTTTGAATGCTGAATACACTTCCGACAAAGAATTGTGGTTTCCGGCTGAGTTGAAACATGACGAAGAGTTTGCGTTTGAATATTTGAAAAATGAACTTAGAAGTTTCAGAGTTCGTCCATTTGTGGATATGGGATATTATTCAAGTTTGTTGAGTTTGATTGGTGCGTTTAAAGACGAAATTCCAGACTTTTGGCAGAAGTTTGCAGACAATTTTCAAAATTCAGATTTAAATTTTGTTTTCATCATGCATCGTTGCTATTGTCCAACAGCAACAACCCAGCAAGAGCGGGACGAGAACAAAGCCGCTTTCCGCAAAGCACTTGAAACATTTTCAACCGAGACATTGGTTGCTCAAGCGCAAAAGTATGGAGTTGAATGCGTCAAATTTCTTCCAAAAGACTTCAAAGATTTTGAGAACATTTTGGCGGGCGGAATTGAATACGATGGTTTTCAAACCTTTGGACTTTTGGAAGGGGAGGAAATTTTAAAATATGAACATCTCATTCCAAAAGCGGTGAGGCAGACAAGGAAAAAAGAAACAACATTCTATGGCGGACTTGGCTCATATCTTGGAAGCCTTGTTGATGACGGAAAATGGTGGAACTACCCAATCTTGAAAGCGTTGGTTGAAGATGACGGACTTTGGAACGAAATTCTCAGCGACAAGTCTTTTGCAAATGGAAACGAATCGTGGGTGAAACAAATTCAAAACAAAATGATTTCACTTCGAGATTCTCAAAAGGCGAAAGTTGACGAGTTTTATGAAAGAATTAAACCAATTGAAAAAAAGAATGAAACAAAAGTGGAAGTTTCAGAAAGTCCAGAAAACAGCAAAAATGGAAGCGGTGAAGGGCGAAACGGAAAGTAAATTTTTGCATTTGTTGGTGATTTTGGGCATAAAATGTGAAAAATGCTTGACAATGACTAAGCAAAAATGTTATGATATGCAAAGAAATTTGACCTTGAAAGGTGGTGAGAAGAGTGACAACAGTTAAGGTTGGCGAAAACGAAAGTTTGGAAAGTGCGCTTAAACGCTTTAAGAGAAAATGCCAAAAAGACGGAATCATTGGCGACATCAGAAAGAAAGAAGCATATGACAAGCCAAGCGTTGCAAAGAAAAAGAAAAGTGAAGCAGCAAGAAAGCGCGCAAGAAAAAGAGGTTAAAAAACAAGGCAGAACAAAATTGTTCTGTCTTTTTTGTTGTTTATGTTGGGTGTGGTGAAAGTTTGCTTTTCCAAAAGAAAAGTTTTCGGCATTTTCACGATTTCACCATTTCAATATTTTTGATATGTTTTAGTGCTTATTTCACAAAAACAATAAAAAGTTTGCAGTGCCATACACCGCTTTCACTTATTCCAAAACGAGCGGATGAAAGTGAGTGTGAAATCAATCAATTCTTTTTCTCGAAGAGTGCGGTCATATTTAATTGACAGCAAAATGTTGTCAAATTCAACTCTTTGACTTGAAGAAAGTGTGCTTATGAAATTCATATAAGGAGAAACTTTGACAACATTCTCCTTTTCTTTTTCATTGTCCGTTCCGTCACAAAAGAAAATGCGATTTCGTTTCTCTTTTGGCATGTTTGCAAGTTCTTCCTCTCTTTCCTTATGGTTTTTAAATTCTTTATAGATGATTTCTTCCAAATTTATATATGGATACATTTTGACCTCCCGTTTACGATTTTTCGTAAATGATAAGATAATTATAATTTATTTGCTTTGTCTTGTCAACAATATTTACGATGTTCCGTAAGACGCGAAACATAAAAATTCATAAAATTTATTTACGGAATGTCGTAAGGAGGGTTTATGAGTTTAGATGAAGCAATAAGAAAAAGAATTTTGGAAATTGTTGAAGAAAAGAAAATTTCTTTGACTGCTTTGGCTTTGCGTTCAAACTTGACGCCATCCACACTTTTTGATTTTATGTCTGGAAGAAGCAAAAGTCCGAAAATCATCACAATCAAAAAACTTTGTGCAGGTGCCGATATAACACTGCAAGAATTTTTTGAAAGGGACTATTTCAACTCGACCGATGATGTTTATAATTAAAGCGGAGATTTGCATTGTTGGGTGGTAGTGGTGACAGTGCCACTTTTTTTATTGTTCAAGTTGCTTGTTGAGAATGTTTTGAATGTGAAAACTTGTTTGATGTGAAAAATTGCGTTGAATGATTAAATTTAAAAGAATTGAAACAAAACAAAATAAGACGCGAAAATGTTTGTCTTTGTTTTGCAAATTTTGAGATTTGTGATATCATATTCTCATATGAAAAACTATGACTTTGAAAGTTTGAATGACGAACAAAAAAAAGCACTTCTTGAAACCGACGGCGTTGTTTTGGTGACTGCTGGTGCGGGCAGTGGCAAGACGCGTCTTTTGACGCACCGAATTTGCTATTTGCTGGAGCATGGTGTTTCGCCATACAGCATTTTGGCAATCACTTTCACAAACAAGGCAACCAACGAGATGAAAGAGCGTGTGAAAGCCATGTGCAACTGCAACATTTGGATTTCAACCTTTCACTCTATGTGCGTGCGAATTTTGCGCGAAAACATCGATTTTTTGGATGGATATAACAAAAATTTCACCATAATTGCTGAGGCGGACAGAGACAAAATCATCAAGGACATTTTGAAAGAACACAACCTTGATGACGCCGAAAAAGACAAGGTTTCCACTCATCTTGACAACATCAAAAACAAGGGCTTGGACATTGAGGAATATTTCTCCGCTTTGGAGGAATTTCAGCACAACAAAGACTTGAAAATTTACAAGCGGATTTGCGAGGAATATGAGGAACATCTCCACAAAAACAACGCGCTTGATTTTGACGACCTTTTGAACAAAACCCTCTTTCTGTTTTTGAACTATCGAAGCGTTTTGCACAAGTATGCCGACCGCTTTCAATACATTTTGGTGGACGAATTTCAAGACACAAACCTTGTGCAATATAAACTCATCAGGCTTATGTGCAGTGAGCATGGAAACCTCTTTGTTGTGGGCGATGAGGACCAATGCATATATTCTTGGCGCGGAGCAAACTTCCACAACATTTTCAACCTGAAAAAAGATTTCGACAATGTGAAAGTGTTTAAACTTGAAAGAAACTATCGTTCGACAAAAAACATCTTGAAACTTGCCAACAATGTGATTTCCAACAATCATGAAAGGTTGGACAAAAATTTGTGGACAGACAAGGAGGACGGCGAGGGGCCGGTGGTGTATTCGGCGTTTGACGAGCGTGACGAGGCGCTTTTTGTTGCCAAAACCATTTCCGACCTTATAAGCGAGGGTTTTTCTTATGACGATTTTGCTGTGCTTATGCGTGTGAATGCGCTTTCAAGACCTCTTGAAGAGGGAATGATGGCGTTTGGCATTCCATACAAACTCTATGGCGGTTTCAAATTTTATGACAGGGCAGAAATTCGGATGATTTTGTCCTATCTTTCCATTTTCGTCAATGAAAAGGACGAAATTTCGCTTCTGAAAATCATCAACTTTCCAAAGCGCGGAATTGGTGATGTTGCAATGCAAAAACTGCAAGAAGAGGCAGGACAAGAGATGCTTCTTTCCTATCTTTTGAGCGAGAGGTTTAAATTTTCAAAATATTTCCCAAAACTTGAAAAATTTGTCCAAAACATACGCACACTTAAAGAGGAATTGGGCAAAATTTCCATTTTCGACTTTGTCAAAAAGGTGGTGCGAGTGTTTGGAATTGAAGAGGCATATGCGGGCAAGGACGAAGAGGCAATCAACAAACTTGGCAACATTGACAGTTTGCTTGCGGGCGTGCAGGAATATGAAAAAGACAACGAGGGCGCAACGCTTTCGGACTATTTGGCTGAGGTTATGCTGAAAACTGACACCGACCAAATTCAAGAAAATGGTGTTGTCACACTTTCAACAATTCATTCGGTGAAGGGGCTGGAATTTCGTGTGGTCTTTGTTGTGGGGCTGGAAGAGGGCATTTTTCCGCTTTCGCGCGCAACCTATTCCAATTCCGAAATGGAGGAAGAGCGCAGATTGATGTATGTGGCAATCACGAGGGCAGAAGAGAGAATCTATCTTTCCTACACAGCGAAAAGATATATGTATGGAAAAAGCAACTTTCAAGCGCCAAGCAGATTTCTTTCCGAACTTGGAATTGTGGACAAAAAGCGCACCAAGATTGTTTCCAACGATTTTGTCCAAGCGGAGAAGAAAGAGGTTTTTGACTCTGGTTTCATGCCGGGCGACATTGTTTCGCACGCGCGTTTCGGAATTGGAAAGATTTTAAGCATTTCGGACGATGGGCTTGTTGCGGACATTGATTTTCATGACATTGGAAAGAAAAGTTTGATGCTCAACATGGCAAAACTTGAAAAGTTGGAGGTGGAAGATGAGTGAAAAAGCAAGAGGGCAGAAAACCAATCAAAAACAAAGTGTTGAAACTTCTCAGATGAACATGTTTTCAAACGAGGTTTTTTCAACAAACACTTCTGACGAGAACGAGAAAATGGATGCTGAAAGACAGGCAAAAATGGAGCGCATGCGTGCGCTTGTGGACGAAATTTTGGTGCACAACCGAAACTATTATGAACTTGACAACCCAACCATTTCAGACAAGGAATATGACGCGCTCTATGACGAACTTTTGGACTTTGAGAAAGAACTTGGCGTCATCTTGCCAAACTCGCCAACTCAGCGTGTGGGCGGTGATGTTTTGGAGCGTTTTGTCAAGAAAAAGCACGAGGTGAGGCTCTATTCCATGAACAAGGTCCGAAATTTTGCCGACCTTGAAAGTTTTTTTGCCGACATGAAAAAATATGTCAAAACCCCGACCTTTGCGGTGGAATATAAATTTGACGGACTGACAATTGTGACGGAATATGAAAACGGAAAATTTAAAAGTGCCACCACGCGCGGAAATGGCGAAATTGGTGAAGATGTGACGGAACAAGTGAGGACAATTCGAAGTGTTCCGCTGGAAATTCCTTTCAAAAACCGCTTAATTTTGCGCGGTGAAGGAATGATGACAAACTCAAGTTTCAAAAAATATAACAAAACCGCTTCCGAGGCTTTGAAGAATCCGCGAAATGGTGTGGCTGGGGCAATTCGGAACCTTGACCCAAAAGAGACGGCAAAAAGGCAATTGGACTTTTTTTGCTATGATGTGCTTCTTTGCGAGGGGAAGAGGTTTTCAACTCAAGAGGAAATGCACAAGTTTATTGTCGAAAATGGCTTCAAAACGGGCGATTTGTTCAAGATTGTGAAGACCGCAAAGGAAGCGGAAGAATGCATTGACGAAATTGACCGCGTCAAAGACAATTTGGATGTCATGATTGACGGAATGGTGATTAAACTCAACGAAATTGCACCGCGTGAGGAAATTGGCTACACCAACAAATTTCCAAAGTGGGCAATGGCGTTCAAGTTTGAGGCGGAAGAAGTTTCCACCATGCTTAAAGATGTTGTTTGGCAGGTGGGCAGAAGCGGAAAAGTGACGCCAACAGCCATTTTGGAGCCTGTCGAACTTGCTGGCGCAACAATCAGCCGTGCAACCCTCAACAACATTGACGACATCCGAAAGAAGAATGTCTTTTTGAAAAGCCGTGTGTTCATCAGGCGCTCAAACGAGGTTATTCCTGAGGTTTTGGGCTTGGCGGAAAAATTTGAAAATTCTGTTCCGATTGAAGAGCCAAAATTCTGCCCTTGTTGCAACACAAAACTTGTCAAAAAAGGTCCGCTTGTGTTCTGCCCAAACCATGACGGTTGCAAAGAACAAATTGTGGCAAGACTGACGCACTTTGTCAGCCGTGAGGCATTCAACATTGAGGGGCTGTCTGAAAAGACCATCATCCAATTTTATGACGATTTGGGGTTGAGGCATTTTTCTGACCTATATTCTCTCACCAAAGCGCAACTTGTGGGCTTGGAGAAATTTCAGGACAAAAAGGCAGAAAATGTGTTGAAAAGTTTGGAAAAAAGCAAACATATTGAACTTTTTCGCTTCCTTTATGGGCTTGGCATAAGTGAGGTTGGAATTAAGACCGCCAAAGATTTGGCAAGAGTTTTCAAAAATTTAAACAACCTGAAAGCCGCCACATTTGAAGAAGTGGACAGCGTGGAAGATGTTGGAGAAGTGATTGCGCAAAACATTGTGGACTTTTTCAAAAATGACGACAACTTGAAAGAGATTGAGCGTCTTTTGGATGTTGGCGTCAAAATTATGGATGTGGAAGAGGCGAAGTCGGATAAACTTTCGGGACTGACCTTTGTTTTAACGGGCACACTTGCAAACCACACAAGAGCGGAAATGACGCAAATCATTGAAGAAAACGGCGGAAAGACGGCATCTTCCGTTTCCAAAAACACCTCCTATGTTTTGGCGGGCGAGGAAGCGGGAAGCAAACTTGACAAGGCAAAGGCGCTTGGCGTGAAAATCATCAGCGAAGATGAATTTATGAAAATGATTGAGGGTCAGTGAGGGGCATTGAGGGTCTTCGACCCTTTTTGTTTATTTTTTGATGTTCAATTTGGCTGCGAGTCAATGAGGGTCAGTGACCCTTTTTATTTAATTGTTGTTCAAGGGTCAGTGACCCTTTTTTCATATCGCTACATTCATCTTTTTGATGAGAATTCATGTTTGTGAAATGAAAATTCTTTAAAAATTCATCTTGACAAATGGTGCCAAGAATGATAGAATGGTTTTCAAGAGGATGTGCGGATGAAAAAGAGCGATTATGACAGACTTATGTCGAATGATGGAAACGAAAGAGTTTACCAAACCATGTTTGATGAAAAGAAAAACAAACTTTATGCCGAGGACGATTTTTCTGAGGAAGATTTAGACGATTTTGACGATGTTGACGTCGTGGAAATGGACACTTCAATTGATTTTGACGAGGCCATCGACGAAGATTTGATTGTTTTTGATGAAAAAGAAGTTGAAAGATTTTTGGCTGGGAATGAAAGTTTTGACGATTCTTTGAAAAAGAGTTTCAAAAAAGAGGACGACAGAAAGAGTGCACTTAGAATTTGGAACTCTTTGCCTCCAAAACTTGACAAAGATGAGACAATCAGGCTCATCAAAGAATTCAAAGAGACGGGCGACACAAAGGCTCGCGACAAGGTGGTTTATGGCAACATGAGGCTGGTGGCAACATTTGTCAACAAGGCTGTGTCAAGTGGCTTTTTTGTTCCGTCTGTTTCTTTTGATTGGGAAGACGCTTTTCAAGAGGGAATTTTCACAATTCAGAAAGCAGTGAATAAATTTGACTATGAAAAATATGAATTCCAATTTTCAACTTTTGCTTGGAGATGTTTGGACCGCCGTTTCAAGCAGATTAAATCTTATGACATAAGACAGAAAAGACAGAGCAATCATAATGCCATAAGTTTGGACGAGCCACTCAAAAACAACAAGCAAGACGAGTCTGAAACAACGCGTTTGGACATGCTTGCAGACTCAAGAGCAATCACGGAAGGACAGCTTGTTGACAAAATGGAATTTGACCGAATCAAAAACGAAATTTTGCCACTTTTTCCAAAGCGAGAACAAGAATTGATTGAACATTATTTCATTGAAGAAATGACAATGGAAGATGTGGCGCTTGTCATGAACTGCTCAAGGCAATATGTTTACCTTTTGCTTGATTCGGTGATGACAAAACTTGAAAATTTAATGAAAGAGGGTGTGACACAAACGGATGTCGACCTTAGGCGTATTGAATTGCAAAACAACAAAAGCAGAAAAGTATATGAAAGAAACAACAAAGTCATCATTGAATTTCGAAAAGTTTTTGGACTTGACGGAATTTTGCAATTCAAAAATTCACTTCCACAGGGTCAAAGAGATGTTTTTGAGAAGATGCTCTACAACCCAATCTCATTGGTTGGAATGGACAGACAGCAGGTGCAAGGCATAATCATAAAAAAGATGGAAATTGCTTTGCAAAGAGGTAAAATTATTGCCGAAAAAATTAAACCACTTTCACAAAGGCAAATTCAAGCAGTTAACAGAAACGAAAGATTGATTGAAGAGTTTGGTGGCAGGGCATTTTTGGCAAAATATTTTCTGCCAAACCTTCCAGAAAGAGAACAAAAGGTTTTCACTTTTGCAATTTTGCAGTTTGAAGGTCAATCAAAGGCGGACCTTGCAAAAATTTGCGGAATCTCACCTCAAAACTTTCAAATGGCATACAGCAAAGTGCTTGACAAACTTGCCTCCACCGATTTTGAACTTCTTGTCAGCATGGTGGACAATGCCGAGCGTTTTGGTGGCAGTGTTTCAAACATCAACATTTCAAAACTTGATGCTATGAAGGAGCGTCAAGAATTTGTGGAAAAGCATGGCGGAGTGCTTAAACTCAGAAAATTATTCATGCCAATTTTGAGTGGCACGCAGAAACTTGTCTTCGAAAAACTCTATCTTTCACCACAATATGACTCCATTTCTGCCATGGCGGAAAAGGAGGGGCTTGGAGCTCCAAACATCGTCACTGCAGAGAAAATTTTGCGTGAAAAACTTGAAGCCACAAACATTGAAGAACTTGCCATGATTCAAGAGCGGGCAGAAAATTTGGCACGCGGGCTTTTTGCAGATAAAAGAATCAATACTAAGATGAAAGCATCTTTGCGAAAGCGTGAAGAGTTTGTTGCACGCAATGGTGGAAAGGAATTTCTGCTTGAAATGTTTGCTTCAAAATTGGAAGTGCCAGCACACAAAACAGTTTTTGTGGAATATGTCCTGAACGGACTTCCAGCCACGAAAGTTGGACGATTGCTCAACTTGAAAGAGACGTCTGGACCAAGTTATGTCGACAAAATCACCAAAATGCTTTATGCTCAGATTGAAGAATGGAAGCAAACTTTCCCAGATTTTGAAAAAGAGGTTGAAAGTTTCTATGCACGCAAAGAATTTGGCAAAAAGCACTCTGAAGATTTTGAAAAGAATGCTCTTGGAGAATATCAATTTGTGGATGATGAAAGTGAGCCAGAAGAACTTTCCATTGAAACGGTTGGCAGGTGCAAAGATTTTTCGAAAAGAGACGAATTCATCAAAAACTTTCTGAAACAATTTGGAAGCCCAACTGAAATTGTTCGAGACTTTCTTCCAACAGTCAAAAAGGTTGCAGACAAGCAGGTTTTTGTCAAATTCTTCTTGGAATCGAAATCGAACAGAGAAATCAGAAGCGAAGTTGGACTGAAAACATACGAACTTATTGCTTCCAAAAACAAACTGATTGCAGGGCTTGAGGAATATGCAAACAGACGAAGAAAATATTACAAAAGTGCAAACCGAATTTCAAAAAATAAGTATTTACAAGCAAGACGCATAGGGGACGGTGGCAATTCTGAAAAGAAGAACACTTCAAATTTAAAACAAAATCCAAACCGCAACAAATGAGGGTGGTTTTAAGTTGAAATTTTTGACATTTGAAACGAAATTTTCACATAGTTCTGTCAGCATTTGAGGAAAAGTGCAAAAAAGTGTGAAAAAGTGCTGAAAAACGCTTGACAACGGGAGGCGGAAAAGATATAATAGAGCCGTGTTTCGTTGTCGGAAACAGTGCTTTGCGGTTTGTGGTTTTCACAAACGGAAACTTGTCCGCTTCAAATTTGAATGGTTGCGGAGGGGTTTAAGAGCATAAACAAACAACAGGTGGAAATTTTTGAGGTTTTGTTAGACAAAATTTTGATTTAAACTTTGTTTGACTTAAAACTTAAAAAGGGTCACTGACCTCCACCGATTCGAGAAGATGTCTTCTTGAAGTTGCAATTTTGCAATCAGTGTTGTTCATGTTTCAAAAGGAAAAGCATTTTTCATTGACGCGAAAACAAAAATTCGCGTCAATTTTGTTTTGTCAAGTGGCAAGACGGAAATGACAAATCGGAGACTTAGATTTAAAACTGGTCAATTCGGCATGGTGGCAAAATGGCACGCGTGCCTTAAAAGGAGAAAAAGATGCCTACATTCAACCAATTAATCAGAAAAGGAAGAAAAACTTTTGAGAAAAAGAAAAAAGCTCCACTTCTTGATGAATGCCCACAAAAACGTGGTGTTTGCCTTTCTGTCAGAACTGCAACACCTAAAAAGCCAAACTCTGCTCTTAGAAAAATTGCCAGAGTGAAACTTTCAAATGGTCAAGAAGGAACTTGCTATATTCCTGGAATTGGTCACAACTTGCAGGAACACAGCGTTGTGCTTGTTCGTGGCGGGCGTGTTAAGGACCTTCCTGGTGTGAGATATCACATCATCCGCGGAACTTTGGACACCGCTGGCGTGGCAAACAGAAAACAAGCTCGTTCCAAATATGGCGCAAAGCGTCCAAAAGCAGGAAAATAATTGCGTAAAAACTTAGCCAATCAGGATTTGCTTAAATTTTGTTTAAGCAAGAAAGATGAAAAAATATGTTCATATGAGCATTGAAACACAAATTCTCACAGCGTGAGTTAAAAGGAGAAAAACCAATGCCAAGAAGAAATAGACCAGTGAAAAAGGACGTTTTGCCAGATCCAAAATTTGGAAGCAAGGTTGTCACAAAACTCATCAACCAAGTTATGATGAATGGAAAGAAAGGTCTTGCTCAAAGAATTGTTTATGGTGCATTTGACATCATCAAAGAAAAAACAAGTCTTGAACCTCTTGATGTTTGCCTCACTGCAATCGAAAATGTGAAGCCTATGCTTGAAACAAAAGGTCGCAGAGTTGGTGGTGCAACATATCAAGTTCCTATGGAAATCCGTCCAGAACGCCGTCAAACTCTTGCAATTCGTTGGATTGTCAACAATGCAAGAAAGAGAACAGGTGAAAGAAATATGGATGAAAAACTTGCAGGCGAACTTTTGGATGCCTACAACAACACAGGTGCATCAATCAAAAGACGTGATGAAATGCACAGAATGGCAGAAGCCAACAAGGCATTTGCACATTATAAGTGGTAATTTCCGCGGAGACAACTGGAATTTCTTAACGCGGACACGGCTTTGCCTAACCGCTGAAATTCGTTTTCCCCGCGCGCGCCTTTCCGCCTCTTGAAAAATTCCGCTGGACATTTTTCTGCGAGAGGAGTGGCGATGCCATTTTGAGAGCGGTGAAACCTTTCACTACAAAATATCATCGCGGTTTTAGGAAGAGTTAAGCAAACTCTTAATCAAATCAACAACTTTAAGCAAAATTTTGCATTTTCAACAAAGGTTTTACATTTATTTAGAAAATGTGTATAATTTAAAGTGGTGATTGATTAACCATTCGCGGAGACAACTGGAATTTCTTAACGCGGACACGGCTTTGCCTAACCGCTGAAATTCGTTTTCCCCGCGCGCCCCTTTCCGCCTCTTGAAAAATTCCGCTGGACATTTTTCTGCGAGAGGAGTGGCGATGCCATTTTGAGAGCGGTGAAACCTTTCACTACAAAATGTCATCGCGGGTTTTAGGAAGAGTTAAGCAAACTCTTAATCAAATCAACAACTTTAAGCAAAATTTTGCATTTTCAACAAAAGTTTTACATTTATAAGAAAATTGTTTTAAATGATTGGTTGGTTTAAATGAAAATTTTAAATCAACATATTTGAATAATTTATATTTATAAAAAAATGTATGAGTTGGTGAGGTTTTGATTGATTAAAGCGTTTCTTAAATTTGCGGAGAAAACTTTTTTTGACAAGAAATTAAGTGAAATTCCTTGTTTGAAAAAACTGACTTAGTGGAAATACTTTGAATAAACTAAAAAGTGAAATCTCGGCACTATAAAACGAGAAATCTCATTAAAAGGATGAAAAATTTATGGCTACAAACCTTGAAATGACCAGAAATGTCGGCATCATGGCGCACATTGACGCGGGTAAGACAACCACAACGGAAAGAATTTTGTTCTACACCGGCAAAAGCCACAAAATTGGTGAAGTTCACGACGGCGAAGCCACAATGGATTGGATGGCTCAAGAGCAAGAACGTGGAATCACCATCACTTCTGCCTGCACAACTTGCCAATGGAAAGGCCACAAAATCAACATCATTGACACTCCGGGGCACGTTGACTTTACTGTTGAAGTTGAACGTTCTTTGAAAGTGCTTGATGGTGCGGTTTTGGTTCTTTCTGCACGTGACAAAGTTCAGCCTCAGACTGAAACTGTTTGGCGTCAATCAACAAAATATAAAGTGCCAACAATCATCTATGTCAACAAAATGGACAGAGATGCGGCTGACTTCTATGGTTGCGTTGAGTCAATCAAAGACAGATTGAAAACAAACCCTCTTGCCATCCAAATGCCTATTGGAGAGGCAGACACTTTCAGTGGAATCATCGACCTTTTGACGATGAAAGCGGAAATGTATGAGGACGACTTGGGAACAAAGATTGATGTCGTTGATATCCCAGAAGAATATAAGGCAAAAGCACAAAAACTCCATGACGAAATGGTGGAGAAAATTGTGGAAACAGATGATGCTCTTCTTGAAAGATTCTTTGAAGGAGAAGAAATTTCTGTTGACGAACTTAAAAAAGCACTCCGCGCTGCAACAATTGCAAGAACAATTGTGCCTGTGCTTTGCGGTTCTTCATACAAAAACAAAGGTGTTCAGATGCTTTTGGACGCTATGGTGGAATATCTCCCAAGCCCACTCGACATCGACCACATTGAAGGAATCAATCCTGAAACAGGCGAGACAGAAACAAGAGCACCAAGCGAAGATGCTCCATTTGCTGGGCTTGCATTCAAAATTATGACAGACCCATTTGTTGGACGTCTTGCATTCTTCAGAGTTTATTCTGGAAAATTGGTTGCTGGGTCCTATGTTTACAACTCAAACAAGGGCGAAAAAGAAAGAGTTGGACGTTTGATTCGTATGCACGCAAACCAAAGAGAAGAAATCAAAGAAGTTGGTGCGGGCGACATTGCTGCCATCGTTGGACTTAAAGACACCATCACAGGCGAAACACTGTGTGATGAAAAGAATCCAATCGTGCTTGAAAGCATGGAATTCCCAGAACCTGTCATCAAAGTTGCAATCGAACCAAAAACCAAACTTATGCAAGAAAAAATGGTGCTTGCACTTGTTAAACTTGCAGAGGAAGACCCAACTTTCAAAACTTACACCGATCAAGAAACAGGTCAAACAATCATTGCCGGAATGGGCGAACTTCACCTTGAAATCATCGTTGACAGACTTCAACGCGAATTCAAAGTTGAAGCAAATGTTGGAAAACCTCAGGTTGCATATAAGGAAACAATTCGCAAACCTGTCAGAGCAGAGGGTAAATTCATCCGTCAAAGCGGTGGTAAGGGACAATATGGACACTGCGTTGTTGAATTCGAACCATTGCCAGCGGGCACAGGATATCAATTTGAAGACAAGACCGTTGGTGGCTCAATTCCTAAGGAATACATCCAACCTGTCAACAACGGAATTCAGGAAGCAAGCAAAAACGGCGTGATTGCTGGATATGAAACTGTGGACTTCAAAGCAACTGTTGTTGATGGCTCATACCACGAAGTTGACTCTTCCGAAATGGCGTTCAAGATTGCTGGTTCCATGGCATTCAAAGAGGGCGCTTTGAAGGCAAATCCTGTTCTTCTTGAACCAATCATGAAAGTTCAAGTTGAAGTGCCTGATGACTATCTGGGAACAGTTATGGGCAACCTCACTTCTCGTCGTGGAATTTTGACAGGAAACGAAACGAGACCGGGCGTTCAAGTTGTCAACGCTGAAGTTCCACTTGGAGAAATGTTTGGATATGCAACCGATCTTCGTTCTCAAACACAAGGTCGTGGAACATTTACTATGGAATTTTTGAAATATGCTGAAGTTCCAAAGAACATTGCTGAAGGCATTGTCGGACAAAGAAAGAAAGCAAATGCCTAAATTGACGAAAATTTTGCAAAATTTGTGAGCCGAAACATCACACAATTTGCCAGATTTTCATAAAGAAAGGTCATCGACCTTCAAGATTGACTTAAATTTGTTAAATCTCAAAAAATGCGTGAAAAATTGTAAAAAATTTTTGATAAAATAAGCAAAATTGTTTTGAGATTTCAAAAAAGTATGCTAAAATAGCAGAGTAAACATCAAAAAGGAGATTTTTAAAAATGGCACAAGGAAAATATGATAACACCAAACCACACGTTAACATTGGTACAATTGGCCACGTTGACCATGGTAAGACAACCTTGACAGCTGCAATCACAATGGTTTGCGCTGAAAAAGGTCACGCTCAGAAAATGAGATATGATGAAATTGATAAAGCCCCAGAAGAAAAGGCAAGAGGAATCACAATCAACACAGCTCACGTTGAGTATGAAACTGACAAACGTCACTATGCACACGTTGACTGCCCGGGACACGCTGACTATGTTAAAAACATGATCACCGGTGCTGCTCAGATGGACGGTGCAATCCTCGTTGTTGCTGCAACTGATGGTCCAATGCCTCAGACAAGAGAGCACATCTTGCTTGCAAGACAGGTTGGCGTTCCATACATCGTTGTTTTCATGAACAAAACTGATCAAGTTGACGATCCAGAACTTCTTGACCTTGTTGAAATGGAAATCAGAGAACTCTTGAACGAATATGGATTCCCAGGAGACGACACTCCAATCATCAGAGGTTCAGCTCTCAAAGCTTTGGAAGCTGCTCAAGCAGGAAACATTAATGATCCAGCTTGCAAATGCATTGACGAATTGCTTGACGCTGTTGACACTTATATTCCAGACCCAGTCAGAGACACTGACAAACCTTTCCTTATGCCTGTTGAAGACGTCTTCACAATCACAGGACGTGGAACTGTTGCAACAGGAAGAATTGAAAGAGGTAAGGTTAAAGTCAACGATGTTGTTGAAATTGTTGGTTTGGGCGCAAAGAAACAAACAGTTGTGACAGGCGTTGAAATGTTCAGAAAAACTGTTGATGAAGGAATTGCTGGATACAATGTCGGCATTCTTCTTCGTGGAATTCAAAGAACAGAAATTGAAAGAGGTCAAGTTCTTTGCAAACCAGGTTCAATTCACCCACACACAAAGTTCACTGCAGAAGTTTACGTTTTGAAGAAAGAAGAAGGTGGACGCCACACTCCATTCTTCAATGGATATAGACCACAGTTCTATTTTAGAACAACAGATGTGACAGGAACAATTGAACTTGAAAAAGGCGTTGAAATGGTTATGCCTGGTGACAATGTCAGAATGACAATCACTTTGAACAAAGAAATCGCCATTGAACAAGGACTTCGTTTCGCTATCCGTGAAGGTGGCAGAACGGTTGGTTCTGGTGTTGTTTCTTCAATCATTGAATAATAACATTTTAAACAAAAAAAGATTGCAGTTTTTGCAATCTTTTTTTTGATTTAGATTAAATTTTGTTTTGGATAAGTTTGATTTAGATTAATTTTTGTGTAGTTAAATCTTATTTAGTTGTTTTTCATGGTTAAATTCTTATTTAGTTATGTCTTGTTTGATTAAATTTCATGGTGTGCTTAAGATATGCCTGATGTTTGTCTTTAATCAAAAATTGCGCCCATTTGATGTCTTATTTCCGCTTGGGGATTTAATTGGAATGCTTATTTCTTTTATTTTTTTGATTTTATATTCAACTGCATTTTTTATAAATTCGCGCGGAGTGTATGGAGTTCCGGGATTGGCTTTATCCCACTTATACATTGAAGTGATTTCGTTGATTTGTTTGATGAAAGTCTTGTCTTTTAAAAAACATGACGGAATGAAAACAGCAATTCTTGGATTGATTTGCAATAAATAAAGCAATGTTTGCTTGAAACTTGAATTTATGACTTCTTGTTTGTTTTTGACAAAATCTGAATTGGCTGGAAGCTCGACAATGGTTTTTGTGTCGGACAACGACAGATATGGGTCATAATGAGAATTTAAATATGATGAAATGGATGGAGTTCCAATCAGGTTTTTGTTTTCGTTTCGAGTGTAAAATCTCAAAACATGAACCGCAGTTTCAGACGTGTTGGATGTTTTGTATGTGCCCAAAAATGCCCATCCATCTCTGTCAAAATCTTGTGGTGTGAGTTCTTCAATCTTTTTCATTTTCCTCCAATTATTAGATAATTTTATCATAGAAAAATTTTGTTGTCAATATAAAATTTTCACAGTTTCACCTGTGCAATAAAAGAACGCAGAATTTTTCCGCGTCTTAAACGAAGTTATATCAATTCTTATTAAATTTTTAATAATTTATTTTTTTGATGTTTTAAAAATTATATATTTTGCTTTTATTCTTTAATTAAACCAAAAATGAAAGTTTATCTTTGTTTAAATTATGCTTGCTATTTGTTTGACAAAACTAATCAGAATTCAAAAACTAAATTACATCATATTTTTAAGAATGCTTTATAGAAGAGGTAGGCGTGATATAGGTCAAGTTTTGAGGCAACTTCCCATGGCGCATGCATGGAAAGAAGTGGAATTCCGGCGTCAATCACATTCATGCCATATTCCGCCAAAATGTAGGCGATTGTTCCGCCACCACCTTGGTCAACTTTTCCCATTTCGGTGAACTGATAAAAAATGTTGTTGTCATCAAGAATTTTGCGGAGACGCGCAATATATTCTGGAGAGGCGTCATTTGAACCACTTTTGCCTTTTCCGCCGGTGTATTTGTTGAACGAAAGTCCGCAAGAAAGGAATGCGTCGGTTTGCATATTGTAGGAAGCTGCCCAGGTTGGATCATATCCTGCCGTCACATCACTTGAAATCATGTTGGAGTTGTTGAGGCATCGCTTGAGTTTCAGTTCGCTGTAGGTTGTTGAGAGGTTGATGATTTCTGCAACCATGTTTTCAAAAAAACGGCTCTTCATCCCAGTTGCACCATAACTTCCAATTTCCTCCTTGTCAACAAGCAGACAAACGGCGGTTTTCTTTGGTTTTTCACATTCGAGAGTTGCTTGAAGTGAGGTGTAGGCACAAGAGCGGTCGTCATGACCATATCCAACAATCATGGAGCGGTCAAGACCCATGTCGCGCGCTTTTCCTGCTGGCACAATTTCAAGTTCGGCGCTTATGAAATCGTCTTCGTCAATGTTTTGTGAAGAGAGAATTTTCTTCAGATTTTCAATGACAATCTCATTTTGGCTGTCATTTTTGAATGACATATTTCCGATTATGACATCAAGTTGCTCGCCACTGACTTCTTCAGCAGATTTTTCCTTTCTTAAATGTGGAAGCAGGTCAGAGATGTAGAAAACCGGGTCATCTTCCTTTTCGCCAATGTTGACTTTGATGACTGTTCCGTCCTTTTTGACAACAACTCCATGCATGGCAAGTGGCATTGTCACCCATTGATATTTCTTAATTCCGCCATAATATTGTGTGTCCATCAGACAAAAACCGTTTTTTTCATAGAGCGGGTTTGACTTCAAGTCGAGGCGAGGGCTGTCAATGTGCGCGCCAAGAATGTTTAAACCGTTCTCCAAATCTTCACTTCCAAGCACAAAAAGCACAATTGCCTTGTCTTTGTTGACAGCATAAAGTTTGTCGCCAGCTTTAAGTTTTCTTTTTGTCGCAATTGCCTCTTTCAAATCAGAAAATCCATGTTTTTTTGCTTCTTCAACAGCAAAATTCAAGCATTCGCGTTCGGTTTTGTTTTCGGAAAGAAAAGATTTATATCCTTCAGAAAATTTGAAAACCACTTTTTTTGCTTTTTCATCACAAAGACACCACTTATTTTTGACTATTGTCACTTTTTCCAATTTGTTTTCAATTTTGTTGTTTTTTGTTTGTGTTTGCATCATTTTTCTCCTTTTATACAATAGACAGCTTAATTTTATTTTATCACATAAATCAATTAATATTTTGATGTTTTTTGCATTTGCAAAACATTTGAAAGCCAGAATGATTTAATCAATAATCAAACATATTTTAACATTTGCATTAATTTAAGTCAATTTATTTTGTTTTTATTTTGAATTATTGGCGTTTTGTGATATGATTAAAAAAGACAAAAGTCACAGAGGTGTGTTATGGGAATTATGAACTATATATACAAATTTTTCGGCTTTGAGGGTGACGATGTTAAGGTGACAAAGAAAAAACAAGCGCCAAAAGCAAGTTACAACCTCAAAATTTCGCAAAAATTGCCATCTGAAATTGATGGAATCAGGGTTTTCTATCCTGAAGCACTTGAAGATTGCAAGGATAAAGTGGAACTTTTGAAAAGAAACACTCCATTTTTCTTGGACTTTCGTGGTTGCAATTCAGCAGAAAAGAACAAAATTTTGGACTATTTGGACGGTGTTATTGATGTTTTGGGTGCAAGTTGCGAATTGGTTGACAAAAATTTATACATTTTTCTTCCAAAAAACATGGAAATTGAAAAAGATTGATTTATCGATTTGTAAGAAAGGTTGAAATTTATGTTTAAATTTTTCAAATTCCTACATTTTTAAATTGTGAAAGTTTTGTCTGAAATTTTATTGATTAAAATGATAATTTGCATGCATTTTTTTGAAAAAATTTTAAAATTGGTTGAATTTTAAGCATATTAAGTATATTTTTGGAGAATTATTGTGAAAAAACAAACATGGGTTAAGGTTGGTGTTTTGTGCGCAATTGTTGTGGCATTTGTGGTGATTGATTTGGTCACCAAATATGTTCTTGATGCGACTTTAAATTATGGCGAAACGGTGACAGTCATTCCGCACTTAATCAATTTTCAGGTGGTCTATAACATTGGTGCGGCGTGGGGAATCATGTCAGGCAAACAAATTTTTTTGATTGTTTTGACCATAATTTTTCTTGCCATTTTCATCTATTATTATGTTCGTGAAAAGCGAAAAACATGGCTTCTGACAATCACTTTTGCCTTTTTGATTGGTGGTTGCCTTGGAAATTTGTATGACCGAATTGTTTTTGGCTATGTGCGCGATTTCATTCAATTTGATTTTTGGAAATCTTTTCCAATTTTCAATTTTGCAGATGTCTTTCTCAGTGTTGGAGTTGTGCTTTTTGTCATCTACATTATTTTGTATTTTGTCAGAAGTAACAAAAATGCAAAAATGACAGGAATTACAATTGAAAAGAATGATGACAACAACATTTCTGAAAAAGGTGTAGATGAAGCGAAATCAACAAAGAAAAACAGGTCAAAATTTGAAAAAATGCAAAAAAATGCCGAAAAAATTGAGAAAAAAGACAAATATTTGACCAAAAATGACAATTCAAGTGAAAGTCAGCAATTTCAAAGTTCATTTGAAAATTCAGAAGATGGCAAAGAGGGCTCGGATGACTGAGAAATTTGTTGTGCATGAAAATGATGCTGGGAAGCGTTTGGATGTCTTTTTGCTGGACAAATTGTCAGATTATTCTCGCTCACACATCAAAAATTTAATTGAAAAAAATCTTGTGAAAGTGGATGGCGAAGACGGGCTGAAAGCAGGCTTGGCACTGAAAATGGGTATGGAAGTTGAAGTTGAAATTAAGGCACCTGAAAAAATTTCGACTGAGGCAGAAAACATACCGCTTGACATTGTGTATGAGGATGAAGACTTGCTGGTGATTAACAAACCGCAGGGGCTTGTTGTGCATCCGTGCACTTCGACAAAAAGTGGAACTCTTGTGAATGCGCTTCTGTTTCACATCAAAAATCTTAGTGGAATTAATGGGCAGTTGAGACCGGGCATTGTGCACAGGCTTGACAAGGACACGAGTGGACTTTTGGTGGTGGCAAAAAACGACATGGCTCATCGCTCGCTTGCAGAGCAAATTAAAAACAAAACCTGTCACAGACACTATCTTGCACTTCTTGAGGGTAATCTTAAAGAAGGCGAAGGCAGGGTGGAAACATACATTAGGCGAGATGAAAAAGACCGAAAGAAAATGGCAGTTTCTTCTTCTGGCAGGCTTGCAATCACAAATTTCAAAGTGTTGAAGCGGTTTGAAAAGTGTTGTCTTGTGGAGTTTGTTTTGCAGACGGGTAGAACACATCAAATCAGAGTTCATGCAAAATTTCTTCATCATCCTGTGGTGGCAGACAAGGTGTATGGACATGAGGTTAAAGGACTTGACGGGCAACTTTTGCATGCATACAAACTTTCGTTCATCCATCCTCGAACAAATCAAGAAATGACTTTTGAGGCGCCATTGCCACAGTATTTTTTGGACTATATGAAAAAACAGAAAATTGCTGAAGTTTGATTTTAAGAAAATTTGTTTTAAAATGAAACGAGAAAAAATATCAAATTTTAAAATTAAACAAAAATTTAGAAATAAACGGAAATTTTAAAATTAAATAAAAAAAACATCAAAAACAAGGTAAAAATCAATAAAAAATGCGAAAAAAGGCAAAAAAAAGAAATAAAAAAGTTGAATTTTTACTTTTAATTGTTTGAAAATATTAAAATATTTATTTTAAGGACTGGAGAAAGATATGCTGTTTTTTGTTAGACATGGACAAACAAACGACAATTTAAACCACATAATTTCTGGATGTAAAAGGGATGTTAAACTCAACAAAACAGGCATGAAACAGGTGAAGCAAATGGCACAAGAGCTGAAAAATGTTACTTTTGACATTTGTTATTGTTCGCCACTTATCAGAGCAAAGCAGACGGCAAAGGAAATCTTGAAATTTCATCAAAATGTCACAATGATTGTCGACGATCGTCTCAAAGAGCGAGACTTTGGCGAAATTGAGGGGGTTGAAGATGTTTCGAATGTGATATACACAGAAATTTGGGACAAGAAAATCGATAAACGCGCAAATGGAATGGAATCAATAGATGAAGCTTTTGCAAGAGTTAGTTCTTTCTATGATGAAATAATAAAAAGGCATTCAAATAAAGAAAACATTTTGATTGTGGCGCATAATGGAATTGCAAGGTTGACTTGCTGCTATTTTTATGGATTTCCTCAAAGTGGCGACCTTAATTTTTATGATGTTGACAACTCTGATGTTAAGAAGTTTGATTTGGTGCATTTGAATTTAGTTGACGAGTGATTGTGATTTTGGTTGAAAACACGGGTGCAAAATTTAAGGGAGATGATTTATGATTTGTCTTGTGAGGCATGGACAGACTGATGACAATTTGAAAAAGATTTTCACAGGTGACAACGATGTTCCATTGAATGAAACAGGGTTTAAACAGGCAAAAGAGACTGCAGAAAAACTTAGAAGTATTCATTTTGATTTGTGTTTTTGCTCACCTCTTCTGCGTGCAAAACAAACGGCTAATGAGATTTTGAGATTTCATCCAAATCTTCCTATTATTTTTGATGAAAGACTTAAGGAAAGAGATGATGCAGAGTTGAAAGGAAAGTCTGTCTTGAAATTCGACCACGACAGATGGCAAATGAAATTTGACAAGGACAATAAATTTGGCGAAAGCATCATGGATTGCAAAAGCGTTTGAAAAGTTTTTATGATGACATTTTAAGAAAATATTCCGGTAAAGACATTCTCATTGTGGCACATAATGGAATTGCGAGGGTGAGTCAATGCATCTTCTTTGGATTTCCAGCGGATGGCGATTTGTTTAAATACAGCATTGACAATTCTCAAATTGTATTTTTGAAAAAATAAAATTGCACAGCATAGTGAATGTAGTTTTTGATTTATGCAAAAATCAACGAAAAATCAAGAATTTTACGCATAAAACACTTGACAAGTGAGAGATTTTTTTTGTATAATAGGCTCGTATCCGCGTGTGTAAGGTTTAAAGAAAAATCTGAAGTTTGAATTTTTCACACATTTGCAAAAATTTTTGAGTTTAGATTTATGTTTTTGCAAGTTTTAACTTTGGAGAGTGGTTATGCCACCACCTTGACGACAGCGAGTTTGGTTAGAGGAGGTTTCAAGATATGTTTGCAGTGATTCAGACCGGTGGAAAGCAATATAACGTCACTGAAAACGACACAATTAAGGTTGAAAAACTTAATAGTGCAGTGGGAGACAAGGTTAACCTTGACGTCCTTTTGGTTTCAGATGGAGACAAAACAGTTGCTGGAACACCAACCGTAAAAACGGCTGAAGTGGTTGCTGAAGTGCTTGCGCACGGCAAAGGTGATAAGATTGTTGTTTTCAAATATAAACCTAAGAAAAACGAACGCAAGAAACAAGGGCACAGACAGCCATGGACAGAACTTAAAATTGTTTCAATTAAGATGTGAGATATGACGAAAGTTTATATTTTCAAGAAAAACGACAAGATTTGTGGTTTTCAAGTGAAAGGTCACACAGGATATGCAGAAGAAGGGCAAGACATTGTTTGTGCAAGTGTTTCAACTGCAACTCAGATGGCAGCTTTGGGACTTAGAGAAGTTCTTGGGCTTGAAGTTGAAGTGCAAGTGAGAGAAGCATTCTTGCTTGTCAGGCTTAAAAGTGAAGATTTAGAAAATCACTCGGCGCAGGACATCCTTAAGACAATGCAAGTGACACTTGAAGAAATCGCAAAGACTTATGGTAGATTTGTTAAAATGGAGGTAAAAGAAGATGTTTCTTAACATACAACTTTTTGCTCATAAAAAAGGTGGCGGAAGCACCAAAAACGGCAGAGACAGTCAAAGCAAACGTCTTGGTGTGAAAGCATATGCTGGCGAATATGTGAATGCTGGCTCAATCATCATCAGACAGCGCGGAATAAAGGTTTATCCGGGCACAAATGTCGGCATGGGAAAAGATTACACACTTTTTGCATTGAAAAATGGAAAAGTGGTTTTCGAAATGAGCAATGGAAAAAATGTGGTTTCAGTCACAGAGGGTTAATGCCCTCTTTTTTCTTTTTATAAGGCACTTTTTTTGAAATTTTTGATTTTCTTTGTTGAGATTGTCGATTGTTTTCAAATTTCTTGTATGAAATTTTAAACAACAGCGCAGAAATTGCAGAAAAATGCTTTATGAAATTTAGATTGAATATTGCAAGAGGACAAGAAGATGAATTATTGCATTAAAGGAAACACAATTGAAATTTCCGACAACGAAGACTTTGTTCCGGCACACATTCTTGAATGCGGTCAGATTTTTTCTTATGAAAGAGTGAGCGACGCTTCGCAAGACAGATGGCTTGTCTTTTCAGCAGACAAGAAAGCGGAGATTGTGCCAAATGGAGACAGGTTCAAGATTTTGACAGACGACACAAAATATTTTGAAAACTTTTTTGATTTGCAAACGGACTATTCTTCTTTGAAGAAAAAACTTTCCAAATTTGAGATTTTGAAAGAGCCAATCAAGTTTGGTCACGGAATTCGAATTTTGAAACAAAATTTATTTGAAACTTTGATTTCATTCATTGTGTCGGCAAACAACAACATAAAAAGAATTCAATTGATTTTGGGACGGCTTAGAGAGCAACTTGGCACAAATATGGGTGACTTTCGCGCATTTCCAACACAAAAACAGATGCTTGCGGTTGATGAAAACTTTTTCAAGGAAATTGGGGCGGGTTATCGTGCGCCATACCTTTACAAAGTTGTGCGCCAAGTGGATGAGAACACATTGCAAGATTGGCAAACTTTGCCAACACGAGAACTTAGAAACAAATTGATTTCGCTTGCTGGAGTCGGTCCAAAAGTTGCAGATTGTGTGTTGCTGTTCGGTTTTGGAAGAGGGGATGTCTTTCCTGTGGACACATGGATTCATCAGATGTATAACAAATTCTATGCTCCGCTTGAAAATCGAGAGAAAATCAGAGCAAACTTGACAAAAGAATTTGGGCAAAATTCTGGTTATGCACAACAATATTTGTTTTTCTTCATACGTTCAGGCGAGAAGTGAAGAGAAAATTTGAAATGGTTTCAATCCATTTAAATGAAAATAAAAATGAAAAACGGCGCACTAAAGCATAAAAAAGCATATTTAAGCACGAAAAATCACAAATTTATTGAAAAACTATTGCAAATTTAAAAATTTTATGATAAAATTACAGTGAAAGGAAAAGGAGGAAATATGGGAAAATTAAAGAAAATGGTGGCATTGGTTCTTTCCACCGCAATGGTTTCAGCAGGAGCCGCAGCAATTTTTTCGGGATGCGACAGCAAAATTACATCTAATAATGATGATTATGTTTATCCAGACCATCCAGAATATAATGGGATGTCTTTGGAAGAAATTGAAGAAAAATTGAAACGAGAGTCCATTGCTTTGATTGAAGAAGCAATAGGAGGGAATGTGTCAATCACTTCAACATCTTCAACAGTGCCTGAGGCAAATTTTGAATATAATTTTAATGTTGCTGAAGATTCAGTTAGAAGGGTGGTTAATGGAAAAGAAGAGTTCTTCTCCACTGAAGAGGGAACGCCTTACATATTTTATGTCAATGATGAGGACCAATGCTATCATAAAAATTATTATGAAGGTGAAGATTATCATAGTTTTCAAGAAGAATTTAATCAGTTTTTTCAAAATATTGTTGAAAATTTAGATTTTGATGAAGAAACTTTGGAATTGACAGCCTATTCTGATGTGCTTAAAACTGGTTTTGTTATAACCTATAATAATTTAGGTACTTTAAGATATATAAACTTTATAGGTGCAGACAGAACAATTGTTGCAGACGATATTGGAAGAGATAATGTGAGACTTCCATTTGCTTATGTAGATGACACTTTCATAAACCAGTGTATGTGTGAGAATGGAAAGTGGGATTTTGCTTCATGTGCAATTGCAATTCAGGAATGGTTTGAAGAGCATCCAGATTATATGAAAATAAATCGCAATTTGGACGTTCAAATGGTTAAAGTTACCAGAATTGGGCTGAATGATGAAAATTCAATATATTTCTTTGCTTTTATGTCTGGCAATGATGGTTCTTATGAGGTTAGATTTAGGCTGGAAAATGGAATCTGGGAAAGATTGCAAGAAGCACACGGAGAGGAGCCAACATTCTTTAAAACAGATTTTTATGAAGCCATGAAAGGTTATCTTACTCCGTTCGCATATTTTTTTGCAAACACATGTGAATATAGTTCTCTTAATTCCAATTCGCAACAAAAAGATGAATTTAACGCCTTGACACAGAGACTTTTTGAAAGAGTTTCAACAGAAAAGGGAATTGATTTGAATGCAGAAGACATTGTTTTTTCTTACAAAGGTCCAAGCAGCGGAAATGAAGATTCTGACACATATTACTGGAATCAAGTCTATTTCATGAATGTTGATGGAGACTTGAAAAAGATATTAATTTCGGTTTGTTCTTATGGTGACAATCCAGTTGAAAATATGATTGATGGGACAAATCAATGGAAAATTACAAACATTTATGAAGAAGATATTCTGGATCAAAACATCAATTTGTTTGAAGAGGCTAATGTTGCAAATGTCACTAAAGTTGAAGAAGTCAAATCCCTTTAATCTTGTTATTTTTATATAATTTAAACAAAATTATACAAAAAAATTGATTAAAAATTGCAAAATTTTTGAAAAAGTCATTGAAATGTTGAAAATTGTGTGATAGAATTAATAGTGAAAGATTATGGAGGATAGTTATTATGGGAAAGATTAAAGCAAAAGTTGCGGCAGCACTTGCAGGAATTCTGACACTTGGAGGAGCAGTTTTTGGTTTTGTTGGATGTGCAGAGAAAGAGCCAACTCCAACACCAGAGCCAACGCCAAATCCAAGTGAGCAAACTTTTGAAGAAATGAAAGCGGATGTCAGTGAGTTTTTGGATGGTGTCTATGACGGAAACTTCACAGCAAACGGTGTTGCAGGAAGTCAAGAGGCAAACACAGACATTTTTGTGGATGATGGAGTTGCAAGAATTGAAGCAAATGGCGTGACGAGATATCTGTTCAATGAAAACGGCACAGCATATGTTGTGGAACTCAGTGATGTGGATGGGCGATATCATAAAAATGTTGCAGAGGACACCACATACAGTTCAGTTGTGGATGATTTTCAAAACAACCTTCGCACAATGGAAAATTCCCTTCAATTCGACGAAGAAAATTCTCAATTGTTTTCAACCTCGCCGATTTTTGAGGGTGACACTGTGGAAATTTCGCTTTCAAGCAATGGCGACACTTTGACAATTGAATATGTCAACAGTGGAAATCAAACAATCATCACAAATGTTGGAAACACTGCTGTTTCTCTTCCACAAAATGTGATTGATGACACAATTGAAAAGCCAGTTGACGAACCAACTTTTGAAGAAATGAAAGAAGATGTGAATGAATTTTTTCAAAGAATTTACAACGGTGGCAACTTTACAATGATTGGCAGGTCGGACTATGCGGAATCCAACAGTGACATATATTATGACGGCACACGAGCAATGGGCGTTGCAGATGGCACAACACAATATGTCTATGAAGAAGATGGACAAACATATATGTTGACTTACAACAGCAAAGATAAACAGTTCCACAAAACAATTCCTGAAGACATCACTTTTAATGCAATGATTGCGAACTATACAAACATGTATCAAAGCATTGAAAACAATCTTCTTTTTGATGAAGAAAACAATCAATTGCTTTCTGATTCAGGGATTTTTGATGGTGAAACCGTTGCAATTTCTCTTTCAAAAGACGGTGAAACGCTTCAAATCAAGGGCGAAACACATGAGGTGATTTTGACTGATGTTGGAAGCACAACCGTCACGCTTCCAGAAAATGTGATTGATGACACCGTCAGCCAAGAATATGTTTGTGAAAATGGCGTTTGGAACTATGCAGTTTTGGCAAACACAATTGAAAATTGGTTTATTGGACGTGACTATTATGAATATTATGCCGAAAGAGATATTCAATTGACAAAAATAATAGAACTGAATATTGACGAAAACAATAGAGTCCATTTTACTGCTGTGATGAATGGTGAAGATGGGAATGCAGTTAAAACATTCTATTTTGACAAAATTTTTGATTCTTCAAAAAATGCAACACCAGAAGAATTGGTTGCGTTTCTAAACTCTCAAACACTTCCTGTTTGGCAGGAGGGTTCAATTTCAATTGATTATGCATCCACCACAACAAACAGTGAGCAACAAACACTTTTGTCAGGCTTGACAAGAAGTGTTTTGTCAAGGTTTTCAGAGCAAGAGGGTGTTAACATTTCTCAAAATGACATTCTTTTTGCATATAAGACACCAAGAAGCACAGAGTTTGCAGATGCGCAATTAGGTTATAGGACAACATGGAATCAAGTTTATCTTGTGAATGATAACGGAGAATTGAAACAAGTCAGCATTCAATTGACAAGTTCAACCATGTTGGGTGACGGTGATGTGGAAAATGTAATTAATAATACAAATTATTGGAGACTTTCCACTTATTCAATTGAAGATGTTAATGACGAAAATTTGGCATTGTTTAATCAAAATCAAACAAGAAATGTAAAAGTGTCTGAAGTTGAACTGTCAAAATAAAAAAAAGAAAAGCAAGGATTTTTTGAAAATCCTTGTTTTTTTTTGTCGATTGTGTTATCATATCAATATGAAGAAGAAGACAAAAAGAATTTTTTCAGTTTTATTATGTTTTTTGTTTTTGTTTTTTGTTGGTTGCACCGATGGAGGCGGTGGCGGTGGAGATGATGAAGAGTCTCTCGGCAATCCTGTTTCCATGGAAGGCGTGAAAGTGCTTTCAAAACCGGCTGACTACTCTTTTTCCGACGCAGTGGGTGTTTATTCAGAAAATTATTATAATCTTTTTGCAAGAGAAATTATAAATTCATTATATTTGATTTACGAAAATCCAGAAAATCTATGGATAGATGAGGATGCTAAAAATTTAATTTTAGGAATTGATGACGAAAACCTAAATGGAAATTTGGATTTGACAAATGGAATCACATACACAACATCAAATTTTGAATCAAGTGTTGAAAGATATTATCTTTATGACTCTTTGAGATACACCATTCAAAGTGTTTCAACAACAAACGACACAGAGACGGGTGACATAACTCAGCAGGTTTTGACACTTGCTGACACTTCTTGGAAGTGGACAATTGGAGGTGGAGACCCAACAACTGAGGGGGATGGAACAAACAAAGATATTTTCTTTATAAATTTTGCAAAAAATGCTCCTTCGTCATTTGGGCAGTTTGTGTCTGTCGGAAATTCTTCATCGGGATATTCCGTGACAGTTGGAAATGGATTCTATTCTGCAGAAAGAGATGAGTGGACTGACTTATTTTTATTAGGAAGTGACTATATTCCAAGTTTTTCGGAATTCTACACAAATGACAGGGTTTGGAAGAATGAAGAAGAGCAAATCACTGATTATTGGATTTCGCCATACTATCAATTGGAAAATGGCGAAACAACGGCAACGGCGGTCAACTTCTTCCAAGATGCTTTGGAATATGCAACCTATCTGTTTGTGCTTGGATATGACTATGAAATTCCAGAGGATGCCGAATATTTCAACTTTAATGTTGTGCGTGATGAGGCAACAGGACTTGTGACGGGCATGACTGTTGGCGGCTGGGAAGGCGAACCAATTTCAATCACTGACGCGCTTGGGCGTGTTAAAGAAATTTACGCAAACATTGGTGGATATGTTGGACTCACTGACACCAACCGAGCGCAAATTGCACAGTTCATCAAGGATGAGGTGATTGGCGAGAGGGCATATTCAGCCAACAATTTCACGGTTACAAGTTATGTCAACGGGGTGGCTGACAATTCAAGAAGTTTGTCTTTCAACAGAAACTATGACGCCATCATTGAAAACATAATTGACTATGCTTGTGAAAACGCTCCAATTGGAACAATTGTGACGGAAGAAGGAATTGAAACAGTCACTTTGTCAGAGCCATATCTTGCTTCACAAATCACGGACTATGTTGGAGATTATTTTGGTGCATATTGGGGCGAGGGAAGCAGTGGTGACGGCGATGATATGTTCAGACATATTCCATCCGCTGAATATCAAAGCATTGTCATATATCCAAACGAGCAAGAATTTGATGACTATTTTGCCGAAAACGGAGTTCATCAGGCAATCGGCGACATTTGGCTTGCTTTTGAATATTATGACGACCCAACTGATTCAATCTCTCCAAGTTCTGACAAAGAATATGCCGATTCCATCACAATCAACATTGGTTTCAGATATTATGACCACGATGCACAAAGATTTACATCAAACGCAGAGTGCCAAAAGACAATCCAATATGGGCATTTCCCAATTGACGAGGATGCGGATGATTATGAAGACCGATTTGAATCTCAAGTGGTCATCATGAGCGACAGCGATTTCACAGAGCCAGACATATATTTTGGCGAAGAAGACATTGTCATGAAAAACAAGTTTAATCGTGACATTGGTGGAGGCGTCATCAATCCTTTTGCAAACTCCACGGCTGTTGATGGTGACTATGCTTCAATCACACTGACAGGTTCGAATCCAGCAAAAGATTATTATATGCTCAACGATTCTTCAACCTATGGGTTCTATGGCACGCTTAATCCAACAATGTTTAATGGCGAGGATGGTTGTGACTACATTGAAATCTACTTTGACATTGTCAAAGATAAATCAAGTCTAAACACGAACTATAATTTCAAGGTTTGTGTCATGACTTTCTTGGGTGCTGAAAGTGTTTAATTTTTGGTTTCTTTAAAAGATGGAGCAAAATTGCCTCGTCTTTTTTTTTGTTCCTCTTTCTTTGTTCTTTTTTTATTTTTATTTCTCAGTTTTTCGTTTTTTAATTTTACTTTTTTCTCTTTTACTTTTTTCTTTTTTTTGTTTTTCACTTTTTAATTCAGTTTTTCTGATTGTGAAAGAGGTTTTAATTAAAATAAAATTTTGAGGGTTGATTTCTTTGAATGTGTTTTTGGCTGAATGTTTTTTTGTTAATTACTTTTGAACTTTCTGATTTTTCTTAAAAACTTCAAATTGAGGTATGGACAAATGGGGTGTTTTGTGATACAATATTCAAAAGGAGAAAAACATGAGTGCAGGTGCAATTGTTGGCGTGGTTTTGGGCGGTTTGGTGATTGTTTATTTGGTGACAATTTTGTGTTTGTTGCCTTGCAGAGTCTATTTTATGTCTCTTTTTTCGGGGTGCTATATCTCCGCTTTCAAATTGATCGCCATGAGGATGCGCAAGGTGAATGTTTCAGAAATTGTCACCGCATATGTTATGGCAAGAAAATCTCATCTTGGAATCATTTTGTATGATTTGGAAGTACTTTCAACAAGTGGAGGACATCCTCTCAAAGCTGTTGAGGGACTCAATGCGGCAAAAGAGGCAAAAATTCCAATTGATTTCCAATTCATCAAGGCGGTGGACATCTCTGGACGCGACCCTTTGGGCGTGGTGCGAGAGTGTATAAATCCAAAAATCATTGAAATTCCTCTCATCACATCTGTGGCACAAAACAAATATGAAGTCAACGTTAAAATTTCGCTGACACTTAAGGTTAAGCTCAGAAACTATCTTTCAGGAGTGACAGAAGACACCATTTCTGCGCGCGCTGTTGAGGCGGTTGTCACAAAAATTGCCAACACGCAGTTTGCCAACGACCTTGTTGCAAGGCCAGAACTTTTGGATAAAGCAATTTTTGACGCAAATGTGGACGCCGAATCGAAATATGAACTCGTTTCCGCAGATGTGATTCACATTGATTTGGGCAACAATCGCGGACTTGTGGATGAAAAAGAGCAAATTGAGAAGAACAGAATCATCCAAGCAAACCAATTGGAGCACAGGCGTTTGATTGCCGTTGCGGTGGAACAGGAAATGAAAGCAAAATCTGAAGAGATGCGTGCAAAGGCAATTGCCAACGAAGCAGAAGTTCCAAAAGCCGTGATTAAGGCCATTGAAGATGGGAAAATCAAAGATGTTCTTGACTATTATAAACTTGAAAACTTGCAGGCAGACACAGAAATGCGAAGACATCTGATTGGAAAAAAAGATAGAAAAAGTGATGTCGATTTCTGATTGATTGCGTTTTGAGAAAATTCGCTAAAAAAGTTTTTGTTTGATGTGATTTATAAAATTTTTAAATAAGCGTGCTTTAGATTTGAAAATTTTTCAATTTTTGATATAATAACTTAAGGAGAGAAAATGCAAATTGCCATTTATTGTGTTGTGATTGTTCTTTTCTGTGTGGCAGTGGTCGCATTTTTTCTTTTTGGCTCAAAAAAAGAGAAGAAAAAACACAAGAAAATTTTGGATGAAGAGAAGCGTAAAAGAGAAGAAAACAGCAAACAACCGCAATCAAACCAGCCAACAACTTTGGAAAAAGTTGAAACTGTTGCCAAACCAACAGTGGATGCAGAATTTGAAGATTTTTCACTTAAATTTGGCGATGGGCTTGACAAAGATGAGTCCACTGTGAAAAATAAAAAATCAAAAACAGCAAATTCTGGCAGTTTTGGAAATGATTTAAACGATTTTGACGACGATGTTTTTGATAAAAACAGATTTGATGATTGGATGGAAAAGACGGATGATGACTATGACAGATTCCTTGAGCCTGACGAACTTGATTTGGAAAATGGTCAGTCAAACGGAACAAATCCGAGTGACAGATATTGGAACCGCAGAAGAAGAAATCAGAATTATGATGATTTTATGAGTGGTTTTGATGACGAACATAAATTTGGCAAGGAGATGCAAGGCTTAGGCAACATCAATTTCGACGATTTTAATGGCAAAAGTGCAGAAGAAATTGAGGATATGATTAAGGACTATCCTCCACGCACACGAATTTTCATAAGAAACGAAATTTTAAGGCGTAAAAAATTTGAAGATGAAGAAAATTGACCTCTTCATCTTTTTTTTAAAACAAATTCGTTGAGGGAATGTTTTTGGTTGAGGTAAGATTTGGTGACGGGATTTGTTTTTTTTCGTCTTTTGGAAGAGTGGCAGGCATACAATAATTTGGAATAGAGGGGAGATTATGTTCAATTTTTTGAGTGAGGTCAAGGAAAATTTAAAAAATCCAAAAGGTTTGGATTTGACAGGTTTCAACATCATCAACATGTCGGGGCATTTGCTGTATGTGGAGGGGCATATGGGGCTTGTCACGCTTTCAAAAGAGTTGATTTCATTTAAGGTCAAAAAAGCGGTGATTATTGTTGAGGGGCAGGACATGATTCTGTCCGAACTTTCAGACAACACCATCAAAATTTGTGGCATAATCAAAAAGATTGAACAAATTTAAAAACTTTTGAAAAATTTGGCTGGTCATTTTGAGTTAAAAATTATGTGAATTAACAAAATTTAAGTTTAAGGCTAAACAAATCAGAATTGGAGTGAGATTTGATGAAATTCAAGAACGAAACAAAATTTGAAATCACAGGACTTAATCAAGAAAAACTCCTAAACGAACTTTGCAAAACGGTGTCGCTTTCCGACATAGATCGTCGAGAAAAGAACAAAACATCGTTTAAATGTTCTTATTTTGAGCATAAAAAGGTGGAAAAATTCTTGAAAAGCAAAAATGTGAAAATTGATTCCGTCGCTCATGAAAGTGTGGCATATAAATTTCACAAACTTTTCACCTCTTGGGGACTTGTGGTGGCAATTGTCCTTTTTGCCGTGCTCTATTTTTTGCAGGGGCAATATGTGGTGCAATATGAAGTGAGCGGAGTGGACAAACTGTCTGAAGAAAGTGTCGTCGATTTTGTGAAAGAAAACTATCCGCAAAAGAAAAGCCAAATTGACACTGAAGCAATTGAGGTTGGGCTTACTGCAACTTTTCCGCGTATAAGTTTGGTTTCTTGCATGATTAAAGGTCAAACTCTTGTGATTAATATCAAAGAAAAACTTTTGCCAAATGAGATGTATGGAGATTTTGCACCGCTTGTGGCTGAAAAAGATGGAAGAATCACTGAAATTGAACTGATTTCAGGCACATTGCAAGTGAAAGTTGGCGATTTTGTGCAAAAAGGGGATGTTCTGGTTGAGCCATACACTATTGACACCTCGGGACAACTTAAAAAGGTGGAAGCGCGGGCAGAAATCAAGGCGGATGTCTATTATGAGGGCAGTGTTGACCACTATCAAACCTACATTTCAGTGGAGAGAACGGGAAATATTGCAGTTGAAAACACAATCACGCTTTTTGGTCTTACAATTTACACTTTCAAAGAAGAGCACAATTTCAAGATGTATGAGGTGGAATATGAAGATGTCGAACTTTCCAAAAACCTTGTTTTTCCTTTCAAAATGAAGAAGACATACATCTACGAACTGTCAGAAAGAGTTGTGGAGTCAAATTTTGAGGATGTTCGGGAGGAATACATTGCCATGGCGCGTGAAAGTGCACTGAAAAATTGTGAGAATACCGACAACATAAAGGACGAATACTATACGCTTCGTCATCTTTCAGGTGTGACAATTGTCAACTATTGCGTTGTGATTGAAGAGGAAATTCAAACCTACGAAAGTGAGGCTGTGGGTTGAAGTTTTGTTTTTTGTGGGCGAGTGGTTGGATTGTTTTGTTCTGGTTGAAAGGAACAAGAAAATAAAAATTTAAACATCATATAAGAAACAAACTTAAAATGCAAGTTGGCAATTTGATTTGAATTAGATTTTAATATAAAAATATGTTTTTTCTTCATTTTGAAAGGAATTTGGCACTTTTTGTGATAAAATAGAAAAATGAGAGGTGAACAAATGATTGTTGAAGGAAAGATATTTCCATACAAAAGGAAAATTCAAAAACTTTTTGCAATGGCAGGAGATGTGCTGGACGAAAGTTTTGATTTTGTCTCTGTGTCTTTGAATTTTGTAGGCGAGGATGAAATTAAAGAGTTGAACAAAAAATATCGCGAAATTGACAAAGCGACAGATGTGCTTTCTTTTCCAAATCTTGACAAAAAATCAAATCAAAAACTTTCAGAATTTGAAAGCGAAAGAGTGGATGGCGTTTTGTTTTTGGGAGACATTGTCATCTGCCGACAAATTGCAAAAAACCAAGCAAAAGAATATGGGCACAGCGAGAAACGAGAAGTTTGCTTTTTGGCTTTGCATGGGCTTTTGCATTTGCTTGGATTTGACCACATTGAAAAAGATGACGAAAAACTTATGATGGAGACATCTGAAAAAATTTTGCAGAAATTTGGAGCGAAAAGATGAAGTGCGGATATGTTGCAGTTTTGGGACAACCTAATGCTGGGAAAAGCAGTCTTGTCAACTTTCTTGTGGGCGAGGAAGTTGCAATTGTTTCTCACAGGCGTCAAACAACCAGGAATTCCATTTTGGGCATAAGAAGTGGCGAGGGGTTTCAAATTGTGTTTGTTGACACGCCTGGCATACATCACAGCAAAAACAATCTCGACAAATTTATGATGAAAAATGTGCGAAGTGCGGTTGCAGGTGCGGATGTGGTGCTTTATCTTTTTGACGGAAGCAAAAAAATGGATGAAGAAGAGGAGGAATATGTCCAAAATTTGCAGGAAAAGCACGAAAAGGTGCTTCTTGTTTGCACAAAGTCCGACAAAAAACAAGTTGAGCAAAAATTTGACGGGTTGAAAGTTTCATCTGCAACCGGTGCGAACATGGATAAACTTTTGAAAAAGATTGTTGACCTTTTGCCAGATGGAGAGCCAATTTTTGATGAAGATTTATATACCGATCGTGGCGTTGCGTTTCTCATCAGCGAAAAAATCAGAGGGCTTTTGCTGGATGCAATTGACAAAGAAATTCCGCATGGTGTTGCAGTTGTGATTGAAAAATTTGAAGAGAACTTTGACCGTGTTGACATTGACGCCACCATTGTTTGCGAGCGTGAACAACACAAAGGCATAATCATTGGGAAAGGCGGGGTAAACTTAAAAAGAATTGGTCAAGAAGCAAGAATTTATGCCGAACATTTGCTTGAGAAAAAGTGCGTTTTGAAACTTTTTGTCAAGGTTGACCGCGATTGGCGAAACCAAAATGTTGGGAATTATTATAGGTAAGAGACGCAAACGGTTAAAGGTTAAAAAATATTTAAAAAACGAATTTTTATGGCAAGATTTTTGCCATTTTTTATTTTTTATGCAATTCGCGTTTGGTTCCAAGAATAAATTTTTGACAATTGCCAACACTTAATTTTGAGGAGGAGAAAACATGATTATTGCAAATTATATTGCCTACATTTTGACAATCATTGGCGCGTTGAATTGGGGACTTGTTGGAATTTTCGATTTCAATCTTGTTGCATGGATGTGCGGAGCATATCGCAATGGTTGGGCAATTGCCATTTATGTGCTTATTATGCTTGCAGCCATTTGGCTTATCATCTCACCTATCATCTCACGCGGAATGCTTGATTTGGGATGTAAATATCGTAAAAATTCAGAGGAGAAATAAATAATTAACAAAACAAGGAAAAGTTCTTAGACTTTGAAATTAACAAAAAAAGATAGTGGGAAATGACTTTCTCCACTATTTTTGTTTAATTTAAAAAGTGATTAAATGAATTTTTGTTTTCGCACTTGTTTCACTTAATAATTAATTTTTGGCAGGGGTGGAAGGAGTCGAACCCTCCTCTGGAGTTTTGGAGACTCTCATTCTACCGATGAACTACACCCCTACATAAGTCAATCTTTGTTTATTTTACAGTTTTTGGCACAAAATGTCAACCTTTTTATGCTTAAAATTTGTTTTTATTAAAATTTTCTTAAATATATTGATTTTGTCTGTTTGATTGTCAAGATGAAAATTTACAAAAGGTTTATTGCAAAATTTCTTGACTTTTATTTTGAAAAAGGGATACAATCTCATGTAGAGGTGAAAGATGCGTATTGTAAGCAAATATTATGACAGCAATATTTTCATTCTTGAAAAAGAAAATGAAGTTCTGATTGTTGACAGTGCCGTTGAAGTGAAAGAGATTGAAAAACTTGTCAAAGGCAAAAAAGTTGTGGGGGTGCTTTTGACACATGGACATTTTGACCACGCGCTTTTTGCGGATGAATATGCCAAAACATTCAAAACAAAAGTTTATGCAAGTGAGTTTGCAAAGGAATATCTCTCTGAAAACAGAAAAAACTATTCTACGGATATTGAAGGGCTTTTCTTGGAAATTAAAGATTTCAAGAATTTTGTGTTTCTATCTGGAGAGGGCGAAATTGAAATTGGAAATTTTCATGTCGAATTTAAGCAACTTGGTGGGCACAGCAAAAGCGACATGTGTTTCAAAATTGATGATGAAGTTTATGTTGGCGATGTTTTGATTGGTCGTGACATGGGAAGGACTGACCTATATGGCGGGGATAAGGAAGAGATGAAAAAAAGTCTGTCGTGGCTTATTGATGAAGACTATCAAATCATGCATTCAGGGCATGGCGAAGACAACAACAAGAAAACACAAGACAAGGTTGCGTCAATTTGGATTAAATTCTTAAGCAGAAAATAAGATGTTTTTTTAACACAAAATTAAAAAATTAAAAAATTAAAAATATTAAAAAAATAAAAAAATTGCATTTAAAATTCAAAAAAATGCAATTTTTTGTTAAAAAATGTATTTTTATGTCATTTTTAATTTTTAATAGAGTGTTTTTCCGCGCGTATTTTCGCAAAAGAAAATCATTTTAATTAAAATAATTAAAATTTTTCAATTTTTTAATTAATTTTAATTAAAAATTTTTTAATTTTGATTTTTTATCAAATTTTTTGATTTTTTAATGTTTTTTTTATAATTTTTAATTTTTTCTTATGTTTTCAGTTTGTTTAGAAAAGCAAGTTTAAAAGTTTTGGTTTGTTTCTTGAAAGTTATTTGCGTTTTTTCAACCTGATGTCGTCTCCGTCGAGATATATGTTGATGGAAGTTTCGCGGTCGGCAATTCGAGAGAAGATGCGTTCTTCATAGCGTTCTAATAAATCACTCATATTTAAATTGCTTGTAATAACTGTTGGAAGTTTTCTCATTTTTCGTTCGTTGATGATGAGATAGAAATATTCTAATGTTATATTTTTAAAAAGAGGCTCTGTGCCAAGGTCATCAATAAAAAGTATCTCTGGTTCAAGATATTTATTTATTTTTTCTACATTAAAATTGAGGGTAAATTCACGAAAATCAAGGTCTATTTGAAATGCAGTTTCTATCTTGACAATCAAACCTCGGTTTATGAGTTCGTTTGCCATGGCTCTTATGAGATATGTTTTTCCGACACCTGTTGGACCAGCAATGTAGATTAAATTTTTCTTGAAGTCACTTTTGCACCATTTCTGCATGAGGTTATACACAGGTGCAAGGTCGCCACATGTTTTTTTTGCTTTTTCAAAATCTTCCAATTTTTCAAAACCGCTTTGCATAAAGATTTGATTGGATACTTCGCGATTGAAACATTTACATCTCTTCCCGTTTACAAAGCCCTCATCTTTGCATATTGGGCATGAATAGGTCGGATAAACATCCTCTACACCATATTTTTTCTTCATAAGTTTGGTTTCTTTTTTAAGGTATTGTTGTCGGTTTCTGAGTTGTTCTGATTTTTTCTGATTTTTTTTATCATATACCGAAAGCCTTGAACTTTCAATTTCTATGCGAATAATTTCCTTCTGTAATTCCTCATATCTTGGGTCATTTAAAAGGGATTTAATTCTTTCTTCATATTTCACTTCATTTAACATTTTTCTTTGCTGAATTATGCTTTTTGCTTTTCTTAAAATTTCTTGATTCATTTCACACCTCAATTTCGTCTATTGATTGGAAAAGTGCATTCATTTCTTCTTTGGAATAACTGCGTCCGGTTGAAAAGTTTGTTTTTTTGGTTTTTGGATTTGCAATGAGGTTGGAATTTTTTGCATCCTCAACCGTTTTGATATTCTTGTCATGATAAGACGAAAGAATGCTGGAGAGATATTGCATTGGCTGTTCCTTTCCACAAGCAAGGGTGCAGGCGTAGGCAATCACATCCTCAGGCATTTTCCAAACCTCTTTCCAGATTTTGAACTTGTCGCGGTCGTATTGATTGACATTGCGCGAAAGACCTATGCTTTCCAAAATTTCTTTGATTTGTTTGTCCACAGAAAGCACATCTGAAAAATATTCCGCCAAACTTTGTTCCGTCAAAATGCCAAGTTTATGAAATTTGACAAGTTGCTTGTTCATTCCATCAAGTGTGCGAATGTTGGTTTTGAAGCAAAAATTGGAAATTTCTTCAAGCATGCCTTCCGAAAAGCCCATGTTAAGCCACGAGAAAACATAGTTGTCCACAACCGGTTCGATGTTTTCATAGTAAAGTCCAAGATTTTTCGTGATGTTTCGGGCAATTTGATTGGACTTTTTGCGTTCTTCCTCAAAGTTTTCAATTTCCTCAACTGACGAAAGTTTTTGTGCAAAATATCTTTCAAGTTGTCTGTCCATAGCCTCAAAAACATAGGCACTTGGTTTCTTCTTCATCTTTTTTGCAACATAATTCACAACACTTTCATCAAATCCGAGTTTGACAACCCACTTTTTGTAGAGTTCATATTCATCCAAAGTGAACGCGCGTTTCAAGCCAAGCGTTTTGATGAGACCATCCATTCCAGAATTTAAGGTGTCCATTTCAAGAATTTTGTCTTTGATTTGACTGGCGGTTGTCAGTCCTTGGCTTATCCAATTTTTCGCAACAGTGGTTATGTAAGCATAACCAACATTGTCGCCTTTTGTTTTGACACAAAAATCAATGACCAGCAAAAGCGCTTCCTTTTCCATATGCAAACGCTCGATGATGTCATAGTATTCACGATATTCATTTGGCGTAATCATTCTTCCGCGCAAGATTTCTTGTGCCTGAGCGTTGAAGTTGGAATATCTTTTTTCATTATATTTTTTCGTGTTGTTGATGACATCGCTGATTGGCAAAAAGCGCACTTCAAATGGGATGACATTCAAGATTTGCACCAAACCTTTTTCTTGCCAATATTCAAAATTTTTCTGAATTTCCTCTTCGCTCATGTGCAGTTCTTTGGAAAAATGCTCCAAAGTGTTGTCGGTGGCGTTGGAGTCTTGGCACTTATAGAGCCCATAGAGATACACCTTCACCGCCTCGGCGTCGGCATAGGGAAGATAGTTGTTGATGAAAATGTTGTCCACAACAGTGGTGTTGTTTGCCAGCATATCTATGGAATATTTACAAAATGCCATGATGTCTCCTTTTTTTGTGACGATTTTATTTTAATTTTTAAAACCGTCTCCAACTTAACATTCAAAATTGTTTTCAAACGCTTTCAGTTTAATGATGGACTTTGATGTTTATAAAATTTTTGCATAACTACACATTTTCAACTTGCGAGCCAACAGAAAACTTTAAATCATTTATAATGATATCACAAAAGTGTTTGGTTTGACAACTTTTTGAGTGAATGTTTTTGCGGACAAGAGAATATGAATATTCCATGAAAAAGTTTGCGGTTGTTTTGAATTTTGTTTTTGTTCTGCTCTTATGCCTGCCTCTGTTCTTGGTGGGATGTGGTCAAAATGCAGAAAAATTGAGTTCCTATCAAATTTCTGCCACCTATGATGACGATGCCAAGAGTTTGCAATGTGCTCAAAGTGTGGAATATGTTAATTCTTCAGACAATGTGTTGAACGAGGTTTGCTTTTTCCTTTATTCCAATGCGTTTGATGAGGGGCAAAAGGTGGTTTCGACATCCTACACGACGCGAGCTTATCCAAATGGAGAGAGTTTTGGAAACATTGAGTTTTCAAGTGTTGAAGTGGGCGGAACGGTGGCGCAATTTTCAATCAGTGAAAGCGGAGCAATTTTGACTGTGGCTCTTGTCGAAGAACTTTTTCCAAATGAAGCAGTGACAATTGACATGGAGTTTTGCGTCAATCTTGCAAACATCCGCCATAGACTTGGCTATGGAAACAGCACGGTCAATTTTGGAAACTTTTTCCCGATTGCGTGCGTTTATGAGAATGGTTTTGTCAAAAATGAATTTGCCACAAATGGCGACCCGTTTTATTCTGATGTTTCCAATTTCGAGGTTGAAATCACATACCCACAATCTTTCACACTTGCAAGCACAAGTGAGGTGACGGCGGAAAGTTCAAATGCGGGCGAGGTGACAGCAACAATTTCGGCGCCAAAAGTGAGAGATTTTTGCTTTGTTCTTTCTGAAAAATTTGAAAAAATCAGTGCGGACGCAGATGGTGTGACGGTTAATTATTATTTTTATGACGATGACAATGCGCAGGCACACTTGGAAACTGCAGTGAAAGCAGTGGAAACCTTTGGAGAACTTTTTGGAAAATATCCATATTCACAACTTTCTGTTGTCAAAAACGATTTTTGTTTCGGCGGTATGGAATATCCAAATCTTGTCATGATTGCAGACGATTTGGACGCGGAAACTGTGGACTATGTGATTGTGCATGAGATTGCTCATCAGTGGTGGTATGGCGTTGTTGGAAACAATGAGTTCACGGATGCATGGGTGGACGAGGGGTTGACGGAATTTTCTTGTGCATTGTTTTATGAGAAAAATTCCGAATATGGCTTGCAATATTCAGTCATTATGGAAAACGCACGGGCAACATATCAAAATTTTGTCCGAATTTTTGTTTCAATTTATGGGCAGTGCGATGAAAGTATGGACAGGAATTTAAACCAATTTGCAACAGAGCCAGAATATGTCAACTGCACCTACACCAAAGGGATGCTTTTGTTTGACTGTGTGCGTTCCTCTATGAGTGACCGAAAATTTTTCAAATGTTTGCGTGACTATTTTGAAGACTATTCTTTCAAAAACTCCTCTTCCGAAAGGTTGATTGAAAGTTTCAGCAAAAGTGCAGGCATAAATTTGGAAGGTTTGTTTAAATCTTGGACCAATGGCACTGTTAAAATTGGGATTTGACAAATGTTGTGTTTTGTGATATAATAATCATATTAATGCGAATTAATGCAAAAGACGCACAGGAACATAAAAGAAATTGGTTGCAAACTTAAGCAGTTTGAATTTTAAAAAGGAGACAAAAGAAATGGAAGAAAACAGAACAATTCCAACAAAAACAAGTGCTTATGTGAAATATATTCAAAAAAGAGGTGAAAAAGACGACTCTGGTGCTGAGAAAAATCAGAGTGGGGAAAATTTGGGAGGAATTTCCAGAACAAGTGCCTATTCTGTTTATGCCAAAGAAGTCAGAAAAGCCACAAAAGACGATGAGCTTTCAAAATAGATTTGTACGAGCGCTGAACCAACAAATGTTTATTAAAAATTAAATTAAATGTGGAAAAAGTGGTTTAAAATTTTACATTTCAATTTGTTTAATTCGTTTGATTCATTTAAAAAGAAAAACAGCAACTTTTGCATGCTGTTTTTTGTCTATTAAATGCGAGATTTAATTTGCGTTTTTTAAGAAGAATCGTAAAAGAATTTTAAAAATTTTGCCTTTTGTTTTCATCATTCAACTTCGGTTGTTTCATAATAGTTGACAATTTTTGGTTTTGGGGCGTCCTTTGCCTTTCCGTCAAAATTTTTATTCCAATCCTTGATGGCTTGTTCGAACATGTTAATGTAGAAATTCATGCTTTTTTCAACTGTAAAGTTTTGGGCGTGCTTTGCCACAATTTCTTTTTCTGCTTTAAGTTCTTCGGGATGTTCAATCCACCAATCAATTTGTTGAGCCAAAGATTTGAAATCTCCATTTTTGAAAATGCTATGCTTTGAAACTGCAAATTGAGAACTTGCCGATTTCTGACTGTCAGACACCACAGGAACGCATCCGCAGGCGATGGCTTCCAAGCAACTCATGCCTTCAACCTCAATGTCGGCGGGGTGAATGTATAAGTCGGCAAAATTGAACAGCGAAATCAGTTGTTGTTGTGTGAAGAAACTGAAAACAGGATAGTTTGGCAACTTCATTGCCATCTTCATGATTTGTTTTTTCACTGGACCTTTTCCACCGAAAATGAGTTGAATTTGATCGCGATGTTTGCTTGCATTCACGGCTTTGATGATGAGGTCATATCTTTTTTCACGCGAAAATCTGCCAACAAAAGTGATGACAAATTTGTTTTTGAACATCTCTGGTTTTTCTTCTTTTTGCATTCTGAAGATGTTGTTATATCCATTTGAGATGACATGTAGAGTTGAGTTGAACTTGTGTTTTTCCAGTTGTTTTGCCACCATAAGTGATGGACAGTGGATGTGCTGAACATATCTGTAGGTGGAATTATAAAACTTTTGCCACAACGAAAAATTGAGCAAATGGAAATCTTCCATATACAGTGTGGAGGTGATGTTTTCTGGCACAATATGAAAAGCTGCTGTGCATGGAACATTCATTTCTCGACACATTTTGATGGTTTTATATCCAAGTTTAAAAGGCATATAAACATGAACAATGTCAGCGCCTTCAATTGCTTTTCTCATGGTGTCTTTGTCTGGCTTTGCAAAAATGAACCCTTGAGAATTGATGAGTTTTGTGATTGGCTTGCCAAAATATCTCTCCTTTAAAGCATAAGCCGTGCCATTATTGTTGCACACAGCAAGCACTCTGACAGTGTGACCTCTTTTGACAAGTTCGTCATGAATGCGTTGAGCGGAAACGCTTGTTCCATGGTTGTTTTGAAAAAATTGGTCGGTGACAAGTGTGATTATCATGTTTTAATTTTCCTTTCCTTATCTAATTGTTTACTCTTAAAAAGTTTGTTTTTTGTTTGAAACTTTTATGTATTATACCATAACAATAAGAAATCGCAAAAGAAAATTAAAAAATTTTAAATATTTTTTGTTGGCGCCAAAAACGCGAGAAATCTGTTTTGGATTTTTTAAATTCACATGAAGAAATCACAATAGCGTGTTAGATAGGTTTCAAGAGGGTTTGGATTGTTTTCCCTCTGGTGCCATGCAGATTTTTTCAGACAGGTGGCACGATTTTTTCTTGTTAACAAATTTATTCATAAATCCTCCGTGAAATTCGCATTAAATCATTCATATTACTCATTATAACATAAAATTATTCAATTTCAAACTTTTTTGCATACTTTCAGTGACAATCTGGATTTATGAATAATTTTAAAATATTATTGGGGAAATTAAATATGAAAGAATATAAAAACGAATATAGAAAATTTTTAGTGGAGAGATTCAGCTTTTTTAGAACAAAAGCTCATCTTTCCGCAAGAGATTTGTCTCAAAGGCTTGGAATGAGTGATGGGTATGTTGGAAAATATGAAATGGGAACACTTAACATGCCTTCCGAAATGCTTTTGGACGCAATTAAAGTTATGGGCGTTTCAACTGACGAATTTTTCAGCAAAAATCCTGCAACATATGACGAAGAACGCAAGGTGATTGAAAAGTGGAACAAATTGAGCGAAGACAACAAAAAGCTGGTGCTTGAAATTATGGATAAGTTGAAATGACAAATTTTCCACTTTAAAATTTTAATTCACTTGAAAATTTTATATTAAAAAGGTGAACATTGAGTTTGCCTTCTTTTTCTGTGTTTTTTGACGACTTTTTGCACATAATATGCAAAAATGGAGGCATTATGGCAAAAATCAAAACCGCAATTCAATTTGGGTTGGTTTATATTCCAATCACGCTTTATTCTTGCACGAAAAACACTGACATCGGCTTTAACCTCATTCACAAAAAGACGGGAAAGCGGATTAAATATAAGAAAACATGCGAAGATTGCCCGGTAAAAATTTCGCCTGAGGACATCGTGAAAGGGTATGAATATGAGAAAAACAAATATGTCATTTTGACAAATCAAGAACTTGAAAAATTGAAAACCAAACGAGATGAAAACATTGAAATTCTGCAATTTTCAAAACTTGATGAAATTGACCCGATTTTCTTTGAAGATTCATATTATGTCGAGCCAAACGGTGCAAAAAATGCCTATTCTTTGCTTCAAAAAGCGCTTGCAAGCGAAAAGAAAGTTGGCATTGCTAAGGCTGTTTTGGGCACAAAGGAAAGTTTGCTTGCTGTGCGTGCGATTGACGGTTTTTTGGTGGTTTCAAAATTGCATTTTGCAGATGAAGTGCAAGAAAATCCTGTTTCAAAACCAGTTGATGCTGTCAAAAAAGAAGAATTGGAACTTGCCAAAAAATTGATTGAAAACATGACAAAGAAATTCGACATTAATGCCTATCAAAATGAATATAAAAAGCGTGTGCGTAAGGCGATTGATGACAAAATTGCCGGACAGAAAATTCATGCTCCAAAAGCAGAGAAGCCAAAAACCATTGCAAACCTTATGGACGCACTCAAAAAATCTTTGGAAACTGCGGACGAAGAGGACAAAATTGTTCCAATTCGAAAGAACGAGAAAAAATTTCTTCATAGTCATTAAAAGTCTTTAATTATAATTAATATGAAAAAGGTCATTTTTTTGATTAATTTTACAAAAATTGTTGCAAAAATTTTTTTTGTGTGTTAAAATATGAAAGTCGATGACCTATTGACGCAGTTTTGCGGAATTCCTTCAGACCCAAAACTTCGTTATGGGAGAAAAATTTTATATGGAGGGGAATATGGACAAGCAAAAGAAGCAGGAAATCATTGGAAAGTTCAAACAGTCCGAAAATGACACCGGCTCAGTTCAAGTGCAAGTGGCTCTTCTCACTGAAAGAATCAACCACTTGACAGAACACCTCAAAGTCAACAAAAAAGACAATCACTCAAGACGTGGTCTTTTGATTATGGTTGGAAAGCGTAGAGCATTTTTGCAATATCTTAAAGACCGTGACATTGAGGCTTACAGAAAACTTATCAAAGAATTAAACATCAGAGAAATTAAGTAAAGAAAGGGGGAGTTGTTTTTTTTGCTCCCTTTCTTTTTTAAATTGAGAGGAAAATGAACAAAAAGAAACTGATTTTTTCAATCATCAATCTTGCCTTGTGTGTGATTTGTTTTGTTATGGTGATTTTGAACATTGTCTACAATAATTCAATCTTTCACTATGTCACAACAGGCATTTTGGTTGCGTATGCTGTCTATTACATCATCTATTCTGTTTGGGAAAGAAAACGCGAAAAGTCAAACGAGTCAAGCGAAAAATTGGACGAATTTGACAATTACGAAACAAAGCAGAATGAAAACGACAAACAAGATGGCAAATGATGCAAACAATTTATCAATGAAAAATTAAAAAGAGGAAATGTTTATGGAATACAAAAAATTTGTGATTAATGTTGCAGGAAAAGACATCTCATTTGAAACAGGAAAACTTTGCGGGCAGTCAAACGGCTCATGTTTGGTGCGCTCTGGCGACACCGTAATCATGGTGAACGTCACAATGAGTGAAGAGCCAAAGCCGGGCATTGATTTCTTCCCACTTTCTGTGGAATATCAAGAGAAGATGTATTCAGTTGGAAAAATTCCTGGTGGGTTCAAAAAGCGTGAGGGCAGACCAAGTGACAAGGCAATCTTGGTTTCTCGTCTGATTGACAGACCTCTTCGTCCACTTTTCCCAAAAGGCTTTTTCAACGATGTTGTGGTTGTTGCAACCGCACTTTCAATTGACCCAGATGTCAGCCCAGAAGCACTTGCAATGCTTGGTTCTTCGTTTGCACTTTCAATTTCTGACATCCCATTCCTTGGGCCAACAGGCTCGGTTCAAGTGGGCTTGGTTGATGGAAAATTTGTCATCAATCCAAATCAGGAAGAGCGCGAAAAGAGCGATTTGCATTTGACTGTCAGCGGAACAGAAGATGCTGTTTTGATGGTGGAAGCGGGCGCAAATGAAATTCCAGAAAGTGTCATGCTTGATGCCATTATGTTTGCACATGAAGAAATCAAAAAAATTGTTGTTTTCATGAAGAAAGTCAAAGAAGAAATTGGCAAACCTGTCAATCCAAAAATTCCATACTATGTCATTCCAGACGAAATTGACAGTGCTGTCAGAGAATATGCAGACAAACTCTATGACCATGTTCTTGACACATATGTGAGGGCAGAGCGTGAGGCGCGCGAAGAAGAGGCAAAAACAGACATCTTTGCTCACTTTGCAGAAATCTTCCCAGAAAAAGAGCGCGAAATTGGAGATGTGCTCTATAAAATTAAGAAAGAGAAAGTTCGTGCCAAAATTTTGAACGAGGGCATCCGTCCAGACGGCAGAAAATTGGATGAAATTCGTCCAATTTGGTGCGAGGTTGGCTTGCTTCCAAGAGTTCATGGCTCGGCAGTGTTCACAAGAGGTGAAACTCAAGTTTTGTCCGCTTTGACACTTGGCACTTTCAGCGATGTTCAAAAATTGGATGGGCTGGATGATGAAGAAGTGAACAGATATGTTCATCACTACAACATGCCACCATATGCCACAGGCGAGGCACGCATGATTAAAAGCACAGGACGCCGAGAGATTGGACATGGCGCACTTGCAGAACGCGCGCTTGAACCTGTCATTCCAAAAGAAGATGTTTTCCCATATGCACTCCGCATTGTTTCAGAAGTGCTTTCATCAAACGGCTCATCTTCAATGGCAAGCGTTTGTGGTTCGACTTTGGCACTTATGGATGGAGGTGTTCCAATTTCAGCGCCTGTGTCTGGAATTGCAATGGGCTTGATTAAGGATGAAAAATCTCACAAAGTTGCCGTGCTTTCCGACATTCAAGGACTTGAAGATTTCCTTGGCGACATGGACTTCAAGGTGACAGGAACAGCCAAAGGTGTGACAGCAATTCAAATGGACATTAAAATTAAAGGAATTGACAAAGCAATCTTGACAGAAGCGTTGGAAAGGGCAAAAATTGGAAGAATGTTCATCATGCAGAAACTTCTTGCTTGCATTGATAAGCCAAGAGCAGAAATTTCAAAATATGCTCCAAAAATCATCACTTTCACAATTGACCCAGACAAAATTAAGGATGTGATTGGTTCGGGCGGAAAGACAATCAACAAAATCATTGACGAAACAGGCGTGAAGATTGACATTGAGGATGACGGAACTGTTTATGTTGCCTCAGTTGACGCGGATATGAACGAAAAAGCCAAGAAAATCATCCTTTCAATTGCAGAAGATGTTGAGGTTGGAGATGTTTATGACGGAAAAGTTGTGCGCATCATGAACTTTGGCGCTTTTGTTGACCTTGGAGGTGGAAAGGAAGGGATGATTCACATTTCCAAACTTTCAAACAAGCGTATTGACAAGGTTGAAGATGTTGTCAAGATTGGTGACAGTGTGGAAGTTGAAGTCATCAAAGTTGACGAAAAAGGCAGAATTGACCTCAAACGCATTATTCCAAAAGAAGAAAAAGAAGAAGAAAAGGCGATAAAGACTGATAAAAAATCAATTAAAAAAGAGAAGAAAGATTAGGTCTCAGAGATTGTTTTAAAAAAGCATTTGATTTAAACATCAAATGCTTTTTGCTAAAAACTGAAAACTTGGCACTTGTAAATTTTTGTCGGAAAAACGTTTTGTTCGTTGTTTTATGATATCATATAAAATGAAAGAAATACCATCACAATTTTGTTTTAACTATAATGCAAATAGGAAAAATGTTTATGCTACAAGAGATAAAAGAAAACAACAAAAAACAAAAAGCGATATTGATCTGTGAAAAATTATTAAGAAATATTATGGTCACATTTTCAACCATTTTTCTTAATGTCTATATATTCAACTCGTTAGAGAGTAATTTGGAATTATATTTATGTGCATTGATCTTTTCTATTATTTTCGCTGAAATTATCTCAGTTGTGGTTCTTCACGTAATTAATAAACGCAACGCTATGATCATTTATAGATTAAGTTTTGTTTCTGATGCGATTTTGATTATTCTTTGTCTTTTAATCAAATCACCAACTTTTCCCATTATTTTGTTGTTTTATTTTCTTCAAGAACTTGCAAATTCATGCTTTGGATGTCCTCATGAAATAGGAGAAATGAAAGCAACATCTTCAAAAGATTCCAAAAAGTTTATGGCAAAAAGTTCAATTTTTTCAAATTTAACAAAGATTGCTGCTCCATTTTTAAGCGGGTTGATTATTGATAAATTGTCATACACATGGCTGTTTATCATAATTGGAATTGTTGCTGTTTGCATGTTTGTGCTTTCCATTTTTATGCAAGATTTTGATGCTAATGACAACAAACTACAACTGAAAACATATTGCAAAAAGGCATGTAAATATCCTCATGTTAAAGACTTCTATCTATGTTATGGTTTTTTCAGATTTTCCATGGGTGGAACGATTTATACGATTCTTCCAGTCATATTATTTTTGAAGGTTGGGTCGGAATATTCTTTGGGTAGTTATTCTTCAATTTTTGCGGCGCTGACAATAATCACTCTTCTTTGTTTTATGAATTCAAAAAACTATAAGTTCGACATAATATTGTCGTTAGTTATGATTAGTATATCTTGCATATTAATTGCGTTTTGGACAAGTTTTGTTTCTTTTGTGATATTTTCAGTCATTCATTATATGTTTGAAAGGCTTTATGAAAACGACTTATATTCAACAAGGTTAAACACCATAAAGGTTCAAGAACTTGAATCGTTTAAGAGAGAACATCATTTTATGTATGATTTATATGCAAACATAGGTTATATAGTGGGTTATTTAATAATTTTGTTGCTATATAAAGTGATTCCTTCGGCAAATATTTTGATGATTATAATCTGTGCAATTGGGCTGCTTTTCAATGTTTCTGGAGTTTTCTTAATCCGCTCTAAGTCAAGATATGATAAGTTGATCAAGCAAATGAAAAAAGAAAATTCAAATGAAATGGCAAGTTTAGAGCAATAACATTTTTAGATTTTTTGCCTAAAAGACACAATTTCTTTTGTGGCGAAAACTGTTCCATTTTCATCTTTTTCAATTTTGAAGCCGTTTTTTGTGTAAAATCCTTGTGAGCCCGACCAAAAGTTGCCATATGGCGAAAACCATGCTTCAATTTGTGTGCAGTTTTGCGTTTTTGCAAATTTTTCCATTTCTTTAAACATGGCACTTCCAAGCCCAACTTTAAAAAATTCGTCTGAAAGAACTTCAATGCTTTGCAGTTTGCAAACCTTTGTTGAGGAGGTTGTCGCGTCGGATGTTGGTGGAGTTTGTGGACGTTTTGTTGTGATGTATGAACGCGTTTCACCATTGTTTACATTTTTTTCTTTCACCAAAAACAATGGATTTTCTGATTGACCGCCTTCATTATAATGGTGAGAAAATTTTTGGAGTTGCCTTTTGTTTAGGGGATGAATGGTTTTGTCAATAATCTCAAATCGGCATTTTCCAACAGAAGTTCCACTGTCATTAAGTGCGCAGATGAGGAAATCGTCTTTCGTTGAGATGAAACACAACTTGACAACTCTTTCGTTGGAAAGTCTGAAATTTTTGTTAATTGAAAATTTGTTTTCCATGACTTGATTATATCATACATCAATTTAAAATTCAAGAGTGTTCTTAATCAAAAATAAGCAGTTTGTCTGCTTATTTTTTCAATTTAAGTCTCAAAACAGATAAGAATAAGTTGCATTATTGGTTTAAAGATGTGTTTGCAATTGTCTTAAAGTTGACACATTTTATGATTGATTTGAGGAATAAAATTCGTTTAATCCTTTTTCAAATTGGGTTTGGCTTTCAGGGTCGAGATAGAACAAAAGTCCAAAAAGTTGCCCGACATGCACTTTTTCTTCTGCAACGATGTCTTGAAGTGTTTTGTTTACAATGCTGTCATTTGAACTTGCAATGTGATTTTCATATTGAATTATTGCATCCAATTCTCCAATTATGTCCGCACGAGTGTTTTGCGCAAGCGAAAGTTTGCCTATGTTGTTTGTGTCAAGGGTGTTATAGTGATTTTTCATAATTTTCTCCTTTCAATCTTATATGTGTGCAAATGGTTTTGTGTGTTTGTGATTGTTGAACTTGCAAATCATTCACTTTTCTTTGTTTTTCACATAAAATGTTATTGAACTTGAATTTCAAAGGAGGAAAAAATTTTGAGCGATAACAATTTGTTTTGTGGAAGCAGAAATCCTTTTGGAAGTAGATGTAATGTTGTGTTCAGATTCACTGGTCCAACCGGTCCTGTGGGTCCTGTCGGAAGAACAGGTCCGACTGGTCCAACTGGACCAACAGGCGCAACCGGAGCGACTGGAGCCACAGGACCAACTGGCCCAACCGGAGCACAAGGTCTTTCAGTGACTGGTCCAACCGGCCCAACCGGAGCGACAGGTGCAACGGGTGCAACTGGCGCCACAGGACCGGGGGTTGGCGCAACTGGCGCCACGGGTCCGACTGGAGCAACCGGTCCCACAGGAGACACTGGAGCCACCGGCCCTACAGGCGCAACCGGTCCAACAGGAGCATCCATAACCGGAGCAACAGGCCCGACCGGAGATGCTGGAGCCACCGGAGCAACCGGTCCAACTGGCGCAACCGGTCCAACTGGCGCAACCGGACCAACGGGTCCGACCGGAGCAACAGGCCCGACAGGTCCGACGGGTGCCACAGGCCCAACAGGAGATACGGGTGCACAAGGTCTTTCAGTGACTGGTCCTACTGGTCCAACAGGTGATGCTGGCCCAACCGGTGCTACAGGCCCAACAGGACCAACAGGTGACACAGGTCCAACGGGCGCAACAGGAGATGCTGGAGCCACCGGAGCAACAGGACCAACAGGTGACACGGGTCCAACGGGCGCGACTGGTCCGACAGGTGACACGGGTCCAACGGGTGCAACCGGTGCCACAGGTCCAACAGGACCAACAGGTCCAACGGGCGTTACGGCAACACTTACAGCATCAAATACGGGTCCTGCAACTGTTGCAACATCTGCTGCAGTTTTATTTCCAACAACAGCCACAGAAGAAAACATAACAAATAATACTGGAAATGGCGAAATCACAATTGATGAGGCGGGAAGATATCTTATTCTTTGGCAGGCAACGGCAAGCAACCCGACAACTGAACAAACAATTACGTTGAACTTGCAAGAAACATCACCTTCTTCAGAAACAGTTGGCACAAGCACATCAAATGGAGACATTCCTGTCAGCGATTCAACAACAATTTCAGGTTTCGCAATTGTTGATGCAACTGCTGGAAGTGTTTATCAACTTCAAAACGCTTCAACAAATGAAGTTTCATTAAGCAATGCTCAAATAAGTATTGTTAAAATCAATTAAAAATCTTATTGATTTATGAATTAAAGATGGGAAGTTTTATTGCTTCCTGTCTTTTTTATTTATATAAAAATTAATTTAAACGAATTTTAAAAATAAAAACATTATTTTTAATGAAAATTAGCAAAATAATAAAAAAATATAAAATATTGTTAATATTTTAATAAATTTTTGATAAAAAATGTAAAAATTTAAAATTCTTGACATAATTAGATTTTGTTTGCGAAAAATCAAATAAAAACAAGCAAAAAACAAATTAAATAACAGAAATAAACAAAAAAGTAAAATTAAATTAAAACAAGTTAAAAAATAAATTAAAGAATAAATTAAAAATTAAATCAAAAAATAAAAAATAAATTAAATTTATTTTATTTTAAATTTAAAATTTAGATTGATTTATTTCTTTGAATTTTATATTTTAAATTTTTGGATATATTCTTTTTATGGAAAAACTTTTAAAATATCAGTCAAAAAGAAATTTTGACAAGACATCAGAACCATCTGGAAAAATTGACAGGACAAAGTCAAGAAAAAAAGTTTTTGCAGTTCAGCATCACATTGCATCTCATGACCACTTTGATTTTAGGTTGGAATGGGGAGGAGTGCTGATCAGTTTTGCTGTTCCAAAAGGCATTTCATACAATCCAAAAGACAAACGCCTTGCAGTTATGGTTGAGGACCATCCACTTGATTATGCCGACTTTGAGGGTGTCATTCCAAAGGGAGAATATGGCGGTGGCACTGTTATGCTGTGGGATTATGGCACATATAAGCCAACTGCAAGTTTTCAAAAAGGACTGAAAGAGGGAGTGCTTAAATTTGAGTTGTTTGGCAAGAGACTTAAAGGTGTATGGACGATTGTTAGGCTTGAAAAAGACCCGAAAAATTGGCTTTTGATTAAGGAGCGAGATGAGTTTGCGCTTGATGAAAATGGCACTTCCAATTTTGTCACAAGTGTCAAAACGGGAAGAACTATGACCGAAATTGCTATGGATGAAAAGCAAAAAGAAAACCAAAAGAAAATGGAAGAGAATAAAGAAAAAATTGAGAAACAAGAGAAAAATAAGGTAAAAACGCTTAAAAAAATCAAAAAAAATGGAAAAAAGAATCCATTTGATGAAGTTGATGTGAAACTTTGCAAGATGATGGACGCTGTTCCAAGTGGGAATGAATATGTTTTTGAGATTAAATATGATGGTTTTCGAATGGTTGCCTTCACAGAAAATGGTGAAACGCGTTTGATTACACGAAACCATAAAGATTTCACAAGTAAATTTCCTGAAATTGCAAGCGCAATAACGCAACTTGCAAGTGGAAGAGCCTTTGTTTTGGATGGAGAAATTATTGTGACAGACCAGCAAGGACGCTCTGATTTTCAAGCCTTGCAAAATCACCTAAAGGGCGGTGATGCACAACCGGTTTATATGGTTTTTGATTTGCTTGCGCTGGAAGGGAAAGATTTGAGAAATTTTCCGCTTTTGAAACGCAAGCAACTGCTTTCTGACCTTTTGAAAGTTGCGCCAGAAAATTTGAAATTCAGCGACCATATTGTTGGAAAAGGAGAGCAATTTTTCAAACTTGCATCAAAATTGAAACTTGAGGGAATTGTTGGAAAGGTTAAGACTTCAAAATATGATTCTTTGCGTGATGAAAATTGGGTGAAATGCAAGTGCTATAATCGTCAAGAGTTCGTCATTGCAGGCTATGATTTTTCTGATAAAAAAGAACTTAGTTCGTTGATTTTGGGAGCATATGAAAATGGTTCTTTGAATTATTTTGGTCGTGCAGGAACAGGTCTTGACAAAAAAATAACCGAGAAACTTCTAAAAATGTTTGAAAAATTGAGAACCAAACGCACTTATTTGAAAAATTTTCCTTTGAAAGACGAAAATGTTGTTTGGCTTAAACCTAAACTTGTTGCAGAAATTCAATATGCGGAACTTACAAAAGAACACCTCTTGCGTCAAGCAAGTTTCAAGGGGTTGAGAGAAGACAAGAAAGCAAGGGAAGTTGTGTTTGAGGGGACTAAGGTTGATGTAAAAGATGAAAGCGAAGAGGAAACAAATGTCAAAAATAGAAAGTATAACTCAAAGCAAAATGAGTCCACTTCACATGTCAAAAAGTCTCTTTTGGGTTTGAAAGATGATGCAAAAAACCAAAGTGTTGAGAAAAATGATAAAAAAACAAGCAAAAACAGCGTTCAAACTGCACAAAACTATGTTGCAGTAGAAAAAATTGGTAAATCGTCAAAGAAAAATTTGATTTTGGATGTTGAAATTTCCAATCCAAATCGTGTTGTTTTCAAGAAACCTAAAACAACCAAGATGGAAGTGGCACAATATTATGAAAAAGTTTCAAAAAGAATGTTGCAATACATTTCCAGGCGGGTGCTTAGTGTGGTTAGGTGTCACGCGCTGAAAGATTCCTTTTTCAAAAAACACCCTATGGAAAATGAGGATGTTGAGAGAGTTGAAGTTGAGAATGAAGAGGGGAAAACGGAAGAATATTTCTATGTTGACAGTGCGCAACAACTTGTCAAGCAAGTGCAACTTGGCACAATTGAGTTTCACGCTTGGGGAAGTCATGTAAAAACTTTGGAGAGTCCAGACATGATGGTTTTTGACTTCGACCCGGACGAAAAATTGGGACTTGAAAGAGTGAGGCAGGGTGTGAAAGATTTGAAGAAAATTCTTGATGGGCTTAAGCTTAGGGCTTTTCTCAAAACCAGCGGAGGAAAGGGATATCATGTTGTTGTTCCGTTTGTTCCAAAGGCTGATTGGAATGTTTTTCATGATTTCGCTGAAAGTGTGGCTCATCTGATGGAAAGTAAATGGCCAGAGAGATACACCACCAACATTCGAAAGGAATCAAGGCAAGGGAAAATTTTTGTGGATTTTATGCGAAACACGCGCGGCGCAACAAGTGTGGCACCATATTCTTTGAGGGCAAGAGAAGGGGCGAAGGTTTCTATGCCAATTTCGTGGAACGAACTTGACAAAATTGCACCTAACGAAATTAACGCAAAAAGCGCATTGGAGCGTATTGAAAAGCCAGACCCTTGGCGAGATTTCTTCAAGGTTAAACAAAACTTGAAAACAAACAAATGAGATTTGTTTTTATTGTGGTTCGGTAAAATTATAGGTTTTGCAAAATCTAAAATTAAGCAAAAATAAAAAATCGCAAAATTTTTGCGATTTTTTTAAGAAATTGTCAATTTTAAATGAGTTTTTGATTATATTTTGTTTTTATGTGTTTTTATCGATATTTTAAATTCAATTTTAAATTTATTCATTTCTAAATGCTTGTGTCCACAAACTGTTGTTTGTTGAATTTTACAACGGCAAATCTTTCTTGTCAAATACATGAGTTCCGACAATGAAGCAAACAATTCCGATTGTAAGCAGAATGGCAAATTTCCAAAGGAAAGTCAGCGTTCCTGCCAAGATTGAAGTTGTGTCGAAAAGCGAAATGATTGTTGTGTAGTTAAAAATGTTCATGGCGTCAATTCGAATCATGGAGGGGAACGACCCTGCGCCAAACAGACCCAAGATTGTTGCCACGAGGAAATACATTGAAATTCCGCCGCCGGTTGCCATGGAAGTTTTGCTTCGGTTGAAGATGCAGGAGGTGAGGAAGCATATTCCAGAAATTGCAAACAATGTCACAAAAGCGCCAAGGTTGTATAGCGCCATTTGCCCTGCATTGATTGTGGCGACTTCAGGTTTGACAAATTGCAGGCAGACAATTCCGACAATTGTTGTGCAAACAAACATTGCAAAAACTGAAAGCATGAGATAGCACATCTGTGTGAAAGCAACTGACTTTCTTTTGATTGGTGTGGAGAGGGTGTATGCCATGGAGCCCGAATCCACTTGACCAGAGATGAGCGAGTTTGCAGTCATGATGATGTAGATCATTGGAAGCAAAATGCCGGCAATTTTGAAGAAGATTTCTCCAACAACAAGTGCAAATATGTCCATGTCGCCAAGTTCTTCCAAAGAACCTGAGACATCGTCTGGAAGTTCGTCCATCAAACTTTCTGTTAAACTGTTGATAAGTGTTGTCACTTCGGTGGAATTGAGGCTTGTCAAATCTGCATCGGCACCATATTTGATGTAAATTTGCGCTTGAAAATTGGTTATGCCATTTTCGGAAATTTCCTGAATTTCATCAGAGGTGATTTCATATTCTTCAAAGGCTTGAGAAAAGGTTGCAGTCATGGCGGTTGGAATGAAATTTTCTGAGAAAGTGTCTGCATCCAAATTTGCTGTTGACTTTTGTGCAACATATGCCGAAAGTCCGTTTTGCACAATTCCTGAGGTGAGTGCTGCAGAGGTCTCGTCTTGTGTTTGGGCATAGGCGTTGTCATACACGGCACTGACAATTGTGTTTTGAAGCACGATTGAAATGGCTTGTTCTTGAGAGACATTTCCAAAGGCATATGTTTCCAAAATGCTTCGAATGATTGGCTGATAGTCCGCTGGAATGAGTGAAAGTGAAGGCTCTGCCATTGTGTTTTCAATTGCTGTTTGTTTCTGCTCGTCAGTTGCTTCAGAGCCTGAGGTTTCTTCTTGGAGATTTTCTTCATAAGCACTGAAAATCATCCCAGAGAACCCTGAAAGTGCACCGTTATAGGTGTCATATTGTTGCAGTGAGGTGTTGAGGGTGTAATAGAAATTCATGCTGTATCTTTCAATTTGCGCTTCTGCAACATTTCTTGTGATTGCACCACCTAAAGAGTCTTGAATTTGTGAGATGTTTGAGTTGCCCATCACAAGCACCAAAACGGCAAGCATAATGCAGGTTGCGGCGGTGATGATTGCCCACAACATTCCGTTTGCTTTGCATGATTGTTTGAAAAGTGGTTTACTGAACATTTTTAACCTCCTTTTTTGAACGACTTTTCTTGCTTAAATTCTTTTTCTGATTTCCATTTAACGTTTCTTCCGAATTGTTTTCCAATTTGGTTTCCGATTTAGTTTCTGATTCATTGTCTGGTTTGTCATTCAAATTTTCATCTGTTTTGTTGTTTGACTTGTCAATTTGTTTGTTGTCAAGATTTGTGTTTTCTTGATTTTCTTCCAAGTTTTGCTGATGTTTCAGCGCTTTAATATCTTTCTTCGTCAGTTCAAAAGGAATGACTTTCTTGTGCAAAACATTGAGTTTCTCTTTGAAGTGTTTTTCAAGCGTCACATTGACTTCACTTATAAACTTGACTGCAAAGGGTTTCAGTGCTTCAAACAGTTTTTTGACATTTTTCTTCTCAACTTTGACCGTCACTTGATTGTATTGCTTTTGGTCGCGAATGATGTTGAATTTAAGTTTTTTGAATGAATCATAATCTTCTTCATTTAAAAACTCAACTTTATATTGTCTGAACTCGGAATTGTGAAGTTGATTTATATCGGCAATCTCAACAATTTTTCCATCAATGATGAGGGCGACACGGTCACATGTTTCTTCCAATTCTTCAAAAGATTGGCTGGAAATGAAGATTGTTTTGTTTTTTGCTTTTTCTTCCTTGACAATTTTCAAAAATTCGCGTCTCATCAGCGGGTCAAGACCTGTTGTTGGTTCGTCAAAAGTGAGGATGTCTGCATCTTTCATGAGGGCGGCAATGATTGCGGTTTTTTGCTTCATGCCTTTGCTCATGCGCTTCAAAGGGGCAGATGGGTCAAGTTTCAAGCGTTTGATGTATTGCTGTGCTTTTGAGGTGTCTTTTTGTCCTTGAAATTCTGCTTGATTTTTCAAAAACTCATTTCCTGAAAGCAAGTCTGGAAAGGCAATTTCGCCAGGGATGTAACTGACAAATTTTTTGATGGCTTCGGCGTCTTTCCATGCATCAAGTCCGCGCACAGTGACTTCCCCTTTGTCCGCTTTGATGAAACCCATGACGCTTCGAATCGTTGTGGTTTTTCCAGAACCATTTGTCCCGACAAAGCCAAAAGTCTCGCCCTTATTTATGGAAAAATTGAGGTCGAAGATGCCTCGGCCATCGCCATAATCTTTTGTCAGATTTTTAATCACAATTTCTTCCATAAGATTTTCCTCTTTGCTTAAAATGAAGATTTTTTTGATGTTTTTTTGCAAAATTTTTGCAAAATTTTTGCATTTTTTTGACATTTTTGCATTTTTTTGCAATTTTAGCAATTTTTCTTTTTGGTGTTTTTTTTGAATTTTTAATTAAATTTGCTTTAGTTTCTTTATTCTTTTTTGTCAATTTTGATAGTATTTCATGAAATATTGTTCCAATGTTTCTTTGATTTCTGAAAAGTCCAAAACCTTGAATTTTGAGAGGACATCAATCAGTTTGTTCATGTCCTGAATGTCGAGGTTGACCAAAATTTCATTTCCATTCACATCCACAATTTTAAGATTTTCTTTTTTAAATGCCTCTTGCAGTTTTTCCACTTCTTTTGCATCTATTGTTGTGATTTTGTAGGTTTTGTTTATGGAGTGTTTGAAACTTTCGGCGTGAAATTCTGAGACAATTCTTCCATCTTTGATTATGGCAATGCGGTCGCTCGTGTCGTTGATTTCTGAAAAGACATGGCTGGAAAGCAAAATGGTTTTTCCGCGCTTTTTCTCTTCTTTTAAATATTGCACAAATCGCTCTTGCATGATTGGGTCAAGCCCACTTGTTGGTTCGTCCAAAATCAGCACCTCGGGGTCGTGCATAAAAGCGGTGACGATGGCAAGTTTTCTCTTTCCGCCAAAACTCATTCTTTTGACATCGCCTTTTGGATTGACTTCAAAAAGTTCCAGAAGATATTTCAGCATTTTGTCATCTTTGACAGAACGAAGTTTTTTCATCATATCCAAAAATTCCCAGCCTGTGAGACCTGCAGGGAGCGCAACTTCACCGGGAATATATCCCACTCTGTCCAAAAATTTTTCGCCGTTGTTGAAAGTGTCAAACCCGAAAAGTTTTGTGCTTCCAGACTGCGGTTTTGTGAAACCCATAAGATGTCTGATTGTGGTTGATTTTCCTGCACCATTTGGACCAAGAAAACCAAAAACTTCGCCTTCATTGACATGAAAGGAAACATCAAAAACACCTCTGCCGTGTCCATAGTCATGTGTCAGATGTTCAATTTCAATGTTTGGTTTGTTGTCCATTTTTGACCTCCAATTATGATTTTGAAGTTTTCATCGGCTCTACTCATATTTAAATTGATGCCTTTTGAAGTTTTTATGTGAAACTTCTCCTGTTTCTTTTTACATTTTTGGTTTTTCAAAAGGACAAAATTTTTGTTTCAAAGCAAAGCGAAAATCAGAAGAAAACCAGACGAAATATCAGCAAAAAGAAAAAATTTATATATACATAATTTTACCACATTTTTTGAGAATGTCAAACAAATTCTTTAAGAATGTCAAACAAAAAATTTCATTGAAAACTGAAAACGAAAAAGTCAAGCATTTGTCCGCTTTAAATTCAAAACAAAATGCTTTCATAATATGTGTACGCTTTCAAGATATGTGCACACATTTTACAAAACACTTTACAAACATATTTAAAAGCAATTTCATTTGTCATTTTGCAAAACTTGTCCGCATATGATATATCAAAAGAATTTCGTTTGTTTTGCAAAAAGGAGGCAATAATGAAAGTGAAAGCACTTAAAACAGAGAAAAAAGGTGGAAGCATTTGGACTTGCATTTTGAAAGGAGTGGCAGTTGGGCTTGCAACGGCACTTCTTGGAATTTTGATTTTTGCTTTTATTTTGCGTTTCACATCCATTTCCGATTCTGTCATTGCGCCGGTCAATCAAGTCATCAAAGGTGTTTCCATCTTTCTTGGGGTTTTTGTTGGAATGAAAAAACACAAACAATCGGGGCTTCTTTGCGGTTTTTTGATTGGACTTTTCTTCACAATTCTTGCCTTTTTGGTGTTTTCAATTCTTGATGGGGCATTCAGTTTTGACAGGACTTTGATTAATGACATCATTTTTGGAAGCGTCATTGGCGCAATTTGCGGAATTATTTGCGTAAATTTGAAAAAAAATTAAAGTTTTGTTTGACATCGGCTCCTCAATGTATTAAAATAGATGTGTTTTATGACAATCTTTTAAGGGGAACTTGATGGCTCGAAATAAAAGTAAGAAAAATTCCATATTAAATTTCGTGGCAGTTGCAATTCTGACAATCGTTGGGCTTGTGCTGTCTTTTTGCAGTTTTGACATTCCATATTCTTCTCAACATTTCAATGGCTTTGCAAATTCCATTTCTTTAGGTATGGATTTGGGCGGTGGCACTGCCGCAGTCTATGATTGCACGTTGACTGACGACAGTGAAACTCGGGTTTTGGACAGAGCAATTGAGGAGACAATTGACAGATTGGAATCTGTGATTGGCACAAGGTGTCCAGAGGCAAAAATCACAAGACAAGGTGATTCTCAAATCAGAATTGAAGTTTCTTCTGATGAAGAATCTGAAAATGTTTTGTCACTTCTTGGAGAGCCAACCTCTCTTCGCATGACGGCAGAAGAAAATGGCGAGGCAAGGTTGACAGGTGCAGACATTGCCAATGTGGTTGCTTCATATCAAGATGGCAACTATGGCGTTGTTTTGATTTTTGATGATGAGGGTGCCGAAAAATTTGCCGAATTGACAAGCGAAGTTGCCAGCGACAATGGTGGAAGTGGCACACTTTATGTCTATATTGGCGACCAATCGTTGTCTTTGACTGTTGAAAGTGAAATCACAGAAAATTCCACATTCATTTCAGGAAGTTTTGAAACGCTTGAGGATGCAGAAAACTATGCACTTCAAATCATCAGCGGAACTTTCAATGTTTCAATGGAAAGAGTGCAACAAGCCAATTTTTCTGCAACGCTTGGTGAAAACGCACTCACATACTTTTTGATTGGTGGCGCTGTTGCTGTTGTGCTCATCATGGTTTTGATGTGGCTTAGATATGGCGATTTTGGATTTCTTGCATCATTCTCTTTTGTGATTTACATGGTTTTGATGCTGTTCTTCTTGCAAGCAATTCCTCTTGTTCAACTCACTTTGGCAGGACATGCAGGAATTGTTTTGAGCGTGATTATGCTGGTTGCCGGAAATGTCACCATTTTTGAAAAAATCCGTGAGGAATATCGCTCTGGAAAGAAAATTCCTCTTTCTGTGAAAAGTGGTTTCAAGCGCTCTTTCTGGGCAATTTTTGATTCCAACATTCTGCTCATCATCGTTTCAATTGTGCTTCTGATTTTTGGCACATATGCAATGCAAGGCTTTGCCACCACTCTTTTGATTGGAACTGTGCTTGCACTGTTCATGAACCTTGTGGCATTGCGCTTCTTCACGAAGTGGTATCTTCCATTCAACAGCGTCAATGGCAAAAAACTTCATCTGCCAAAACAAACAAAACATTTCAAAGAAAATGCCGAAATCAAAAATGATGAAGTTAAAAATGATGAAGTTGAAGTTTTGACGCAAACAAACATAGGAGGACAAGCAAATGACTAAGACAAGAAAACGCGAAAAGTTCTCCTGCGATGAGAAACTTGAAAATTCAAAATTTGATTTTGTGAAAAATTCTAAATGGTTTTTGATTGCACCAATCGTGATTGTCCTTGTTGGACTTGTCATGTTTTTCACTTTGGGCTTCAACCTTGGAATTGATTTCACCGGTGGTTCAAACATGACAATCTTCATTGACAACTCTGGAGAATACGCCTCTGAAGTTTTGGATGTTGATGAAGATTTCGCTGAAATTCAAAACAGAATTGAAGAGGTGTTGAAAGAACACGGTTTGAAAATTTCTTCAATTCAAAAGACATCAATTTCGGATGTCGAACTTGGAGTTTCTGGAGGTGATGCGGTTTATGTTGAATTTCAAAACGATTCCGCACTTTCAACAGAGCAAATCAATGCTGTGAATGATGAAATTCATCTTGAACTTTTGAAAACTTTTGGCTTTGTTGCAGAGGATGTGACTTTGGAGGAGGTTGAAAATTTCGACAACAGTGCTCTTGTCATAAATGGTGGCATTTCAACAGCAAGTGAAGACTCTGGCATTTTGATGAACATCATGATTGCCCTTTTGGTTGCGCTTGTTTTGGTGTTCCTTTATGTTGGGCTTCGTTTCGATTTCACAACAGGTTTTGCATCGATTCTTGCAATTTTCCACGACATCCTTGTGATGATTGCTGTCATGTTGATTTGCAGAATTCAAATCAACACTTCGTTCTTTGTTGCACTTTTCGTTGTTTTAATTTTGTCGACAAACAACACAATCACAATGTTTGACCGTTTGCGCGAAGATGTCAAAATGGCACGAAATGCAAATTCAAAAATTGACAACCGTCAAATTGCCAATGTTTCTGTCAAGAAGATGTTGACAACATCCATAATTGTTGCAATCACCTCAATTTTGCTTGTTTTGTTGACCACATTGGTTGCTGTTCCGGGTGTCCGAGAATGCTTGTTTGAAATTTTGGTTGGAGCAGTTGCAGGAATTTACTCTTCTTTGTTCATCACCCCAGCACTTTGGGCTGTTGCATACAAAGCAAAAAAGAAGAAAAAGTCAACAAACACTCCAAATGCAAAATCGGAGGTTGTTGAGGTTGAAGGCTGACTTTGTTAAACTGAAACAACTTCAAACTTTCAAATTCAAACTTTTAAACAATTTAAAATTAAAGTAAAAAAGAAAATGGACTTTGCTTGTAAGTCCATTTTTTGATTTTTAAATTATTTGGTTTATTTGATTTTTATTTTATTCAATTCATTTTTATATTCAATTTTTATATTCAACTCATGTATTTTTGTCTGTTTAGGTGCAATTGTATTTGTCAAATTGGAAGGGAGAAAAATTGAAAATTTCTGATTTTAATTTTTAAAATCTAATCACAAAGAACGCGCATATTGTGAGGCGCTTGCTTGTGCTTGAGGAACATATGGATAGTCCTCTGAATAAACTTCAGTTTCAACAAATCTGACATCGTTTCTTTCTTTCAAAGATTCCACGACAAAATCTTTGAGAGCAGAAACATATTCATCATAATTTTTTGCTTTGCTTCCGTCAAACATGGCAACTGTTGCATATGAATCTTGCAAAACATCCTTAAACTTTCCATAAACGATGTTTGAAGCAAAGAGGTCGGCAATCATGTCGCAAGTTGTGAAATAGGTCTTGTCCAAAAGTTCCTTTTTGTCCATGTTTGTCGAAAAGTTGTCTTTTGTCAATCTTTCGCCAACATAAAATCTTTCTGTGAAAAGTTTATATTTGTTTTCCATAGTTTTTCTCCTGTATATTGACATTATAAATCATTTCACAAAAAAGTCAAAACAAAATTAATAAATTTTCAAAAAAATTTATATTTTTGCATAAAAGTTGCCTTTTAAGGAGTCAAAATTGAATTTTTATGCATAAAATTCCAAACATCTCTTATGGCTTGCGGTTGATGAACGAGGCTGTGTCACTTGCAATGAAAATTTTGTCATCGCCATATTTTGTTTTGATTTCTTTAACGCTTTTGACAAGACTTTCCGACTCTTTGCTGAAAAAGGAAAGTTGTTCAATCTTATCCAATTTTTGAAGAGTGGACATCCGCACGCGCACGGCTCGCACTTTGCGGTCATATTTCCAAAATGAGTCAATCAGGCTCATGGCTTGCTCTTCAATTTCTTCACTGCTTCTGATTGGAAAAATTGTTCGGCTGTGGTGAAAACGCTCGAAATCTGCGGTTTTGAGGGTGACCGAAATGCAACAGCCTTGAAAGTTGCCGTTTGCCATACGTGTGGAAATTTTTTCGGAAAGATAGGACACCACTTTGTTGATGTCCTCGCGCGATTGTATGTCCAAAATTGTGGTTGTGCCGTTGCCTATGCTTTTGGGTGGGGCAAGGTTGAAATAGCACGCCACAGGCTCCACCAATTGTCCCGAAAGTTTTGCCCTAAGTTCGACGCCGGTTTTGCCCATGATTTTTTGCAGAAAATCTTCCTTAAGACCAACGAAATCGCCAATTGTCAACACATTCATTTTTTCAAACTTTTTTGTCAAGCGTCCACCAATTCCAATTATGGAGTTTAGTGGCAAATGATATGTTTTTTCTTTGAAATTTTCGCGCGAAATCACTGTTGTGGCGTCGGGCTTTTTCATATCGCTTCCAAGTTTGGCAAAAATTTTTGAAAATGAAACTCCAACAGACACGGTGAAGCCAAAAGTTTTCTTCACGCGCGCTCTGATTTCGTCTGCAATCTCTTTGCCACCTTTGTTTAAATAGGAAAGCGACGGTGTGACATCCAGCCAGCATTCGTCCAAGCCCAAAGGTTCGACAAGGTCGGTGTAGGAAAGATAGATTTTGTGAAGTTCGCGCGAAATTTTCTCATAGACATCATAATGCGGTGGCAGGGTGACGAGATTGGGACATTTTTGCTGTGCTTGCCAAATTGCTTCACCTGTTTTGACACCAAAACTTTTGGCAACATCGTTTTTTGCCAAAATTATGCCCGTTCGTTTTTCGGGATTGCCTGTGACGGCAACAGGTTTTCTGCGCAGTTCGGGTTTTGTGACGCACTCGACGGAGGCAAAAAAGTTGTTGACATCCGAATGAAGAATTGTTCGCTCTTTCATTTGCTTTCCAAGCCTTTTTTGTTGTATAATTTCATTAGTTTATTATTCATATTTAAAGGATGTTCTATGCAAAAATTGTTTAAGAATGCCAATGTTGTTGATTTGTTTTCTGGAGATGTTGTGCTTTGTGACCTCTTTGTGAAAGGCGGAAAGTTTGTCAAAATTTCAAAAACATCACCAAATTCCAAAATCTCTGCTTCGTCAAAGCAAAGTTGTTGCAAAGGCGGAATGATTGAGGCGAGTGTTTCAGACGAGGTTATTGACCTTAAGGGGAACTTTGTTTTGCCTCCATTTGTGAATGTGTTTTGCAATTCCAAAACTGCATTTATGAAAAGTTATCTCAATTTTGATGAGGAAGAGCAAGAGGCGAACAGCGAAATTGCAACCCAAAACCTTGTCAACATTCAGATGCTTATGAAAATCAAGAATGTTTTGGCGGGAGCAATTTGCAATGATGTTTCCATATGTGCTGACGACAAAGGTTGCGAGAATGTTTTAAAAGCGGACAATGAGGAAATTGTGCAAAATGCAAAATTTTCGTGCGTTTCAAACGAATTTAATTCGGTTTCGCTTGAAAATATTTCAGAAAAAACCGAACAAGAACTTGCCAATTTGACAGACTTTGTGGCGAAAAATGAGGCCAATTTGTTTCTCAGGTGCGGGCGAACGCTTGAGGAACTTGGCACAATTGATTTGCAATATAAAAAATCTCTTCCGCATGTTTTGGAAGATTTTGGATTTCTTGACCGTAAAGCCGCAATTGTGGGTGGAAATTGTTTTGAAAAAGACGATTTGGAGTTATTTTCGCAATATGACTGCGCATTTTGCGTGACGCCATCTGATGACGGAAAATCAGGAATCAGACCAACCAATTTGATGTCGTTGAAAGCAAAAGATTTTCTTGTTGGAATGGGAAGTGGAGACAGTTTTGAAATTGATTTTTTTGCGTTTATGAGGCAAATCATTATGACGCAACGCGAGCTTTTTGAGCAGGTGGATGTCATTGATGAAAAGGACACATTCCAAATTGCCACATATGCGGGAGCACAGATTTTGAGAATTGATGACTTTGGCATATGCGAGGGAAATTCTGCAAACTTCATTGTGGTGGCAAAAACCCCAACGCTATATTCCAGCGCACTGAAAACACTTGTGTGGGAAAAGTCGAAAAAAGATGTGCTTATGACGATTTTTGATGGTGAGATTTTGCAGAAAAATGGTGAAATCTTTATGAAAAATGTGTCAAGTTGTGATACAATCATTATGGAAATCAAACAACAAATAAGGAGAAACAAAAATGACAATTGAAGAAAGACTTTCAAGCGAATTTGGGCTTAGAAGCGACTACACACACAACATCATCGAACTTATTGATGAGGGAAACACAATTCCGTTCATTGCGAGATATCGTAAAGAAATGCACGGCTCTTGCGATGACCAAGTTTTGAGAAATTTTGCGGACAGATTGAAATATTTGCGCAATCTTGATGACGAAAAAGCAAAGGTGGAAAAGGTCATCACCGAGCAAGGCAAGTGGACTGACGAACTTAAAGTTGCACTTGAAAACGCCATGACGCTCACTGAGGTTGAGGACATCTATCGTCCATACAAACCAAAACGCAAAACGCGCGCCTCTGTTGCCATTGCAAAAGGACTTGAACCATTGGCAGACATCTTGCAAGCACAGCGCAAGGATGTTGATGTGATGGAAGAGGCAAAGAAATTCATCACTGAGGAAGTGCCAACTGTGGAAGAGGCAATTGCAGGTGCGAAAGACATCATTGCAGAGCGCATTTCAGACAGCGCAGATTTGAGAAAGGAACTTCGTGAAATCATTGCAACAAAGGGCTTCATTGCTTGCACTTTGCTGGAAAACGAAAACAATTTGACATATGAAACCTATTCTGACTTCAAGCAGGAAGTCAAAAATTTGCCAAGTCACAGAATTTTGGCAATCAACCGTGGCGAAAAGGAAAAATGCCTCAAGGTTGAAATTCAAATTGATGAAAAACTGACAAAACCTGTCATTGAAAAATATTTCAAAAAAGACAATGAAAACACCAATGCCATCATGGATGAGGTGATTGACGATGCATATGAAAGATTGCTTTTCCCATCTCTTGAGCGCGAATGCAGAAACAACCTCACAGATATGGCTGACGAGCAAGCAATCAAGATGTTTGAGGTCAATTTGCGTCCTCTTCTTTTGGAAGCGCCTCTCAAAAACAATATCATCATGGGCTTCGACCCGGGCTATCACAATGGTTGCAAAATTGCAGTCATTGACAAAAATGGTTCGGTGCTTGACACAACGGTGGTCTATCCAACTCCACCTCGCTCCAAAACTGAAGAGGCAATGGAAAAACTTGTTGCCATGATCAACAAGCACAAAGTGGACATCATTGCCATTGGAAATGGAACGGCATCAAAAGAAAGTGAAATTTTTGTTGCCGAACTCATCAAGCATTGCGACCATCCTGTCAGCTATGCAGTTGTCAGCGAGGCGGGTGCTTCGGTTTATTCCGCTTCAAAACTTGCTGCTGAGGAATTTCCTGACTATGACGTCAATTTGCGTAGTGCGGTTTCAATTGCACGCCGTCTTCAAGACCCTCTTGCAGAACTCATCAAAATTGATGTTAAGTCAATTGGTGTGGGGCAATATCAGCACGACATGCCACAAAACCGCTTGACAGAAGTTTTGACCGGTGTTGTGGAAGATTGCGTAAACAGCGTTGGTGTGGACTTGAACACAGCAAGCCCAAGTCTGCTTTCGTATGTTTCGGGGCTTAATATGTCAATTGCAAAAAACATTGTCACATTCCGAAGCAAAGCAAAGGGCTTTAAGAGCCGTGAAGAACTTTTGAGTGTGCCAAAACTTGGTCCAAAAGCGTATGAACAGTGCGCAGGTTTTTTGCGTGTTGTTGGTGGCGAAAATGTGCTTGACAACACCGCAGTTCACCCAGAAAGTTATGACGCAACAAGAAAACTTCTGAAAATTTTCAGTTTGACTGAGGATGATGTCAAAAATGGCAACCTCGTACTTTTGCCAAAGATGATTGAGCAAAAAGGCGAAAAGAAAGTTGCTGAGGAGTGCGGAATTGGTGTTCCAACACTCAACGACATCACAAACGAACTTCTCAAACCGGGCCGTGACATCCGCGAAAGTATGCCAAAGCCTGTGCTCAGAAGTGATGTCATCCATATGGAAGATTTAAAAGAGGGTATGGTTTTCTCAGGAGTTGTGCGCAATGTTGTTGACTTTGGTGCTTTTGTGGACATAGGTGTTCACCAAGACGGATTGGTGCACATCTCTCAACTTTCAGACAGTTTTGTCAAACATCCATCAGACGTTGTGAAAGTTGGTGACGTTGTGGAAGTTAAGGTGCTTTCAGTTGACCTTGCAAAGAAAAGAATTTCTCTGACAATGAAAGGAATTGAGAAAGAGGAGGCATAAAAATGGAAGTATGCCCAAAATGCCACACAAGCGCTGATGAAATTTTGGAAACAGGGTTTGTTGGGTGTGAAAAGTGCTATGATTTGCCGTCAATCAAAGAAGTGGTTGACAAAATGTATGGCGGAAAAAGGCACAAGCAAAACGAAAAATAAACGGCATCATTGCAATATTTATCATTCAATTGAAATTAAATTTGAAACTTGAAGTTTACAAAATTCGATGTTTTGATGCATTATGCTTAAATTTTTTGCATTGTGCGCGAAAATTTTGCTAAAATGTTTTTAAGTATGAGCGAAAATTTTGAAAAAATTGCAATTTCATCTCGAATTAGGCTGGCAAGAAATGTTTCTGGCTTCAATTTTTTCACGAAATTGAGAGAGGTTAAGGACGCAGAGTTCATTGTGTCCGCGGTTTCTCATGCGCTGGAAAAATATGGTGATTTTGACATAATCAAACTCAAAAAACTTTCTCTCAATGAGTGCAATGCTTTTTTGGAGCGTCACATCATAAGCAAGGAATTGATTGAAAACAAGGACATTTCGGCGGTGGCACTTTCGCCAGACGAACATCTCATCATCATGATGAATGAAGAGGATCACATTCGGGAACAATGCATTGTGAAGGGGTTTAATTTGTTTCGACCTTTTCGCGAAATCAAAAAATTGGACGATTTGTTGCTTTCGGAAGTGGATGTGGCATATTCGGACGACTATGGTTTCATCACCTCTTCTCCGTCAAATTTGGGCACGGGCATGCGCGCCTCCGTCATGCTTTTTTTGCCAGCACTTGAGAGGAACGAAGAAATTGAAATTGTCAAAAAAGACGCGCACAAATCGGGTTTCACCATTCGTGGAATTTATGGCGAGGGAACGCAAACATATGGCAGTTTCTATCAAATTTCCAATCAAAACTCTCTTGGCATGAGCGAAGAGGAAATCATTGACAGTGTTTCCGAATTTGTCTATCAAACTTGTGAGATGGAACTTTCAGCACGCGAGGACATTTTGTCGGTGAACCATGACAGGCTTGTGGACGAAATTTTCCGTGCATATGGGGTTTTGAAAGAATGTTCGCTTCTGCAAGAGAGAGAAATGATTGAACTTCTGTCTCTTGTCAAGTTTGGTGATGCGCTTGGATATTTGAAAATTCACGACCAAAAGGCATTTGACAGGCTTTCGGTGGAGGGATGCACAGCCAATTTGAAAGAATTGAAAGAAATTGAAAATTTTTCTGAAAATTTAAAGGAAGAACGCGTCCGGGCTGAGTATATAAATAAGAAAATCCGAGAGATTGTGTCAAAAGGCATTTAATTTGCAAATTTTGAAGCAATTTTGTGCCGATTTATGAGATTTTTCAAAGATGACTGATGTTTTTAATTATAGAATGTGTCAATGATACTTTGGTTGTTTTTGATTTTGCTGAATTTATATAGATTTAAACCTGAACAATTTGGTTCCGTTGCAGTTTCTTGGGTTTTTAAAAGGAGGATACATTTATGGCACTTAATAATGGACTTTTTTCAGACAGCATTGAAAAAGTGATTAAGAATGCAAGCAAAATTGCGTTACGTTTTGGAAGCAATTTGGTGGGGACAGAGCATATTCTCTATGGACTTGTCAGCGTTTCCGATTGTACCGCATCAAAACTTTTGGCATCATATGGCGTCACTGAAAACGCGCTGTTTGAAATTTTTGAAGAATCATCAAGTGGTGTCACACTTTTTGGAAGTGTGGAGTTGACGCCACGAACCAAAGAACTTTTCCAAATTGCGCAACAAATCGCCATGGATTTGGGGCATTCTTTCATTGGCACAGAACATTTGCTTTTGGCAATTCTTTCCAACAAAAGTTGCTATGCCACAAGAATGCTTGAAAATTTCTTCAATGTCAATGTGGACGAAATGAAAACAAAACTTATGGCATCGTTGCAAATTGGAAGCGGAAACAAAGAAAGCAAGAAAACTGACGAAAATTCTCAGGCTGGAAGCACATTGCCAGAGAAACTTCTTGAAATGGGAAGCGACATAACTTTGAAAGCAAGACAGCACAAACTTGACCCTGTGATTGGACGGGAAGACGAAATTCAAAGAGTGATTGAAATTCTTTGTCGAAAAACAAAAAACAACCCTGTCTTGATTGGTGAAGCGGGTGTCGGGAAAACGGCAGTTGTGGAAGGTTTGGCTCAGGCAATTGCAAGCGGAGATGTTCCAGAAGAACTTAAAGACAAAAACATCTATGCGCTTGAGATTGGTGGGCTTATGGCTGGCACGAAATATCGTGGTCAGATGGAAGAAAAACTGAAAGATGTGATTGAAACAATCATTCAAAGCGGAAATATCATTGTCTTTATTGATGAAATTCACACTCTTGCACAGGCTGGCAGTGAGAAGGGCGAAACAAGCCCATCAGACATGCTGAAACCATATCTTGCGCGTGGCGAACTTCAAACAATTGGTGCAACAACCACGGATGAATATCGCAAATACATCGAAAAAGACAAGGCTTTGGAGCGTCGTTTCCAACCTGTCATGGTCAATCCGCCATCGGTGGAGCAAACCATTGAAATTTTGAAAGGTTTGAAAGACACCTATGAAGCGTTCCACAAGGTCATCATCACACAAGAGGCAATTGAGGCTGCAGCAAACCTTTCTGACAGATACATCACCGATAGAAGTTTGCCAGACAAAGCAATTGACTTGATTGATGAGGCTTGTGCGCGTGCAAAGGTTAATTTCACGCTGAAACCTCAGAAAGTGCGAGATTTGGAAGACAAAATCAAATCGCTTTCGGCAAGCAGAGATGAGGCGTCACTTCAAAGGAATTATGAAAAGGCAGCAAAATTGCAATCTGAAATCATCAATTTGGAAAACGACTTGAAAGTTCAAAACGAAAAAATTGTCAAAAAGAGCGGAAGTGGTCAGATTGGCGAGAACGAAATTGCTGAGGTTGTTTCCAAATGGACAGGCATTCCTGTGACAAAACTGACAGAGGGCGAGAAAGAAAAACTTTTGCACCTGGAAGAAATTTTGCACAAGCGTGTTGTTGGTCAGGATGAGGCAATCAATGCGGTGTCAAAAGCAATCAGGCGTGCGCGCGTCGGGCTTCAAGACAGCAAAAGACCAATTGGTTCTTTCTTGTTTATGGGGCCAACAGGTGTGGGCAAAACGGAACTTTGCAAAGCACTTGCTGAAGCACTTTTCGACAATGAAAACAATATCATCAGAATTGACATGAGCGAGTTTATGGAAAGTCATACAGTTTCAAAACTGATTGGTTCGCCTCCAGGATATGTTGGTTTTGATGAGGGTGGACAGTTGACAGAACAAGTTCGCCGAAAACCATACAGTGTTGTGCTTTTTGACGAAATTGAAAAGGCGCATCCAGAAGTCTTGAACGCACTTTTACAAATTTTGGATGATGGCAGACTGACAGACAGCAAAGGCAGAACGGTTTCTTTCAAGAACACAGTCATCATCATGACAAGCAACATTGGTGCAAACGAAATCAGACAACAGCGTCAACTTGGTTTTGGAACAGAAAACACCGAAAAACTTGCCGAGCGCGACATCTATATGGATGCGCTTAAGAAAAAATTTAAACCGGAACTCATCAACAGAATTGATGTGATTTGCATTTTCGAAAGTCTTTCAAAACAAGACCTCATCAAGATTGCTGATATCATGATTGAAGGAATCAACAAGAGATTGTCTGCAAAAGGCTTGAAGCTTGTTGTTGACAAAAAGGCAATTGACTATGTTGTCGCAAAGGGTTCAAACCTCATCTATGGTGCAAGACCGCTTAAGCGTTTCATTGAGCAGGAGATTGAAGACCGGATTGCTGAGAAGATTTTGCTTGGCGCACTTCCAGACCATGGCACAATTGAAGTTGGTTTTGACGGAAAAGGACTGACATTCAACGGGAAAGAATGAAAAACCTTAAGAAAAAACAAAACTTTATGCTTAAAGGCAAAACTTTATTAATCTTTGTTTATTTAAAGGACAAAACTGCAAAAATCATGAAAAATCGTTTTGAGATTGCAAAAAAATTTGTTAGAATGTAGATGTAAACAAAAAACAAGCATAAAGAAAAGTGAGAGTGCTTTTCGCTTAAAAAGGAGAAAAAAATGAAAGTTGAATTTATTGAAAACAAATATAAAATCGCAAAGCGTTTTAAGGATGTCATGACAGAAAAACTTTCTCGCCTTGACAAATATTTTGGTGAGGGTGCTTCTGCAAGAGTTGTTTGCTCAGAGCAAAACAAAAACCAAAAACTTGAAGTGACAATCACAAACAAGGGGCTTTTGTATCGCTCGGAGGTTTCAGGACAGAATATGTATGACAACATCGACCTCGCGCTTCCAAAACTTGAAAAGCAGATTGTCAGAAACAGAGAAAAACTTCAACAGAAAAAGCGTGGTGGAACAAAAGTTGTTGGGTTTGAATTTTTGGATGAACTTCCAGACCTCAAACTTCCTGACATCTACAAAAAGAAGACTTTTGACCTTGAGCCAATTTTGCTTGAAGATGCAAAAGATGCCATTGAGCGCTTGGGACACACATTCTACATTTTCCTCAATGCAGAAACAGGGAAAGTGAATGTGATTTACAGAAGAAACGATGGCAAATTTGGTCTTATTGAGGTTAATTTCTAAGCAAATCTAAGAAAAATCTAAACAAAAACAAGATTTTCATTATTGAGTTGGATGCATTCTGGTTGAAATTAAATGTTTCAATAAAATGATGAGTTTTTACTAATGAAAATTAAAGGGTTGTCAATGAGGCAACTCTTTTTTTTGTTGACTAAAAAAAACTTTGGAAGTTGACTTCATTTATTCAAGAAAATTTGATTTGCTTTTAAATTTATTCAAGAAAATTTAATTTATTTTCGAATTTTTGATATTTTTAAACAAAAAGTGCACAATAATTTTATGAAAAAGTTTATGATTGGTGTATTCAGTTTGTTTTGCGTTGGGCTTTGTGTTTTGTCTGCTGGCTGTGAAGATGGAACGCAGGTGAATTGCGCGCATATCAGCGACATCACTTCAGCGCAATCTACGCAATATGCAATCAAGGTGATTTTGGACGAGGACGAGCGTGTCAATGATAAGCATGTTGGGCTTCAAATCAAGTCGAGCGAAGAAAATTTGATGTTGACTTTTGGTGAGGAGTTGGGTGATGACTACACCCTTTCGTTGCCTCGTGCGGATTATTGGTATAATTTGACATATCTCATCAGCAAAACCAATGGCGTTGGAACTGAGGCGGGATATTTGGACTATGACGCATATGGAACGCGTGTGTTCAGGTTTTCGGCGAATATGGATGTGGACTTGACTTTCAGAATGGTGGTTGGGAAGCCAAAGAAAAACGAAGAAACAGGAGAAGGAATTTTGGTTTTGTCAGAGCCTATTTCTGACGAAGTGACTGTCAAGGTGAAAAAGTCTGAAGAATAAATTCTCACGAAAAACAAAAAATACCACAAAGAAAATTAAAAATTGTGAAAATGATGATTAACAACCAAGTTCGTATATTGGGCAATGCTTTTGGAAGTGGAACAAAAAGTTGTGTAGTTATGGAAAAAAGTTGGACATCAAAAGTTTAAAATTGAAAAATAAACATCGAAATACGATTTGAGAAAAAAGAATGATTTGTAAAGTTTGCAAATCATTTTTATTTTTTCTCAATTTATGTTATCATAGATGTGAAAAAAGTATTTTCAGCAAAGTGCATTCAAAAAATGTTCATTGTTGAAATATGGGGGTTGGAGAAATGCTGTCAATAAAAAATCTTAATTTGAAATACACTAAAGAATTTTATGCTCTTGAAGACATAAGTATGGAAATTGAGCCGGGCGAAAGTGTTGCCTTTGTTGGCGAGCAGAACAGCGGAAAGACAACTCTTTTGCGTGTGATTGCAAAACTTCAGGACTATGATTCTGGAGAAGTTTACATCAAAGGAATTCCGCTTAAAAAGGTTGATTTCAGAACAGATTTAAGTGTGGGCTATGTGCCATATTGTCCTGTGTTTTTGGAAAAGAAAACTGTTTATGAAAATTTTAAATACATTTTAAACAAAAAGGGTGTCAAACCTGCTGAGGCAGAAAAGATGATAAACAACGCCATAATTGATTTTTCAATTGAGAAAATCAGAGATGAGAAAGTGAAAAACATCCGTAAAGAAGACAAATATATTTTGTCACTCATTCGTCTTTCTTTCAGAAAGTTGGATTTGCTTTTGGTGGACAACATTTTTGATGAAATTTCAGATGTGTATGTTGATGCAATCTTAAGTTTGATTAAGAAAATGAAAACTCCAGACACCACTTTGATTTTGGCTTGCACGCGTCCAGAAATTGCAGAAAAAGTTTGCAAAAGAAAAATCTATTTTGAGCACGGCAAAGTGATTGAAGAATAATTTAAAAAATTAAGAAACTTAGATTTTTTGTCTAAGTTTTTTTATTGACAAATATTGGAAACAATGTTAAAACATTATTTTGTTAATTAATATTTTATGAAAAAAATTAAAAAAATAAAATAATTTTACATATTTTTTATTATTTTTAATAAATTTTTTTTATTTTATTATTTTAGAATTTAATGAAGTCTTTTGGTTATTGAGGAAAAACAAGAAAAAACATCAAAAAATGAAGGAAATTGTGCAAATTTAATGTATGTTTGTGTTAATTTGTTTATTTTTAAGCTTAAAAATATAAAATAAAATTATTTTTTAAAAATAAGAATGATAAAAATATAAAAAAATATTAAAAATATTCTAAAAAAATTAAAAATATATAAATAAATTTAATTTTTTAACCAATTTACGAATTTTTCTTTTAAATTTCTTCAAAAGTTGTTTTATGTTTTGTGTCTGTTTCTTTTTTGGAACTTTTTTGCTGATTGTTCATAAGTTTTGCAAGCATTTCGGCTGTTCCTTTTTGGTTTGGATTGGAGTTTAGAAGCCCACTTGTCAAAATGTTTGTCAACATATCGTTGGAGTTGTTGCCTTTAAGCATGTTCATCAAATTTGCAATGTTGAATCCGTTTTGATGATTGTCGGACGAAAAAGATTGTTGTTGAGAATTTTGTTCGTTGTTTTGAAACTTCTCAAAAAAGTTTCCGTCATTATTTGAAAAATTGTTTTGAAAGTCAGTTTGATTGTTTTGGTTGTCAAATGAAAAATTTTGCGCACTTGCTTGTTGTGCGTCATTTTCCGTTTTGAAAGAGATTGGTTCGGGATAGTAGGCATTTGCGGGATTATTGTTTTGTAAGTTTTTTCCTTGAGACCTGAAAAAATTGTTCATGCTTATTTATATGCATCAAATTTTGTGAAGTGTTCAAAAATTTTAAATTTTCATATATTGAACTATCTGACATATTCTTGCCAAATCTTAAATGTCAAAAGGGGAGTTTATGAAACTGAGCGAAATGTCAAACAACAGTGCAAAAAGTGCTTCTTCAAAAAATGCAAGTCATGCTTCAAAACGAAATTTGAATGAGGCTTATGACGAACTTAAAAACCTTTCTTCAGACGAACTTATGCAAATGCTTGCAAAGGAAATTCAAACGCAAAAATCGAATGGAGTTTTTGACTATGACGGCTTGATGGCTTCAATTGACAAAATTAAAGTCTATCTTCCAACTCAAACCTACGAAAACATGATGAGGATTATTGAAAGTTTAAAATGAATGTAAACAAAATTGACAGGCGTCTTTTGAATGAAATTGCAATCTGTAATGCTGAAAAAAGCATTCCTTTTTTTGTCACATCTGCCAATATGGAAAAAACGAAGCGAATTTTGGACGAAAAAAGAATACATATTTTAAATTCCTATTCATTTATCGGTGCGTTTCTTTGCAAAGCACCGCAAAAGGATATTTTTTCGTTGTCAAATGTTGAGGTGGTGGATTTTTTGTTCTCACTTTCTGTTGCAAACGCAATGATGTATGTGTCCAAGAAAATTTTGGCAAAGGATGCCTTGGCGCTTTATGGCGAGGGAATTGGAGTTGCTTTTATTGACACGGGAATTGCGCCGCACTGTGATTTCTTGATTGGAAAACCGCGTGTTGAAGCGTTTGTGGACTTCATTAATGGGAAACAGTTGCCATATGATGACAATGGACACGGCACATTTGTTGCGGGAGTGTGCTCTGGAAATGGGGCGCTGTCCAAGTTTAAATATTCGGGTGTTGCGCCTCGGTCTAAAATTTATGCGCTTAAAGCCCTCAACGAGAACGGAGAGGCGAGTGCGAACAAAATTTTGGATGCTATGGAGTGGGTTTTTGACCATCACAAAAAACTTGGAATTAATGTTGTTTGTATGAGTTTTGGAAGTGAACCTCTTGGACATAACGACCCAATCATGCTTGGTGCGGATGCACTTTGGAAAGATGGTTGCGTGGTTGTGGCGGCAGCAGGAAACAGTGGTCCGGAATATCAAACCATAAAATCTCCCGGCACAAGCAGTCAAATCATCACTGTTGGAGGCATTGACGACAACCGATATGATGATTTTTCATATAACAAAAAATATTTTGAAATTGCCGATTTTTCATCGAGAGGTCCGGCATTTCGCAATGTCAAGCCGGATGTTGTTGCGCCAAGTGTGGACATTGTTTCGTGCGGGACAAAAACCGCCTACACACATTTGAGCGGAACTTCCGTTGCAACGCCAATGATTGCGGGTGTGGTTTGTTTGTTGCTTGAAAAATATAAAAATGCAACGCCAAATCAAATCAAAAAAATGCTTTTAAGTGTGTGTCAGCCTTTGGGCTTTGAGATGTATCAAGAGGGATATGGACTTCCAAACTTGGAGCAGATTGAGCAGTTTGAAAAGTCAAATTTTCCAATGTGGAAAAAACATTAACAAAATTATGTTTGTTTTATGTTAATTTTCTTTTAAAAATAGAAAATAGATTTTTGTTTTAAATTGTATTTAGGATTGTAAAAATTGTTAATTTTCTTCAGTTCGAATATTTTTCAATTATGTTGACAATTTGCTCGGTTGCATGATTTTTTGCACTTTTTTCCATATTTTTTATGATTTTTTGCCTGTTTTTTTGCAAATTTTCAACTTTTTCCATAAAATTTGTGAAAGTGCAGGTTTCTTCTTCAATCATTTCACAAAAGCCTTTTTCTTCAAAAAATTTTGCATTTTCAATTTGGTCACCACGGGAACGCTTCTTTGAAAGTGGAATCAGAAGCATAGGTTTCTGCAGTGCAAGAAGTTCGTTTATGACTCCACTTCCGGCGCGAGAAACAACAATGTCTGCGGTGGCATAGACATCCTCAATGTTTTCTGAGTATGGCAAAAGAAGATAGTTTTCACGCTTGATTTCCTGCACATTTTTCTTTCCGCAAACATGAATTATGTTAAATTTTTCAAGAAGGACATTCAAATTGTCAAAAATCAAATCGTTCAAAAATTTTGCACCCAAACTTCCACCCAAAACCAGCATGGTTGGACGATTTTGCGAGAAATTAAGTCTCAATTTTTGCCCTTCAAAAACTTTTTGTCTGATTGGTTGCCCTGTGTGGACGCATTTTTTGTTGTTTTTGCCGGTGCATTCAAAAGTTGTGCACATGCAAGTGCAAAAGTGCAAGATGATTTTGTTTGCAAGTCCAAAAGAGAGGTCGCTCTCGTGACTGATGACGGGAATTTTCAATTTTTTCCCGGCGATTGCAACCGGCATCGAAACAAAACCGCCCTTGGAAAAAATCACATCCGGACCAGCTTTTTCCAATTCTTTTTTTGTTTCTTTGATTGATTTGATGAGTTTGAATGGAATGAACAAATTTTTTGGCGTCAATTTTCTTTCAAATTTGACTGTTGGAATTTCATGATAGATTATGTTTTTATATGCTTTCAAAATTTCTTTTTCCATTCCGTTTCCGCCAAAAAAGTGAATTTCATATTCTTTCAATTTCTCGGCAACAGCAAGTGCGGGATATACATGTCCTGCTGTTCCACCACCACAAAGCACAAGTTTTTTCATTTTTGCTCCTTTTGACTTTTTTAAACTTTTTATTCTAAGAATGTCGTTTTTGATTTTTTTTTCTTTTGTTATTTTGATTTTTATACTTTTATAGTTTTCAAATTGTCTTAATTTTAAGCTTAATTAAATATGAGATATTTTAAATTATGTGTTTAAATTGAAATTTTTTAACTTAAATTTCGATTTTAATCATATTTTTTATCTTTTCAAAATTTTTTATTTTTAAAAAGTTGTTTTTGTTTTTTAAAAATGTCTTTTTATGTTATAATATGAGAGAAATTAAGTTTCACACGGAGTTTTTATGGCAGAAAAAGATTATAAATCAAAAGACATTGTGGTTTTGGATGGGCTTGACGCGGTCAGACTGCGTCCAGGAATGTATATTGGCACAACAAGCGCACGCGGCTTTCATCACATCCTTTGGGAAATTGTTGACAATGCGATTGATGAAATTTCCAACGGGTATGGCGACACAATCAAAATTATCTTGAACACTGACGGAAGCGCGACTGTTGAAGATAATGGTCGTGGCATTCCTGTGGACATCCATCCAACACTGCACAAAAGTGGCGTTGAGGTTGTTTACACCACATTGCATGCGGGCGGAAAATTTAACAACGAAAATTACAAATTCTCAGGCGGGTTGCATGGTGTTGGTGCGTCTGTGACAAACGCGCTTTCAAGATGGTGCAAAGTGACTGTCAACAAGGGCGGGAAAAAATATTGCATCGAATTTCATTCCTATGAAGATGAAAAGGGGAAAATTCACAGCGGAATTCCTGTTGCTCCACTTAAGGAAATTGGGACAAGCACCACAAGCGGAACAAGCGTGACTTTCTTGCCTGACGACCGCGTTTTTGGAAAACAGAATTTCAATTTTGAAGTCATTTTGCGTCGTGCAAGAGAACTTGCGTTTTTGAACAAGGGCCTCAAAATTATTGTTGAGGACAAACTCACAAACGAGGTCAGCCAATTTCACTATGAGGGCGGAACGGTTGATTTTGTCACATATTTGGTGGAAGGCAAAAATCCGCTTTTCAAAAGCCCGTTGTTCTTTCACGCACAAAGCAAATTAGTGGATTTGGAAGTCAGTTTCATTTCAACTGACAGTTATACGGAAAACACTTTCTCATATGTCAACAACATTCCAACAACTGAAGGCGGAATGCATGAAATTGGGTTTAAGAGTGCTTTCACAAAGGTATTTAATGATTATGCGCGCCAAAACAATTTGTTGAAAGAAAAAGAGCCAAATTTGCTTGGAGAAGATTTCCGAGAGGGACTTGTGACTGTCATCAATTTGAAGATGAACAATGTTCAGTTTGAGGGGCAGACAAAAACCAAACTTGGAAACCCTGAAGCGCGCACTGAAGTTGAGGCGTTGACACTTCAAGAACTTTCAAAACTTCTTGCTGACAAGAAAAATGCAACATATGCCGAAATTATTGTTGACAAAGCAAAGCAGGCGGCAAAAGTCCGTTTGGCTGCCAAGAAAGCGAAGGAACTTACGCGTGCAAAAAATAATGCGGAAAACTTCAATCTTGTTGGAAAACTTGCCTCTTCCACATCAAGAGACCGTTCTAAGTGCGAACTTTTCATTGTGGAAGGTGACAGTGCGGGAGGTTCGGCAAAACAAGGGCGCGACAGAAAATATCAAGCCATTCTTCCACTTCGCGGAAAACCTTTAAATGCCGAGAAAAAGCGTGTTGACCAAGTGCTTGCAAACGAGGAAATCAGAACAATCATTTCCGCGCTTGACACAGGTTTTGGTGAAGATTTTGACTTGTCGTCACTTAGATATAACAAAGTCATCATCTTGTCCGATGCCGACCAAGACGGCGCGCACATACGAGCCATTTTGTTGACGTTTTTCTATCGCTATATGAAGCCTCTCATCACGGACGGGCACGTGTTTATTGGGCTTCCACCACTTTATAAAGTCTATAAGAAAGATTATGAAAAATATGTCTATTCGGATGCCGAACTTGCAGATGCGGTTGCAAGTGCTGGGAAGGGATATATGATTCAAAGATATAAAGGACTTGGCGAGATGAATCCAGAGCAACTTTGGGAAACCACCATGGACCCAGAAAACAGGACTCTGATTCAAGTGACCATTGAGGATGCTGCTGAGGCTGAAAAGATGATAACCACGCTTATGGGCGACAACATTGAAGAGCGTAAGGCATACATTTCCGAGCATGCCAACTTTGACCGCGAAGATTTCTTTATGACAGAATATAAAAAGATGAATGTTTAAAAAACTTTCAATTTTTGCTTAAAATATGCCAAGTTTGAGCGAGGTTTTGTGTGAAAGTTGCGCGAAGATTGTGAGAAGTTGAAAATGAGGCAGTTTTTGCGAGAAAAAAGTGAATTTGATTGAATTTTTATGACGAAACAAATAAAAGTGAAATAAATAAAAGTCGAAAGGGTGTTGCAGATGAAAGAAGACGAAAAATTTGAGCACGAGCCCATTGAGGTTGTTCCTGGGCAAATTTGTTATGACGAACTTTTGCTTCCAGAAAAGGAAGAAGAGACGCCAACAAAGGATGTTTCAATTGCCAAAGGTCAAATTGGAATTTGGGATTTAAAGCCAAATCAGGAAAGCATAGAAAAAGGCATAAATGAAAAAACAACACAAAAAGACGAAAAAACATTAAAAAAACGCGAAAAAAACGAAAAAAATTATAAAAAATTTGAAAATTTTGAAGAAAATAAAGATTTTGAAGAAAATAAAGAAAATGTTGATTTGCAAAAAGACCCCGAACCTGTTGAAACTGAAATGAATTATGCTGACAATGAAATGTCAAACAAAAATGAGTTTAAGGAAGAAGAGTTTGACGAGAGTGAAGAAAATTTTGAGACAGAAACCTTGCAAAGTTTGAATTCAAATTCAAGCGTGCAACATTTGAAAGAAAGGCATGAAGCCAAAGTGCAAGATGCGGAAATTGAAACAAAAGACACGGATGAAGATTTTGAGGAAAATATGAAAGAAGAAAAGTTTGAAGAAATTAAGATGGATATTGATGATGTTAAAACTGACACCGAAAATGTTGAAACTGAAGAAAGTTCAACAGAAAATTCTGACGGCAATGGCGGTGACAACGGCAACGGCGCAAATGGTGGTGGAATTTATGGTGGCAATGGAATTTTGTTTAAACCGCTTGAAGAGGTTTTGCATGACTCCATGATTCCATACACCGAACATGTTGTTTTGGACAGAGCGCTTCCGCGTGTGGAGGACGGACTCAAACCTGTTCAAAGAAGAATTTTATATTCCATGTTGGAACTTGGTTTAACGCCAGACAAGCCATATCGTAAATCGGCAAGAATTGTCGGCGACTGTATGGGTAAATATCATCCTCATGGCGACAGTTCGGTTTATGATGCCATGGTGAGGATGTCTCAAGATTTCATTCTTCGAGCACCTCTTGTGGACGGGCACGGAAACTTTGGCTCGATTGATGGTGACAGCGCTGCGGCAATGAGATATACTGAAGCCAGAATGACTCCGCTTGCCATGGAACTTTTGCGCGACTTGGAAAAGGACACAGTGCGTTGGGGGCTTAACTTTGACGACACTTTGAAAGAACCAGATGTGCTTCCAGGAAGGTTTCCAAACCTCTTGGTGAATGGCGCTTCTGGAATTGCGGTTGGTGTGGCAACAAACATTCCGCCTCACAATCTTGGTGAAGTGATTGATGGTGTGGTGGCGTACATCGACAACCCAAACATCAATCTTGACCAAATGATGAAAATCATCAAGGGGCCAGACTTTCCAACAGGTGGGGAAATCATCTATGGAGACGGGCTCCGCTCGGCATATGAAACAGGAAAAGGCAAAATCATTTTGCGTGCCAAAGTTGGCATAGAGCAGAATGGCGACAAACAAAACCTTGTCATCACCGAACTTCCATATCAAGTCAACAAGGCTGTTTTGCTTCAAAAGATTGCCGAACTTAAAGAGAAAAACAAAGACAAACTTTCTGTCATCAGCGAAATTCGAGATGAGAGTGACAGAAACGGAATGAGAGCGGTCATTCGATTGAAGAAAGAGGCAAACGCAAAGCAGATTTTGGGATATTTGTTCCAGGCAACAAATCTGCAAATTTCTTATGCCATCAACATGGTGGCGATTGCTGGCGGAAAGCCAAAACTTATGAACCTTTTGGACATCATTTCCTACTACACTGCCTTTCAGCGTGATGTCATTGTGCGCAGAACTAAGTTTGATTTGAATGTTGCAAAAGACCGCGCTCACATTGTTGAGGGGCTTCTGATTGCCATCAAAAACATTGATGCTGTGATTAAAATCATCAAAACATCGGCAAATGTTTCTGAAGCAAAACAGCGTTTGAGAGCCAAGTTTGCTCTTTCCGAAAAACAGGCACAGGCAATTTTGGATATGAGACTTGCCCGTCTTGTCAATTTGGAAGTCAATAAATTGCAAGAAGAGTTGAACGCACTTAAAATTCGCATAAAGGAATTGGAAGGAATTTTAAATTCCAAGAAATTGCAACTTGAGGTTGTCAAGAAAGAAATTTTGGAAATCAAGAGGAAATTTAACACTCCAAGACGCACAACAGAACTTAAGAGTGACGAAATTAAACTTTCAAAAATTGAAGAGGTTGAAGATGTTAAGGACTATCTTCTTACAATTTCTGCAGGCAAGACTTTGAAGAAAGTCAGTGTGAAAAACTATTCCAAATCTCTCAAAACCTTGACAGACAACTCTACACTTTTTGACATTCACACACAAATTCTTCCTGTCAAACCAACAGACACAGTTTTGATTTTCACCGATGCTGGAAACTGCATCAAAATTGTCGTTGACAAACTGCCAGAGTGCAAGTGGCGCGAAAAGGGCATAACGCTTAAAAACATCGACAAGACAATTGACATCATGGAAGCGCCGGTGGCAATTTTGCGTGTTGAAGGTGAGGGAGAGATTGTGTTCTTCACCAAAAACGGCATGGTGAAACGAAGCACTGAGAAAGATATGGTGGTTTCAAAATCGTATTATCAAGCCATCAAACTTGGGCAAGATGACAAACTTATTGCTGTGGAGCACGAGGTTAAGGGCAAGACCTTTGTCATGCTTTCGGCAAATGGCTATTGTGTCAACTTTGAAAAGAGCGAAGTTCCAATTCAGGGCAGAGTTTCAGGCGGTGTGAAAGGCATCAATTTGGAAGAGAAAGACAGCGTTGTTTTTGCTGGACAAAACTTGAGTGATGATGTTATGATTGTCACCAACAACGGCTTTGTGAAGAGGCTTTCCACAATTCAAATTCCAATTTGTGCAAGATATCGCAAAGGCGTGAAATACATCAATTTTGAGGGCAGTGGCAAACGCGTTTCATATGTCGGAACAAGTCAAAAAGCGGTGGTTGACCAAGGCGTGAAATTTGTTCTGCTTGACAGCAAGAAGTTTAAAGTTTCAACAGACAGATTGTCAACGGGACAAGAAGAAATCAAAAAGAAATTTTTGGCTGTCTATAGTTTTGAAGAATGAGAGGGTTGATTGACAAAGGGCAATTTGCCCTCTTTTTTCGAAGAATTTTCATTTTTGGAAGCGGTTGCAAGTTGAGAATGTGTGTGTATTTTTTCGAGTTGTGGCAATAATCAACTCATGAAAAAGAAAGAATACATCCAAACTGCAGTTGATGTGATTTTGAACAGAATTTGTTTTCATGCGCCGGTTGTTTATGATGATGACATCGACAAGACTATGCTTTTTGTGCATGGAGTTGACATAAGCAAACCAATTTTCAAATTTGACAAAATTCTCAACAAAAATTTGTTTAAAGCCTTCAAAATTGCCTCAAAAGAAAAGGAGTTCAATCTTTTGATTTCTTCTGACAGTCTTGGAAAAGTTAAAGAGAAAGAGTTGAAAACCTTGAAAAATGTTGTCCTTTACAACAAGAACACAAGTTCTCTTTCCTTTGTTGAGGCAATCAACAAACTGAACATAAACTATCCTTCTTCATCCAATTATAACCTTGTTTTCAAAGACAAGTTTTTCAAAATCAACAACCAAATGCTCAATCCTCACTATGAAGAATTTGCATTGCGTCAAGTTTGTGTTGTGGACAATTTTTTTGTGGACTATTCCGAATTTGTGTTGAATGGAAGCAACTTTTTTGTCAAATTTCAAAACAAAAGCGAAGATTCAAAAAGGATTGAACTTGAGTTGAACATTCCACTTAAAAAGGGATACTATTTTTTCAAGCGAATGACGCGATGTGTGATGATTGAAAACTTGGTTACAGGAGAGAAAATGTTTTTAAACCACATTTGCCGAAACGCAAAATTTTCGTTTTCAGAGGTTGATGGGCTTGAAAATTCGGTTTATTGTTGTGTGAATGTCAAAGTGAGTTTGCTTATGAAAGGGGGCGAAGAGGGGTTTGTGTTTTTCAATTTTGGCGAAGAAAAACTTATGCCAAAAGGGTTGAGAGAAGTGGAAAATCTCAAAGGACTTTCGAGAAAAAAATCATGCGAAATTTTCAACTTGCAAGTCAAAACCAAAAATGTCCAATTTGACCAATTTTTCAACAAGACTTTGCCACAGCGCATTTGGGTGAATTGGCTTAATGGCGAAGTTGACAGTGCCTTGGAAGAAAAATATTTGACCTACAAACGCCTTTTCATAAAAGGCACAAACGAACTTTCTTTTGTCAATTTCAAGGAGATTGGGCTTAAGGAACTTGGCATTTTTAATGGTGAATATTACAAAAAAATCATCATCGTTTCAGGCAACGAAAAGTTTTTGCGCGTTGGAAGAACTTTTTTCTACAACATCAATGGCGTGACAGAGCATTCACTGAAAAGCAATGAGACAATCAGCCTATGTTTTGGGGAATGAAAGTTTTTATGAAGAGAATATAAAAGAAAAATCTCAAAAATGGATTTGAGATTTTTTGTTGATTGAAAGTTTGTCAAATTAATTTTATTTTTATAATTTTTTGTGTGAAAGTTTATTATTGTTGGCATTTGATGAATTTATTTGCTGATATTGATTTTATGGCGTCACGCAAATTGGTGAAAACCCTATAACAAATTTTTTCAATTTTTTGGTTTGGTTTGATTAAATCAACCACCAAAATTGGCTTACATCCGGCGCTGCGAGCAGATTTAATTCCATTTGGCGAGTCTTCAAGGGCATAGCAATTTTCAGCAGGAATTTCCAATTTTTTGACAGTTAAAGCATAGATTTCTGAGTTTGGTTTGCCTTTTGTCACATCATCACATGTCACAATGACATCAAAAAGTTTTGATGGATTCAAGTCAACTTTTTCAAAAAGCAAGTCCAATCTTTCTTTTGTGCTTCCGGTTGCGATGGCGGTTTTAAAGCCCTTTCTGCGCAAATTTTTGATTAGTTTTTCAAAGTTTTCATCTTTCAATTTGATGCCATGCTTTTTCACATAGTCAGCAAATTTTCCAACCATAACGTTATAGAAACTTTCGGCATTCAAAGTTGAATGAGATTCAATCAGCAGGTTGACAACTTCATTGCGTTTTCTTCCGCACAAGTTCTGGCGAAATTTTTCCGTCTCTACAATGCCATGCTGTTTGCAGGCAAACTTAAACGCTTTTTTCCAAACCGCTTCAGCGTCAAAAATAAGCCCATCCATATCAAAAATCACAGCAAATTTTTCCATTCACATCTCACAAAAAAATAAATTTCACCAAATTTAAGGCAATTGTGGCGCAGAGGAAGAGATTCGAACTCTTGGTGCGATTTCTCGCACACAGCCTTTCCAGGGCTGCACCTTAAACCGCTCGGACACCTCTGCAAGTTTAATTTAAAATTTCATATGTTTGCTGACTGAAACATTTTAACATAAACACAAATAAAATTGCAAGCAAAAACTTAAAATTTGCTTGCAAAATTAATTTTTATGAAATCCGTCCATTTTGCATTAATTTAAATCAAAAATATTAAAATTTATGAAACTTCCAAAATAATAATGTTTTAAGATTTTTAAAGCGTTCAAAAGTTACTTGAAAAATCTTTCGTTATAGACCACTGACGGATGGGTTGGGTGAAGAGATTTTGCAATTTGATGATATGCTTTTGAGGAGGCATAGTCGGTTTTGTAAAGCAAACTGCAAAGTTCCAATGCCGGCAAAAATGTTTGGCATTCTTCACGCACAAAGCCTTGTGTTTGGCGCTCGGCGTTCATTGCACATTTAAACCAAAAAATTGCTTTTGAGTTGTCTTCTTTTTGTTTGTAGGCATAGCCTAATTTACAACACATTTCAGCATTTGGCGTGTGTTTTTTCATGCAGTCAAAAATTGTGTTGATGGCATTGTTGGGCTGGATTTTCAACATAAAGCAATCGCAAAGCATGATGTATGCGCCAAGGTTGTCGGGCGGAAAAGTGTTTGAAATTTTAAGGAATTTTTTGAAGCATTGAATTGCCTTTGTGATGTGGTTGTTATAATATAGTTCGCGTGAATAATAATAGAGTTCGCGCGGTGAAAATTTGACTCCGCGTTTCAGTGCTTTTTGATATAGCCTTAGGTTTCGCTTTGGGTTTGAAACGACAATTTTTCGGTGTTCAATTTCAATGTCGGTGTAAACAATTTTTCCAGCAGGCGCAATCACTTCATGCACAAAACCTTCCCAAACAAAACCGCTTGAACGCTTCAAAATTCGTTCGCGGTGAAACCGCAGTTTTGGCGCATTGTCCTCATCAAAACCAAGGGCGTATAGGCACATAAACACATCTGCATCTTGATTGGAATTTTTCAACCTCTGAATTTTTTTGATGTTTTCTTCAGTGATGAAATCGTCTGCATCCAGCCACATTTGAAAATCGCAAGTGGCAAGTGAAAAGGAGAAATTTCGTGCCTTTGAAAAATCGTCACACCAATCAAAATCGAAGACTTTGTCAGTGAATTTTTGTGCAATTTGCTTTGTATTGTCGGTTGAGCCTGTGTCCACCACAATGATTTCGTCGGCAAATTTATGGACGCAACTCAGGCATCTTTCAAGCACAAGGCTTTCATTTTTGACAATCATACAGACACTTATTGTAAACATTTTTCAACCTCTTTGAAATTTTTTGAATGTTGTTTTAAAGTTTTTAACTTGCAGTTTTAGACAAATTTTTTCGTTTTCAAAAAAAATGGTTAAAAATTTTTAACTATCTCAGTTTTAGTGCTGTTTTTCGTTACTTTTTGCAAGTCAAAATCTTGAAAACTGCTTCTTTATATTCTATTTTAAAACGCTGAAAAATGTTTTCTTGTGGCTCGCGAAAATTATATAAAAAGCCATATCTAAAAAATTTTAAATATTCTTGCGCGAATTGTTTTGAGTTTTTAAGTTGTTTGTGATATCATATGCGTGTTAAAATCAACTATAGAAAACATTTGGAGGTTTCATTTTTTTATGAAAAAGATTGTAATTGTCACGGACAGCAACAGTGGAATTTTTCAGGAAGAGGCAGAAAAACTTGGATGCTTTGTCATTCCAATGCCTTTCATCATTGACGGAGAAGAATTTTTTGAAGGCGTAAATTTGAGTCAAGACCAATTTTATGAAATTCAAAAAAGTGGGAAAAGAATCACAACTTCTCAGCCAAACATAAACGAAATTGTTTCACTTTGGAAAAAACTTTTGAAAGACTATGACGAGGTGGTGCACATCCCAATGTCAAGCGGGTTGAGCCAAAGTTGTGAAACTGCAAAAAGTTTTGCAAAAGAGTTTGATGGCAAAGTTCAGGTTGTGGACAACAAGCGCGTGTCAATCACGATGAAGCAATCTGTTTTGGATGCAATCAAAATGGCAAAAGATGGCAAGAACGCGAAAGAAATCAAAGAGTGGCTTGAGGAGACTGCGCTTGATTCTTCAATCTATCTTGTTGTTGACACTTTGAAATATCTCAAACAGGGCGGAAGAATCACGCCAGCGGCTGCAGCAATTGGAATGGTGCTGAACATCAAACCGGTGCTTCAAATTCAGGGCGGAAAATTGGACAGCCTATCAAAAGTTTTAAACATCAAAAGTGCAAAAGCAAAGATGATTGAGGCTCTGAAAAGAGACGTTGAGGGGCGTTTTGCAAAGTTTGCAAATGATGGAAGTTTGCATATTTCAATTGCTCACACTTTAAATGAAGAAAATGCACAAAAATTTGCGGAAGAACTTAAGGCAACATTCCCAAAACTTCAGTTTGACTTTGTTGACTCATTGGCGCTGAGCATTGCAACACACACAGGTCCAAAGGTTTTGGCATGCGGAAGTTGCAGGGTCTATTGATTGAGATTCTTCGACAGCGTCAGTGACGCTTACTGTTTATTGTTATTTCGATCCATATTCTTTCACCCTGAGCGAAGCCGAAGGGGCTCAACCGCATAAAAGAGATTTTTCGACACGACTTTTGAACAGCAAGACAATTTTGACATACCAATCTCAAGTCGGCTCAGAATGACAGTAAGGGAAATAACAAAAAAGTGGCATTGCTACCCCAGAATGACGAAAGAAGATTCTTTTTCGACAAAATAAAAAGCATCATTGATGCCAGAATGACGGGGGTTGCCGAATGTCATTCTGACCGAAGTGGAAGAATCTTGGCAACCATAAAACAGAATTTAGATTTTTCGACAGCGGCAGTGACGGCATTAGTGATGCCAGAATGACGGAAGTTTGGAAAACGTCGTGGACACTTTGGAATGATTGAAGAAATATTAAAATAAAAAGGTCACTGACCCCAAAAGGAGATGTCATGAAAGATTGCATTTTTTGTGAGATTGTGAAAGGAAACATTCCATGTTTCAAAATTTATGAAGATGAGAATGTGCTTGCGTTTTTGGATGCAGCAAATGACATCTATGGACACACACTTGTGGTCTCTAAAAAGCATTATGAAAATGTGGTTGATTGTCCAGAGCGAACACTTGGCAAAATTATGGCAAGTGTCAAAAAAATTGCAACACACTATGTTAAAGACTTGGGCTTTACGGGTGTCAACATTTTGAACAATTCGGGTAAGAGTGCAGAGCAATCTGTTATGCACATTCATTTCCACATTTTGCCAAGAAGAGATGATGACAAATTCAAGATTTGGCGAGAATTTGACAAACAAGAAAAAAGTTTGGAAGAGATTGCGCAAGAACTTCGCCTTGAAGACGAAAAAGAGGGGACAGAGATTGACTATTCTGCCTTTAGGGAAGATTGCGATGTGATTTATACTGATGGTGCTTGCTCTGGAAATCCAGGCATGGGCGGTTATGGTGGAGTTTATCTTCCAAAAGGTGGCGGAAAAATTGAGGAATTTTCAGGCGGTGAGGACAGCACCACAAACAACCGAATGGAATTGACGGCAGTCATTAAGGGCTTGAAATTGACAGGTGAGGGCGAAAGAGTGAAGATTTACAGTGACAGCGCCTATGTCATCAATGCTTTCAATCAGAATTGGTTGACAAATTGGAAGAGGAACAATTGGAAGACGGCAGGCGGAAGCGAAGTTTTGAACCAAGATTTGTGGAAAGAACTTTCTTCGCTTGTTGAGAAAAGAAAAGTTGAGTTTGTCAAAGTGAAAGGGCACAGCGACAATGTTTTAAACAACCGCTGTGACGAACTTGCAACATCGTATTATAAGGAGGGTCAGTGACCCTTTTTATTTTTGTTTATGGATATATTTTTGAAATGTTAAGAAACTTGGGGATTAAAATATGAGCATTACAAATTATAAGTAGGGTCAGTGACCCTTTTTATGTCCTTAATTAAGAAGCTTAACCTCTTATGAAGAACGTTTAAAATTTAAATACAAACATTTTAAAAATATTGTTGCATAAAAAAATGGGTCGACGACCCTTTCTTTTTTTATTTATAGATATATTTTTGAAATGTTGAAAAATCTTTGGAACTGAAATATAAGCATTGCAAATTAGGGGTGGGGTCAATGACCCTATTTTTGGATAAGTCCTTGAATGTAGGCGTCAACATGTCCACATTGTTCTGGCGTTAGTTTCGAAATTTTGTCAACAAGTTGCCTTTGACTTGCACTCAGCAAACTTTTGTCAAGTAGATATGGCACATTGTGTTCAAGCAAACTGTCAACCGTGATGTGATAATGGTCTGCCAATCTGATGAGCGTTTCAATGTTAGGTTCGGAAACATTTTGTTCGTAGTTGTTATATGTTGACCTTGATATGTTTAAAATGTTTGCAATTTGCGCTTGTGTCAATTTGTGCTCTGCTCTTAATTGCTTTAATTTTTCACTTAACATATTTTCTCCTATGTTAGAAATATAGTCATTTTTGATAAAAAATTACGTAAAATTAGTCATTTTGCTTGACATTGATTAAAAATAAGTCCTATAATTTTGTTTATGATTATTTATTAATCTAAATTAAAATTTAATGATGTTTAAATAGTCAAAAAATAATTTAAAAGGAGAAAAAATATGAAACAGAAAAAGGAAGATGATTTTGTGGAAGAAATTGATATTGCTGAAATTATTTTTGAAGCATACAACAATATGCCGGCAGATAGAAAGGCGGAGGCTATTGGGAAAATTCTTGTTCAAAAAGAAAACCAATTTTGTGAGTCTTTGACTGAAGAACAAAAAGAAGAATATAAAAACCTCTCAAATGTGCACACTCTTGAACAGATTGAAAACGAAAAGCGCTTGGTGAAGTTCTGTTTGGATTTCATAAGAAAAATTTATGGTTGATTTTTTGTTTGGGACAACTTAAAGAAAAAACAACAGAGTCTTTTAAATAGAAAGTGGCACTGCCACCTGCTACAAAAAAAGTGTCATTGACACACCAATTCTTTTGACTTTGGGTTTTGTTTTTTGTTATTATATATGTGAAATATTGTTTTTCATTTTATTTCACATATATTTTTTATTTAAAGGAGTTTTGACCATGAAAGTTGTTGTTGACGCTTTTGGAGGAGATAATGCACCAAAAGAAATTGTTGAAGGCGCTGTGTTGGCTGTCAAGAAAAACAAAGACTTGACTGTGATTTTGACAGGTGACGAGCAAAAAATCAAAGAGGTTTTGGCTGGCAGAACTGAGCGTGTGGAAATTGTCCATGCAAGTGACGCCATCACAAACGACGACATTCCAACCACAGCAATCAGACAGAAGAAAGATTCTTCTTTGGTGCGCGCTTTCGACATTTTGAAAGAAAACGAAGATGTGATTGGACTTGTTTCAGCAGGAAGCACAGGTGCAATTTTGACAGGCGCTATTCTGAAAATTGGGCGTATTAAAGGCATTTCACGTCCTGCACTTGCTCCAATTTTGCCAACCAAGAAAGACAGTGATGTCATCATCATTGACAGTGGCGCAAATGTGGACTGCAAGAGCGAACATCTGCTTCATTTTGCAATTATGGGTTCGGCATACTATTCCATTGTTGAAAATGTTGAAAAACCACGCGTTGCACTTCTCAACAATGGCTCCGAAGAGCATAAGGGCAACGAACTTGTGAAAGAAACCTATCCACTTATGAAAAAACTCCCAATCAACTTTGTCGGAAATGCTGAGGCGCGAGAGGTTATGTCTGGAAATGTGGATGTTATGGTGACGGACGGATTTGCAGGAAATGTGCTTTTGAAAGGTGTTGAGGGCACTGCGGGCGCAATTCTTTCGGTGCTTAAAAAAGAAATTAAGGCGCGTTTCATGTCCAAACTTGGCTATCTCTTCATGAAAAAATCTTTCAACAATTTGCGCGGAAAGTTGGACATCAACAAGCATGGTGGTTCGCCATTTTTGGGTTGTAAAAAACTTGTGGTGAAAAATCACGGCTCTTGTGGCAGAGAAAACATTTGCGCGTCAATCATGCAGGTGATTAAACTTCATGAAAACAAATTGAACGAGCGCATCGAAAAAATGGTGCTTGAAATGGCGCAAAAAGTTGAGGAGCAGAAATGATTGACGAAAAAATTGGATATGAATTTAAAGACAAAAACCTTATCACGCGCGCATTGACACATCCTTCAAAATCGAAAAACAACTATCAGCGTTTGGAGTTTTTGGGTGACAGCATTTTGAACTTTGTTGTGGGAGAATATTTGTTTAAGCACAGCGACCAGCCGGAAGGAGAATTGACTGTTTTGCGTTCGCACTATGTTTCTGAGGACCATTTAAGCGAATGTTTTGACGAACTGCAACTTTCCGAATTTGTCATTGTTGGGAAAAGCATGAAGCAGGAAATCACAACCGCCATCAAAGGCGACATCATGGAATCCATAATTGCGGGAATCTATCTTGACGGTGGTTTGGATGAGTCGAGGAAATTCATCATTGACAAGTTGCACATTGAAGATTTTAAGTCGGCGAAAAATGACAATTTCAAGTCGCAACTTCAAGAACTTGTGCAAGCAAATTTTAAATGCACGATGAAATATGAAACCGAGCGCGTTGAAAGCGGGTTTGAAGCCAAGTTTTTTATGGATGAGGACTTGATTGCAACGGGCTATGGCAAAGACAAGACCAAAGCAGAACAAAATTGCGCCTATGTTGCATTGAAAAAACTTTTTGAAGAGTGAAAAATGGACATGAAATTTTTGGTGCTTAAAAGTTTGCTTTAAGAGTGAAAATGTTGTGTTTAATTCATAATTAAACATTCTGAAATTCCAATTAAATGAAAATTGTTAAAAACATAACCATATTGAAAATGAAATTGTGTTGTAAAAATATTGTTATGCTTAAAAAATCGTATTATATAGGTGAAAAGAGATGTATTTTAAAAAGATTGAGATGATTGGTTTTAAATCGTTTGCAGACCGCACTGTCATTGAATTTAATGGCGGGTTTACTGCAATTGTTGGACCAAATGGTTGCGGAAAGAGCAATGTTTCGGATGCTATTCGTTGGGTGCTTGGAGAGCAGAGCGCCAAGAGTTTGCGTGGCGACAACATGCAGGATGTCATCTTTAAGGGCACTGAAAAGCGCAAGAGTTTGTCATATTGCGAAGTGACGCTGACTTTCGACAACACCGACCGCTTTTTCAACATTGCATATGACGAACTTTCCATCACGAGAAAACTCTATCGCTCTGGCGAAAGTGAATATCAAATCAACAAAAACACTTGCCGTCTGCGTGACATCACAGACATCTTGTTTGACAGCGGAATTGGAAAGAATGGCTATTCCGTCATCGGACAGGGCAAAGTCAGCGAAATTGTGGACGAAAAACCGGAAGAAAGGCGGGCTATGTTTGAAGAGGCTGCCGGAATTGCCAAGTTTAAATCGCGCAAGGATGAGGCGGAGCGTAAACTTGAAAGAACGCGTGACAACTTGGTGCGCATTGATGACATTCGCGCTGAAATTGAAAGGCAAATGGGACCTCTTAAAAAACAGGCTGAGGATGCGAAGAAATATTTGGAATATAAGGGCAAACTGAAAGATTTGGAAGTGAATGCCTATGTTTTTCAATATGAAAACGCGCACGTGATGAAAGAGCAAATTCAGGCGAAATTGCAGGCAATTGAAGAAGAATTGTTTGCGCGCCAAACTGACCTTGACACCATCACAAAAGACTATGCCGAGCAAATGGACAACCTTTCTGCGTTTGACAAGCAGATTGCTTCTTTGAATGACGAACTTTTGAGGTTGACTGTCGAACTTGAAAAACAAGAGGGCGAAACCAAAGTGACCAGAGAGCGAATCAACTTTGCTCAAAAGGAAAACGACCGCATCAATCTTGACATCTCAAATGCACAAGTTGTGATTGAAAATTGTGAGGAGAGCGAAAAAGAGAAAAACGCCGAAAAAGCGCGTTTGGAAGAGAGGCTTGGTGCACTTAATGCCGCATATGAGGACCTCTCAAACAAACATCTTGCCATTGTGGACGAGATGTCTTTAAGCGAGTCGGAGGCTGACCAATCTCAACAAAAAATCATTGAAACTTTGGGGTCGCTTTCTGACATCAAGAGCAGTGCCACAAGGCTTGAAACTGAAAAGAATTTGCTTTTGCAAAACAAGGAAAACCTTGAAAAGAACTTGGCAGAAGTGAAGTGTAAATTGGAAAACATGCAAAAATTGCAGAAATCCAGCGAAAACGAGATTGCTTCTGCGCAGAAAGAATATGAAAAAATTAAGGCCGAAGCGGAAGAACTTTCGGGAAGAATTTTTGTTGGCACGCGTGACATTGCCGAACTTGAGTCTGAAAAAGCCAACCTCACAACTCAAGTGAAGGTGTATGAAAACAGAAAGAAACTTCTCAGCGAAATGCAGGCGGAATATGAGGGCTATGCCAACAGTGTCCGCAAAATTTTGAAAGAAAGCGAAAGAAACTCCACGATAAGAAGCAAAATGGTGGGTGTTTTGGCTTCACTCATCAAAGTGCCAGCCAAATTTGAAACCGCCATTGAAGTGGCTTTGGGTGCAGCGGTGCAAAACATTGTCACATACGATGAAAATGGCGCGAAAGATATGATTTCTTTCCTCAAAACCAACCAATTTGGGCGTGCAACTTTTCTTCCAATTTCCAGCATGCGCAGACGCGACATGGACGAGAGAAGAATCAGCGGAAAGCAGGGTGTGTTTGGTGTTGCAAGCAAACTGATTTCGTATGATAAGAAAATTGACAATGTCATCAGCAATTTGCTTGGCGGAACAGTGATTGTTGACACACTTGCAACGGCTGTGGATTTGGCGCGTGACAATGCGTTTTCGTTTAAGATTGTCACTTTGGAGGGTGATGTTGTCAGCACTCAGGGTTCGCTGACGGGTGGAAGCAAGAAGAGTGAGGCTGTCAATTTGATTTCTCGTCAACGCGAAATTGAAACTTTGACGGAAGAAATTGAAAACTTAAGTTTGAAAGATGTCGAACTTAAGCGAAAAATTGAGTTTTTGAAAGTTGATTTAAATGGTTCCAAGAGCGCAGAAAAATCGGTGCAAGAAAGCAAAAACGAATTGGAAATCAAACTTGCCAAAGAGCAGGAAAAACTTGAAGCAATCAACAAAGATTTGAGCGAACTTTCAGACGAAGAAAAGACGTTTGAGATGGAAAAAACAACCGTTGAAAACAAGTTGAAACTGATTGAAAGCGAACTTTCTCAAACAAATCTCATGCAAAATGCACTGAGCGGAAACAAAGAGGATGCGGACTTGCTTGTTAAGCAGAGGCAGGAGAGATATAACCAAATTCGTGCACAGAGAGATGAACTTGTTTCAAACATGACGACAATCAAGGTTGACATTGCCTCATGCGAAGAGAAATTGAAATCGACAAAGGACGAACTTGACCGCTTGCTTTTGGAAAGAGACAGGCAACAATCAAACATCGACGCGCTGAAATCGCATTTGGCAGAAAATGAAAAATTCATTGCAAGTGCAGAAGAGATGATTCGCGTGCAGATTGAAAATGCAAAACCGTCCGAGGCTAAAGACAACTTGCAGAGAATCAGACAACAGCGCGAAAATCTTGAAAACAGCAAGGTCGCAGTTTCGGCTCACATCAAAAAACTTGACGAACAAAAAACTGTCACAATGGAAGAGATTGCCAGAGTGAATGATAAGAAATATCGTGAAGAGGCAGGTCTGACAAAGGTTGACACCGAACTTGAGGCAATGCAGGAGCGCATCTATGAGGAATATAGTTTGACATATTCTGGCTGTTTGGAATTCAGGCGTCCAAATTTTGAAATTAAGGAAGCGTTGATTGAAATCAACAAATTGAAGAAAGACATTTCTGCACTTGGCTATGTCAATGTTCATGCCATTGAGGATGTTTCCACATTGCTTGAAAGATACAACGACATGACGGAGCAATCGGAAGACCTTAAGAAAGCGGAAGAAGACCTTGTGAAAATCATCAAAGACCTTTCAAACGAAATGTTGACGAAGTTCAATGATGAATTTTCCAAAATCAATGACAGTTTCAAGGTTGTGTTCAGAGAGTTGTTTGGCGGTGGAAATGCCCGCTTGGAATTGACTGAAGCGGAAGACCCACTTGAAGCGGGTGTTGAAATTATGGTTCAACTTCCGGGCAAAGCGGCAAACAAACTTTCGCTTTTAAGTGGTGGAGAAAAAACATTGACAGCAATTGCGCTTTTGTTTGCAATTTTGAGGCTCAAGCCATTGCCATTCTCACTTTTGGACGAAATTGAGGCGGCTTTGGATGACGCAAACATCGAAAGATTTGCGCTTTATCTCAAAAAACTTTCACAAAGCACACAATTCATTGTCATCACACACAGAAAGCCAACAATGGAACTTGCTGACAGCCTTTATGGTGTGACAATGGAAGAAAAAGGTGTGTCAAAGATTGTTTCTGTCAAACTTTCAGACGCAATCAAGCAGGCAGAACAAGGAAACTGAAAACTGACAAGAGCTTGTTGAAAAAATATTATAATTGGAGGCAACATGCGCATGTTCGTGTGTTTGAAATTAAATTTTGCTTAAAAATTTTGATGTTGCGTGCGTCTTTTGATGTTGCAGTGTTGAGGTTTGAAGAACAAAGAAGTTTTGAATAAGTCGAAAAAAGATGTTGAAAATAATTGGATGAAAGAGGAAAAGAATATGGGACTTTTTAAGAAAATTGGCAACGCTTTGAAGAAAACAAAAGATGCGTTCAATCGAAAAATTGATGCACTTTTAAGCCATGGAGAAGTGGATGACGAATTGTTTGATGATTTGACTGACATCCTGATTTCTTGCGACATCGGGGTGAAAGCGTCCATGGAAATTGTGGAAGAACTCCGCCAAACTTGCCACAAAAGAAAGGTCAGAAAAGCGGAAGAAGTTAAGGTTGTGCTTAAGGAAATCATTGAAGGATATTTTCAAGACGCGCCAAAACTTGAAATCAAATTTCCTGCAATCATCACAATTATTGGTGTCAACGGCGTTGGGAAAACCACAACAATTGGAAAACTTTCAAACTTCTTTAAATCTCAAAAGAGAAGTGTCACGCTTGTTGCAGGAGACACATTTCGTGCGGCAGCCTCATCGCAGTTGACAGAATGGGCGGAGCGAAGCAAGACGCGAATCATCAAACATGCCGAGGGCGCAGACGCAGGAGCGGTGGTTTATGACGGCATTGCAAGCGCAAAAGCAAACAAGACGGATGTGCTTTTGGTGGACACTGCGGGCAGACTTCACACAAAAACAAACCTGATGGCAGAACTTGGAAAAATTGAAAAAATCATAGACAGAGAATATCCTGAAGCCAACAAATTTAACTTCATCGTGCTTGACGCAACAACAGGACAAAATGCCCTTTCACAAATCAATGCGTTTGACGAGTTTGCAAAAATTGATGGCATAATCTTGACCAAACTTGATGGCACTGCAAAGGGCGGTGTGATTATTGCAATTGAAAAGGAATATAAACTGCCTGTTGTGTTTGTTGGCACAGGTGAAAAGATGGACGACTTGGAAGAGTTCAGTCCGAAAGACTTTGTGGATGAATTGTTTTAGAACTTTGCTAAAATGAGAAAATTAATTTTCTTGAAAGTTGTATAATTTATTTTTATTTAAAATACACCATATTTTGTGTGGTATGTATGCATAATACGCAAGATATGTGGTGTTATGCAACAGCTTTGTTTGATTGGACAAATTTAAGAAGTGTTTTTTTAAGTTTATTCAATGAAATGTATTTCAAAATTAAGAAAGTGCACAGGAGAAGAAATGAAGAAAAATTTGACTGGAAAAGTTGCTGTCATTTCAGGTGGCGCAAGCGGAATTGGACTTGCAATTGCCAAAAGGTTGAAAAAAGAAGATGTCAAAATTTATGACATTTCGTTGAATGCATCAGAAGAAGAAATCTTTGAAAAAAGTTTTGAGTGTGACATAACTGATGACGAAAAATTGCAAAAGGTGCTTGATGAGATTGTTGAAAAAGAAAAGCAAATTGATTTTCTTTTTTGCAATGCTGGAATTGGAATTGGTGGACTTGTTGAAAATGCAAGCCTGAATGCAATTGACAAAATCATGAATGTCAACCTCACTTCTCAAATCAAAATGACAAAGTTGTTTCTTCCTTACATCAGAAAAGGTGGAAAAATTTTATACACAGGTTCGCTTGCTTCAATCATTCCACTTCCATATCAAGCATGCTATTCTGCAAGCAAGGCTGGCATTGAAATTTTTGGAAGAGCGCTTGCCACGGAAGTCAGAGCGAGAAAAATTAAGGTGACAACATTTATGCCGTGCGATGTCAACACAAATTTCACTTCATCCAGAATGAAAGAAACCGGTTCTGATAAGGCAGAACAGCGCGGAATTAAGAAAATGGAAAAATCTGAGCACAATGGCGAGACGGCAGACTATGTTGCAAAAAAGGTTTTGAAAGTGGTCAAAAAGAAAAAACCGCCACTTAGAAAATATATCGGCATGGTTTTTCCGGGTGCGACGAGTGGTTTCATTGCCTTTCTTGTCAAAATCCTTCCTGTCAAATGGGTTAACTTTTTGGTTCGACATCTTTACATTTAAAACGAAAAAAATTAAAATAAAAAAAGTCCAACAAATTGTGTTGGGTTTTTATTTAATATTCAATTTTATTTTTAAGTTTTGTCAGTTCTTGCTTTCAATTGTTTTTTATTTCTATCAAACTTAATTATTGATTTTAAAATTCATAAAAATTTGGGAATGATATGTCAATTTTTAAAGTGGACTTAAATCACCTTTTTTGAAGAGGATGACATTTCTCGATTTTCATATTCAAATGTGATTTTGTTTTGTGGGTTTTTGTTTTCTGGTCTGTCAAGATATTGATAGGTTGCCATTCTTTCTTCTGGTGTCAAGGTTCTCGTCACAAGCCCGACATATTTTGAACGTGAAATGGTGTCAATTTTTGAAATGTCTGCTTGATACACCATGTCATAGATTGCCTTCAAGATGATTTGCTCTTCAAGTTTTTTCTCGGATGCAACTTCCTTGATGTATGCCAAGACAGCTACTTGATTTTTCAAAAGGTCTCTGCTGACATAGAGATGAAATTCCGGTGTTTTTTCCATTGGAAAAACAAAGAGGTCTTGTGTGAACAATTTGCTGATTGTTCTGTTGATTTCCTCTGCTTTAAGTCTTAAAGCCAACATGTTTGGACTTTTTTCAAGTATTCGCATGAATTTTCTTGTTTTTGTGAAATTTTTAAGTTTCATTTTGCCTCCGAGGTTTGTAAAAACGCCATATTTTATCACATTTGTGATACGATTGTCAAGTGTTGTCAAACATTTTCAACCATAATGTGTTTCTATGACAAAATGCAGATTTTTGATTTTTGCTGAAGGTTCTTGTTTTTTGATTAAAAATTTGAGTTATGTTTTCAATTTTCGTTTTAATTATTTTATTTGTTAAAAAAAACTATGCTTTCTAACTCTTCTCAACTTTTTATTTATTTTTGCGGGGCTTGTTTGCTTTTTTAAATTTTTGGCAAAATTTGACAAATTTCAACATAAGAATTAAGTAGGAGTTTTTATGATTTTTGAAAGTTTTGCCTATTTTTTCAGTCGCATATGTCTTTTCACCAACTATGTCAACACGGCGCAGGGGTTTCCAAAACCTCTTTCTTTGGAGGAGGAAAAGACGGAGTTTGAAAAGATGAAAAAAGGCGACAAAAAAGCGAGAGAAAAACTTATCACGCACAACTTGAGACTTGTTGCGCACATTGTGAAAAAATACACCTATTCTCTGGAGGCAGATGACCTTCTTTCTGTGGGGACAATTGGACTCATCAAAGCGATTGACACTTTTGACTATGACAAAAAAGTGCAACTTTCCACCTATGCGGCGCGTTGCATCAACAACGAAATTTTGATGCTTATCAGGGCAAACAAAAAGCACAAGAATGTCATTTCCATAAACAGTTTGACAAGCAACAATGACGACGACAAAGATTTGGAACTTAAAGATGTTTTGGCTTCGGATGATGAAGAAATTTTTATGCAGGTGGAAACAAATCTTATGGTGCAAAAAATCAAAAAAATCATTGAAGAAAGACTGACCCCGCGCGAGCAAAAGGTCATCAAATTGCGCTATGGAATTGATTGCAAGCGCGCATTGACGCAAAAAGAAGTTTCGGCAGAACTTGGAATTTCGCGTTCCTACATTTCACGAATTGAAAACAAAACACTTCAAATCATTCGAGAGAGTTTTGAAAGTGATGAAAATGCCAAAAAAATTTAAAATTTTTAAAATAAATTTTCAAAATTGCTTGACAGATTTTTTGACAAATTTTAAAATTTTAATAAAGAAGAATTTTTCTGTTTTTTAAAAATTTGACCGTTTTTTGACATTTTTTTGAATAAAAATCAAGAAAATTGCTTCGTTTTTCTTTAAATTTGCAAATTTAAAGAGATTTTTACATTTTTTATTTGAGGTGTGCCTATGGAAAAGTCGGAATTTTATGACATTGTTGGAAAACTTATTGTTCCACTTTTCACAGGCTCGGCACTTGTTGGCGAAGAGGGGTCTTCACCAAGAGATTTGGAAGTTGCGCTTGGAAAGGGAAACACAATTTTGCTTAAACCAGCCAAAGCGGATGACTATCGTCTCATCCTCAAGCGCGGACAAGCGTTTAAATCTTTGGAAGTCAATTTGATCCGCTCAATCATACACGAAATCAACATTGTTTCAAATTCGGCAATTGACGACAAGATGTATATGGGCAACTTGTATGACATGGCAATTGAAAAGGCGTTGATTGAAAGTTTGACTGAAAATGGAAGCGACACGGTTTTGGGAATCATCAACGCTTTGGAATCTTGGGCTTCAAGAACATATGAAGGTTTTGATGTCGAACTTGGAATTTTGGTCAACCTTGCAGTTGCAGGGGATGGTGCTGGAAAACTTAACTACAACAAAATCATACGAAGAGACTTTTTTGCCCTTTTCACAGATGGACAATCGTCTTTCATTGAATTTGACAGAAGTGGCAATTTGATGGGCTATGTCAATTTGAAGAAAACTAAAACTGTTCCGACAATTTCGCCAAATGTCTATGACAGATTGGCAAAAGTTTGCACAGAGAAAAGGGTTGGAATTGTTTTGACAGAACAGGCTGACATCTTGATTTTCTTCTCTCATCAACTTGTTTTTGCAAAAAGAAATGGCAAGTGGTGCGTCTATTCTCACGATGAAATCATAAGACTTCTCTACAACAATGTTTCTTACACTGCAAAACAAATCAGGCGCGCAATCTACAACACGGCACTTGACTGTTCTTTTTCATACAAAGGTGCGTGCATTGCATATGTCAACAAAGACAGAACTCTTGAAGCACTCAATCACATTGACGCGGCAGACATAATTTCTGAAGAACATTTCAACATGAAAAAACAGTTGGAACTTGAAGAGGCAGGCAAACTTTACAACATTGGAAATGCAAAAGAAATTGTTGAAAAATTCAGCATGTCATATGAAGATTTCCTTGACAAAAACCAAACCACAAAAACTGCGACAATTCGAAAAATTGTTGCCGGAAAGAAGTTGTTTGAACTTGACCGAAAACTTATGGAAGAAATGGCGTCTGTGGATGGCGCAACAGTGATTGATTATGATGGCACAATCATTGCAGTTGGAGCAATCATCAAAATTGAAGCGGGAAGTCTTGGTGGAGGGCGTCTTGCTGCAACCACAACAATGGCAAAATATGGGGTTGCAATCAAGGTTTCTCAAGACGGAATCATGCAAGGATACAGCGTTGACAAGCAGGGCAAAGTTAAGCAAATTTTCAATGTTGGCTGATTTTTGATTGGAATATTAAAATTGAAAAATTGTTGCATTTTTTCGAAAAAATCAACTTTTTTCAATTTTTTTACGATTTTTCTCAGTTTTTTTAATATTTTTTGAATTTTTTACTTTTTTTCAATTTTTGTTTTGGAAGATTTAATTGTGTTTTTTTGTTTTAAAATTAAATTTCCAATCAACTTGAAGTTGACTTAGTTGACTTTTTGATTTGAATGTGATATAATGTTTTTGTCAGTTGAACAGATGGTCGCTGTGCGCCTGTGATGGGCGCAGAGAGGAAAGTCCGAGCATCAAAAGAACAGAGTGCAAGCTAACGGCTTGTGAAGGCGACTTTAAGGAAAGTGCAACAGAAATAGACTGCTTCATCTTCGGGTGAAGTGATGGTGGAAAGGTGGGGTAAGAGCCCACCGGATGATTGGTGACAATCGTCGCTCTGTAAACCCCACTCGATGCAAGGTTAAGTTTGAGCAAATGTGTGTTCTTTCACGCTCAACAAAAACACCGCTTGACCTTTTTGGTGACAATAAGGCTGGATAGATGACCATCCAATACAGAACTCGGCTTATGGTCAGCTGAAAAAATGAAAAAAACTGCGCCTATGGCTCGTTTTTGAACAAGTTCAAAAAGCATCGCTTTTGGGCTTGTTTTTTTCATTTCGCGACCAAACGCAACTTGCACTTCGTTGGCAAGTTGGTCCGACTCTCTTGCGAAGTGTGAGATTCTAAGAGAAAAGGTTTAATTTTTTTAAAAGTGGCAATACCACAAAAACTATGTTTTTCTCTAACCCCAATCCTCTTCCATGTTGGTGATTTTCAATTTTACTTGCCGGGCACAGCCCTACGCTCGCAAAATTGAAAATTTTTTATAACAAAAAAGCAAAACATGTCTTAATTTTGCACAAATGTCAAAAAGCATCGCTTTTGGGCTTGTTTTTTTCATTTCGCGACCAAATGAAAATCTCGCGTATGTAGGGTCCCCGAAAATTTTTAATTTTTGGGAAAAAGGAATGACCAAACGCCTTCCGAGTGCTTGCGAAAAGCAAGCCGAGTTTAAGTGCAGGTCATGACGCGGTCGCGACTCTCCTATTGAAGAATGAGATTCTAAGAGAGGTTGTTTAATTTTTAGGAAGTGGCAATGCCACCGTCACCCTGAGTGTAGTCGAAGGGGCTGAGATTCTTCGACACACTCGCGTTGCTCGTGGCTCAGAATGACGGGAATAGAGAGTGGCACTGCCACCTCAGAATGACGGATGTGGGCTCAGAATGACGGGGAGAGTTGGGAGGTGGAAGTGAGACCCAACGGGGCTGTGTGTTCAGAGTGGCAGGAAAAATGAATGACGAGATATGGCAGCGCACGGATTGTTCGTGGTGATGTGATTAATGAATGTTGAGTCATTTAGGGTGACAGAGTGAGTAAGGAAAATGACATGAGACAGCGAATTGATGAAAAAAAATAAATAAATTTATTTTTAGTGGCGGAAAAATGTTAAATTGTTTGGAATTTTGTTGAAATATAGTTTATAATAAAAGTATGAAAAAGAAGATTTGTGTTGGCATTTTGTCCATATTTATGATGCTTTCCATTGTTTGTGGAGGGTTTCTTGTTGGAATGCTGATTCCAACATCCACTGAAGTTTCTGAAGAGGTCGAAGATGACACACCTACATCTTCAAATGCAGCAGATAGTTGGGGTGAACACACTTCAGAGGTTTCTGTTAATAGTGGGAGGATTGACATATGCACAGCAGGACAGCTTGCATATGTGGCACAAGAGGTCAACTCTGGCGGAACAGATTTTGCCACAGCAGACATATATTTGCAGAACGATTTAAATTTGTCTGCATACTATTGGGTGCCGATTGGCAAATATTGGACTGGAGGTCAATATTTTGAAGGAAATTTTTATGGCAATGGACACACAATCTTAGGAATGAAAATTAGTGTCAATAATAATATTGTTGATGAGGCAGCAGGAAGAAATTACTATGGTTTATTTGGAGTAATTGAAACTACCGAACAACATTACATTGGGGACTTTACAATGGAAAATTCTCTTTTTGAAATTGATAGTTCTGCATCTTTTGGGACATTTTCTTATATTGGAGCCGTTTTGGGAGTTCAAAGTGTCAATAGTTCTTATGATTCTAATTTAACAATAAAAAATGTCAATCTATATAACACTACAATTTCTTATGTGGGTGATATTCAATATGTGGAAAATTTTCAAGTTGGTGGAATGGTTGGAGGTGGGAGAAATCTTATAATTTGCAATTGTAACAATTTTGGTGGAACAATTAATATAAGGATTGAAACAGACACCTCAAGTCCTTACATATTCGGTGATTTTAATTTTGGTGGTCTTATTGGACGACTTAGAATTGATGAAGATTATTCTTTATCTGATGTTTTAGGTGTGTTTTCATGTTATAATTCAATGGATATTTGTTTTACTACTCAGAATTTGAGAAACTCTAATCTTCTTTACATGGAAACTTTAGCAGTTGGAGGTTTGGTTGGAAGAGTCTCATTACACTCACCGGCAGGTGCTGCGGGGCACATATTTAAACAGCCAAGTTTTAAAATAGAAAATTCAATTAACGCAGGAAATATAACATTTACTTCTGAAGGATTTCCTGTATTATCATATGAATTAAAATTAGGAACAACTTCTGCAATTGGAGGAATTTTAGGCTCAGCAAAAAATGAGTTTAGAAATGCTGATGCTTATATGTTTTATGCCAAAGAAACATTAATAGAAAATTGTTGCAATTATGGAAACATTTCCTTTAATTATTTATCTTCTGGTGATTTATCTGTTGGAGGAATTCAAGGATCTGCTGGTTTCAGTACACTTTCTAAGTGCATAAATTTCGGAGATATTGAAATCTTAGTATGCAGAAATTATGCTAGTTACAATCATTCAAATATATTTGTTGGTGGAATTCTTGGGGTTTCTGAGAGAGAAGGTGGTGCACCATATAATCAAGCATATCCTTTAGAATGTTACATCGACTATTGCTTTAATTATGGCAGTATTTCTTGTGACCATACAGAGGCTGGGTGGGGTGCTGGAGGTTATCAAACGACAGTTGCAGGAATTGCTGGTGGAATTCTTCAAATAGGAAGTGTGGAAGGGTCGTTCAATTATGGAAAAGTTTCAAGCTATACAAATGCTGCTGGGATTATTGGTTACTGCGGTTGGGATCATGATGGTGTGACTGTCACAGGAAATGTAAGTTTTGGAGAAGTTGATGGTATCCAAAGTTCAAACGGCCTTGTATATAAAAATTGGGGAACTATTGACAAAAATATTGTTTACTTCGAAGACGACATTATGAATCAATTTTCCGAGAATAACGGATCGATTACAAATGTTTCTCTAATTTCCACATTGTTTGATTATTACGGCAGTTCTAACGGTACTCTTGAAGAAATTGGAATTTCTAATATTATTGCTCCAGAAGACATTAATTCAGAAAATGTCGATTCAAGCACTGAAAAACTTGTTCGTCTCTCAAAAAATAATTTTCCTGAAGTAACCACCCGGGACACAAATAATTATTTCATCGTTCCTCAGTGGATTGTTGAATTAAGTCCAATTTCGATTGAACTGGAAGGTGGCACAAACATCGCATCAAATTTCAATGTGACTGTAGAAAATGCACTCTTATTGGAGGGGGAGGACGACTCAGGTGATTTAGAATATGAAATTTTACATTTCAAAGGGACTAATACAATTTATGAGGAGAATTATTCATCGAATATTTCACTGTCAGATGAGTCACACATATATAATTTTCTTAATTTTGAATTTACTGGAGAGCCTATATCTCAAACATTTGAAGGTGAAGGATATAAATTAGAACAAGAAACATCACTTATTTCTGTGTGTTTTGAATCTCAAATTTATGACGTAGGTTTTGAGTTTACTTTCGGTTATAAAGGAGCAGACTTTGGCAATGTGAATTTTATGATTTTAGAAAATGAAATTTCTCCTGGTACATTTTTCGAAGTTCCAAAAGGAAAAATTTCGCAGGTTGCAGATCTTCTTACTGGAACAGAAAATGAGGATGGAGAGTTATTTGATGGAGACGGAAACATTCAACTTCAAATTCAAAATTATAAGTTTGACATAAGACCAAAACCTGGTTATGCATTTTATCAAATTGTCACGGGAGTGGCTGACAGCGATATCAGCGCGGGGGAAACTCTTTATTATAACAGTTCTGGACAAACAATCAATTATGCAAATTTGGGCAATGTGACTGTCACAAGTGGAATCGCAGGTAATCTTGATCCAACTCACACACAAATTTGGTTTGTCTTTGTTTCAGTTGTTTATGATTTGCAGGTCAAAATTGGTGACGATGAACCATTAGATTTCGCTAATGTCGTCAACACCAGAGTGTATGAGCGTGTTGATGGAGAAGAAGAACTTTTGCCGTCAGAAATGTCAGTTGAGTTGAATTGCTTTGCTGGAAGTGTTTATATGCAAGGGAGAAGAACTGGAGACGAACGAAATAATATATCTAATTGGCTTGGCATGATTACAGAATCAGAATATTATACTTGTGGATATAAAATTTCCATCAATTTGGTTGTGAATGGTGATAATAAAGGAGAAATTCTTGCTTTTGAAAGTTTGACAAATACGCTTTCCAACGATTTATCTAATTATTCAATTATATCTTTCTGGGATGACATTGCGACTAAACTAAGCAACACTGATGATGTGTTCACATTGGAATATGAGGCGACTCCAATTGACTATACTTTTGATGTTCAAGAATTTTATGACACTGCAAGCTCGTTTGGAAGTTTTATGCCTGGTGAAATGGGTGGAACAGCATGGATGAGTGGAGGAACTCTGTCTGATGGAAAAACTGTTTACAATTTGGACAACACAGATGTGATTGGAAACATCTTAAGCTATGAAGAAGCGGTTGGTTATTATTTATATGCTGCCTTGGGCTTGAGTTGTGGAGACAATGATTTTGTAAGTGATTTAAACTTGGGTTCAAATGCCATCAATATGACTTTTAAGGATTTTTTGAACGCTTATTATGAATACATCTTCACTTCTGGAATGGAGGAGTTTTCTTTAGAATATGACGAAAATGCTGAATATTTCAACATAAATATGTCAGTTTTCTTTAAGCTTGCAAAAGTTAAAGTTGATGTGGAAAACGAAGATGGAACAAGCATTTTGGAAGAAACATTTCCAACCGTGAATGTGAATGGTGTCAGAAGTGAAGTTGTTGATGGCGAATCAGTTTCCTATATCTATCTTGTGCAAGACATATTAAATCTCTCTGTTGTTGAAAATTTGCCAAACTTCTTGGGATTTTACCTTAAAAATGGAGATGACTTATTGTTCCTTTCAAACAATGTGTCAGAGGAATTTTCATTTGGTGATTCTGATGAAGACTTTTCAATGGAAATTAATGTTGATGAAAATGGATACATCACTTCTGCAACAGTTAATGGTTCGAAAGCTGTTTTGAACGATGGCGTTCTCATAATTGTTCCGAAGTTTATGGAGTCTCAGTCTGGAAGTCAAATCAGTGCCATTAACGGAATATATGAAGTTTGGAATGCAACTGATTTGCTGTGGATAAGCAGTCAAACTTACATTGGAAATTCTTTTGAAGGATATGTCATTCGTTTGATGGATGACATTGACATGAGCGAGGTCACTTCATGGAGACCAATTGGCTCACAATACATTGAGACATTCTCTGCAGTTCCGTTCAGTGGTGTTTTTGACGGAAACAATCACATAATCTATAATTTGTCTTTTGATGAGGTCGCAAAGTCAAATGTGGGACTTTTTGGATGGACTGATGGTGCAATAATCAAAAACTTGACTCTCTTTGGTGGGACAATTAATGGTTTTGGAGAGGTGGGCACTGTTGTTGGTTATGCGGAAGACACATCTTTCACGAATGTCAACAATTATAGTTGCAGTTTGGACATCACTGATTTTGAGATTTACGACATCTATGGTCAAAAACTTGAAAGTGAAAGTTTGAGGACCAATTTTGGAGAACTTGTTGGTTATGCAACTGGGTGCAGTTTTGTTGGTTGCTCAAACAGAGTGACAATTCCTTTGTCTGATGTTGTTGTGGAAATTGGTGGACTTATCGGATATGCATCTAATTGCGATATAGATCAATGCTATACGAACAGCGGAAGACTTGTTGAACAAAATTCTGGTTCTCAAATGACAAATTATTATGATGCAACATCTCAAATTGTGTCAAATTCAAGTTTGTGGATCACTGTCAACGGTAGACGTGTTCTTAAAATCTTCTATTGGTGATTTTGATGACAAAAAAACTAAACCTTGAAAAAGATTTAGTTTTTTTGTTGTGCACAAATTTAAAAATTATTATTAATATTTACAAGATTTTGCAGGGTTTTAAGAATTTTCATATTAAAAATTTGAAGAATTTTCATTTTTGTTAGAAAAGAGGGTCGTCGTAGGTGGCTGGTTTTTCAATTCCTAAAAGTTTCAAAACTGTTGGGGCGATTGCAGTGAGAGATTTTCCTTTTTTCAGTTTGACATTTTTAAATTTTTCACTCACCAAAATTACAGGCACAGGGTTGGTTGTGTGCTTTGTCAGTTTGTTGCCCTCGTGGTCCATCATCTCTTCGGCGTTGCCATGGTCGGCAGTGATTATGCAATCTCCTCCAACCATGAGGGTGGCAAGCGCAACGGCATATGCTTGTTTTTCCACGCACGCAATTGCCTCTTTTGCGGCATTGAAATTGCCGGTGTGTCCAAGCATGTCTGGGTTGGAAAAGTTGACCAAAATGAAATCATATTTTTCTGACGCAATTGCTTCCAAAACCTCCTGGCAAATTTCCACTGCACGCATTTTTGGATAGTCCGAAAAATCTTGCACATTGATGCTGTCAATCAGTTTTCTGTCTTCGCCCGGATATGCCTCTTCAATTCCGCCATTGAAGAAAAAGGTGACATGGGCATATTTTGTGGTTTCGGATGTGTGGAATTGTGTCTTTCCATGCTGTGAAAGAACTGCCGCCAAATTGTCCTCCACAATTTTTGGAGGGTAGAGCGTGTTGAGGTGCTTGAGGTCGTCCGCATATTCCGTCATGGCTGTGAAGAGGAAGTTTTTGATTTTTTTCGTCTTGAACTCTTTGAAATTTTCGTCTGTGAGTGCATAGGTGATTTCACGCGCACGGTCGGAGCGATAGTTATAGAAAATCAGGCTGTCTCCGTCTTGAATGTGAGCATTTTCGTCCAAGATGACAGGCTCGAGATATTCATCCGTCTGTCCGTCTTCATAGGCTTCGGTGATGGCGTCAATTGCACTTGTGGCTTTTTTGCCTTCACCATCCACCAACATTCTATAGGCTTTCTCCACGCGGTCATAACGTTTTTCTCTGTCCATGGCATAAATTCTGCCAATCATGGTGCCAATTTTCGCATTTGTGCCTTTGATTTTCTCTTCGGTTTCTTCAATAAATTTCTTTCCGTCATGTGTGCCTGTGTCGCGTCCGTCCATAAAGGCGTGGATGTATATGTTTTTGATGTCGAAATTTTTGGCAAAGTCCAAAATGGCATAGAGGTGTGTCAGTTCTGAATGAACACCACCTTCTGAAAACAAGCCCATGATGTGCAAGTTGCTTTTGTTTTTCTCGGCGTGCGTCATGGCTTTGATGAGGGCAGGATTTTCGAAGAATTTTTCGTTTTTAATTTCACTGTTGATGAGTTGAAGGTCTTGCAAAATCACTCTGCCACTTCCAAGCGTCAAGTGCCCAACCTCAGAATTTCCCATGATGCCTTTTGGCAAGCCAACAGCCTCTCCACTTGCAGCAATAAGTGTGTGAGGATACATCTTCTTAAGTTTGTCGAGGTTTGGTGTGCCTTGGCTTTTTATGGCATTTCCAAACTTTTCCTTTTTTTCTCCAAATCCGTCCAAAATGACAAGTGTGACCATATTTAAACTCCTTTTAAGATTTTTGCCTAAATTTTAAGGTTTCAAATTCGATTTTTGTGATGTCTTGTGACTTAAATTTTAATTTCAAGAGTTTTAATTTAAAATGCTTTTGTTTTTGATTTTCGTCAACAAGACTGACAATTTTCACACACATATTATATTTTTTTGCTTTAAGAAAGTCAAACAAAAACATGTCATGTCCAAGTTTTTGATAAGCAAGAAATGTTTAGAATTGGCAAAAAAATTAAAACAAATCAAATTGGTGATTTTATGATTTCTAAAATTTTGTTTGTTGTTTTTGTGAAGTCGTCTTGTTTTCGTGGTTCGATGAGGTCATACCAAATCAGTGATGCAATTGTTGGAATGACTTGAAGTGTGTCGGAAGCCATGTTGACATATGCCGAAAGTGAGAAATTGTAGGTCATCCACAGGACAAAATTTCCAATCAATCCGAGGCGAATGATGAGGGTGTTTTTGAATGTGAAAATGAAAAGCAAAAGAAGCATAGAAACAATCATGAAGACGTCAAGAACATTGTTCCAATACACTGCAACAGACACACATGTGAGTGTGAGCAAAATTATTGAAGTGATGATGTATGGCGTCAAGGATTTTTGTTTTTCATCCAAATATAAGAAAACAACACCTCTGACAATGCAAAGTGCGTTGAAAATTGCGGGAAGTGGTCTCAGCAGAAAAAAATAGCTCAAAACATAGAAAATTGAGGCAATCACCATGAATGAGATGATTGATTTCTTGGTTTTTGTGGTTCTTCCAATGAAATCAAAGACAATGCCAATTGCCACCAAAACTTGAGAAATTATGTAAAGCATTTTAATGTTTCCCTTTTAAAAATTTTAAAACATTGTTTTTAATCTTTAATATGATAGCATAAGTAGACCTTTTTTTTCAAATTTTTTGACAACCTTTATTAATTTAAAACTTTGGATTTTGTTTGATGTAAATTTGTTTAAAGCAATAAGTTTCCAAACACTTTCAAATTGCCATTAAGCAATTTTGCATGATGTCGAAAGAACACCAATCTTGCATGTTTTGCTTGACATAAAACTTATGGATTTTTTATAATATTTCAAAAGTTAAGAGGTGAAAAATGAACATTTGGAAAGATATGAACCCAGAGCGCGTCAAGCCGGAAGATTTTGTGGCTTGCATTGAAATTCAGCAGGGCGACAAGACAAAATATGAACTCGACAAAGAAACAGGCTTTTTGAAAATGGACAGAGTGCTTTACACCAGCACGCACTATCCAATGAACTATGGTTTCATTCCTCTGACCTATTGTGGCGACCAAGACCCTTTGGATGTTTTTGTGCTTTGCTCTCAGCCACTTGAAAGGTTGTGCATTGTCAGATGTTTCCCAATTGGTGTGGTGATTATGACAGACGGAAATCAGCGCGATGAAAAGGTGATTGCCATTCCTTTTGGCGACCCGCAATATAACGAATTCAAAGACATAAAGCAGTTGCCAAAGCATATTTTTGACGAACTTATGCACTTTTTGAAGGTGTATAAAGAACTTGAAAACAAACCTGTGGAAGTCAAGGAACTTGGTGGCAGAGATGAAGCAGTCAAAATCATCAAAGAATGTTTGGAACTTTATAGGAAAGAGTTTTTGAAATAGGTCTTGTGCTGAAATTTGTTTGCAAGTTTTGTTATGGTCAAAATAAATAAGAAAAACAAAACAGAAAAAATTAAAAATTTGAGAAAAGCAATCCGGCATATTGTCAGATGAAAAACGCAAAATGGGGTTTCAAGGGTCTGCTTTTGGAGAAAATATGAAAATTGTCACATACAACATAAATGGAATAAGGTCCTCAACATCCAAGGGGCTTTTGGAGTGGATTGAAAGCGAGGATGCGGATGTTGTTTGCATTCAGGAAGTGAGGGCGCGTGAAGAGGTTGCACGCGGAATTTTGCATGACGAGATTGCAAGCGAACAGTTTTCATTTTTCGAAGAGAAAAAAGATGTTGTGCTTGAAAAATATTTCAAGATTTATAATTGCGGAAATGTGGCTGGCTATGCCGGAACAATGGTTTTGAGCAAAAAGAAACCAAATGATGTTGTGTTTGGCATTGACGGAGAAGAAGATGTTGAGGGCAGGTGCATGACGCTGTTTTTTGACAATCTTGCAATCGTCAATTGCTATGTGCCAAATGGTGGCACTCGATTGGACTTTAAGTTGGAATATTTCAAAAAATTGACAAACCATCTTCACAAACTTGCAAGAAAGACGCGTTTGATTTTTTGCAGTGACGCAAACATTGCACACACCGAACTTGATTTGTCTCATCCAAAAGAATGCGCAAGCAGAACGGGCTTTTTGCCGGTTGAGCGAAACTTGATGACAAAACTTTTGAACGGCAATTTTTGTGATGTTGTCAGAATTGTTTTCAAAGACCAAAAGGCATACACATGGCGTTCGTATCGCAGTCTTGGCGTGGGCGGAGGATATGGATATAAATATCGTTTCGACTATGTTTTGGTGGACAAAGAAACTGCCACAAAAATTCAAAATTGTGCCATTTTTGACTTGCCATTCAGCGACCACATGCCTGTTGTTGCCACACTCGACTTGAATTTTTAGGTGGTTTTAAATGTTCTTCACAAACTTTTGCAACTCGCGCAAGACAAGTTCGCCAAAGGCATAGTTGGCAATTGGTCAAATATTTTCGTGTTAAGTTTAAAAAATAAACAAAACAAAACGAAAATACAACGAATTTATGGTTATGATTATATAATCATTTTTTATTTACGCGAATTGTGTTATATTTTCATTTTTCAGAAAATAGAATAGTTTTAAGGACAAAGCATAAGGCTTTTTGTGGTTTCGACATTTTGAGACAAAATCGGTTTAAATCGCACAAAATAAGCCTTGTTGCTTTTGCCTCAATTTAATAAAATGAAAGCGAGGTTTGTATGCATTTCTGCGTAATCAAATCAAGAACAATCAAAATTTTTGTTGCTATGGTGCTGGTTGTTGTGCTTTTGTCCATTTCCATTGACGGTTCGACATCCGCTTCGGTCTATTTTGGCCATTCCACTCGCAAAGTGCCAATCTATAATGTCGAAACTGAGGCAAAGCAAGTTGCAATTTCCTTTGATGCGGCCTGGGGTGCGGATAAGACTGAGGGAATTTTGGACATTTTGGATGAGTTTGACTGCACTGCCACATTCTTTCTTGTTGGCTTCTGGGTGGATGACTATCCTGACATGGTGAGGGCAATTGACGAAGCAGGCATGGAAATTGGCACTCATTCAAACACACATCCTGACATGGTTAAACTTGACAAAGCGACCATGAAAAGCGAACTTGAGACTTGCATTTCAAAAATTTCGGCAATCACAGGAAAAGAGGTGGAACTTTTCAGAGCGCCTTATGGGTCCTACAACAACGACCTCTTGGATGTGGCAGAAAGTTTGAATTTGAAGACAATTCAATGGGATGTGGACAGTTTGGATTGGAAAGGGCTTTCGGCAAGTGACATTTGCAGTCGAATTATGTCGCGCGTGAAGAACGGGTCAATCATCCTCATGCACAACAATTCAGACAATGTTTTAGACGCACTTAGGCTGGTTTTGAACCGCTTGAAAGTTCAGGGCTATGAAGTGACAGGAATTTCAGAATTGGTTTATGACGACAACTATACAATAGACAGAAATGGGGTGCAACACAAGAATTAGGAGGGAAATTATGAACTACACAAATTTAAAAGAGGAACCTGCAAACTATGCAAAAATTGCTGGCACGGTGGTCAGCGAACCGACACAATCACACGAAGTTGAGGGCGAAAAATTTTTCGAATTTAAAGTTGAAGTGGAAAGGCTTTCCAAAGTGAAAGACACAATTCCTGTCACAGTTTCTGAAAAAACTTTGCCAAAAGAAGAATTAAAGATTGGTGATGTTGTGGAAATTGTGGGGGAATATCGCAGTTACAACAAATTGCAAAACGAAAAAAGTCGACTCATTTTGACGCTTTTTGCAAAGGATGTGCATGTGTGCGAAAAGGCAGAGGACATCAACGAAATCAAACTTACGGGTTTCATTTGCAAAGAGCCGGTGTATCGAAAAACGCCTTTCGAGCGTGAGATTTGCGATGTGCTGTTGGCAGTGAACAGGGCAAACTATCACAAATCGGATTATATTCCATGCATCTTTTGGGGTTGGAATGCCAGGTTTGTTGCAAACCAAAGTATAGGGTGCAAGGTGAGACTTTCGGGGCGAATTCAGTCAAGAAACTACACCAAAACCATGCCAGATGGAAGCGTCTCAAACAATGTTGCCTATGAAGTTTCCTGTCAAAATGTTGAAATTTTGTCAAACATAGAGAAAATTCAAACTCAAAAAGAAACTCCTTCTGCACCTCATTCAAGCGAGGAAGAAACAAAGAAAATCATGTGAGAGCCAATGGCTCGTTTCAATAATGAAATGGTTAAAACGGCGACTTTAAAGAATAAAAAACCATCATATTTTAACATATGATGGTTTTCGTTTTTCTTTCAGTTTTTCAACATAGTTTTCGCAAAGTTTTTAACATATTTTCAAAATTACATTTTTTTATGTCTTAAAGTGTAAAAATTTTGTCATCAAACGAAATAGACCATTCCATAGCAGTTTGGACCAGCATGTGTGCCAACAACGCATCCAATTTCGTTTATGGAGATTGTTTTTGGGTCAACTTCAAGTTTGTCGGCATATTTTTTCACAAAGTTTTCAATCGAAGCAGGGTTGGCTGAGTGACCGAAATAGATTGGATATTTCTTATTTCTTTTCTTTGCGCACTGAACCATAAATTCGTTGGCTTTTTCACCGATTTTCTTGGCAATGTTGTTCACTTTTCCACCATCAAGGCTGATGATTGGACGAATGTTGAGAACAGATGCCGCAACGTAACTTGCCGCACCAAGTCTGCCACCTTGTCTAAGATATTTCAAATCTCCAATCACAGCAACAAGGCGCACGCTTTCTTTGAGGCGCTCAAGTTCAGCAATCACTTCTTCAGGTTTTGCGTCTTTGTGAGAGTTGATGTATTTGACAATTTCCATAATCACAGCACCTTCAGCAAAGGTTGTGACACGGCTGTCGCAAACATAGACATTTTTCATGCCCAAACTTTCCACCGCATTTTTTGCCTGTGCAATTGTGCCCGCAAGGTCGGATGAGATGACAATTGTCAAAACAAACCAATCTTCTTTGTTGACATAGTCTTTCAAAGCGTTTTCAAATTTATATTGATTTGGTTGGCTTGTTTTTGGAATTATTCCTGTTTTCAGTTTTTCATAGAATTCATCGTTTGGCAAGCCTTCTGGGAAAAGTTCTCCATTGAAGTTGACTTCAATTGGCAAAATTGTGATGTCGTTTGCCTCTGCAAAACCTTTTGGCAAGTCCACTGATGCTTCTGTGACAATTTTATATTTCATCTTTTTTCTCCTGTTTCTTGTCTATGTTTATATTCTATCAAATTGCACAGCGTTTTGCAAACAAATGACATAAAATATTTAAAAATTTTTAAATAAAAAGCGTCAGAGACGCTTTTTGATTTTGATGAAAAATTTGTTTTGTGATTGCTTGCCTTAGAACAATATGTCTGAGACAAACAAATTTTTGAAGAAAAACTCAACAAATTAATTTTTCTTGAAGAGTTGGTTTGTGAAGTTGTATAGAAGCACCACCACAACAACATAGTAGGCAAGCGAGATGAAGAAGTTTCCGCTGGAATAGAGCGCTGTTTGCAAGAAGCCTGCATTAATTATTCCACCGCCAAGCATGGAGGTGACATCTGCGTGAATGAACGGGAAGAGGCAATAGACAAATGCACTGTTGAGGAAGATGTTACAAATGGTTGCAAGCACAAAAATTCCAATTCCAATGGCAAAGCAAATTTCAAACTTGCGCGAAAGGTTCATGAGGAAGATTGTGATGATGGCATAGAACATCACTTGAAGTTCAATTCCAATCAATTTGATGAGAAGGAACAAGAACGGATGAATTGTGTAGGCAGATGAGAGGTTGAACACCGCCAAAATTTGATTTGCAAGAAGCGGATGGAAAAGCATCGACCACAAAAGTGTGCATAGGCAGAAGAAAGCCATGATGAACGATGTTGTGAAGAAAATTGCTGTGGTTTTTCCTGCAAAAACCTGTCCAAAAGTGACATTTTGAGACAAGATGACGTCCATTTTTCCGTTTCGGCGGTCAAGTCCAAACAATTTATAGGCGCAAAAAATGCCAAACAAAATTGTGAAGAAACCAATAATTGCCACAACTGTATAGGTGCTGTCATATGCGGAAACTTGGGTGGAGGCGGTGTTGAAGTTGAGTGGCACTTGGTGTTCGGTGTAATAGGCGCTGTCGTCATCGAAGAAGAAATTGATTTTTGCGAGAGCCACTTTCAATTCTTCATCATACATCTCTTCATAACCATAAAGGTTGCCAACATCAAAGTGATTGTTCAAAAGCAAATACAGTTCATATTGCACGCCAAACTTGGCACTTTCGCAAGTGAGTTTATAGTTTGTGACAAGGCTTGCCATGTCCGAAACATGTTTCGCTTCTCCTGTTGCAACACTGTTGTTGAGGCGATTCATTTCTTCGCTGATTTGCGCAAGTTTTTCATCTGCGCGGTCTATGTAGGTTGTTTGAAACTCCTCCAATTTTTCGGCGTCCACATGCCAAGAGGTTGCTTCAGAAAGAGCGGAACTTAAATTGTCAATCAAGCCAATGTTTGCAACAAGTTCGTCCAAAATTTCTTCAATTGAACCATTTGAGTTTGTTGTTTGTTGATAGAACAAAGCAAAAGTTTCAAAGGTTTCAAATGCACTTTGGGTGATGAAAAGCGAACTTTCAAAAACGTCCAAGTTTTCATAATAAGTCAAGAAATTTGTCAAGTCTTCAGTTGCTTGGGTGATTTGACTGATGTTTTGGTTGACGATGTAGGTTGAATTTTCTGGGCTGTCGGCATATTTTCTCAGTTCGTCTTGAATTGTCTCAAATTTGTCAACAATTGCCTCCAAAGTTTCATAGTCAGTCAAATCTTCGCTTTCGGCGTCTTGACTTGTTTGAACAAGCAAATAGTTCCTTGCTTCATCTAAATTTGCTTCCAAAGAGGTTTTTGTATCAATTTCAGCGTTTGTGGAATTGAAATTTGAAAAAACTTCTCGTGTTGATGCTCCAAGAGTGGAGGCGGAATATTCTTCCGCTGTCGGAATTTTATAGGCGGCGCTGAAAATTAAACAAGCAATCAAAACAACAATCATAACAATCATGCTGATTGGGTTCAACATAAGGCGCTTGAAGTCATAGGATGCAATTTGGAAAATTTTTTTCACGCCTTTTCCTCCTTATAATAAGGGGTCAGTTCGGCAAAAATCTTCTCAGCTTTTCGGCTGAGGTAGCCTGCACGATAGATGGCAATTTTGTGTTTGGTCAAAAATTGCACAATTTTTGCTACGGTGTCTTCATCTGCTTCAAAAAGCACACGCAAATCAAGCAATTTGACTGCAAGATTGAAGTTGTCTTTGATGAGTTTGCCGGCATAGTGAGGATATTTCACTTTGACAAAAGCATAGGTTTTCAGGTCTGTCAATTTGTCGCACTCTTCTTGCGACATAATCTTCACAATTTCGCGGTTTTCCATGAAGATGTATTGGTTGCAAAGTCCATCCAAATCTTCCAATTTGCGTGATGTCAAAATGATGGTTGTGCCTTTGGCACGAATTTCGTTGATGGCGTCTTTCACCATTTGCAAACTTTCTTCAGGAATGTCTCTGAAAGGTTCGTCCAAAAGAATGAGTGTTGGTTCTGCCAAAAAGGCAAGGGCAAGCGCCATGAGTTTCTTTTCATAAAACGAAAGAAAAAGCACTCGCGTGTTGAGTTTGTGTGCCAAATTAAACCTATTCAGCACGCGGATGATTTTCTCTTTGTCCAAACTTTCATTCAACATGGACAAATATTTCAAATTTTCATAGACAGTTTGATATTTAAAAAACACAGGAGGGTCAAGACACTCCGAAACATTTGCAAGGGATTTGAGATTGCGATATATGTCTTTCCCGTCAACAAAAACTTGACCGGGACCAATTGGCATTGAACCACAAATTGCTTTAAGCAAACTTGTTTTTCCGGATTTGTCTTCGCCAATTATGCCAAAGCAATCACCCTTATACATTTTGAAATTGACGTTTTTAACCAAAAAGCGTTCTTTAATCAAAACGGAAAGGTTTTTGATTTCCAAAACCGGTTTTTGCTCTGTTTCTTGAACCAAATTTTGCATGGTTTGGTTGTTTTCTTTTTCTTTCATGTTTTTATTATATCAAAGAAATAAAAAATTGTAAAGGTGTTTTGAAAAAAATGTGAAAGAGGCGTTGACTTTTGCTTTGCAGTTTAAGCAATAAGAAACCAATATGAAAAAAAGTGCCATTGGCGCTCAGTCGGTGTTGATGAGGTTGTCGAAGATGTATTCATACACATTCGGTGCGGATTGTCTCCACTTTTTGCAGGCTTCTTCTGCTGCTTGGCGGGTTGGTGCTTTGATTTTAATTTCAAAAAGTGGGGTGTTGATGAGGCTTTCATAGATGCGCATTGTGACAAGATATGACCCATCGTCTGCGTCAGCATAGTTGGCATAATATTCCTGCGATTGTTTGATGTTGAGGCGGTTTGTTTTGCAATAGTTTGTGATTTCATCTCGCAGGGCGTTTGGAATGCGTTTATAGAAATATGAAAGGCAGTCTCGACCCTCAAAAGTGAGGGTATAGCGCATTTCACCCTCTTTGCATTCGGTTTTATAGATGAGTTTTGCTTCGGAAAGTTGATAGAGAAGGTCGATGCAGTCCATATAGTTGATCCAATTGTTTTTGACAGCACACATTTCAATGATAGAGTTTTCTGTCAGAGGCATTTCCATTTTGTCGAGACAGAACAAAATCACCAATTTGTTGGTGACTGCATCATATTTTGTTGCACCTGCGTTGTATTCCATGCATAGATGATATCATTTTCATCAGAAAAAATCAAATTTTTTGTGCATATCCACAAATTTATTTGCTTTTTGAAAGTTTTGTGATAGAATATATTGAAACCGAATTGGCAAAAATTCATCTTTGCCGAGGGCTTGAGGTTTAAAAGGAGACGCTATGGAAGCAAAAAACATTCTTGATGTTGAAAAATTTGTTTTGGAATGCAACGATATGCTCAGCGGAAAATTTCTCGACTTAAACAAAAGATTGGAAAAATTTTTGACTGTCATGACAAAAAGTGAAGATGTTGTGGATTTTTTGGCTGATTGTCTTGAAGATTTTGACGAAGATGAAGAGTTTGCAAAGGCTTTTTCTGTGGACAGAAAGTCTGGAAATTCAAAAGTGACAATTCCAAGTGATGACAAGGCAAGGTTGGCGCTGACAACCACAATTTTCAATGATATGACAAGTGGAAAACTGAATGCAAATCAGTTTTTGGAAACCTATTTTAAGGATGGCAAGTTGACATCCATGCAAAACTTTTTGGAAAAAATCATCAAGCCATTCAGAGATTTGATTTGCAAATATTTTGAAATCAGCACAAATGTTTCTCTTGATGACATCAAAAAACAACTTGAAGCAGAAAAACAACAAAAAAAAGAACAGGAAGAGGCAGAGAAAGAAGCAATGTTTCCACATCTTGACGAACTTATGGCAGAAATCACAAAAACTTGCAATCAAATTTTGTCCCTTTTGAAATTTGAGAAGAAAAGAACAGATGTTTTGGATGATGTCGAGTTTGTGACAAATTCCATAATTCAGGCTTGCGAAAAACAAGATTTGATGGTTGTGAATGGACTTGTGATTGGACTTAACTATTGCTCTAAGAAATTTAAAAACATCAAACATTTGGTGGAAGACATGAACACTTTGATTTACAACTATTATGAATATCTTGAAGAAAGCGCACAGGGAAAGAGCGAAATCGAAGAAGAGGAAAAAGATTTTTCAGAAGACGAATGAAAGCATCAATGACAAAAAGAAAGTGGTAATGCCGCCGTCACCCTGAGCGAAGTCGAAGGGTCTCAGCGTCAGTGACGCTTTTTGTCTTTTTATTTAAATATAAAAGAAACTTTGAGATTTTTCGACACAGCCTGACGGCTGGCTCAGAATGACGATTGGCGAGATAAGCTGAGCACTGTGAGATTCTTGACAGCGTCAGTGACGCTTTTTATCTTTTTATTTAAATAAAAAAAGAGGATTTGAGATTCTTCGACACGACTTTTGAATAAGTATGTTTCTCTGTTTTGTTCAATCTCAAAAGTCGGCTCAGAATGACGGGGAGAAGAGAAATAGAAAGCGTCACTGACGCCTCAGAATGACGCAAAAGGTTGCCGACCGTCATTCTGACCGAAGTGGAAGAATCTCGGTAACGATGATTAAAGAATGAGATTCTTCGACACACTCGCGTTGCTCGTGGCTCAGAATGATGAGGATATAAAAATTTTATTATAAATTTAAAATAGAAAGCGTCATGGACGCATTCATTAAAATTTCAAAAAACATAAAAATCTCAAAAAAAATATTAAAAACGCAAAAAAATGCGTAAAAAATTGAAAAAAATGCGCATTTTTTTTGTTTTTTATCGTAATGTGAATGAAATTTGTATTTATATGGAATATAATTTTTGAATTAATAAAAAAACAATTTTTTTGTTTTGAAAAGTGTCATCCGCATTGCATATTTGTTTCAACTTTTTTTCATACTACAAAAAACGAGGTGTGATTTGAAAGTTGAAAAAATGCTTCAAAGCATAAAGAAACAATTGCATAATTCTGTGGACTTGGCAGACCGCGTGATTAAGGTTGGTGAAGTGGATGTTGGGTTTGTTTATCTTAAAAGCATGACCGACAACCTCATTTTTTCGCAGTCGATTTTCGAGCCTATATCAAACTTTCAAGGAGAACTTTCTGTTGAAGAATTGCAACAAATCATCAAATCAAACGATGTTTCTCAAATTTCAGAAGAAGAAATTTTGAAGAATGTGCTTAAAGGTGCTGTTGTGATTTTGTTGTCAAATTCTGAAAAAATTGTTGCAGTTGACATCATGAAATACAACACTCGTGCACCATCCGAGCCTCCAACTTCGGCGGTCATCATGGGGCCAAGAGAGGGCTTCACTGAAGATTTCCAAACAAACATTTCACTTCTCAGGCGTTGTTTACACAGTGAAAAATTGGTGTTTGAAAGTGTTTTTGTTGGAATCACAACAAAAACTCAGGTGGTGGTGTCATATCTTGACGGTGTTGCTGACCGCAAAATTTTGAAAGAAATCAAGAAAAAACTTGAAAACATCAAGATTGATGGGGTGGTGGATTCATACTATCTTGTTTCGCTTCTCTCTGGCAGACCAAACTCCATTTTAAAGCAAATTGGCACATCTGAAAAGCCAGACATTGTGGCGGCAAAAATGCTTGAGGGCAGGGTTGCGCTGATTGTTGACAACAGTCCAATTGTTTTGACAATTCCATTCGTGTTTTTGGAAGATTTGCAAAGCAGCAATGATTATTACACCAATTATGTCTATTCCACGCTTCTTCGCTTCATCAGAGTGGTGGCAATTTTGCTTGCAACGCTTGGACCTGGCACATACATAGCCTTGCAACTTTTCCATTATAATGTTTTGCCATTGAAATATCTCATCACAATTGCAAATTCCACTCAGCAGGTGCCTTTCACACCTTTCATTGAAATTTTGTTCATCATGCTTTTGTTTCAAATTCTCTATGAAGTCAGCCTCAGACTTCCAAGTTATCTCGGGCTTGCAACCTCAGTTGTTGGCGCTCTCATTTTGGGTGACACTGGTGTCAAGGCGGGCTTGATTTCTCCGCCAGCCGTCATTGTTGTGGCAATTGCAAAAATTGCGCTATACACTGTTCCAGAAGAGGCAGCGCAAATCACACTTGTGCAATATGTTTTTCTTCTGATTGGTGCGTCACTTGGGCTTTTGGGATTGATTGGTGGCATGATTTATTTTCTTGCCTATGCTAATTCTGTGGAAAATTTTGGAGCGCCATATCTTGCTCCATTTTCGCCTTTCATCAAGAAAGACAACAAAGACGGGCTCTTTATGGTGCCTGTTGGAAGCATGAAAACTCGACCACATTCGTTTAAAAACGAAAATGAGGACAGGCTCTCATGAGGGTGCTTGACAAGACTTTAAACGCTTGGCAGTTGGGCATTTTGATGTTTGTCCTTCTTTTTGCCAACAAAATTTTGGTGTTGCCATCTCTTTTGTATGAAGGGGCAGGCTTTGAGTCCATTTTCATTCCGGTGTTACTCTTTTTACTTGAATTTGGATTGGTTTTTCTTTTTTATAGGCTTAAAACAAAGTTTCCAAATGAGACTTTTGCACAAATTTTGAAAAACCATTTTGGAAATGTTGTCAAAGTGATTATTTTTGTGATTTTCATGTTTTTCTTTCTAAGCAAAGCGGTGCTTTTATATAATGTAACTTACATTTTTTTCAGAAATTTGATTTATAAGGACTACAGCAACTTTCTCTTCCTTTTTTGCATAATTCCAATCATCACGCACTTGGCAGTTTGTGGGCTGAGAGTGATGGGGCGCACCGCTCAACTTTTCTTTCCTGTCATCATTGTCATCATTGCATTTTGCATTGTTGTTGGCTTTTTTGGCATTAATTCTAAACCTCTTTTGTTTGAAGGTTCACTTTCAGATTTTGTACTGACAACACTTAAGCATGTTTCTTCATTTGGCGATTCGATTTTCCTTTTTCTCATTATGGACAAGGCAATTGTCAAGAAAAAACAATGGAAAATTGTTTTTGGTTTTTCGCTTATCTCTGCAATTTTGGTAGTTTTGGTGACAGTGGTGTTTGCACTTTCATACACCTACACCGCATTTTTGCATCCTTATGCAATTTTTGAAATTATGAGTTATGTCAAAGAATATGGTGGGCTTGGAAGAATTGACATCATTTCCATGGTTGTCATCATCATCTTCACATATTTTCATTTGGCAATCTATCTCAAGGCGTTTATGCTGAGTTTTCACGAAGTTTTCAGGAAAGTGAATTTTGTATATCCGGTCATAACTTTCAATCTTATCTTTCTTGTAGTTATTGATTTCTTTATCTTAAATCTTGAAAAAGCGGTGGTTTATGGCGAGAATGTGCTTCCATACATCGGAATTTTTCCATTTGTGATTTTGCCAATTGCTGTTGGCGTTTTGCTTTTGTTGAAAAAAAGAAAACCAGAAAAGAAAGATGAAAACTATATGAAAAAGTCAGGTGTTGAGGTCGATGAAACGAAAAAGGTTCAAAATTCTGGAGGGAAAAAAGAAAATTTAAAAATGACTGATATGAACACTGAAAATTTGAATCAAGTTAAAGCATTTTCAAACGAAAACAAAAAAGATAAGAAATTTTTGAGAAAAGTAATTGGGAGGAGGGAAAGTGAAACTGCAAATTAAACATTTTTTCAAAACTCCAATGCTTTTGGTTTTTGTTGCCATGATTGTGATTTTTGCTTTTGGCGCGCTTGGAACACCTGCAGAAATCAATCGCTATGCCATTGTTACAGCGGTTGGAATTGATTTGCTTGGTGATGATGAAGAGGTAAGTGGAAACAAATATGAAATTTCTCTTCTCACTTTTGTGCCGGTTGCGCAACAGAATTTTGCGGAAAGATATAAAATGATTTCGTCAAAGGGGCGAAGCGTTTCGGAGGCAATGGATTTTGCAGGACTTCACATTGGAAGAGAAGTTGGACTTTCGCATGTGAAAATGGTTGTTCTCAATGAAGAACTTCTTAAAGATGATGTTTCCAATTTTTTGGACTATCTCATACGAAGCATTCAACTTTCCTCCAGCACAAAACTTATTGCAACCGACAGTTCTGCCAAAGATTTTCTTTCGGTTGCACAACAACTTGACAGCGAAAGTTCAATCAAGGTGAGTGAATTGATTTCTTATAATAAAAACTATGTTTATGGCACAGACAGTTCTCTTGAAACTTTTTTCAAGGGCACTTATGGACCAACAAAGGTTGGGCTTATGTCTTTTGTTTCAGTGGAGTCGGGCGAAGGTGAAGGAATTTCTGCGTCGGTGATTGACAGTCAGAATGGTGGAAGCGGAGCAAGTGGCGGAAATAGTCAAAGCAAAGAAAGTTCTTCAAGTCAAACGAAAGAAATAATCAACGATGGAGAAACTCTTGTTTTCAAAGATGGAAAGGAAGTGCTTAAATTGACAGGGGCAGATGTTGAAAAAATTAACTTAATCAAAGGGAATTATCGCACTGGAGCAATTGAAATTAAACATTTTACGGATGTGGTTTTTAATGATGCAAATTTGACATTCGAAATTTTTGACCAAACAAACAATTTCAAAGTGAAGTTTGAAAATGGCATTCCAGTCATATATATTGACACAAGTTTGACAGTTAGACTTTCAGAAGTTGAAAATTCTGGAGAAAGTCCAAAAGAAAACATTGAACTTCTTGCCATGACAGATGAAGCGATTGATGCAATCATTAAGGAGGTTAAACTTTCCATGTCGGAGGGCATTGAACTTATGCGAGAAAATCAAGTTGACATTGCAGATTTTTACACATCATTATATAATTCAAACAGAAAAGCATTTTTGAAATTTTTGGAAGAACTCGAAGACCCAGAGAGCTATCTCACACATGCGGTGTTTAAGGCAAGTGTGAGAGTCTATTCCAAATGATAACTTTTTAGGTTTGTGAAGAAAATTTGTTTTGTTATAATTTTTTGTCGTTAAAAAATATATGTTTAATTTAACCAAAAATTTAGGTTTTGATTGATGACGGGCTTGAAAATAAGCATTTTCAATCTCAATTTTGCATAAGATTTTTAAAAAGATTTCATAAAAAGAGATATCTTGACTTTATTTAAATTGCCACCACCTTTGTTTTTGACGAATTGTGACATAAAAATTTTTTGTTTTGTTTGCCTTTTTGTTGTTTTATTTTTTTGATTGTGATAAAATGTCATATATATTGTGCGAATGGCACATAACAAATCAAAACTAAACTTTAAAATAAGGAGAGAATATGAACGAGAAAAAACAACAAGGAGGGTTTAAACTTGGCTGGATTGTTGCACTGCTTGTCGTGGTGCTTCTTTTGGCACTTCTCTTTGTCGATTTTGGAAACACGGGAAAAGAACTTTCTCAAGATGAGGTCTATGAAATTATTGATGGAACATACATTGACGAAGACTCGGGGATGCCTCAAAAAGCAGTTTACATCTACTATCGCAACGGCACAGCATATGTTTTGGTTGATGGAAGTGAAATTAAACCAAATCAAGTGCCAAGTTATGCAGACTATCATTTCAGATATGACGCATCTGGCGCAGATGAGTTTTTGCCTGGTTGGCTTAATGCGGCAAAAGAAGCAGGTATAAAAACTCAGTATGCACCTGCTGGTGTGAATGCTTGGGACATCATTGTTCCAATTCTCTACATTGCTTTTGCAATTTTCATTTTCTGGATGCTCTATCGCATGCTTGCAAACGCCAACAAAGGCACAATGTCTTTTGGCAAAACAAGAGTGAAATCCTATTCCATGAGCAAAGTGAAGTTTTCTGACATTGCAGGAATGGACGAAGAAAAAGCAGAACTTCAAGAAATTGTTGAATTTTTGAAAAATCCAAAGAAATTCACCGACCTTGGCGCAAGAATTCCAAAGGGCGTGCTTCTTGTTGGACGCCCAGGAACCGGAAAAACTTTGCTTGCAAGGGCAGTTGCGGGCGAAAGTAAAGTGCCTTTCATCTCCATTTCGGGCTCTGACTTCGTGGAAATGTTTGTCGGCGTTGGTGCTTCTCGTGTGAGAGATTTGTTTGACCAAGCAAAGAAAAACAAACCTTGCATTGTGTTCATCGACGAAATTGACGCGGTTGGTCGTCAGCGTGGTGCTGGACTTGGCGGTGGAAACGATGAAAGAGAACAAACCTTAAACCAACTTCTTGTTGAAATGGATGGGTTTGAACCAAACGAAGGCATCATTGTTTTGGCTGCAACCAACAGAAGCGACGTGCTTGACCCAGCACTTATGCGTCCAGGCAGATTTGACAGACAAATCTATGTTCACATTCCAGATGTAAAAGGAAGAGAGGGTATTTTGCGTATTCACGCAAGAAATAAACCGCTTGATGAAAGTGTTGATTTCAATGTTTTGGCAAGAATCACAACAGGCTTCACGGGTGCTGACATTGAAAATATGCTCAACGAGGCGGCAATTTTGGCAGCGCGCGCTGGCAGACCAAAAATCATCATGGAGGACATCACTGAAGGAATCAACAAGGTGATTATGGGGCCTCAAAAGAAGAGCAGACTTTTGACAGAAAAAGAAAGAAAACTGACTGCATATCACGAAGCAGGTCATACCATTGTGGCAAAGAAGATGAAATATTGCGAAGATGTGCAAGAAGTTTCCATCATTCCTCGTGGAAGTGCAGGTGGCTACACCATGAGTCGCCCTGAAAATGACGATATGACCATGTCCTACAACAAGGCATGCGACACCATTGCCATGAGCATGGGTGGAAGAATTGCTGAAGAAATCATCTTCAAAGACATCACAAGTGGTGCATCTTCAGACATTCAACACGCAACAAAAATTGCAAGAGCAATGGTCTATGATTGGGGCATGAGCAAAAAGATTGGTTTCTTGTCTTTGGGAGACTCCACACAAGTTTTCATCGGAAGAGACTATCAAACCAAGAATGATTTTTCTGAAAAATTGGCAGGCATTGCTGATGAAGAAATTCAATCAATTTTGAACAGCAACTATAAGCGTGCAAAAGAGGTTCTGACTGAAAATGTTGAAATTTTGCACGAAATGGCAAAACTTTTGCTTGCGCGTGAGACAATTTATAAGGAAGAAGTTGACATGATTATGGCTGGCAAGAAAACTGAAGAAATTGTCAAACTTATGGAAAAACGCGAGAAAGAGCAGAAAGCAAAGGAAGCGCGCATAAGGGCTGAGAAAGAAAGAATTGACAAATTGGAAAGTTTCAAAAAGAAGATTGCGGAAGGTGAAAATTTGATTAAAATGGGAATAATCACTGAAGAAGAACTTTCTGCACTCAAACAAGAATATGTTGAGTTTGAAAAGGCACTCAACGCCAAACTTGAATCAAAAGATTCAAACGGAGATGACGAAAAGCCTGAGGTTGAAAACAAACAGAAAAAGGAAAAAACAGAGATTGAAACTTCCGAAAAAGCAGAATTGAAAGAGGGTGAGTCAAAGCCAAAAACAAGAAAGGTTTCTGAAAAGAAATCAGAAGAAAAGGCTGAAGAAAAAACCAAAAAATCTTCTGCACCTGGGGCGAAACCAGAAACAAAATCAGAGAAAGAAAAAGAAGAGAAATCTGAAAACAAGAAACAAGACAATAATGGCGAGGAAGTTTAATGGAAGAAAAGAAAAATGAGGTTGAGCAAGAGGTTCAGGAAAAAGTTCAAGATGAAGTGAAAGAAGAGCCTGTGCAAGAAGAAAGGCTCTTGAGCGATGACGAACTTTATGCCAAAATTCAAACAGAAAAATTGCTCAAAAAGAAGAAAAGAAAGAAAATCATCACACTCAGTGCTTTGTGTGTTGCAATGGCACTTGCTGTTTGCATCATCATTTTGGCGGTTGTGCCTGTCAGCATGAAACCACGGTGCATAAGAAGCGGTTTTGCGGATGTCACATTATATGATGGCACATCTTCTCCGGTGGCATATGATGAAGGAGAGACGGGGTATGATAATTTCTTAGATTATTATAATCGTGCATTTGGACAGTCATATCTTTCAGCAATCTTCAGTGGAAGTTTGTTCAGTTATGATATTTCAGAAACATACACTCTCATCCAAAACAGCAGTGCAGTTTCCACACTTATGGGCATGATTGACGAGGGTGACTATTTGGTTCGTTTGAGATACACCACCGACCAAGTTTTCACATATCAAAACGGCAAACCATATGTTTCAAGATACACAACCTATGCTTCAACACAACTTAAATTCACTGATGCATATTTTGTGGTGAATCAATCTGGCGGAATGCAGGAAACACAAGTTTATATCATTGCAAAATATCCGGTGACATCTGGTGGAGAGCAAACCGGCGAACAAACACGCCTCATCACTGTGACTGTGAAAGCAGACACAAATGTCATCTATGACGCGTGGGATGAATTGACAGACTATTGATTTAATATGAAAAAGAAAGGCAATTTTTGAAACTCTGCCTTTCTTTTTTGTTTCTATGTGAAGCGTTTAATGCGTTATAAGATTTATCGTTAATAATAAATATTTGAAAAACTTATAAACTAAAATGCAAAAATTGCGATGATGGAAAGTTGGAAATTGTTTGTTAAAATTCTTAAAAAAATATCTATTTGAAAGAAATGATTGTATAAAATAAAAATGTTTTCGTAAAAACATTAATAAAAAACTTTTATAAAATAAAAAACATTTATAAAACCGCTTATCTAAAACAAAAAAACGCTAAAACTGCGTTTTCTTAAATGAAGTTTGGAGCGGGAAACGGGGATCGAACCCGCGACCTCAGCCTTGGCAAGGCTGCGCTATACCACTAAGCCATTCCCGCATATGCTTTTATAATATATCAAATTTAGATTAAAAAAGCAAGCATTTTTCAACATTTTTTGAAAAAATTTAATAATTTGTTTGTTTTCTCTTTCATGGCGAATTTTTTGCCTACAATCATTCTTATGAAGATTTCATTTTTGATGTCACAAAGAGAAAATGTTTCATATATTTTAAAAAGTCGATTAAATCTTGAAAATTGATTGACAAAACTTTGCGAATGTGATATATTTTCTTTGTTGACTGAACAAATCTTGTGGTACCATCGCCAAGTGGTAAGGCAAAGGTCTGCAAAACCTTTATTCCCCGGTTCAAATCCGGGTGGTACCTCCACTGCCAAAGCCTGCATGGTTGGAAGATTTCCACAATGTAAGGCTAAATTCTTCCCCAAAATGCATTGATGTGCTTTTTGGGGTTTTTAGAATAAGGCGGAAAATGGCTCTCTTTTGTTGTTTGTCAAATCTTTTATTGCTTTCTCAGATTGAGATTTAAAAATTTTGCATAAATTTTGCAAAATCAAAATCATTATGTGGGAGCATAATTTGGACAAGACAAGATTTTAAAAACAGGAAATGTGATGGCAATTTGGCAGACAAATCCAAAAGAAAAACTAAATATGCTGGTGTGGCGGAATGGCAGACGCACGGGACTTAAAATCCCGAGGATGAAAGTCCGTGTGGGTTCGACTCCCACCACCAGCACCAAGTGAGAGCAATCCGAACCGCTGGGTTGCTCTTTTTCTATTTCTTCAAAATCTTCTGGGGTGTCAAGTTTAATATTTTTGCTTTCATCGTCCGAAGTGTTGAAATATATGTCAAAATAGTC
>CALWJY010000014.1 GCA_944381135.1 uncultured Clostridia bacterium | reverse complement strand
GACTATTTTGACATATATTTCAACACTTCGGACGATGAAAGCAAAAATATTAAACTTGACACCCCAGAAGATTTTGAAGAAATAGAAAAAGAGCAACCCAGCGGTTCGGATTGCTCTCACTTGGTGCCGAAGGTGGGAGTCGAACCCACATGAAGTTGCCCTCGCGGGATTTTGAGTCCCGTGCGTCTGCCATTCCGCCACTTCGGCATATTTCTCTTTTTTTTGTTTGTGTGTTTTTTATTATTTTGGTTTTGTTTTTTGTGTTTTGATTGATTAGGTTCTTGTCAGATTAAAGTGAGATGTTTTGGTTGCTTTATTATAAATTTTATTTATTTTATAATTTTTTATGATTCAAAAAGTTGAAAGCATTTTTTCATGAAAAAATTTCAATCTTTAAACTGACGGGTCTATTTTAACACATAAATTGATTTTTGACAAGCGTTTTATGCAAATTTTTGAAATTTTGGCGCAAATTTCAAATTGCAAAGAGAGTTTGCAGAAATTATGTTGTTGGCAAATTTTATGCAAAAAGTTGTGTCTTGACTTGGCTTGTGTGCTGTGATATAATGTTTTTATAAGAAATTTAAGAGTTTGAGTTATGTTTTGTTGTGTAAATTTTTTAGGAGGAGTGTGATGATTGAAGAGTTTGATTTTGATAGAGTTGCAAATCGTTTGGAAGAAGTGTGCAAAAAGCGTCACGCGCATGATTTCTACATTAAACTTAACGAGATGGGTGTGCTTGGGGCGCTGGAAAGAAAGGTTGCATCTTTGCCTCATTTTGAGCCTAAGGAATTGTTAACACTTGACTTAGATTTGGCAGGAATGCAACAAATTGTTTTGCAGTTTTATGGCGAACTTGACTTGGAACTGAAAAACAGAATTGAAAAAACACTTTCTGACCCATTTTTCGAGCATAAGTTTTCTGAACCTAACGGCAATGGAATAAACGAGGGCAGTAGGGTTGGATTTGAGTGGAAAAACAATGTCGCACAAAATGGCGAAATTGTATTGAATCCATCAAACAATCTTATTGGAATCATCACTGTTGCGCACGAATTTGCTCATCTTTTGGAAGAGAGAATTCAAAAGAGAATTAAGAATAAGGAAGACTGTTTGGGCGAGATTGCCTCGATGTTTATTGAAAAAGTTTTTGCAGAATATATGCTTAAAAAGAGCATGATTGAAAAGAAAGATTATAGAATTTTGAAAGAACATGATTTGAATTGTTTTTCAAACAATGTCAGAGTTTTGGTGGAAGAAAACGAAATTTTAAGTGGTCTCGAAGTGCCAATCAGCGGAGTGCAACTGCGAGAATTGCACAAAAAATATGCTTTCAGTGACAGAAAAGGCGTGCTGATGAGAAGAGTTCAGCAGATGACAGGAATTGGAATGCCAAAGAATGTTCAGCCAGAAAGCGGGCAAAAGCGTTTCAGATATGTTGCTGGTGAGGTGGTTTCAGGTGCGCTTTTTGAAGATTTTAAGAAAAATCCGAAAGAAACACTTGGAAGATTTGAAAACTTTTTGTCCTCAAATGCAGAGATGGAGGAAGCGGAGGCTTATCAGACACTTTTGGGTGAAAACTATTTTCAAAAACTTTCCACTTCTTTCCAGAATCTGAATGTTGAGCAAGAAAAGTCAAAATAAAAAACAACTTTTAAAAAAAATAAAATTTATTGAATTTAATCAATTTTAAAATTAATTTTGAAAAGGTTTTGTTTAAAAAGTGGGTTTTTAAAGTTCATCTTTTAAATCTGCAATTTATGACGAAGTTGAAGGGGTGTCACAATTCAGTCACAAGGAAAGTGGCTGATTTTTTTGTTTTGCAACAAGAATTATTGCCTCAAAATGTTTGCCAAGTGGAATTGAAAAGTGATAAAATGTTTTTGAAAGATTGTTTTAGGATTTTATAGCCATGATTTTTAAGAAATTTTTTAATAAGGACGCATCTCTTGTGGAGGAGTATGCCGAGAAATTTAATGTTTTGCCATCCACAATGTATTTGATTTTGTCGCGAGGAATTTCAACCGAGGAAGAGATTGAAAGTTATCTTTCCATGGGCGCTCTTCTTGACCCATTTTTAATTCGCGGTATGAAAGAAATTTGCGAGCGCATTCAACTTGCCAAAAGTTTGGGCGACAAGGTGTTGATTTTTGGTGACTATGATGTTGACGGAGTGTCTGCCACAGCAATCATGCTTAAAACGCTCAAAAAAATTGGAATTGATGCAAATTTCTATCTTCCAAACCGCTATGTTGACGGCTATGGCCTCACTTGCGATGTGATTGACAAGGTGGAAAAAATGTTTGCGCCAGACCTTATCATCACGGTGGACTGTGGCATTTCTTGCGCAAAAGAAGTGGAATATGCCAAACAAAAGGGCATTGAAATTGTCGTCACAGACCACCACGAAATTCCTGAAATTTTGCCTGACACGCTTGTGCTTAATGCCAAAATTCCTGGTCAGGACTATCCTTTCCGTGAACTTTGCGGAACGGGCATGGCATACAAAATCAGTGAGGCGCTTCTTGGGCAGAAAAAAGCGGAAGAATTTTTGCCAATTGCTGCCATTGCCACCATCGCTGATATTGTATCTTTGACGGGCGAAAACCGAAACATTGTAAAGCGTGGGCTTAAATGTTTCGACAAGTTGCCATATGGGCTGAAAATGCTTTTCAAAGAAAACAAGGTTTCGCTTTCCAATCCAAATTCAACCGACATTGCCTTCAAAATTGCACCAAAAATCAATTCATCTGGGCGAATGGGTGACGCAAAGGACAGTTTGGCACTTTATATGTGTGAAGACCCTGTGAAAGTGAGGGAATATCTTGACAAAATCAAGAAACACAACCAAAAAAGGCAAGAACTTTCTGCCGTTGTCATGGAAGATTGCGAAAAAGCCATTGCAAAAATGGACTTGTCAAAGACGCGCGTCATCTGCCTTGCGTCAAAGAAGTGGGACCAAGGCATTTTGGGCATTGCGTGTGCGCGACTTGTGGAAGAGTTCAATCGACCTGTGTTTTTGTTTTCGCAGGTGGGTGATGTTTTGCATGGCTCTGGACGAAGTATAACCGACATCAACATTCACGAACTCCTTTCGTCTCTTCAAGACATTTTGGAAACTTTTGGCGGGCACACGATGGCTGCGGGTCTGACTTTGAAGCGCGAGAAATATGAAGAATTTTGCAACCGTGTGAATGCCTTTGTTTTCGAGCATGTCAGCGACAAAGTTTTCATCCCGATTAAATATTATGATATGGAAGTGAAAAACGAGGATTTGACAGACAGATTTTTGAAAGAACTTGACCTCTTGGAGCCTTTCGGTTGTGACAATGCGCGTCCACGCTTCAAAATCACGGCGGAAAATGTGGAGATTGTTCCAAAAAAATATGCTGCACATTGCGACATCAAAATTGGTGATTTGCAACTTGTCTATTTCAACTTTGCAAAAAAATATAATGCTTTGAAGTTTTCGAGGCACAAATCTTTCATTTTTGAGTTTCAGGGTGCGGGCAAAAATGGTGTTGTCAGCGATTTTGACATGGGAAGTTATATTGTCGAAAATGCGCACATGTTCACATATCCAATTCAATATTCTCAACTTGCCTATGATGACAACAGACCATCCAGGTTTTCTTATTTTCCAAAGAGCGAACTTTTGTCTTTTGTTGCCAAAACTCAAAGCGAGGTTTTTGGCACGGCATTTGTGGCATATTCGGCATATGACTTCGTCTCATTCCTCCGCGCTTATTCCAAAGACAACATCTATCACATTGGAATTTTTGACGAGCGTTGCACGGGCTATAACAGTTTGCTTCTTTCACCTGTTGGCGTGGAATGGGCAAGAAATTTCAGCCGAATTGTCTTTTTGTCGCCGGTTATGGATGAGGGCTTTATTGCAGAAATCAACACCATAACAAATGCAGAGGTTTTCATTCCAATGGAGCGAGAATTTGACACGCAGAGGTTTTCGACTCTTGACCTTTCAAGAGAAACTTTTGGGCGTGTTTTTCGCACTTTGACAGGGAAAAACATCTTGAAAAATTATTCCATTTTTGACATATATAACAATAGGCTTAAGGGCAAAGTGGGCTTTGACACATTCTATGTTGCCTATTTGGTGTTTAAAGAACTTGGGTTGATTGAAGTGCATCGTGACAGTCTTTGCGAGATTGTGCAGGTGAAAAATGTCAAAAAAGCGTTGACAGAATCGAGAATATATAATAAACTTTCTTTGTTGAAAAATTCTTTGGAGTCAAAATGAGAGAGGAAATTCTTAAAAAAATTCATTCAAATTTTGATTTGAATGAGAAAGAAGAGAAAATTGTTGACGAGGCTTTGGTGGAGGAGATTGATTTGCCAAGGCTTGAAACTGTGATTGACACCATGATTCAATATCACATTCAGGATGAAGTTTTGGTGGCATATGTTGTTTTTCAGCACTTTAAAGTTGATGAAAAAGGTGCAGAAAAACTGAAGGAAAAGTTGACAAAAAGTCAACAAAAACTTTATGAAATTTTCAAAATTTTGAAATCTGTGAAAGATTTGACAAAAAGCGGTGAAGCAGAGGACATCCGCAGAATGTTTGTGGCAATTTGCCAAGATATGCGGGTTGTCATCATCAAATTTGCCACAATTTTGTATGATTTGAAGAAAATCAAAAACCCTATGTCTCAAAGCGACCGCGAGTTTGTGCAAATGGTCAACGACATTTTTGCGCCTCTTGCTGAAAGATTGGGACTTTCGATGTTCAAAAACGAATTTGAGGACACCTGCTTTGAACTTCTGGAACCTGAGGCTTTTGAGAAACTGAAAAACAACGTTTTGATGAAAACTGAGGACAACGAAAAGCAGTTTAAAATCACGGGCGAAAAACTGAAGCAAATTTTGAGAGAATTGGGCATCAAGGGCGAAATTATGGCAAGGCAAAAACACTTTTCAAGTGTGTATAAAAAACTTGTCAAGAAGAACATCACGCTTGGAAAAATTTATGACCTTTTGGCAATGCGTGTGCTTGTGCCAACGGTGGAAGATTGCTATGCAGTTTTTGGGAAAATTCATGCCATATATAAACCAATTCAAGGCAGAGTGAAGGACTATATTGCCAATCCGAAGCCAAATGGCTATCAAAGTTTGCACACCACAATTGTTGCAGAAAACAACCGTCCTCTTGAAATTCAAATTCGCACCTTTGAAATGCACAGGGTGTCGGAATATGGCGTGGCAGCGCATTGGATTTACAAAGAGAAAAATGCGCGTGCAAGAAACAAATTTGACGAAAAAATGGCTTGGTTTAGGCAAATTTTGGACAGCTCGAAAGACATGTCTTCTGAGGAATTTTTGGAAACACTCAAAATTGACCTCTATGGCGAGTCCATCTTCGTGCAAACTCCAAAGGGAAAGGTTATGGAATTTCCGCTTGGTGCAACAGTGATTGATTTTGCCTATGCCATTCACACAGAGGTTGGAAACAAGTGCGTGGGTGCAAAAATCAACGACAAAATGGTTCCAATCACCACTCAACTTTCAAATGGCGATGTTGTGGAAATTTTGACCAACCAAAACAGCAAAGGTCCTTCGCGTGATTGGCTTTTGCATGTCAAAACTTCGGGGGCACGTGCAAAAATCAGGTCGTTTTTTAAGAGTGAACTGAAAGACGAAAACATCAAAACTGGAAAGGCAATTTTGGAGCAGGCGGTCAAAGCGCGAAACCTGAACATAAGCAAAATTCTGAAAGAAGAATATCTTTTGGAAATTGCTAAATCTTTGATTATTGAAGATTTGGACAGCCTCTATGCCGAAATTGGCGCGGGAAGTTTGTCGGCAAACAATGTTGTTGGCAGACTTGTGAATTTATATAACAAAGAAAATTCCAAAAATCTCACCAACAATGTCATTACTGTCAAGAAAAACAAGGACGGAATTTTGGTGGATGGTGACAGTGGACTTCTTGTCAGGTTTGCAGGCTGTTGCACACCTGTGACGGGAGAAGAAATCATTGGCTACATCTCTCGCGGACGCGGGGTGACAATTCACAGAAAAGATTGTTCAAATTTAAAATTTCTTGAGCCAGAGCGCCTCATCAAAGCAGAGTGGCAAGAAAGCATGATGACCGATTTCCTTGCCGTCATCAAGGTGCAAACTGAAAACAACAATTCCGTCATTGACAACTTGAACGGAATTGCAAGAAGTTTCAAAAACAAACTGAAAGGTTTTGGATTTAAAGAAGTGAAAGATGGTTTGGAATTTGAAATTGCACTGCAAGTTGCAAACAAGGCAGAACTTGACAAAATTCTCACAACTTTTGAAAATGCAAAATATGTGAACAAAGTCTATAGGAGCGCATGATGAAAATTTTTTGTGAAGATGTTGAAATTGAAAAGGATATGCAAGACCTTGTCAATCTTTTTTATGCAGAGGAAGATTGTCCTTTTTCTGTGGAACATAAATCACAAAAAAACGGGAGCGAATATGTCAGCATAATTGACATTGGAAGTGGCGCAGAGCAAAAAGAGTTCACGAAAACTTTTCAAGTTTCTGACAATTTGGATGCACTTTTGAAGAAAAGTTTGATTAAGCGCAATTTCAAAAACCACCTATATGAAGTTTTAAGCATGACTTCAAAAAAATCACTGCCATGGGGGTCTCTCACAGGTGTGCGTCCAACCAAGTTTGCAAGAGATTTGGTGGAGCGAGGGGAAATTAAACCTCATCTCATTCATGAAACGCTGGTGAGAGACTATCACGTTTCAAGTGAAAAAGCACGACTTGTGGTGCAGACGCTTAAAAATCAAAAATGCATCATCAAAAACGACAAACTCATCGACCTTTTCATCAACATTCCAATCTGTCCGTCGCGTTGCAACTATTGCTCTTTCATTTCCAGCGAATTTTCGCGTGTGAAAGACAAAATTGAAACCTATTTGGACTGTGTGATTAAAGAACTTGAGGCGGTGAAAAAAGTGATTTCCGAAAAGTCCTATATTGTCAGGACAATCTATATTGGTGGAGGCACACCAACAGTTTTGACAGCACAACAACTTGAAAGGCTTCTCTCACAAATCAACTATCCTGTCAGCGAATTCACTGTGGAATGTGGACGCGCGGACACAATCACGCGCGAAAAATTGGAGGTGCTGAAAAAATATGGCGTCACACGCATTTCCATCAATCCTCAGACATTTTGCGAGGCAACACTCAAGCGAATTGGGCGCAAAACCACCAACAAAGAGGTTTTTAACGCCTATATGCTTGCTATGGAATTTGGTTTTGTGGTGAACATGGATGTGATTGCGGGGCTGACTGGGGAGCGCTTTGGCATTTTTAAACGCACAATTGGCACGCTTTTGGAATTATATCCAGAAAACATCACAATTCACACACTTTCCGTGAAAAACGCGGCACAAATCAGAGGCGAGGAAGTGAAGTTTGCAAACGACATCACAAAAATGGTGGACTATGCAGAAAAAAAGCTTGCCGAACATGGATATAAGCCATATTATATGTATCGCCAAAAACATCAGGTGGGCGGACTTGAAAATGTCGGCTACTTCCGTGATGACCATGTTTGCATTTTCAACATAGACAGCATGGAAGACACTTCTTCCGTGATTGCACTTGGTGCAGGGGCAATTTCCAAACGTGTTTTCAACATTGAAAACCGCATTGAAAGGCAACCAAATTGCAAATTTATTGAAGACTACATTTCTCGAATTGATGAGATGATTGCAAAAAAAGTGCAATTTTTCATGTAGAAACAATTTAAAACAGAAAATTTTTAAATTTGGAGGCAAGTTTTTGTGGTTTTTGTTATTGACTTGGACGACACAATTTGTGACACAGATGCGTTCAGTGAAAAATATATTTTGAAATTCTTTGAAGAGCATGGCTGGAAATATAAACAAATTGCAAAGGATGTGCGCTTTGCAGAAGCCAAGTTTGATTGGGACACGAAAACAGCGGTTGAATGGTATAAAAAATATGGCGATGAGATGATGGCAAATTTTCCATGCAAAGAAGGCGCGGTTGAAATCATCAATTTCTTGCATGTTGTGGGGCATAAGATTGTGATTGCCACTGCACGTGCAAACGATTGGCACACAGAACCAGAACGCATAACAAAAGAGTGGATTGAAAGAAACAAAATCAAATGTGATAAGTTGTGCATTGGCCGTGTGGACAAAGAAAAAGTTTGTGAAGAAGAGGATGCGGACGTTTTTGTTGATGATGATGTGAAAATCACCTCAAGGGTGGCAGAAACATTTTCTGGCAAAAAGGGCAAGAAAGTTTTTCTTTCAACAACTGACAAATAATCCGCTTGTTCAAGCAATGAAACAATTTTTAAATGATGAGGGAGGTGTAAAATTATATCATATAAGCCACCATATTTTTGGAAAAATCCAACTTGGTATTATTCTGATCCAAGATTTAACAGGTTGCGTTTAACAGATAAAGCAACTACGAAAGCAATTGAGAGTTTTGTGAATCATTATGCCCATGAAGTTTATGGCATTTCCGACTTGCCAAATCCAGAAGAAATTGCACTGCAATGGGCAAAAGACGATATCCAAGATTTTAAACAAAATAAAAATCGCTACACAATGGAAGTTGATGAGGCTGGAGAACAAACATTAAAAGCAATCGATGGAAAACCGATTTAAAATTAAAATAATAGAAGACACCCACAAAGGTGTCTTTTTGTTTATATCTTGATTTTGGACATTTTTGTCCACCCCAAATTGGACATTTTTGTCCAGGAGTTTTGGACATTTTTGTCCAATTTTTGAGGGTTTATATTATATTTATATAATAAACTTATTAAAGATTTATAGACTTAGATAGATAATTAAATTTTAACTAAATAAAAAATAAATTTAATAAAAAACGCGCGCATACGGGCGTGATATATATTTATTATAATATATAAATAAAAGCAAACAAGAGTTGGTGTCAACTCTCGTTTCTCTGAAATAATATTGCGAACCCTTCATAAAAAAACACAAATCTTATGGTGTTCGTATTTGAAATGTTGTGGTGGGCTGTCGGGGACTCGAACCCCGGACCCACTGATTAAGAGGTGCCTTTGGAACTTCTTTTTTTATGTCTTTTTATTCCAGTAAATCCCCTTTAACCCCTTATTTTCTCTACCAAAATCGTGTTATTCAAGTTTATCCCTTAACTTATAAATTTGTCT
>CALWJY010000013.1 GCA_944381135.1 uncultured Clostridia bacterium | reverse complement strand
TCTGACAAAAATCACAAATTGTCGCCTCGTTGAGAATTGGCTGGTCGCAAATTTCACATCTGTGTCCATTGTTGAAAGGTAAATTCTTTTCGCATTCTTCACAATATGGCTTTTCATCAAAATTTGGGATGTCAGTTCCGCAGAATACGCATTTCAAGTCCTCTGGAAAAAGCAAGTCAACAAAAAACTTGCCAAGTTTCTTGACTGCAACTTCCATTTTCACCATTGGACTGAGTTTCCCAACAGGACGTTTGTTTATTTTTCCTTTGTCTGACATAAACGCACCTTAAAAAATAAATAAAAACAAAAAATCATCAAAAATCAATTTTTTTATGTAAATTTTAGCATTTTTTATTTATTTTTGTCAAATAAATGTTTTTTGAATTTAAATTCAAAATTATTTAAATCATAATTCATCATATTTTCATTAAGAAAAACACTTGCGAAAAAACTCGATTAAAAAATAATTTAAAAATAATTTAAAATTTTTTATATTTTTTTGTTAAAATCGTTTTGAGATTTTTTTTGTATGTGATATGATAATCATGTAATCGAAACAAAAGAGGAATATTCTTCTTTGTTTTGAAAACAATAAATTAAAATAAAATTTTAATTGGAGGGCAAAGACTATGAATTTCAGTTGGAGTGGTTTGTTTGAACAATTAAGAAAAGCACAGGGAGATGCTTATCAATGGGATTGGGTTGAATCCTTGATGGGTACGCTTTCAACAGTACTTTGGATAGTTCTTGCACTTGTTGGTGCTGCTGGTGGAATTTATGCTGTTTATGTCGGCATAAAAATGGCAAGAGCAGATTCTGCAGAACAACGTGATGAAAACAAGAAAAGACTTGTCAACATCATTGTGTCGATTGTTGTTGTTATTGTCCTGATTTTGTTCTTTAACACATTCTTGCCAGCAATTCTTGATGCATTCGGCGTTTTTGAAATCGACAACACTGCAGGCGAAAGCATCCGTCAAGCAGTCAGAATGTTCATCAGATAACGCCCTACAATTTAAGCATAAAGCAAAAACATCTCATCCGAGATGTTTTTTTGTTGTCTTTTTGTGCCACATTTTCTTTCATCTATGTCCCTGAGCGTAGCCCGTTGGGTCTCAACTTTCCTTTTCTCGTTAATCACGACTCGACTCTCAAAGTGAGATTGATTGTTTCACACCGCCACCGTCACCCTGAGCGTAGTCGAAGGGGCTCAAGTGTCAACGACACTTTTTATGTGGAGCGGTTGTTATTAAAAATAAATTTTTTGAGATTCTTCGACACAGCCTGTCGGCTGGCTCAGAATGACGAAGAATTGTTGCCGAATGTCATTCTTACCGAAGTGGAAGAACCATAAAGAAAAAACGAGATTCTTCGACGCGACTTTTGATGTCTTTTTTATTCTCTCACACCAATCTCAAAAGTCGGCTCAGAATGACAATTTGAATGATTAAGAGTTTGAGATTTGACAGCGTCCATGACGCTTTCTGTTTAAAAGACAAGAGTGTAAAAAACAAAATGTAAAAAATAAAACGCATCAATGATGCCGTCATCCTGAGCGTAGTCGAAGGGTCTCTGAGATTCTTCGACACGACATCTAACGATGTCGGCTCAGAATGACGAGTCGTTTATATAGGGCTGCATAAAATGTGAAAAAATAGAAAGAGTCACTGACTCTCGCTGACAGAGCCATCTTTGTTCATGAAACGCGTGCCGTCCATGATGATGATTTCATATTCTTGCTCTTTTGTTCCATCCTCCCAGCAAACAATAAACTTAATTTTTTCATCGTTTTCAGAAACAAGAGGATAGATGTTGAAAAAGCGTTGTTTTTGTCCATTGATTGTTTCCAAAAAATCGCCGGAGGAATAGTGCACGCCATTCATCTCAAGTGTGGCATTTTCCAAATTGAGACTTTCGTCTGGCGCCGTCACTTTGAGACCAACTCTGCACCCTTCTTCAATGCCCTTGCCCAAATTTTCGGAAGAATATTGCACCACTTCACCTTCTCCGCCAATCTGAATTGTTCGCAAATTCTTGTCATAGACAAAACTTAAACTTCCGCCCGTGCGCGCATCGTCTCTTGTGATTGTGGCAGACGAAAGTTCTTTTCCTCCACAACCTCCCAAAAACAATGTTGGAAAAACGCACAAAACAAAAATCAAGACAAATTTGAAAATCTTTTTCATGATTTTAGTTTAAATAGTTTAACAAAAAATATTCAGGGCATTCGTAATACAGTCTTTCATTTTCTGCCCATTCACTTCAAAGACATTTCAAAAAAACAACTGCACTATGGCTGTTGTTTTTCTTCATTTTCATGTGCCTTGATTTGCACTTTCAAAACATCCGAACGCTTGATGGAATATTTTGAAAAAATCAAAATGGCAATGGTCAGAGCAATGGCGCTTCCGAAAAAGACGATACGCCCAAGCCCTGTCTGCACCGAAAGCGCTTGAACAGGCTGAGAAGAGTCAAACTTCACCAAATCAAGTAAAAGTCCAATGAAAAGAAGTGCGATTGAGTTTGAAAAATTGTAGGTGAAAGTGTAATATCCCGTATATCTTCCCGCATTGTTTGTGCCTGTTTTGTATTGTTCCATTGTGACAACATCTGCATACATGGAATGCGGAAGAGAATAGAGCGCGCCCGAGCCAATTCCGCAAATGAAAAGGCAAGGCAAAACATACCAAAAAATGACATTTGGAGTGGTGTAAGTTCTGAAAAGAAAAGTTATGCTTGTCATGGCAATTCCAAAAAGCATGACACAAAGCGCAAAAATGAGCGTCTGTTTTTTGTCATACTCTTTGACAACATTAACCCACAAAAGTTGCGAAAGAATTGCCCCGCCAAAAAGGCAAATCATGAGAGTGGAAATCTGCACGCTGGAAAAGTGATAGCAAAAAGTGAAAAGATGCATGCCCACGGATGTGATGAAAACAGATGCAATGAGAGAGACGGAATATCCAAGCATGACACAACGAAAATCTTTTTTCTTGAATGTTTCAACATAGCCAGCCATAATCAAACTTAAACTTTTCTTCTTGTTTGACTTGTTTTTCCTTGTTTTTTTGCGATTTCCTCTTGTTTTTTCGCCATTTTTTGCTGTTTTTTCAACTTTTTCATCTTTTTCAAATTTTTCTTCAATTATGTTTTTATTTTCAGTTGCGTTTTCTGGCAACATTTCTTGAGCACTTTCGTTTTCAATCAATGCTTCATCATAGTTCGGCATTGAGCGGACGCGCTTACGCGTTCCAATTATGGTGGCAAAACCACAAATCAAAACCAAAGCCGAGTTGACAAGCGCGATGTTGATGTAGCCTTGTTTGTCAAATTGTGCTTGTGTGCCAATTCCCGAGCCTGCCGGCATGAAAGAATACATTAAAATGCTTGGCATAATCAACCCCATGATGTAGAAAACTGTTTTAAACCCCTGCATTTTTGTTTGGTCGTTATAGTCCGGTGCAATGTCGATGCAAAGAGCGGAATATGGAGTTGCAAAAAATGTGTTGAATGTCTCCTGCAAAAGCAGAAAGACCAAAAGCCACAAAATCATCACCGCATTGTTGTCAGAAATTGGGCAAGACCAAAGCAATATGTTGTTGATTGCAAGCGCAAAACTTGCAAAAATCATGTGCCCAAGCCTCCTGCCGAAACGCTTGCTTCGCGTGCGGTCGGAAAGATAGCCAATCAACGGGTCCGAAAGCCCGTCCCAAAGTGAAGTGATTGCAATTGTAATGCCCACCAAAATGCCAGGTATGCCAAGCACGCTTGTCCCAAAAAACATGATGAAACTTGAGACAGTCTGTCCCATGGAGCCATATCCCAAATTCCCCATTCCATAACAAAGTTTTGTGCTGAAATTCAATTTTTGCTTTTTCTTCACCCTACATTTTATGCGGACAAGCAGAAACTTTATGCTTTCAAAACCACGAATTTGATTTCAATTTTAATTTAAAAAAGCAAAACTTTGTTTGAAGAATTGAATGGATTTGCTTGAAAAATTGGTTTAAATTTTGCAAAAAAAACAAATCTGTTGAAATTGAATGTTTTTAACTTAAATCGGCACAAAAAGAAACTTTTTTCACCAAAAAACAAAAATAAAAAAGAGGCAATTTATGCCCCTTCTTGATTTTGCTCCAACTCTTGTTTGATTTCTTTTCTGCTTTTTCTTTTCTTATTTTGATCTGCGTTTGAACCTTTCTTTCCGTCTTCTTCTTTAACTTCAGGGATCCTCACTGCAACTTCAGCAATTTCAAATCGGTTTCGGTTGACAAACACAAGTTCTTTGCACCACCTTTCAATTGTGTAAAGAATTTGCTCTCTTTCCTTTGCATAGTTTGGGTCAATCTCCATTTTTAATGAAAAATTGCGTTTTTTTGCTCTGACACCAGTGCGTAAATCCTTGATTTTTAAGGTTTCAAACGAAATTTCTGCCTCATAACCTGTTCCGCTGACAATTTTATATTTATTGCCAACAATTTCATATTTAATGTATGGCGAACTGTGCTTCACCACATCAACTAAGTCAATTGTGAAAACATTGTTGAAAATGCGGTTGATTTCCGTGGCAATTTGCACAGGAAAATCGCTTGGCTGGTCTTTTTCTTCGCACTCACCAAGAAAAGATTTTTTCTCTCGGTTTTCAACATTACTCATGGAACTTATCCTGACAAGCGAAAAATAGACCCTCTTTGCAGTGATTTTTTTTCGCAAAATCAAGCCTGCACCACTCAAAAGTTTGCGTTCGGTGTCATAGACAATTTCAGTTTCCTTGAATTTGCCTTGATTTATGATTGTATAAAACCCAAGCCTTGTCATCAATTTCTGCAAAGTGAATTTTTCATTGTCAATGACAATGTCATAATTTCTTCGCACACTGTGGAATTTGTTTGGTTTTCCCTTATCTCCAATAAACATAACCTCTCCTCAATTGTCTTAAGTCCATCTTAGGCATTGTCAAATTAATTATAATATTATTCTAAACAAAAAACAAAAAAAAAGCAAATGTTTTAAAAGGAATATTTAAGTCAATATTAAGATGTGTATCAATCAAAAAATTTAAAAGGAGATTCTAAACATGGATTTTAACGAAAGTGTGACAAAAACAAATCTTGCGCGTTCTTTTTCAGCTGAATGCCAAGCAGGAGCAAGATATCAATTTATGTCAAAAATGGCTCTTCAAGACCAACAAAAATTCTTGTCTGACACCATGAAAACGCTGGCAAAGAATGAGATGGCACACGCCAAAGTTTTCTATGACCACATTCTAAACAATAGCGGTGGAAGTGTCAAAAACATCTCAATTGAGGCAGGCTTTCCTTTTGACGAACCAAAACTTGAAAGCAGTCTGTTGGAAGAAAGCAAAATTGAAGAGGCCGAAGCCAACAACATATATCCAAGTTTTGCCCGCATTGCAAAAGATGAGGGCTTTGCCGACATTGCCAAATCTTTTGAAATGGTGGCAAATGTGGAAGCAACTCACCACCAAATCTTGAAATATCTTGCCTCTCTCTATTCCAAAAGGAAAATGTATCGACGCGACACGCCAACAGAATGGAAATGCTCAAATTGCGGATATGTTTCAATTTCAAAAGACGGATTTAAAGAATGTCCTCTGTGCAACATGCCACAAGGCTACGTCATCATTGATTTTGAAAAAGAACTTCAGGACCAACACGAATAATTTGAAATTTGCAAATAAAAAAGACAAAAACATCATCAAAAGATGATGTTTTTTTGATAAGATGAATTTTCAAACCAAATTAGGCATTGAATTGAGCTTTGAAGCTTTTGCCAAATTTGAATTTAGGTGCTTTGCACGCAGCAACCTTAACAGGCTTCTTTGTCAAAGGATTGATTTTTGTTGTTGCTGGTTTTGAAACAATTTCAAAAGAACCAAATCCAGGAATTTGAATTTTCTCTCCTTTTTTAAGTTCGCTTACAATTGTGTCAATGATTGCATCAAACACAACGCCAGCGTCTTTCTGTGTGCAATTTGCTGTTTCAGCAACTGCCTTAATGAACTCACCTTTATTCATAATAATTCTCCTTTTGATGATGTTTTTGCATTTATTTATGCTACTTTCATCATACCACAAAACATCAATATTTTGCAAACAAAATTGCCTATCTTGCAAAAAATTTCTCGATTTCTCGGAAATAGAACTTGATGACCTCCCAAAGTCTGTTGCCGAAATTATAGTCATAGACAATAAATTCCGCTCTTCCCACAATGTTGTCCACATTCATAAAACCATTTTCGCGCGCGTCTGTGCTGTGTCCGCGATTGTCGCCCATATAGAAAAACTGCCCTTCAGGCACTCTCACATAGACAAGTCCTTGAGAAGAAACGTGATATTCAAATTCATATTCATAATCTCCATTCCCGCTTTCTTGTCCAATGAAGAAATCTGCCAAAAATGTGTAGAAAAAGTTATCTTCATAGGAAAAATCTGAAAATCCGTCAACATTAATGCTGTATGTCGACCTTTCAGCATTCCAATCTTCAGCACTGTAGATTGAATAGCCATTCGCACCACTCAACTCGTCAACCTCTGCATCTTCATCTGTGAAAGTGGTTAAATCGGAACCATTTGGAATGCGATAGAACACAAAATGCTCTCCTCCATCAGCATCGCTTGTTTTGGCAATTGTGACATAGTCTCCAGCCGTTGCCATCAGCCTTTTCACAATGCTTGTTGTGCCGGGGCGCGAAACAACAATGATGTCAAAAATTTTTGGACTTGTGAATCTGTCAACATATACGGCGTCATATGAAACATCGCTGACATCCTCCGTGTGCAACATCTCGTCTGTGATGTCTCCATTTAAGGTGGACATCATGGATGGACCAGAAACAGCATAAAAACTGTGAGTGCTGACAAAGACTGTGTACCAACAAAAGAAAATTGCAAAGAAAAGCAAAATGATGTAAAACGAAATTCGCGTGGCAAGATAGAAAGCAAGGTTGTGCGTCTCTTCCTTGACTTTCTTGTCACTATATCTAATGAAATCTTCATCATTAAAATCTTTCAAATTCTTCTCCAAAAATTAAATTTTTTAGCACATTTTTCCGCATTTTGCAATCTTGCAATCAAGACTCAACTTTTTGAGATTTTTTGTTTTCAAATGCTCTAAGCGCAAACAAACAACCGCAATAGTTTTGCCTGTAGAGTTCAAGTTCTTTGGAAAGATTTATGCTTCGTAAATATCCATCTTTCTTCTTGAAACTTTCTGGCAAAAATTCCACTCCCGTTTCCAAACTCAAACTTTCTCCCACTTTGTTTATGACTTCAGTGTTTTTGTGAGGACTGACTGAAAGTGTTGCGGCAAAAATGTCAAAATTGTGAAGTTTTGCATATTCTGCCGTCTTTTTTAAGCGACAAAGGAAACACTTTTCACAGCGAGCACCACCCTCAAGCTCGTTTTCAAGACCGCAGACAAAATCTCTCCACTTTTCATTTTCATAGTCGCAATCTATGAAAGGAATATCAAAAAATTGGCAAACTTTCTTTTGTTCCTCTTTTCGCTTTTCATATTCTTCATATGGCTCGATGTTTGGATTATAATAAAACACGGTCACGTCAAATCTTTCGCGCAACCTTTCAATCACAACTGTGGAACATGGACCACAACAAGAATGCAAAAGCAACTTTTTCATAATGATGATATTTTATATTAAACAAACCATTTTGTCAAGTCATACAATGGTTTTGACAAAGATAGCGAAAATTAAATCTTCTTTTAAATATTTTTGCTTCAAAGTCGCGAAATCAAAATCAACCCAAGGTTTTGACTGCATAGTTCATCATCTCGTTGACAATTGGAGACTTGATGCGATAAATCAAAATTTTGCCCTCGCGCCGATAGTCCACAACATCTTGGTCTTTCAAAGTTTTCAGTTGATGTGAAATTGTGGTTTGATTTATGTTCAAAATTTTTGACAAGTCATTGACGCACAAATCTTTGATGGAAAGCGCAGACAGAATTTTCAATCTTGTTTGGTCTGAAAAATTTTGAAAATAGAGCGCCAGCTTATTTGTGCAGTCATCGCTTGGAAGCAAGTCTTGCATTTCAAACTTGTTTCTTTCACTTATCCTTAAAAGTTTGTTCATTGTTTCACCTCTTTCATGTTTTCTTTTTGTCACACAAATGTTTTTTCTGACATAAATAAAAATAGTCAACATCGATATTCATATTTTGCCAAACAAAAGAAGAAAAGTCAAAGGAAAATTTTTTCCTTTTGCACTAAAAATGTAAGAATTTGTTGAAAAAGGAGGAAAATCTATGACATCAGACTTTTTATGGGTGTTTTTGCTGTCGGTTTTGAGTTCTGCAAATGACACAAACCTTGCAACAAACACAAACATCTTACTTCTGCTTTTGCTTGGCTTATCAAACACAAACAACAACTTTGTGAACACATCGGGATGCCGTTGCTTCCAAAATTTTGTATAATTTCCTGAAATTAATTCTAAACAAATTGAAATCATTTTGTTTTAAATTTGACAAAATGAATTAAATTTTAATGAAAAATAAAATAAAAATTAAGAAAAATAATTAAAAGATTCAATTTTTTAATTTTTAAACAAATTGTTGAATATTAAAAAGAAAAATCGGCATTTTATTCAATAAAAACCATCAAAAGATAATTAAAAAACACCTTTTAGGTGTTTTTTTTGATTTATTTAGTTGTTTTTTCTTTTTTTGTTCATTTTTCTTAAATTTTAAATAATTTAGCCATTAAACACAACATAAAAAATAAAATATTAATTTGGAATTATTTTTTATTAAATTAATTTATTTTCTATTGTTTTTTTTAATTTTTTATTTGTTTTTTCATAATTTTTGCATATTTTTTACTTGTTTTTTATTGTTTTTTGTTTTTATTATTTTTTCTATAAAATTTAATTTTCAAGACAATTATGCTTTTGCAAGCATTTCTGTGCGCTCTTTCAAAATCATGGCGTCAATAAATTGGTCTATGTCTCCTTCCAAAACACCCTCCAAATCATATGAAGAAAGGTTTGTACGGTGATCTGTCACACGGCCTTGAGGATAGTTGTATGTCCTGATGCGTTCGTTTCGATTTCCTCTTCCAACTTGGCTTTTGCGGTCGGCTTCAAGTGTGCTTCTTCTCTGCTCTTCATAATAGTCATAAAGTTTTGCTTTCAGAATGTTCATGGCTTTTTCTTTGTTTTTAAGTTGAGACCTCTCATCTTGACATGTGACAACAATGTTAAGCGGAAGATATGTTATGCGAATGGCAGTTTCCACCTTGTTGACATTCTGTCCTCCTGCACCGCCCGAATGATATGTATCAATTCGCAAGTCCTTGTCCAGAATTTCAAAATCAACATCTTCAACTTCAGGCAAAACCGCAACGGTGGCAGTTGAGGTGTGAATGCGTCCCTGACTTTCCGTCTCTGGCACCCTTTGCACGCGGTGCACACCACTTTCATATTTAAGACGCGCATACACCCCCTTTCCTTTCACCATGATTGTGGCTTCTTTCACACCGCCAATTTCTGTTTCAGACATGTCAATGTATTCCACTCTCCAATGCTTCTTTTCTGCATAGTGAGAATACATCCTGCAAAGTTCCATACAAAACAAGGCACTTTCCTCTCCACCTGCCGCCGATCGAATTTCCAAAATTGCATTGCTTTCATCGTTTTCATCTTTTGGAAGAAGCAAAATTTTAATTTCTTCTGTTTTTTGCTCAATTTTTTCGTCTAAATCTGCAATTTCCGTCTCAAAAAGCGCTTTCATTTCCGGATCAGTTTCTTTACTCAAATCTTTTTGGCAGTTTTCATAATTTTCAATCAACTCTCCCAATTTTTCATGCGCATTTGCCAAATCTTCAAGCCCATTTCTCTCTTTGACAAGTTTTTTCCACTCTCTGTTGTCCGCAATCACCTCAGGGCGTGAAATAAGATTGGTCAGTTCGTCAAACCTGACCTTAGATTTTTCCGTCTTTTGCAAAAGTTCTTTACTTATATTTTCCACAAATCACCCTTTCAATTTTGTTATAGTCTTTGATTGTCTTGATTTCATCAAATCCGCACTCTCTCATAATTTTTCGGACATCTCGTCCTTGCCCCTTGCCAATTTCCAAGAAAAGCTTTCCTCCAGCATTCAGCCTTTTTGTTGAAGTTGGAATGATTGAACGATAGAAATCCAAACCATCCTCACCGCCGTCTAAAGCAAGAATTGGGTCACACTCTCGCACATTTTTGTCAAGTCCCTTTATGTCTTCACTTGCAATGTATGGCGGATTTGAAACTATTATATCAAACTTTCTCTTTCTTTTCAAGCCGTCAAACAAATTTGAATGCAAAAATTCAATTTTTACACCATTTTTTCTGGCATTTTCTTCCGCAGTTGCAAGTGCGTTTTTACTGATGTCAATTGCCGTCACCTCCGCATCACAATTTTTTGCCACAGCCACAGCAATTGCTCCGGAACCTGTTCCCAAGTCCAAAATGGTTGGATTTTTAAAGTTTTTTGCGCATTTAAGCACTTGTTCCACCAAAATTTCGGTTTCCATTCTTGGCGTCAGCACTTTCTTGTTGACATCAAACGTCAACCCATAAAATTCGGTGAACCCAAAAATGTTGTCCAAACTTTCACCTTTGGCTCTGCGCGCTGTGGCTTTCATGATGTCTTGATATTGCCTTTCAGTTATGGTGGAAACCAACTTGATTTCTGCGCGATTTTTGCCCAAAACCGTGGCAATAAGCCAATCAGTTTCGCTTTTGTCGTTGACACCCGCAGAGGCAAGTTTGTTTTTCACCTCGTTATACACCACAGAAAAAGCCCGACTTTCGTCACTCATAAACTCTCTTCCTTTTTGATTTTCAAGCAAGCCAAGTTCTGTGAATGCAACCAATGCCGTCTCAATGTGAGTGGTGGACGGTTTGGCATAGACAAGCCCCGCCGTGACATATGCCAAATTCTTAATCCATGCAATTTTGCACTTTTCCAAAAGGTTTAAAATTTCAAAGCCAACACTCATACACAACAAAAGAATTGCCACATGAAACAGAAGGTTAAACCAAAAACCAAAACTTGCTCCACATAATGATATCACAGCAAAGTCCAAAACAAAAACAAAAATGACGAAATTCAAAAAATTAAGTGGTCTTGCAGGACATTTTCTCTTGTTCTTCACTGAATTTCCACCAAAAAATGCAACATCTCCGGCACGATTGAAGCGAAAAAACTCGCAAACAGAAGGAAAAACACGCAAAAAAAGCAAAAAAACATAAAAAAATGCAATTTTTAACAACATAATCACAAAGTTTCTTAAAATTGTGCTTCCATGATAGTCCACCAAAAGATAGCCCAACTTTCCCGGTGCAACCCCAAGACCAACACTTGCAAAAATCACCGCGCCCACCGCAACCAAAACCAAAATGATAAGTTTTTTGGTGTAATATTTTTTCAATTTGCTCTCTTTGACCTTTTGCTTTGTTCCGCACAGGTCTGCACACATAATCAAAGCGCAAAACTGAGCATAAATTCCGCAGAGAAAATATTGTATTCCACGCATAAATGGAAAATGCCAAAAGATGATTTTGTTTTTGTCAAGAAAACTTTTAAGTTTCTTCTGACCATCACAATTTGTGACAGAAATCACCTTTTTCTCACCACTTTGCACCACAACCCCATTTGAAGTTGGAAAGACAATTTTAAACATGAAATAATTATTGCCGTCCAAGTCCATTTTTAATCTTGACAAAAAGGTGTTTTTGTGATATAATAATTGCGTTCATATATTGAAAGGAGATTTAGATATGAAAAAGAAACATGTCACTTTGTTTAACAGCAATTTTTCTTTTGAATTTTTGGACCACATGAATGTCGACCCCGACACAATGACAATCACAGAAGGCATCTTCAAAGGTTTCAGGATTGAAGTTTTGAAAGATGGAAAATGCAAATTTTCAAAAATGAACAAAGAAGGAACCCAAGCCATCTTTTCTGCAACATTTAACTCCCCAACATATGATGAAGAAAGCTTGATTGATTGTTTTATTGTGCACATTTCAAAGGCAAGTGCAAAGAAAATTGTCACGATGGCTCACAGAGATTTAATTCATAAAGAGAAATATGATTTGAAAGCTGAAGATCTTCCAAACTGTGTCCTATATATGCCACCAGCGTTTTATCTCCTTGAAAAGAATGGCGAGCCAATTAAGGATCTTTTGGAAAACGAAATAAACTTTCAAACAATTGAATATGCAGTCGAATATGCAAACGATAAAGATCATGCAATTGGGAAAAAAGACATTCAAGAATTTCAAAATGGTGTTTCACGCGAATATGTGAAATATTTAAATGCATTAAACAATTACGTTGTAAATTGCTCAGTTGACATGCACCCAGAATTTCCTCCAAAAGAAGATGGAAAGACAAATAGTGATGGAGACAATGGTCTTAAAAGATAGAACAAAATTTTCTGAAGTTGAAAGAATCTCTAAAATTTAGATGATAAAACTAACTTTATTAATTTTTGACAAAACAAAAACAGTCAGAATTTGGCTGTTTTTTTGTTTTCAACTGTATTAAATTTTTGCTCTCAACCGTTTTCAAATAAAAAAAACTTGCAAATTATTGCAAGCCATATTTTTTCTTGAAGTTTTCAACAGTTCCGCTGGAGTCAACAACTTTCTTCTTTCCAGTGAAGAAAGGATGGCATTTGTTGCAAATGTCAACTTTGATTGTGTCTCCTTTCACGCAAGAACCTGTTTTGAATGTGTTTCCGCAAGCGCAAACAACAGTCACTTCATGATATGCTGGATGTGTGTCTTTTTTCATCTTAAACTCTCCTCTTAATCTCCAATGTATGGAAGAAGCGCCATAACTCTTGCTCTTTTGATTGCGTTTGAAAGTTCTCTTTGATGATAAGAGCAAACACCTGTTTGGCGTCTTGGCAAAATTTTGCCTTTCTCTGTGATGTATTTTCTGATTTTTGCAACATCTTTATAGTCAATTGTCTTTTCGCCTGCAACACAGAAAGCGCAAACTTTTTTCTTTGCAGGTTTACGATATTTCTTTACGACCTTTTCTTCGGTCTTAGCAACTTCGCTCATTTTTCTCTCCTTTGTGGCAATGCCACGAATTTTTTGATTTTCAAATTTTAACTTGCCCTGACGAATTCAAATTTGAATGCGTTTAGTGCAATTGATTTTTTAACCCTAAAAACCATCAATGAAGGTGGTGGTTAGAATGGCAAACTGTCGTCATCAATTTCTTCAAGTTCGGCAGTTTGCTTTGGTTTTGGTTGACTTGGTGCAGAATATGAATTCCCGCCAACATCACCGCTTTCTGCGCTGTTGCGAGAGCCGATAAATTCAACTTCATCTGCAACAACATCGGTTGTATATCTCTTTGAGCCGTCTGGAGCGTCATAACTTGAAGTTTGAATTCTTCCAACAACGGCACACTTTGAGCCTTTCTTTAAATATTTATGGCAATTTTCTGCCTGATTTCTCCAAACAACAATGTTGATGAAATCAGCGTCTCTTTCGCCATCTGCATTGGCAAATCTTCTTGTGACTGCAAGTGAAAATCTGCAAACAGAAACTCCACTGTTTGTGGTTTGAAGTTCTGGGTCTCTTGTCAAATTTCCAATTAAAACAACCTTATTCATTTTTCTCTCCTCTTTTTTGCAAGAATAATGTCATTTAAACAAAAACTGCAAAATTTTCAATTTTTTCTTACTTTCTTACGAAAATTTGACGGACAATTCCATCGGTGATGTTCATGAGTTTGTTCATGGCGTCAACTTCTGCTGGGTCAAGTTGAATGTTCATCAAGCAATAGAACCCTTCATTTTTGAAGTTGATTGGATACGCAAACTTTTTCATGCCAATCTTCTCAACGCCTTCAACAACACCTTTGTGTGCTTCGACATATGCCTTTTGTTTTGCGATGAGTTCTTCACGCTTTTCTTCTGGCACATCGCTGGCAACGATAAACATAAGCTCGTATTTGTTCATCTTCTCTTACCTCCTTTTGGACTTATGGCTCTTGTGTTTGCAAGAGCAAGGACAGTATCTTTTCAAAAATTAATATTTAAATTTCATACTGCTGTCACAAATCATATCATAAATTTCACCTCTTGTCAAGCAAAAAAGTGCAAAATCAAGCAAAAAAGTCACAAACTTCTATCCTTTTCATTTCCAAAAATGGCGTTTTCAATGAATTCTTTGCCTTGCCTGCAACTTCCCATATTTTTGTTTGCATCGTCCAAACTTGAACTTGAATTGCAAATTTCTTCATATTTTTCAACTTTGTCAAAACGTACAACAACCTTGTCCGCATCCACAAACATGTCAACATATTCTGCAAATGTGAAGACGCCGTCTTTTCCACAGTCAATTCCGCTTCTGTCACCTGCATAACTCAAAATGTTGCAACTTGTGCCATCTCTGTCTGAATGGAGATAAGCAAAACCATTCTTTTCAATTTCCTGCACAATCAATTCGTTCAAGTTTGCTTCAAAAAGTTCTCTTTGTGCCCAAGAAACTGCATTGTTTTTGTTCTTTTTCTCCAAATCATTGAGCGAGTTTTCCATGCTGTAGCGCATCAAATCTGTTGGAGAAACACCAATCTTTTTTGCAACAATCAACATCTTTTCAACTCCGTTAACAAACGCTGGAGTTGAAGTTGTTGCAGCCACTTGAAAAGTGATTGGATCTTCAAGACAAATTTTGATGAGTTTATATTTGTCAATTGTCTCTTTTGAAAAAATCAAATCGCAAACCTGCCCACTGATTCTGTCAGCCCACCATTTTGCTGTGACGGCCGCCATTCTTCGAATTTTCTTTTGTCTTTGAAAACTTTGTTCCATAAATTATTTCACCTCTTTTCATCTGCAATTTATGAAAATTATATCACCCTTTATGGCACATGTCAATATGGAGTTTAAAAAGAGATTCTTCGAAGCGTCATTGACGGCATCAGTGATGCTTTCTATTTATCTATATTTCAAACCATATTTGTCACACTGAACGTAACCCATTAACTAAATCAAACGCCGTCACCCTGAGCGAAGTCGAAGGGTCTCGGATTTAAGTAAGAAAATGAGATTCTTCGACACGACATCTGACGATGTCGGCTCAGAATGACGGGTGAAGAGTTAAGAATGTCGTTATATATGACAAACAAAATGCATCCCTGATGCCGTCATGGACACAAAAAATCGCAAAAATTGCGATTTTTTTAATAAAATTATTAAGTTTTTTAGATTTTTTCTGAATGACATTTAAAACTAAGTGCCGTTGCGAATGGTTAAAACGCCATTATGAATGACTTATACATTTCTTCCACAACAATTTTTATATTTCTTTCCGCTTCCGCATGGACATGGGTCGTTGCGTCCCACTTTCTTTTCGGTGTTTTTCACGGTTTGTTGTTTTTTGATTTCTTGTGGGCGCTGTTGTGCTGCCGCTGGGTCATACACTCTTGCCTCTTGGAATTTTTGCTGTGGCTCTGGTTTAGGTTCTGGACGCCTGATTTGAATGCTTGTGTTGAGAAGCACAATGCATGTGGTTTCTCTAATTCTTTCAATCATATCATCAAAAAGTTCATAGCCATCTTTTTTGTATGCAAGAATTGGGTCTTGATTTCCAAAACCTCTTGCAAAAATTTCATTTTTCATGATTTGCATGTTGTCAATGTGGTTCATCCAATTGCTGTCAACAACTTTCAAAAGCACAAAGCGCTCAATCTTCTCGAAATCAATGCCATAACTTCCCGCTTCATTCATGCGCTCGTTATATCTGTTTCTGACAAGAGTCATCACCGCTTCTTCCAAATCTTCGCGGTCAAACCCCTCGCAAAAATCTTCTGTGATGACATTTTTGCCTCTTTCCAAAAGTCCGCGCTCAAGCTCTTGATTAATTTTTGCATAGTCCCATTCAAAATATGGTTTTTCGTCATTCACGCACTTGTCGCACACTTTGGAAATGACCCCCGGAAACATGCCCATAATTTGATCATGCACATCAAGCCCATCCAAAACTTTGTTTCTTTCGGCATAAATGACTTCACGCTGAGCATTCATGACATCGTCAAATTGCAAAACGGTTTTACGCATTGCAAAGTTTTGAATTTCAATTTTTTTCTGTGCATTTTCAATTTGTTTGGAAAGAATTTTAAGTTGAATTGGTGTCCCCTCTTCCAATCTGAAAAACTCTGCAATCTTCTTCAATCTGTCGCCACCAAATCTGCGGATGAGGTCGTCTTCCAAAGACAAGAAAAACACGCTTGAGCCCGGGTCGCCTTGACGCGAAGCACGCCCACGAAGCTGGTTGTCAATACGCCTTGACTCGTGTCTTTCCGTGCCGACAATGTGAAGTCCGCCCGCCTTCTTCACCTCTTCTTTTTCGGCGTCAGTGATTTTCTTAAACTCGGAATAGAGTTCTTGAAATCTTGCGCGCGCCTTGTTCATTTCTTCATCATCAATGGTGTTGAAAGCAGTGGCATAGGAAATTTGCTCTTCCGAAAATTCCTCTTCCTGCATCTTCTTTTTTGCCATAAATTCTGGGTTTCCACCCAAAAGAATGTCCGTTCCACGACCCGCCATGTTTGTGGCAATTGTCACAGCACCTTTACGCCCCGCCTGCGCCACAATCAAACTTTCTTGTTCATGATTTTTGGCATTCAAGACGGTGTGTTTGATTTTGTTTTCTTTCAGCGCCTTGGACAAAAGTTCACTCTTTTCAATGGTGATTGTGCCGACAAGAATTGGTTGACCTTTTTCATGACGGCGTTTGATTTCCTCCACAATCGCCCTGATTTTGCCATTTTCCGTTGTGAAAACAATGTCTGGCTCGTCAATGCGGATGTTTGGTTTGTTGGTTGGAATTGTGACAACATCCAATTTATAGATTGCCCTAAATTCGCCCTCTTCCGTTTTGGCAGTTCCCGTCATGCCGGAAAGTTTTTTATAAATTCTGAAATAGTTTTGGAAAGTGATGGTGGCAAGAGTTTTGTTTTCGTCCTTAATTTCCACACCCTCTTTTGCTTCAATTGCTTGGTGGAGCCCGTCGTTATATCTTCTGCCCGGCATAAGACGCCCGGTGAACTCGTCAACAATGACAACCTCGCCGTCTTTGACAATGTAGTTTTCATCCTTAAACATCACAAAGTTTGCTTTCAAAGCATTGTTAATGTAGTGATTAAGTTCGATGTTGTTGACATCCGAAAGGTTGTCCGTGCCATAGAACCGTTCTGCCTTTGCAACACCACTTTCAGTGAGATTGAGCGCCTTTGTTTTTTCGTCTTTTTCATAGTCCTCTGGCTTTAAAGTCTTGGCAAACTTTTGCGCTTTCACATAGTTGTCGCTTGACTTCATGCCTCTGCCAGAAATGATGAGTGGCGTTCTTGCTTCATCAATCAAAATGCTGTCCACTTCGTCCACAATGGCAAAGTTGTGTCCACGCTGAACACGTTGTTCTTTCATGATTGCCATGTTGTCACGAAGATAGTCAAAACCAAGTTCGTTGTTGGTGCAATAAGTGATGTCGCACGCATATGCCTGTTTCTTTGCTTTCTCATCCATTCCAGACACAATCACTCCAACAGAAAGCCCAAGGAAACGATAGACCTTTCCCATCCATTCTGCGTCACGCTTTGCCAAATATTCATTCACCGTCACCACATGCACGCCAAGTCCAGAAAGCGCATTGAGATATGCAGGAAGCGTTGCCACCAAAGTTTTTCCTTCACCGGTTGCCATTTCTGCAATACGCCCCTGATGAAGTGCAATTCCACCCAAAATCTGCACATAGAAATGACGCATGTTCAAAACTCTGTCGCCTGCCTCACGCACAACAGCATATGCCTCTGGCAAAATGTCGTCCAGCGTTTCACCATTTGCAAGGCGATTCTTGAATTCTTGCGTGCAATTTTTCAGTTCTTCATCTGAATATTTTTTAAATTTGTCCTCAAGTGCCACCACCTTGTCAGCAATTTTCATAAGTTTTTTCACTTGAGATTTGTTTTCATTTCCAAAAAGTCCCATAAATACCTCTGATTACATAATTTACAACATTTTATCAAAAATAACAAAAAAACACAACAATTTTTGCTGATTTTGTGTTGATTTTGGTGTGTTTTTAAGGTTTTTAGCACAAAAAACAAAAAGAAAAGATATTTTAATTCATTTTAAGTCAAAATTTGACAATAAGCATTAATTGTGATATAATCTTATCTATAAATAAAAAATCAAATCATTCTCTTATAAGTTAAGGAGGAAGAATGGCTGCAGCAAGAATTGATGAAGAACTTAAAAATGTTGAATCTGGTTCATATTCCACAGAAAGTGGCAAAACAGTTCAGTGCTATCTTTTCCCATATAAAGATGCAAGGGGAGAAGTGAGGTTTGTTCAACTTGGCGTTGAAAGTTTCATTGAAGGAAACTATCGCCTCCGTTTTGTTGACGCACACGGCAGAAGCATAAATGCACAACCAATTAAGGATGAAGCCGACAACATTTTCGGCAAGACTTCTGACGGAAGATTTTTTGTCAACTGTCGTAGCGTTGACTCTGCCCACCCAGACCAAATCTCCAGTGTTGTGCTTCCAATCAACGAAACAAACAGTGGAATCTGCCACGTTTTTGAAACTTTCCCTCGTTTTGAAGACAACATTGTCAAAAGACTTGATGAAGCCACCTTGACGGCTCATCTTGACAAACCTGCAGTTTGCACAATCTCACCAATTCTTCTTGGAAACACTCTTGGTGCAACTCGCGCAAGAGAAACCCATGAAGAAACCCATGAAGAAACAGCCGATGAAACTCCTGTCACTTCTGAAAGTTTGATCGAACCAAACAAAATCAGAATTTTCTCAAACACACTTTCAAGTGGTGGCGTTGCCACAACCTATTTCACACCATACAAAACTGAAGATGGGCAGACAAAGTTTTTTGAATATGATGTCATCACTCAAAATGGGCAACCTCCAATTTTGAATGTCAAATTTCAAAAACCAGACGGAAATGTTGTGACTGGCACTCTTCAAAACATAGGCACTCCAGAAAACCCAACTTTTTGGCAAGAAAGAGATGGAAAAACATATCTTCTTGCTGAAATTGGCTCTTCTTTTGAAGAAGTTGAACTTCCTTTAAATTCCACAAACTGTCAAGCCCTTGACACATTCAGAAACCTTTTAAACCAAAGAAGAACAATGGCTGACAATGTCAACCTTTTTGACATTTCTTCAAACTTGGACCTTTTCTCTGAAAGTGCAAGCAGACCTGCAATTTGCGCATCAACACGAGTAACCGCTCCAGAACGCGCTCCGCTGAGAGACGCAGACAGAGTCAATCTCCACCTTTCACAAGAAGGAGTGGACTATTTCTTCTTGCCATACAACATCCCATCTGACAGAGTCACGGCTCCATGGGAAACAAGACCGCCACAACCATATTTGAGAGTTATGCAAAAAAATGGCAAGACATACATCAATATGGATGGTCTTGACGCAAACAACCCAACAAGCACAACAACCTGCGAAATTTTTGACGCAAGTTTTCAAGCAATTGGTGGAAGAAATCTTTTGAAAATGGATTTGTTCTATAACGGCAAAGAGCGTTCTGTTGCACTTCCAATTCCAAAGGACGATAACTTTTATGTTTTGTCAGATTTGCAATCACTCATAAATGGAAGAGCAATGCCAGCAAACAATGTTGACGCCTCACACTGTCCAAACATTGCAAACTTTTCATATGATTCAAGACTTGAAATTCCAACTCAATTGCATGCACTTATATATCGCAATTCCGGCGTGGACTATTTTCACCTTCCATACACTTCCATAGTGAACGGGCAAACAAATGTGCAATATTTGCGCGCAATGAGATTTAATGGCGCGACCTACATCAACTTGCTTGGAATTAACGCTTTAAATCCAACAAGCCCAACCACATGTCAGGTTCTGGGTGCAAAAATGGCAACTGTTGGCGGAAACCAAATTGTTGCACTTCAGGTTTCGCATCAAGGCATAACCCAAACACTTGCATTGCCAATTCAATATGAAAACAATCAAAGCATTGTGAACGGCATAAATCTTTTGAGTGGCAACAGAGACTTGCCTGCAAAAGCAATTGAAAGTTTTGACTTGCCACATGTTGAAAACTTTGTTTTTTCTCCTTCAATGGAACTTGAAAGAAACACAACCACCTTAAGCGGAAATCTTCTCTATGCCAAAGACGGAGTGAACTATCACTTTTTGGAATACAAAATGCCAAACGGAAACCCAACACATTTCCGCGTCATGCAAAAAAATGGAAAAACTTTCATCAACATGCTTGGACTTGATGCAAGCAGTCCAACCACACCAACAACTTGCGAAATTTTGGGTGCATCTTTCAAACCAATGGGAGAACGCAATGTGCTTGCATTGGAACTTTCCTATCAAGGCGCAAAACACACCCTCAGACTTCCAATTCAAGAAGCAGGAAATGAAATGGTGCTTTCAAACTTGCAAACACTTCTTTCAAACAGTCCAATTTCCTCAACCTCAATTGATGCAACCAAACTTCCAAAAATTGCAAACTTTTATTATATTCCTTCAATGGAAATTCCAAACACTCCAGTAAGAGAAGAAACAGAAGAGCCAGCGCCTGAAACCCCTGGTCTTGACGGCGCAGACAGAATTATAAAACCAAGAGGCGGGCAAAAAGGGCAAGAACTGACAAAAGAAACCGTCCAAATTGATGAAGCCATAAAGATTGGAACAACAAACATTGCTGGCTTAAGCCAAGAAATCAAATTGAATGAAAGTCTTGGACTTGAAAAATCTCAAAAACTCACTGTTTATGAAGAGCAAAAAACCAAAAACAAACTTCTGCTTTCAGTCACAAATCAAGTTTCAACAACAAATCCAGACGGTTCAACCTCCACTGAAGACAAAAAAGTTGCACTCTTCTTGAAAGAAACAAGCATTTCTGGTGCAGAGAGAATTTCGCTTTATTTAAGCAAAGAAACCGTTGACCAACTTAATGCTCAAAACGATGGAATTCTTCCAACAGGAAATGAAGGCGAAGTTGTTGAAGTTGGCTCTCACACCAAAATTGGTGGTGAAGTGTTCTATCGCTATGATGTTGACAAACTTCAACTTTCAAAAGACCTCAACATTCAAGATGTCGAAATCAAAGGTCTGGGAAGAGAAGTTTCAGTTTTGTTTTCCGCACTTGGCGTGCAAGCAATCAACAGCTCAAGCAAACAGCGCGCAATTGTCAGAAACGCAAACACCACAAAAACACCAAATGACATTGGCGTTTCAACCGATTTCATCAAAGATGCCCTTGCCAGCAAAAATGGATGCGAAATTTCAAGAGAAGAGCCTGTTTTCTCGGCACTTATGATTTCCGTTTCCAACAACATGAGAAACAGACGAGAAAGTCAAAATGAAACATTGTTTGTTCGCAATGGTTGGCAAATCACAAAAGAGCAGCGCGAAAGTGTTGCAAGTCGCCTTGAAGATTATGGTTGGACGCAAGGTAAACCGGGCTCTGAATTTTTGAATGAGGTGCTTGAAAACGCTTTAAAGAATGAAAATTCCTGGGAAACTCGAAAAGAAAACACCGCAGAGCAAAACGCTTTGATTGACGAAGTCAACAACATGATTGCAAACACGAGAAGAATGAACAACATTCGTTCTCAAACCATTTCAATGGAAATTCCTGACCCAAAATCAACAGCCAAAAAAGAAGAAGACAAGAAAATTGAGCTCTATTCCATTCCAATCAATCTGAAAACGGCTGACGGAACAAAACAGCGCACTTTCCTGAATGTCAAAAAACAAGACGGAAAAGTTTCCTTGTTTTTCCAAACACAAAACAAAACAAAAAACAGAATTGCCTATTCAGCACCAAAATATGAAGAAATCAAATCTGTCTTTTTGGAAGCAACAAATTCATCTGACATTATGTCAGAAAACGCCAACACTGCCCTGTGCTTCGGGTTTGGCTCTGGCGAAGTGGGAAAATCTACACTAAGTTTGGAAGTTGACTTCACTGACGCCACCAATGTTTCCGCAATCAACGAACTGAAGCGCATTGCAAAAGACAAATTCCGCGCCCCAACACAAAGTGCAGAAGCTGATAAGTCCAACTTTGAAGTCTATGACATGCACATTGATGGTTCTTCTGCGGACATAAAAAATCAACCTGACAAGAAAATGAACGCAGAAAACTCTTTTGCAGTATACAATCGAAACACCGAACAAGTTGCTGTTCCGTTCTCACTTGGAGACCGCGTGATTGCAATGTCAAGGACGGCAAGCGAACCTTCAGCCGAACCCGTTGACGAGCCTGTTGTCACACCACCAGCGGACACAGATGATGACTCTGCTCCTCTTCCAATTCCTGAAAGAATTGCCGACCCAGAAAGAGAAATTTCTTCTGGCATAAGCATCACAGACCCAGCACCGGCAGAAAGACCAAACCCAACCATTGCAAACCCAACAGTTGAAACCCCTGCTCAAGAAGAAAATCAACAGACGCAGAATGCCCCACCAAAGCCGAAGAAGAATGAAAAACCAAAACGAAAAGACAAAAGTGTTGACGAAAAACTTAGGCGTGGGTTCTTCATTTTGGCAATTCTTTCAGTGATTGTTTCGTGCATCGTTCCGGGGGCTCAAGTTTTTGCAATTGCCTTCTTCTGTGGCGGAGTTATAACGGAAATTCAACCAATTGAAAGAATCAAAAGATGGTGGGCAAAGGATGCCAAATCAAAAGAAAAGACCGTTGAAGCCAAAAAAACAAAAGAAAAAACTCTCATCAGACAACGAGTGAGAACAAACGAAAAGCTCAACCAAAAAATTCAAGAGCACAACGCAGTCAACACTGCAATTGCAAAAGTCAATTCAAATCCAAAATTGAGCGAAAGACAAAAAGCAAAGAAAAGAGCAAAACTTGAAGAAAAACGTCTCATTTTGAGGGGAGAAATTGCCGAGCTTCAAGGGAAACAACGTCTTGAAGAAAGTCAACTAAACAACCTCTATGCACAGCAAGACAAAAGAAGTCAGAAACAAGTTGTTTCTCGTCTTGAGAAAGAACATGCTTTGCTGACAAGTCAAGAACAACATTCACTTGAAGAACTGCAAAATCAAATTGCTGGCATGGAAAACAATTTGGTTGGAATCAATGCTCGTGAATCCTCTGCAAAAAACAGAGAAAATGAAAGCATGACAACGCTTCAAAATGCAGAAAGAAAACTGACAGCACGCGAAAATGAGTTGACATCAGATGAAACCAAAGAAAAATTGAACAAGATTGAAGAAGTTTCCAAAAAACATGATGACCTTAATAAGAAAGTTAGAGAAAAGGAAAACGCTCGCACAGAGGCAGAAAAAGCACTTAGAGAGCTTAGCGAAGATGAAGCCGAAATGCGTGCTCTTGCAGAAATTTCCGAAAGTGAGCTGACTGAAGAACAGAAAAAGAGACTCAGACAACTGCGTGAAAAACATGGAATGAAAACAGGAATTGGCCTAAGCACAAGAGAAATTGATGCTGTCATTTCCTCTGCAAAAAGCAGGTCAAGTTCAGCTCGGGAAGATGTCAAAAACGCCGAAAAAGAACTTTCAGACTTTGAAGCATCAGACGAATTTAAAAACGCAGAAAACACACTTGACGAAATTGAAAACAAACAAAGAGAAAGAGATTCGGCAGAAAGAGAAGTCACCGTTGCAAGAACGGCATTTGACACAGCGCGCGAAGAACACATCAACGTTCAGCGCGAACAAGCTCAAGTAAAACAAACACTTGAAAGAGCAAAAGATGAACTTTCAGCACTTCAACAGAAAACTGCAAGACAGCAAAACGAAAGGCAACAAGTGATTGACAATGAAAGCAGAGTGACTGAAGAAGCAAAAAGGATCTTGGAGTCTAATAAAAGCCGAGCTAAAAACCCAAGCATTAACGATTTGACAATCAATTCAGATGGCTCAATCAGTTACATTCCTTCTGGAAGCACAAAAACACGAGGTGGTGTGGATGCTTTGCTTAGAGAATATCATCTTCCAGAGGACAAAAACGCCCAAAAAGAAGAAGATAAAAGCGAAGAATCAGCCAAAAAGGCAAGAAAGAAACAAATGGATGCAAAAACATTCTCCGGCCGCGGAGGAATGTCAGCATGATATAGTTTTCAAAATAAATAAAATATGTTTGTCAAAAAAACTATTTATTTAACCTACAAAAAACTGATTTCGCAAGGTGTGTGGCGCGTCAAAACCACAAAATTGCACCTTGCGAACTTTAATTGGAGAGAAAAATGAAAATTGGAGTTGTTGGACTGCCAAATGTTGGCAAAAGTTCACTTTTCAACGCAATCACAGAGGCTGGCGCAGAAAGTGCCAACTATCCTTTCTGCACAATCGAGCCAAATGTTGGCGTGGTGGATGTGCCAGACGAGAGATTGCAAGTTTTGGGAAAAATGTATAACACACAAAAAATCACCCCTGCAAGCATCGAATTTGTGGACATTGCAGGGCTTGTGGCTGGTGCAAGCCACGGCGAAGGACTTGGAAACAAGTTTTTAAGCCACATACGCGAATGTGACGCCATTGTGCATGTTGTCAGATGTTTTGACAACGAAAAAATCATTCATGTCAGTGGCTCGGTTGACCCAAAACGCGACATAGAGACAATTGAAATGGAACTTGCCCTTTCAGACCTCGAGCAAGTGACAAAATTTCTGGATAAAAACGAAAAAGTGGCAAGACAAAACAAAGACAAAAGCCTTTTGCAAAGTGTGGAAATGATGTCCCGCATTAAAGAAGCCTTGGAAGTTGGAAAACAGGCAAGACTTTTGTCATTCAATGAAGACGAACAAAAACTTTTGAAAAACTTTGCACTTCTCACCGCAAAACCTGTCATCTATGTGGCAAACATCTCAGAAGACGACCTCGCCTCAAAAACTGACAACGCATATATGAAAACTGTGAAAGAAATTGCGTCAAACGAAGGTGCTGGCGTGGTTGTTTTGTGCGCAAAAATTGAGGAAGAACTTGTTTCTCTTGACAAGGACGAGCGCGAAATGTTCAAGACAGAACTTGGCATTTCACAAAGCGGACTTGAACAACTTGTCGTGGCAAGTTATGACCTTTTGGGGCTTCAGAGCTATCTCACCGCCGGTGAAAAAGAGGTTCGTGCTTGGACAATCACAAAAGGCACAAAAGCGCCTCAAGCAGCGGGGAAAATTCACACCGATTTTGAAAAAGGTTTCATCAAGGCGGAAGTGGTGTCATATCAAGACCTTGTGGAAGCGGGAAGTTTCTTGAAAGCCAAAGAAAAAGGAAAAGTGCGCATGGAAGGCAAGGACTATGTTGTGCAAGATGGCGATGTTATGCTTTTCCGCTTTAACGTGTAAGCGTCGTTGACGCCTTCTAAATGTGTCAGTGACACTCTTTAACATAGAGTCCTTAACTTAAAAATAATTCCTTGAAAATAATTTTAATTTAACTTGCGTCAGTGACGCTGTCAGTGACACCATTATAATTATAAGCAAAAAATTTGGAGAAAAGAATGGAAAAAATCGACAATCTGTCCCCTCTTGCTTGGGCATTTATGGGAGACGCCATCCACACCGCATATGTCAGACGCGAGGTTCTTCTGAAACAAAAAGACAAAATGAACACCTATCACAACGAGGCAAAAAAGTTTTGCAATGCTCAGGCTCAAGCAAACGCACTTGAACGCCTGCAACCGCTTCTGACTGATGAAGAAAACGAAGTTGTCCGCAAGGCGCGCAACTGCCACAACAAGCACACTGCAAAAAATTGTGATGAAAAAACCTACAAAAAAGCCACCTCGTTTGAAGCACTTGTCGGCTGGCTCTATCTTAACGAAAAAATGGACAGATTGAAAGAAATTTTGAATGCTTCAATAAAAGAATAAAAGATAAAATTTGTCAAATTTGTTTTTCAACGCAGAAGCAAAAAATTAAGGAGAAAACATGAACATTGAAGGGAAAAACCAAGTGATTGAGGCAATCAAAAACAATGCCACAATCAACAGAATTTTGATTGACAAAAACTTTGCCACGCGCAAGGATGATGTCATCTCTCTTGCACGCAAAAACAAACTTAAAATTGAATTTTTGCCAAAGAAAATTTTGGACACAAAGTCTGTGACAGGACATCATCAGGGATATATTGCCGAAACTGTCGATTTTGAATATTGCGACATTGATGAAATCTTAAACTTGGCAAAAGAGCGCGGAGAAACCCCATTTGTTGTGCTTTTGGATGGCATTGAAGACCCTCACAACCTTGGTGCAATCATCCGTACTTGCGAGTGCGCCGGGGTGCATGGCATCATCATTCCAAAAATGCGTGCTTGTGGAGTGAACGAAACAGTTGTCCGCACAAGTGCTGGTGCAATTTCACACATGAAGATTGCCAGAGTTGTCAATTTGAAAGAGGCAATTGACAACCTCAAAGAACATGGACTTTGGATTTATGCCTGCGAACTTGGCGGAAAGGGAATTTATTCTCAAAAACTGACCGGTCCAATTGGCATTGTTATTGGCTCTGAGGGCAACGGAATCAAACAATCTTTGCGCACCTATTGTGACGACATTGTCACCCTGCCAATGCATGGCTCTGTGAACAGTCTCAACGCAAGTGTGTCAGCCGGAATTTGCATCTATGAAATTTTGCGCCAAAGAACTTTTGAAAAATAAAATTAAAATGTCAAAAAATAAGAAAAAAATAATAAAATTAGAAAAAAAACAAGAAAAAATTTAAATTTTTTTTGATTTTCTTCACAATTTTTCATGTTTTTTGCATTTTGAAATCACTTTGCTTCACAAAAATTTAGTGCTATATGATTTAAAACAAAATTTAAATTCAAAGGAAAAAGATATGGACATTTCTGCTCTTCGAGATGAAGAACTTGTTGAAAAAATCAAAAGTGGTGACGGCGATGCCGAAAACGAACTTTTTGAAAGATATAAAGATTTGGTTGTCAAAATCAGCCGTGGGTTTTTCATTGTTGGTGGCGACATTGAGGACATTGTTCAAGAAGGGATGATTGGGCTCTATAAGGCTGTGCGAGGATACAGCACGCACAAAGAAACCTCTTTCAAGACCTTTGCCGTCATTTGCATAAAACATCAAATTCAGTCGGCAATCAAGCGTGCAAACACAAACAAAAACAAACCGCTTTCGTCTGCAGTTTCTCTTCAAGATTTCACTCCAAACTCTGAAAATGTTGACTATCTCCCTGTGGAACTGATTTTAAATTCCACACCTGATGAAAAAGTGATTGACAAAGAAAATTTTGAAACCCTGAAAAAAATCATCAAAGACAGCCTCACCGAACTTGAACTTAAGGTTTTGGTGCAATATTTGCAGGGATATACATACAAAGAAATTGCAAACAACTTGAAGATTTCAAAAAAATCAATTGACAACAGCCTCTCGCGAATCAAGACAAAACTTAGGCAACAACTCAAGAAAAATGCCGATTGATTTTTGAATTTATGCAAAAAAAGAAAAAATCATTTAAAAACACCAAATATTTGACAAAAATGCAATTTGTGGTCTAAAATATTTAATATTTAAAATGAAAACCCAAATTGTTAAACAAATGTGACAGGAGAAAAAACATGAGTTTGAAAGATATTGACATCGACAAAATTGTTCCGGAAAATGAATTGGAAGAAGAAATCATTACGGACATCAAGGCTGGCAGAACAAAAGAAGTCATCACAAGATGTCCCCCAGAGCCAAGTGGATATTGGTATATTGGCCATGTCAAAGCGTGGACAATCAACTTTGAAACCGCGCAAAAATTTGGCGGAAAAACATATCTGCGCATGGATGACTCCAATCCAACCAAAGAGGATGGCGAATTTGCGGACAGTTATATGGCAGATTTGGAGTGGCTTGGTTTTAAGCCTGAAAAACTTGTCTATGCAAGTGAGTCATATTTTGACGACATCTATGAAATTGCCGAAAAAATGATTCAAAATGGTGACGCCTATGTTTGCGACCTTTCTGCTGAGGAAGTTTCTCAAACAAGAGGCACTTTGACAGAACCTGGAAAAGAAAGCCCATATCGCAACCGAACGCCAGAAGAAAACCTTAAACTTTTCAGAGAAATGCGTGACGGAAAATTCTCAGACGGAAGCAGAACTTTGCGCGCAAAAATTGACATGGCGCATCCAAACATCAACATGCGTGACCCTGTCATGTATAAAATTGCAAGACAACATCACTATCGTGTTGGCGACAAGTGGTGCATTTGGCCACAATATGACTTTGTTCACCCAATGGAAGACTGCCTTGAGGGCACAACCTACAGCCTTTGCGACAAAGGTTTCCAAGACCACCGAATTGTCTATGAATGGTTTGTCGAGCATGGCTGGGGTAAAAAATATGCGCCAAAACAAAGAGAGTTCAGCCGTCTTGTCATTGAAAATGTTTTGACCGGAAAAAGATATTTGAAACAACTTGTCAACAGTGGTGCTGTGAGTGGCTGGGACGACCCACGTTTTCCAACGCTTGTTGGCATTCGAAGACGAGGCTACACCGCAAAAGCCGTCAAAGATTTTGTCAAGTCGGTTGGCTGGGGAAGCACCATTGAAGTGACAGTGCCATTTTCCGCGCTGGAGCACTATGTCCGTGAAGATTTAAACAAAATTGCCACACGCGCAATGGTTGTCCTTGATCCATTGAAAGTTGTCATAACCAATTTTGATGGAGTCGAGGAAATTGAACTTGAAAACAACCCAAATGCCGAAAATGTCGGCACTCACAAAGGGCTTTTCAGCAAAGAAATTTTCATCGAGAAAGAAGATTTCAGCCTCAACCCACCTCCAAAATATAACAGACTTGTGGAGGGCGGAATTGTCAGACTTAAAGGCGCTTACATCATCAAGTGCAACAAAGTGATTTTTGACAAAAATGGCGAAATCGACCATTTGGAATGTGAATACATCCCTGGCACGAAAAGTGGACAAGACAATTCTGGAATCAAGTGCAAAGGCACAATTCATTTTGTTTCGGCAGACAACTGCTTTAAAATCACTGTCAGAGAGTTTAAAAACCTCATCAAAACCGAATATAAAAGCCCTGCAAAAGCACTTGCTGACGGCATTGAAATCAGCGAACTGCTTGAGCCAAATTCTCTCACAGAAAGAACAGCCCTTGCTGAAAACTTTTTGAAAAATGCAAAAGTTGAGGACAAATTCCAATTTATGCGCAAGGGCTATTATTGCGTGGATAAGGACTCCACAAAAAACAACCTCATCTTCAACTTCACAATCTCTTTGAAAGATGGTTTCAAAGTTCCAAAAAGCAATTAATTTTCTTTTGCAAGTCCAATCTTAAACAAGAGGCAAAACGCCAATTTGGAGTCCTTAAAATTGAAAATTAAATCTTTCAACATTCAAAAAATTAAGCGTATGAAAAAACATGCGCTTTTTTTGTGCTTTTTTGTTGGACAAACTTAAAAATTTTGTCTATAATAAAGACATGATGATTGCATCAATTGTTTGCCTTTTTGTTGCATGTTTGGCTTTGGCAGTTGCAGTGTGTTTCACAAGTCGAAACAAGTTTGCAAATCTTTTTCTTTCGTTTTTGTCACTGATTGCACTCATTTGCCTTTGCATTGTGTGTGCAAGCCGTCAAAACGATTTTTCTTTATATGTCATCCTGCTGATTTTAAGCATAACTCCAATGTTTTTGAAAGTTGGCTTTTCAAGTTCGGAAAGAAAACAAATTGAAAACCAAAAAAATCAACCAAAAAAATCTGAAAATCAAGAAAATGATGAATCTGAAGAAAGTTTAGAGGCTGAGACGATTAAAAGTCAAGAAAATAACAAATTACAAACTGAAAATTTGGAAAATCAACAATCACAAGAAAAAATCAACGCTTTTGTGCCGGTCAACATCTTTGAGAAATATGGCAATTTGGTTGCGGGAGTTTCTTTGATGTTGTCTGCAATATGCATAGTTTTCTGCGCGCTCTATCTCGGCGTGGAATCGGTGTATGGAATCTTGGCTGGAATTGCAATTGGTTTCGCGTTGACATTTTTGGACGAAATCATACGAAAGTCTCACAAAAAAGCAACAACAAGTGGACAAATTTGGGCAATCTACCTTGAAAAATTCCTCTTTTTTGTCAGTGCTGGACTGCTTCTTGCGTGCGTGATTTTGGCGCTGATGTATTCCCTCGCCCTTCCAAACATCCTCTTCTCATTGGGCGCGCTCTTGTTTGCAATTTATGTTTTGATGGAAATCTATCTCAAAAACAGGTTCAATCACCTCATATATTTTGCCTCAATGTTTTTGATGATTGCCACAATTCTTATCTAAACCTAAAACATTTATAAAATTGTTAAAGTGCAGAAAACAAAAATCTGCACTTTATTTTTCTTCAAAATCTCACACTTTTCTCACACATCATGATTTTTAAACACAAAAATCAAAAAATTTAATAGAACAGAGAAAAAAGAGAAAACCGCTAAACATCCGTATTTCACGAAAATTTAGCGGTTTTTAAATTTGGTTGCGAGGAGCGGATTTGAACCACTGACCTCCGGGTTATGAGCCCGGCGAGCTTCCGGACTGCTCTACCTCGCGTCATAAAACACTTATATTATATTCATTCTTGCACATTTTGTCAAGTGTTTTCCTAAAAAATATATTCCCGTTGTGAAAAATTTATCACTAAACAAATTAACAAACCAATTTCTTCTGATTTAATCTTAAAAATTTGATGTTTTTGCTTTAAATTTTTCCTATTATATGATATAATATAGTATATTTAATTTATATAAAGGGAACAGTTGCAATATGGAAAATATGGACGAAAATCTTGAAAACAAAAATTTGACCGAACAGGCTTCTTCTGAAAGCGCGGAAGAGTCAAAAAAAGATGATTCTCTTCAGCCAAACCAATCTGAAATTGATGAAAAACTTGAGGCAGAAGAAAAAGAAAAACTCTCAAAAAGCACAAAATATGACGCAAGCGAAATTCAGGTCTTGGAAGGTCTTGAACCTGTCCGTAAGCGCCCGGGAATGTATATTGGATCAACCGACATCCATGGGCTTCATCACCTCGTTCAAGAAGTGGTGGACAACTCCATTGATGAGGCTTTGGCTGGATATTGCACGCAGATTGACATTGTCATCAACGAGGATGGCTCTTGTTCCGTTTCCGACAATGGTCGTGGCATTCCAACAGGAATCATTCCAAAAGAGGGCAAAAGTGCCGTTGAAGTTGTTTTGACAAAATTGCACGCTGGTGGAAAATTTGGTGGCGAGGGCTATAAAATTTCCGGCGGACTTCACGGTGTTGGTGTTTCCTGCGTCAATGCCCTTTCAAAAAAACTGATGGTGGATGTATATCAAGGCGGAAAGCACTATTTCATGGAGTTTGCAAGAGGCCGTGCGCTTGAACCTCTTAAAGTGATTGGCTCAACCGACAAAACCGGCACAACCGTGACATTCTATCCTGATGACGAAATTTTTGAAACCATCGAATTTTCATACGACAACCTCAAAAACCGCTTCCGCGAAATTGCTTTCCTAAACAAAGGGCTTGTCATCACCCTTGAGGACAGACGCCCAGGGCAAGAGCGCAAGGATGTTTTTGAGTTTAAAGGCGGAATTGTGGAGTTTGTCAACTATCTCAACCAAAACAAACAAACCCTGCTTTCCTATCCTGTCTATTTCAACAAGTTCAACCACAACGAGAAAGGTGATGTTGTCAATGAGGTTGAGGTTTGCTTCCAATATAACGATTCCTACAACGAAATCATCAACACCTATGCCAACAACATCAACACCGAAGAGGGCGGAACGCATCTGGATGGTTTCAAAAATGCACTGACAAAAGTCATCAATGACTATGCGGTGAAAAACAAACTAATCAAAGAAAGCGAAAAACTGTCGGGTGAAGATTGCCGTGAGGGAATCACCGCAGTCATTTCTGTGAAACTGCGTGAGCCTCAGTTTGAAGGTCAGACAAAAACCAAACTTGGCAACAGTGAAATGCGCACAATTGTGTATAAAGCCATGCAAGAGGCATTTGGAGACTATTTGGAAGAGCATCCAAGCGAGGCAAGAGAACTTATCATGAAATCCGTCACCGCTCAACGCGCCCGTGATGCTGCCCGCCTTGCAAGAGAATCAACCCGCCGTAAAAGTGTGCTTGAAAACACCACCCTGCCCGGAAAACTTGCCGACTGCACCGAGAAAGACAGCAGTTTGTGCGAAATCTACATCGTGGAAGGAGATTCCGCTGGCGGCTCTGCAAAACAAGGCAGAGACCGTCGCTTCCAAGCAATTTTGCCACTTCGAGGAAAAATTTTGAATGTTGAAAAAGCGCGCCTCAACCGCATTCTTGAAAATGCCGAAATTCGTGCAATGATAACCGCTTTCGGTTGCGGAACAGGAAATGACTATGACGAAAGCAAACTGAGATACAACAAAATCATCTGCATGTCCGACGCGGACGTGGATGGTGCTCACATCAGAATTTTGCTTCTAACATTTTTCTTCCGTTTTATGCGCCCACTGATCGAAAAGGGCCATGTTTATGCCGCACAACCACCGCTCTATAAGGTTGCAAGAGGAAAAGAAGAGTTTTATTTCTATTCTGATGACGAACTCAACAAATGGTTTGACGAAAACGGCAGAAAAGGCACAACACTTCAAAGATATAAAGGCCTTGGTGAAATGAACCCAGAACAACTTTGGGAAACAACCATGAATCCTGAAAATCGAATCCTTTTGAAAATCACCATGGAAGACGCCATTGAAGCCGACAAAACTTTCACCGAACTTATGGGTGAAGATGTGGATTTGAGACGAAAATTCATTGAAGAAAACGCCACTCTTGTCACTGATTTGGATGTGTGATTTTTGAAGAAAATCTTTTGCGAAAAGGAGAAAACAATGGACAAACAAAAACTTGACGCAATTTATGACAGATTTATTGAGGTTTGGGGCGAAGAAAGCCAAATTCAAATGTGCATTGAAGAGATGAGCGAACTTACGAAAGAATTGTGCAAACTGATCAGATTTCAAAAGCGCCCAAAGTCAGAAGAAAACAATAAAGCAATTGAAAAAATAAAAAAGAACATCGTTGAAGAAACAGCCGATGTGCTGAATTGTGCAGAGCAAGTCAGACGCATTTTTGGCGAAGAAGAAGTTGACGAAATTAGAAAAGACAAACTTGAAAAAACAATCAGGCGTCTTGAAAAAGAAGTTGGCTCTGACACCTAAAATGCAAAACTTGCAAACCCTTTCAAATTTAAAATTGCTAAAACTGAAATTAAATGAATAAGCGATGAAAATTGCAAATAAAAAACAAAAAGAAATAAAAGGGAAAATATGAAAAAGAAAAATCCATATGAAAAGTTTATGAAAACTTTTGGAGACGAATACATCCTCCAAATCTCAATCGAAGAGGCAAGCGAACTGATTAAGGCAATCAGCAAATTTAAGCGTAAGGATATTGATGTTTCCAAAGATGAAAACGAACTTATCACCAAAATTTTGGACGGCATTGCCGACATGGAAATTTGTTTGGAAGAATTGAAGTTTATGTTTAACGGTTTTGACGAAGTTGAAGAAATCAAACAAATCAAAATTGAAAAAGGTGCTGAAAGAGCAGAGGAGTTTTTAAAAAAAGTTGACAGTCAAAAAACGCTCCAAAACCTTGCAACCTCTCAAACAACCGCAAAAACAAAAGCGAAAAAGAAAAATGTTGCGAAAGAAGTTTATGACACTGAAACGCTTGCAAAAAAATATGACAAAGAATTTGGATTTGATGAGAGTGTCACCAACAAACTTGCAAAAGCATATTCAAAAAAATATAATCAAAATTTTAATGACAAATGAAATTTGAATTTTAAAACGAAAGGATGAAAAATGAAAACTTCATACTATGCAAATTTGAGAAATCTTGATTTGACAAAAAATGTGCCTGTTGCAATTTCTGGTGATGAAGGCAAACTTGCAGGTTTTGAGGGCAAAGGAATGCGAAAATTGTCGCCCTACCCGTTTTTCAAAATCTGGAAAGCACGAGAAGTTGAAATTGAAAGGGCTTTCGAGCGAGGCAAGATTGATTTTGCTGAATATGCAAAATTGAAAGAAGAAAATCAAAACGACTACATCCAAAAATTCTATGAGAAAGTTTTGAAACCACAAGACCCCGCCCAAGTTTTTGAAGAACTTGGTGAAAATGCGGTTTTGGTGTGCTTTGAAAAACCAACAGAATTTTGTCATAGATTTTTGGTCGCCTCTTGGCTGGAGATGAGTCTTGGCGTCAAAATTGAAGAAGCAGGTTTTGAAAGAGAAGCAAAAGTTCAAGAAAACAAGCAAAATTTGAAACAAAAACTTCAAACTGTCATGGAAAAAGACAGAGTGAGAAATCAACAAGGAAAGGAATAGACGGACATCACAGAAAGTTCGCAAAGAAAATTAAAAAACGAGGAAAAACATGAGTAAGAAAGACGAAGAAACAAGCAGACAAAATTTAAAGGAATTGATTGAGAAAGAGAAAGTTCAACCAATTGAAGTTGTTGGAGAACTTAAAAGGTCTTTCATCGCCTATGCCATGGCGGTGAATGTCAGCCGTGCCATTCCGGATGTGCGTGACGGTTTGAAGCCTGTGCACAGAAGAATTCTTTATTCCATGGGCGAACTCAACAATTTCTACAACAGCCCGCACAAAAAATCGGCAAGAATTGTCGGTGAAGTTATGGGAAAATATCACCCACATGGTGACAGTTCCATCTATGACGCATTGGTGCGCCTTGCACAAGACTTCTCAATTCGATATCCTCTTGTGGACGGGCATGGAAACTTTGGTTCTGTGGATGGCGACCCTGCAGCCGCGATGAGATACACTGAGGCGCGTCTTTCAAAAATTGCTGGGCTTATGCTTGAGGACATCGACAAGGAAACGGTGGATTTCTATCCAAACTTTGACGACACCCTCATGCAACCGTCCGTTCTGCCTGCAAAATTTCCAAACCTTTTGGTGAATGGCGCTGACGGAATTGCTGTCGGAATGGCAACAAACATTCCACCTCACAACTTGACCGAGGTCATCAACGGCGTTCAGGCACTCATTGACAACCCAGACATCGACATTGACGAATTGATTAAAATCATCCCTGCCCCAGACTATCCAACCGGTGGCATAATCATGGGAAGAACGGCGGTTAAACACGCCTACAAAACAGGTCGTGGCGGGATTTTGGTGAGAGGACGCGCGGAAATTGAAGAAACTTCCAGCGGGAAACAACGAATTGTCATCACCGAACTTCCATATGGCGTCAACAAAGCGCGCTTCATAACCCAAATTGCCGACCTTGTGAAAAACAAGAAAATTGAAGGCATAAGCGACATCAAGGAAGAGTCCGACCGTGACGGACTTAGAGTTGTTGTGGACATCAAGAAAGATGCCAACGCTCAAGTTGTGCTCAATCTTCTCTATAAACACACCATGCTTCAACAAAGCAGCGGAATCATCATGCTTGCACTTGTGAAAGGCGAACCAAAAGTGCTCAACCTTAAAGAAATGCTCTATTATTATCTTGAACATCAAAAAGAGGTTTGCGTCAGAAAAACCAAGTTTGACCTCAAAAAAGCACAAGAGCGCGAACATATTGTCAAAGGTTTAGTGATTGCCCTTGCAAGCATTGATGAAGTGATTAAAGTCATCAAAAGTTCGAAAGACAAGCAAGAGGCAGTCATCAACCTCACAACTCAATTTGAATTGGATGAAATTCAAGCCAACGCAATCTTGGAAATGAGACTTTCAAAATTGACAAGTTTGGAAGTTGAAAAATTGAAAGAAGAACTTGCCGAACTTGAAGCCCTGATTGCCGACCTTAAAGACATTTTGGACAAGCCAGAACGCGTTTTGAAAATCATCCGTGACGATTTGGAACAAGTCAAAATCAACTTTGGTGACGCCCGCAAAACAGAAATTTCCATGGAGATGGGCGGAATTGATGTTGAAGATTTGATTGCCGAAGAAAATGTCATCGTTTCCATGACACATATGGGCTACATTAAACGCATGTCCACAGATGAATATAAGGCTCAACACCGCGGTGGCGTGGGAATCACCGCTCACAAGACAAAAGATGAAGACTTTGTGGAGAAGATGTTTGTCACCTCAACTCATGACACGCTTCTGTTCTTCACAAATCTTGGAAAGGTATATTCTGCCAAAGCGTATGAAATTCCAGAAGCACAAAGACAAGCCAAAGGGCGCGCCATCATCAACCTGTTGCAACTTTCGCTTGGCGAAAAAGTCAACACAATCATTCCAATGAAGAGTGATGACAAAGGCAATTTGATTATGGCAACAAAACTTGGGCTCATCAAGAAAACTCCACTTTCTGAATATGAAAACATCAGAAAAGGTGGAAAAATTGCCATCAAACTGCTTGAAGGTGACGAACTTATCGGCGTTGCCATCACAAGCGGAAGAGACGACATTTTGATTGCGTCTCACGAAGGCAAATGCATACGCTTCAACGAAACCGATGTGCGTGTTGTGGGAAGAGACAGTCAAGGTGTGCGAAGCATGAAACTTGCACCTGAAGACTTTGTTGTGGACATGGCAATTGTGCATGATGACACACAAATTTTGACAATCTCAGAAAATGGATATGGAAAACTCAGCCCAACAAGCGAATTCAGACTGCAACAACGCGGTGGAATGGGAATTAAGGCTGGTGCGTTCACTGAAAAGACAGGAAAACTTGTTGCACTCAGACAAATTGACGAGCCTTGCGACCTCTTGGCAATCACCGATAGCGGAGTCATCATCCGCACCCCTGTGGACGACATAAGCACATTCTCTCGTGTCAGCCAAGGTGTGAGAGTGATGAAACTGAAAAACGATTCCAAAATCACAAGTGTTGCACTCACTGAAAAAGAAGAAACCGAAGAGGCAAGTGAAGGTGCTCTTTCCGAAACCGAAAATGGCACGCCCTCACAACTTGAAAATTCTCAAATTGAAAACCAGACAGAAACTTCCATAGTCACGCAAGAATCTTTGCATTCAAATGAAGAGTCACCTGAAGACGAATAATGAAGGCAAATAGAACTAAAGACTGAAAATTTAATTAAAATTTTAAAATTTTAAACCGCTTTATGCATTGGAGAAAGCCATAATGAACAAAAAAACGCTTGAACAAGAAAAAGAATATCTTGGAAATGTGCTTTCGAGCATTGTCAAACTTAAAGACAGAAACAGCAAAAAAATTAAGAAAAACAAAGAAAGCATCGCGTTTTTCAAAAACTTTTTTGTCGAAAATTTTTATGACATAAAAAAAGAAGGTGATGAACTTGCCGATGTCAACCTCCAAATTGAAAATTTAGAAAATCAAAATCTGTTTATGACAAAAGAAAATGCCCGCTTGACAAAGCAAAAGGCAAATCCATATTTTGGACGCTTCGATTTTAGGACGAATAGCGAAACCGAGCCTCAAAAGTTTTACATTGGACTTGGGCTTGTTCAGGATGAAAATTCAGTCAATCTCATCTATGATTGGCGTGCAGACATTTGCTCTCTTTATTATGACGACAAAATTGGAAAGACGTCCTACACCTGCCCAGATGGTGAAATTAAAGGTGAAGTGACGCTGAAAAGACAATTCAAAATTGAAAATGGCGAACTTTCGTATTATCTTGACAGCAACATGGTGATTGATGACGACATTTTGATGGAACAACTTTCAAAAAATGCCACATCCAAAATGCATGACATTGTCTCCACCATTCAGAAAGAACAAAATGTTTTGATTCGTGCTGAAGACTTTGAAAACACAATTGTGCAAGGCGTGGCAGGCTCTGGAAAAACCTCAGTTGCCATGCACAGAGTTTCATATCTTCTTTATAAATACCGCAAACAACTGAAAAGTGAGGACATTCTCATTTTGTCACCATCCGAACTTTTCTCGGACTATTTAAGTGAGGTTCTGCCAGCACTTGGTGAAGAAAAATCTTTCACCACCACTTTTTCATCTATGGCCAAACGTCTTTTGGGACAAGACTATCAAACGCGTGAGCAACTTCTTGAAAAAGTCATCGGCGAGCAATCGCAAAAAGACTTCGAAAACATTGCCATCAAATCAAGTTTTGAATTTTTGAATGATTTAAAGAAATTTCTAAGCCATGACATATGCAATCTTTTCATCCCAAAGACAATGGTTTTTGGCGATGTTGTCATCACAAAAGAAGAAATTTATGACATCTATTTTGAAAAACTCAAAAACTTGCAAATTCATAAAAGAATTGAAGTTCTGGCGGAATATATTTCGGACAAATTCAAAGTTTCCTCCCATAAGCGTCCAGATTTGATTAAAAGAGCAAAAAAGATTTTGTATAACAAATTTCTAACGACAGATTTGTTGAAAATCTACAATCTCTTCTTGGGCAGTGTCGAACTTGAAGAGGTGGAAGAGATTGGCGCATACGACATCGCACCAATTCTTCTCATCAAAGAAAATCTTGTTGGACTTAAAAACAACTATGATGCAAAATATGTCATTGTGGACGAAATGCAAGACTACACCCCTTGCCACTTTTTCCTTTTTGACAAAATTTGGAAGTGCAGCAAACTCTATCTTGGCGACATCAACCAAAGCATAGACCGCACATTGCCTGCATCATACCTATCCAATCTTGCCAAACTGACAAAGTCGAAAATTAAATTTTTGACTAAGTCATATCGAAGCACAATGCAAATTTCACTGTTCTCGCAAAAAATTCTTGGAAAACACATTGCAAACAATGTGAACCGAAACGGCGAGGAAGTGGAATGCATCCGCACAAAGAATTGCGCAACAGAAATTGAAAAAATTTTGCAAAAAATTGACAAAAAGCAAAGTGTGGCAATCATATGTAAAACAAAAGAGGAAATCAAAAGCCTTCAAAAAGAAAGCGCAGTCATCAAAAAATTTAAACTGCTTGAAAACAATAAAGTTGGAGACAAAAAAATCATCACAACACCTGCAAATGCAAAAGGTGTGGAATTTGACTGCGTGATTGTTCCATTTACAACCAAAGAAAACTATCACAACGAACTTGACCGCAACCTCTTATATGTCTCCTCCACCCGCGCCCTCCACAGACTTTTCTTCTTGAGCGATTCCACCCCAAGCAAGTTTTTGATGAAAACCCAACAACAAAAGAAAACAAAATAGGCTGAAAGCAAAAGTTTCATGATGCTTTTTCAATTTGGTTTGCAATTCGTTTTCTGGCAAACTCAATCACAACCAAAATGCAAATCAAAAATCGTTTTGCATGTGCATGAATTTATATACAAACATTTTGCATAAAAATTTTAATCTTAAATTATTTTCAAAATAATAAAAAAACAATTTGTTTTCAAACCAAAAATTTAAAGTGACAAAATTCTCAAAAATGGTCGTAAAATCAAAAAAATTTCATCACAAAACCATAATATAGAAAAATTTGTCCACAAAAATGTGGAAATGTGGATAACTTGCCCACTTTTTCCCCATTTGCCCCCATTTTAAAGCGCATGAATATTCATAAATTCGAATGTATATTTATAAATTTGTGGATAAGTGGAAATTCATAGTGTATAACTTTAACATCTATATGCTTGACAAAATGTCGTTTTTTGTTTTAAAATTGCAATAAATTGAAATGTTTTGGAGAAAGAAAAAATGGAAAAAACAAAACTCATCACACCACGCAAACTGAAAGGTTTTTGGGAACTTATGCCAAAAGAGCAGATGCTTTTTTCTTCGCTCCTTTCGAAAATTGAAGAGGTTTTCAAAGCAAATTGCTTTGTGCCACTTGACACACCTGTATTGGAATACAGCGAAACACTTTTGGCAAAAAGTGGAGGAGAAACAGACAAACAGGTTTTCCGCTTCACCAAGGGCGATGCAGACATGTGTATGAGATATGACCTCACGGTTCCACTTGCAAGGTTTGTGGCAATGCACCAAAACGAACTCAATTTCCCATTTAAAAGATTTCAAATTGGCAAAGTGTATCGTGGTGAACGCCCTCAAAAAGGCAGATTCAGAGAATTTTATCAGTGCGATGCCGACATCATTGGTGATGGAGAACTTTCGCTTGTTGCTGACGCCGAGTGTGTGAACATGTTTGAACAATGTTTTGACGCACTTGGGCTTAAAACAAGAATTGAGGTTTCAAACAGAAAAATTCTCTCGGGCTTCATTGAAGAAATTGGTCAAAACGATCATATGACTGACATTTTGATTGTGCTTGACAAGTTGGACAAAATTCCACTTGAAGAGGCCATGCAAGAACTTTCTGAAATTGGGTTGAAAAGTGAAGAATGTGAAAAAATCATAAAATTGACAAAAACAAGCGGAAAAATTGAAGAAATTATGCAAAATTTGCGCAATTTTTGTCAAAATCAACTTTTTCAAATAGGTCTTGAAGAATTGCAAGAATTGGACACATATCTTAAAAGTTTAGGCTCAACAAGCGTCACCTACAACCTTTCTGTCATCCGCGGACATAATTACTACACCGGAACAGTTTTTGAAGGGTTCCTTAAAAATCGCAAAGAAGCCGTTGGTGGCGGTGGAAGATTTGAAAATTTGTGCAGTTATTTTTCAGATAAGAAAATGCCTGGTGTCGGCATGAGCGTTGGCATCACCCGCCTGTTTGATTTGCTTTTGTCAGATGGCTATTTTGACATTTCAAAAACCAGCGAAATTGATGTTGCAATCATAAATTTTGACGAAACTCTTGCTGACGGATTGAAAGTCATGCAAACATTAAGAAAAAATGGTGTCAAGGCGGAAGTTTTCAGCGAAAACAAATCTTTCAAATCCAAAATGAAAGAGGCAAACAAGCGCCAAGTCAAATATGTTTTGATTGTGGGCTCAGACGAAGTCAAATCACAAAAATTTGCTTTGAAAGACATGGAAAGCGGAGAACAAATTTCTCTTACAATTGAAGAAATAATAAAAAAAATTCAATATTAAAAACTAAAAATTGTATTAAAAAATTAAAGAAATTAATAAAAAATTTGAAATTTTATTAAATTTTTATAAATTGTGGATAACAAAAGAAATCAAGGCTTGTTTAATCACAAAAAATGAAATCTATTCAGATCCTTAAAGTTTGATTGAAAGCAAACAACAAGCGAAAGCAAAAATGAAATCTTATTAAAAACTCATAAATTAACAAAAAATTAAAAAAACAAGAAAATAGGAGAAAAAGATGAAAAAGAAAAAGATTTTGGTCACTTCGGCACTTCTCTATGTCAACGGGTTGCCACACCTTGGTCATGTGGTGGGCTGTTGGCTTCCGGGAGATGTCTTCACGCGTTTTCACCGAACTTATGGTGATGATGTTTTGTACGTCAGCGGAACTGACGACCACGGCACAACAAGTTATATCTCTGCCAAAGAAGCAGGTATGAAAACCGAGGACTATATCTCCATGATGAACAACAAAATGAAAGTGATTGCTGACAAACTTGGCATCAAATTTGACAAATTCAGTGGCACAAACACAAAAATTCATGAAGAAGTGACACTTGACTTTTTCAATGAAATCTATAAAAATGGCTACACTGAAATCAAGTCAGACAACATGCTCTATTGCGAGCACGACCACATCGCCCTTGCTGACCGCTTTGTGTATGGCGTTTGTCCATATTGCGGATATGACAAAGCGTATGGCGACCAATGCGACAACTGCGGAAAAACATACGAACTTGACGACTTGATTGACCCAAAATGCTCCTTCTGTGGCGAAAGTGCCGTGAAAAAATCAACAAATCACATCTACATCAGTCTGGACAAACTGCAAGGTCAACTTCAAGAGTGGGTGGAAAGCAAGAAAGACATTTGGCGCCCACATGTTTACAGCATGACAAACAAGTGGTTTAAAGAGGGGTTGAAGCCTCGTTGCATCACCCGTGACATTCCTTGGGGAATTAAAGTTCCGCTCAAAGGTTTTGAAAACAAAGTTTTCTATGTTTGGTTTGACGCTCCAATTGGCTACATCTCCATCACAAAAGAACTTGGTGGAGACGAACTTGTGAAAGACCGTTGGCAAAATGACGAATGTGAAATTTACAACTTCATCGGCAAAGACAACATCGATTTTCACGCAATTTTCTTTCCAAGCATGGAACTTGCCTGCAAGAAATACAATCTTGCCACAAATGTTGTTGGCTTCAATTTCTTGAACTTTGAGGGCAAAAAATTCTCAAAATCAAACCATATTGGAATTTTCTGCGACAAGTTGATTGAAAGTGATGTTGACATTGATGCCCTGCGTGCATATTTGGTGTCAATTTTCCCTGAAAACAAGGACAGCGACTTCACATATGAAGGCTTCAAACTGAACACAAACTCCGAACTTGTGGGCAAATATGGCAACTTCTTCAACCGCACTTTGAACATGATTAACAAAAACTTTGCTGGTGCTTTAGATGTTGACTTCAACGAAATTCAACCACTTTTGAATGAAGTTGACAAAGAGATGATTGAAGCCGTTGAAACCTATCCTGAAAAGATTGCCGAACTTTTTGCAAAGACTGAATTTCGCGCTGGATATAAAGAAATCATGAATTTTGCTTCTGTTGGAAACACCTATCTTGAAAAGAGCGCCCCATGGACAATGATTAAGAATGACGATGTTGAAAACGCCAAAAAAGTGCTCTATTTATGTTTAAATATGGCAAAAGCATTGGCAATTGTTGGAAGCCCAATTCTGCCAAACAGAACTGCAGAAATTTGGACTGAGCAGTTGAACTTTGAAGGCAACCCAGCAGACTCTGGAAGATGGGAAGACGCAAGCAAAATCAACGTTTCAAAAACACACAAAGTCAACCCACCAAAACCACTCTTTGCCCGTATTGACGACGACACCATCGCCCGCTATAAACAAGAGTTGGAAGGGAATTAACAATTTTACAGGGGCGAAATGACTAAGCACAAACTGAAAGCGAAGTTTGAAATTTAAAAACACAAATCAATCTTTTTTCATTTTGTAAGACAAATTTCATTTTAAATTTTTGCCTCTATAATGTCTCAGCACACAATTTTTTGACATAAAAAAGAACCTAAAATTTTAGGTTCTTTTTTCTTTATACAATAAGTTTTCCAATGGTGTTGATATATTCAGTTCGATAATATTCATTGGTTTTCAATGTTTTTCCACTGCCCGTCACATATTCTTGTCCTGAAACAGAATTGAGTGTCAATGGAATTGTGATTATGTTGTCTCCAATGCCGATATTTGTTGTTATGTTGTCAATGAACTTATGTTCTTTCACATCACCAGAATTCAGTCCTGTTTTGTAAACTTGACTTGTGCCAATGTTTAAAGTGATGTTGTTCATTCCGCTCATGCCTGTAAGGTTTTCTGCATTGATTGTGAGAGAATATGTTGATGTGTTTTCATCATATGAGAAACCAAGCAATGAACGTTCAAGCGTTGGATGTGATTCCATCATACTTATGGCAAATTCAATGATGTCATATGCCGCATTTGTCAGTCCCAAAGCCTGAGTGACAATAAGCATTATATTCTCACCAATCTGATCAGTTGTGTATGAATATGTTTTGACAATATCTTTTGGCGAACTTAAATCTGATGACCGACTATCATATGTTGTGTTGACAATGCTCAAAAGTCCATTTCTATATTCAAGCGTCGAGATTCTCTTTGACCACGCCTCAGTAAACAGAACAACATTATAGGTTGTGTAAGTGTCATTATTTTTAACTGCCGTCCATGTCACTTCGCGTTTAGAGCCAACATCAAGTTCCATATACATTTCAAGTTTGTTGTTTGCATCAAGTTTAATTTCCACATCAAAGCCAACATTAATGTCTCCAATCAAAGGTATGCTGACAGTTGTTGAACCATTGAAATTTAAGCCTTTTGTGTTCAAAGTGTTTACTGCAACATCAACAAAGGATGAAAGTTGACTGAAGTCAATGTGCGAATCTTTTGAATTGGTTTCAAAATAATCAAAATTACTTTCGCTGAAATGCCCAATTGTGAGCGTGAGATTGTCAATCGTCGAAATTTCATTGATTGCCAAATTTTCAATAGTGATTGATTGAAGTTTTTTGCTCTCGCCACTGCCCGTGAAGTTGAGTGCCACAACGGCAATGTTTCCGTCCTCCTGCAAATCGAGGCTTATTGTGAGTGCGCTTTCTGTCAACTTGATTTGTTTTATGAGTTTTGTGACATTTTCAACCGAACTTAAAATTTGGTCAACCTGAGAGGTCGAATCACTGACATCATTTTCTTTAATTCCAAGCAAACTTTGAAGGAATGTGAAATCGGTGGTGTTTTCAGGAAGATTAAGCCCGTTTTCACCCATAATATTTTCGCCCAAATTGACATTTGCAAGTGCCAAAACCATTGAAATGATGCCACTCAAGTTGCTGTTGTTGATTTTGGCTCTGAAAGCATTTCCGCTTTCAATGTTGTCATTCAAATCTGTGTCATCAGCATAGTTGGAATGTGTGTAAGTGAGATAGAACGCAGGATCCGTGCCATCACTTTCATACATCAAGTCAATGATGTGAGTGTTGTTGACAGTCTCTGTTGCGCCCTCAAGGCTTTGGTTTTGAACAGTCAAATTGTTTCCATAAACTTTCAGATATTTATTTCCGAAAAGCGTGAACCCGCTTTGGCTTTCTACGCCCTCTGCCAAATCTCCAATCTGAACAGTCACATCTCCGCCAATTGTGGTCTGAGAAGTCTTGCTGGAAATTGTGGCATCAATGCCAATTTGATATCCCAACGAATTTTGTGCAGTTGGATTTTCAGTCGAGTCCGTTCTTCCATTCTGCATCACATAATCATAAGTTGCTTCCACTGTTTCAAGCAAAGTTTGATATGAATTGAAATCAGAAAGTTGTGTTGTGCCATAGTTTGATTTGAGTGCAACAATGTTTTGATATCCTGCCAAATCGCTGACAAAGATTTCCGAAAGTGATGTTTCTTCCATGTTTTTGCCGACAACAATGTTGTTGAAATAAACCGCAAAGTTCAGGTTGCTTGTCACAGCATCTTCGCAAGTCAGCAAACTGTCTGCATAGCCGTCTTCATAGACAGTGGTGTTAGGGTCGTCAATGTTTGCGCCAAGCACAATCTTTGTTGGAATGATTGTGCTGTCAAGGTTTTCAATGAACACCTGCAAAACCATGTCATAGAAGCGCGAGTTTCCCGCATACCACAAGTCGTCCTTAATGTCAATCTGAACGCCGTCAATTGTCATTCCGTCCATAATTGTGCTGACCCACGAGCCATAAATTTGGTCGAGTGCAGGCAAAATCACTCTGAATGCGTTGGCTGTTTCTTCCAATGTTTCAACCTGTCCACCAACATCCAAAGTGGAAACTTCTCCACTTTCGTCAATTGCCTCTTCTGGATTGATGAACTGTCCAAAATTGTCAAGCACGAAATTCATGATTTCGTCAATTGTTGCCTCATTAAGATTTGCCCAAACTTGAAGTCCATGAATGTCAACATAGACATCATCACAAATCAAATAGATGAATGTGTTAAGTCCAAGCGAGGTTGTGTGAAGTGAAATTGCTGGAGTGTATTTTCCAAACAGCATTCCGTCTTCTGTTTCAATCAGCATTGCGGTGAGATTGCCATAGAAGTTGTTGGTGCTGTATCTGATTGCAATGTCGCTTGAGAATGCATAGACATCTTGTTCTGAGCCGGTGTTTTCAAGTTTCAAACTGTCAAGCATTCCGTCCACAAAGTTTGTGGCATATGATGCATATTCCTCTTCATCAAAAGGTGCAAGAGTGGAGTTTTCAACCATGTTTATTGTGGCATTTCCGCTGATGATTCCATCAAAAATCACAAATTCTGCGCCTTGTGGCATGTTGTTTTCATCAAATTTCACGCCCAAAGAAATGATTGGGAAAGAAGAATATTTCAACTTGTTTGAAAGTTTGATGCCAATGTTTTGTGTTGTGCCAGAAATTTCAAGTGTTGTGTTTTCAAAATAGTCTGACAAGGTGTAGGTCTTGATGATGTTTAGAAGTTCTTCAAACACACCAAAATCAATCTTCACGCCAAAGGTTTCAGACATGATTTCGTCAAGCACACTTTGAACATCTGCAAAACTGATTGCCTCGCCACCCGATTTTGTGATTGGTGCTTTGATTTTCATGTTGCCATAGGAGATATAAATCCAATCTTCGTGCAACCTCAAAATCACGCTCTCACCGCACACATCAGTGATTTGAATTTCAATGTCACCATCAAAGAACTTGAATGAACCGTTGAAGTTCCAACCATTATATTGTGCTGTGAAGTCAAATTCGAACACGCCTTTTTCAACATAGTCCATCACATTTTTGATTTTTGGCAGAATTGTTTGCACATCTTCGGCCGTTTCTGGAATTTCCACAAGTTCAATTTCTTGTTCGTCTTTTAAATTGAATGACAAATTCAGCCCATCACAGATTGCATATTCAACCAAAAGCCCTTGCTGTCCTGAAATTGCCATTTCAAGACCGTCAATTTGAATTGGTTTTGAAAGGTCAAGTGAAGTCAAAATTCCTTTCAGTTTTGCCAAGTCAAATCCTGAACTTCCTTGAGGCAATGCAATTTCAAATAAATCAACAACTGTCGAATAAATTTCACTTGCGTTTTTCAAATCTGCTCCAAGTGAAAGTGTGCCAATTGAAATGCTGAGTTTGTTATTCAAAAGCACAAGTTCAACATCTTCGCCAAGAATTTGAGTGAAAATGTGAAGATAGATCTTATTCGTCAAATCAAACTCAACATCTGCGACAATTTGCAACTCTTTGTCTTGAACGGTTCCATCAGAAAGCGTTTCCTTATATGAACACATCAAAACAAGTGTTCCTTTTTGTGCAGAAGTGAGGTTATAAAATTCTTCTTCAGCAATTTCTGTCAATCCGAAACCTGCTATTTTCAGCGTTGCTGAAAGGTCGGACATTTGCAAAGAGACCTCTGCAATTTCATTTTCAACAAACTCAAGTTGCGCGCTTGCAGACAATTGTTTTTCAGAATTGAATGTGATGTCAAGAACCAAGTTGTTCAATGTTCCGGTCACATTAATCGAGAGTCTTTGCAAAGCCTCTTCCACAGAAAGTGTTGTCACATCTTCGCCAAAAATTTCAATCAAAAGGTTTGTCAAAATGTCTTCATTTTCAGAAACTTCAACATCGCTTCCGGCTTCATCTTCTTGAGAAAGGTTGGAATTGATGATACCCTCAACAATCTTTGCGACAGACCCAAGGTTTTCTGTTTGAACTTTGACTTTGTTTTCTCCGTATGTGACATATGTCCATCCGTTTTCATATCTCACACCCAAAATGTCGCCAAAAAGTTCAACTCCGCTCACATCAAAGATGTTGTTTTCAAGGTCAATTTGAATGTTTCCAGAAATTGAAAGGTTTTCAGCATAAGAAAGTGCAAAATCAAACGCATACTTCTTGCTTTCAACAAAATTCTTGATGTTTTCAATTTTGCTTAAAACATCTTCAACTTTTTCATTTGCTGTTGGAATGAAAATGTTTTCATATGTTGCCAAGGCTTCAATTTCTCCAGCCACTGCCAAACCATCAACAACAGCTGAAAGTTTGATTTTTGCCGAATTTCCGTCAATTGAAATTTCGCCATAGTTGTCTGCAAGATATGTGACAAGCATCAACACATTGTCGGAATCAGAACTGCTCATAGTTTCTTTAAGAACAGAAACATCTTCCAATATATTTGCAACAGTTGACACAATTCCGCTGAAAGCAAGCACATTCACATCGCCAAGTTGCCCAGCAATGTCCAAACCAAAAATCTCGTCAATCTTCTGCATGAAAGTTTCCAAATTGTCCAGACTGCCAGAAATCACAACAACGCCAACGGCAATCAAAACATCTCTTCCAGACAAATAGATTGCAACATCTTCACCAAATGCATTTGAGGAAATTTTTGCCTTTATGTCTTCTTTGAAATCAACAACATATGTTGTGTCTATTGTGTGTCCGTCAATTTCAACTGCAATGTTTCCACCAAATTGGTCTGCAATCAAAATTTCTTCCACAACATCAACAAGTGGCAAGAGGTTTGTGACATCATAGTGCTCATCCTCAATTTCAACTCCGCTTTCTGCAACAGCGAAAGTTGAATTGATTTTGACATCTTGATATTGCGCTTCAACCGATTTCAACATGCCATTTTCTTCAGTCAAAAGAATTGTCGCTCCGCCCCAAAGAAGTTTATATCCCTCTTCAGTTTCAACAGCATCAGATGGCAAGAAATCTGAAACATTTTCAGAATTGGAGAAAAATCCACCCAAAATGCTCATCAAAATTTCGTTGGCATCCGCATCCTCAAGACCCACATACTCTTGCTTGATTTTTTCAACAAATTCGTCAAGAAGTTGCTCGATTGTCTTTCCTGTTTCAGTCTGAACAAGCCCATCAATCTTGTCTTTCCATGTCTGATAGTCATTGATGTTGAATTTAATTTTCAGTCCATTTGCATCCAGAAAGACAACTTCGTCAGCGTATGTCAATTGCACATTCAAGCCTTCAATTTCTGTGCCAAGTTGAACTTTCACACCATCACTCAAATCAACAAGAAGTTTTCCTGCATAATCGTTGCCCTGCAAAGTTAAAGTGACATCAGCAGAAACAAAGTTGTTTGCAAACAAGTTTGAAACATATGTGACATATTTTCCAAGACCACTGAGGTCAATTTCGTCACCCGTTTCCTCATATGTCACTTCAACCACATTTTCTTCACCTGTTGAAACATCAACATTGTTCATGCGGTTGACATTTGCATTGAACTGAAGGGCGTTGTTTTCAATCAAAACACTGTTGACTGTGCGTGCTGAAGTTATGTTGAAATTTGAATCGCAAAGCACTTGCACATAAATGAGGTTGCCAAGTCTGATTCTGATGTCATATGAGCCATCCTCAAGTTGTTTGGACTCGTCCGTCCTCAGTTGCGCCAACAAGGAATTTGGGTCATCAAATGTGAAACCGAGAGTGTTTTCAAGGCCTTCAATGAAAGAAGTGTCAATGCCCAATGTGTTTAAAACAAAATTCAAAATTTCAGAAACATTCAATCCACTTTCTTCGGCAACTTCATCGTTTGCTTCATCGCCACTTGAACTTTCCGCACTTGAAGCACCAACCGAAGTTTCTCCTGCAACCGTTTTTGTGTCGAATTTATAGGTGTTTTCATCAATTGTCAAATATAAGTTTGAATTGACATATGATGCCTGAACGTCAAAATTTTGATTGTTATAGTTCAAATCCAAATCCAATTGGATTCCGCTGTCGGCATAGACAACATTTCCACCAAGCTCTAAATTAATTGTTCCGTCAGCATTTGAGAAAGACAAGTTGATGTCTGTGTCGATGTTTTCAAACCTTCCAAAACTTTGAACAAAATCGCCAAACACATTTTCTTCATCCGCACCAGCGTCATCTGTTGGAAGAGTGATGATTGTTGGCTTCACATCGCCGAAAATCTGCACATATCCAAAGAAAACAAAAAGTGTGGCAAAAATGTAGGTTGTGAATGTCCTGAACATTTTTGGAAAGGTTTTGTTTGGCCTCTTGATTTGTCTATCGTCCATCATTGCACCTCCCCAATGGCTTCATAAGCCTGCTGAATTGTCTCTTCGTCAAAATAGAAACGGTCAACAAATTCATCGGTCACCGGTGTCATTCCAATTGCAGGAGCGTTCATGCGGTATGTTTCATTATATGAAATTTCCACAAAATTGAAAGAAGAATCAATTGTCACTTCCATTGTCATTGAAGTCCAGCTTGGAAGGTCGGACATTCCAGAAGAAAATCTGATTTCATATGCATAATAAAGTCCTGCCATGGCGAGACTTGACCCACTGAGCGAAATGGAAAAAGAATAGGTGTCATCACCATTGTCAGTCACTTCGCTGATGTTGTCTGCGTCAGCGCATGTGATGCTTGTGATGATGTATGGAAGCACAGTTGTTGGAAAAGTGTTGAAAGTTTCTCTATATTCATCAAGTGTGTAAACATCCGCATCCGCAGAATTGAAATTTCCAATAAGGTCTGGACTTGTGCTTGCAAAAGTGCCTGTTGGAATGACTGTCACCTCGTCTGGAGTGGCATAGTCATAAATCACTCTCGAGCAAATTGCTGGTGCAAAAGAAGATGTGGAAGGGCTGAGTTTGTTGTAAATCAACTTTCCGTTCGTCTTCAACCTTTCACCTTTCATTGGCTGTGTGATTCCAAGTGTGGCATAAACTGTGCCAGTCATAATCTTATAGAACTCTGGGCTGTTGTTGAGGTTGTGTTCGGCAATGAGATAAAGTTCCACCTGAGTGAAAGAAGTGACAGAGGAAAATTTTGCTCTTGCAACCAATGCTTCAACATCGTCATTTGCCCTCAGTGCTTCTTCGCTTGCAGCAACAATTGGCGCAACTTCCAAAGAATCGACATAAATTTTGCCGACAGAAACGCCTGTCACCACCGCGATGAGCAAAACCAAAAGCGTAGAAATAGTTTGTTTATATTTTATTGTCACAGACAACTCCAATTTTAAATAAAATAGTTTTTTAAGTTTGTTTCAAAAATATCACTTCACATTTGCCAAAAATCTTGACAAAATAAAAAATTTGTTGCTAAATTTTTAATTTTCATCTTTGTTTTTCGTCAATTTTTGAAAATAAAGTTCCAAAAATGGCGCTCAATTTGCCTTTATTTTCCACGCATGCCACATCTTCGCAAAAAACAAGCTCAAATTGGATGATATAATCATATCACAAACCCAAAAACATGTCAACAAAAAATAGTTAAATATTTTTAAATATTTATAAAATCATTTTATGACAGCAAAATTTGTTTAAAACCAAATGGCAAAATAAAAAATTTGAGAAGGCTCAAAACATCCTCTCAAATCTCTTTCTTTTGTCTTAAAACCACAACTGTTTCAAGGTTCGCTGTGCAAGGAAACATATCGAAAATTTGCACTGAAACAATGTCAAAATTTGGTGTCAAAAACCTCAAGTCTCTCGTCAGGGTCGAGAAATTGCAGGAAATATAAATTGTTTTGTCAATTCCGGAGTGCAAAATCACCTCAAGCACCTCTCTTTTGCACCCCTCACGCGCCGGGTCAAGCACAATGCAGTCAATCTTGTCTCTCAACACAATTTTTGAAAGTTCCTCTTCCACAAGCCCACAGATGTTTTCCATGCGAAATTCATCTTTCCACAACTCTTTTCGCAAATCTTCAGCAGACTCGTGCGCCGACCTTTGTACTTCAATTCCATACACAAATTTTGCATTTTGACAGATGAGCGCGCTCAAAAGCCCTTGCCCAGAATAAGCATTCACAACTCTCAAACCTTTTGTCTCTTCCACAACAAAGTCATAAAGAAGTTTTGCCACGCCGTCGTTGACTTGGTTGAACGCCGAAACATCCACTGAGACATTCATCCCATAAACATTTTGACTCAGTTTTGTGCTTCCACTTTTTCTTGTTTTAAGCGTCTCAACTTTTGTTTTGTTGCTTTCCAAAACATCACCATAGGCAAAAAATACGAAAAAATCATCCAAAATTGACAAATTTTTGACATTTTTTTGCATCTTTTCTGCGTTTTTGTCAAAAAGAAAGCAAATTGCAATGTTTCCATCAACTTTCTTTATGTAAACGTTCTTCAAAAATTTCAATCGATTTTCAGTCAAAAATTGCTCAATTTTTGGAATTATCTGATTGATTTCTTCACATGCAATTGGACAAAATTTCACTTCAAAAAAGACGTGACTTTTGGGCTTGAAATACCCCAATTTTCCGTCTTTAATTTCAAACTTAACTTTGTTGCGGTAGGCATAACGCTGTGGAGCCACATTCATTTTGGCATCCCCACAAAAACCAACTTTTGCAAGTTCTGACTTTAAGATTTTTTGCTTAAGAAAAAGTTCATATTCTCTGTCGCAGTGCTGAAAATCACAACCTCCACACATTTCAAAATATGGACATTTTGGTTCTATCCGGAGTTGATTTGAGACTTTCACGCCCAAAAGTCTGCCATTCAGAAAAGATTTGCTTCTTTTGACAATTTCAACTTCAACTTGCTCTTCTGGCAAAGTTTTAGGCACAAAAACAATCTGTCCGCCAATTTTGCCGACACCTGCACCCTCATATGAAACATCAAAGATGTCCACACACTCTTTGCTTGATTTGTTTTCTTCTTTTCTCATATTTTTTCTTTTCGATTTTTCTTTTTTTTACCTTGTTTTTTAAGATCTCAATCACAAGACCGTTGCGCCAAAATTTTCAATGTTTTTGCAAACTTCGTCTTGTCTTTCCAAACACTCAAAGGCCTCAGCACTCAGCGCAACCTGCTTTCTCAAAGATTCTTCCAATGAAAACACATCTGAAAAACTTTTCTTTTCATCTTCACTCACATGCCCTGTTTGGATTTTTTTTATGATGTCAATTTCTGGATTTGCTTCACAATCTGAAAGCAGTTGATTTGTGTGAGCCAAAAGGTTTAAATCAATTTTTTCAAATTTATTTTTGTCAATTCCTGTTTTATTTTTTCCAATGTCCATATCTGTTTGAGAGGCTATGTTTTTGCTCATTTCAAAAAGCACCTGTGCCGTCTGCATAACCTTTTCATCAGCAAAGCTTCTCATCACAACCTTGTTTCTGTTTTGACGGGCATAAACAAAACCCAACTTTTCATAGAGATGTCTTGCTTTCAAATTGTCAATGCCAACCGCAAGTTCAAGTTTTGGAATGCCTTTCTGTTTCGCATATTCTTTCGCTTGCTCCATAAGTGCCTTTCCAACGCCATGTTTTCTGTGGACAGAATCAACATAAAGTTCGTCAATAGTTATGCAAAAATCATCCGCTTCCAAAGTTGCAAAACCACAAATTTCATCGTCTTCAAAAGCACAAATCACCGATTTGTCTTCAGTCGAATCAATCAAATCTGGCAAAGATTTGTCATAAATAATTCCGCAATCTTCCACCAACTCATTCAATTTACGCCTGTTTCTTCCAGAAATCTCAGAAATTTCAGTGTAATGCTCAAAATTCATGCTTTCTCCTAATTTCAACCAAATTCAAATTCATAATAAGTTTATCACAAAAATAAGAATAAATCAACAAAAAGCATAAATCAGTGGGGTTTTTATTGACAAAAAAAGAAAAATACGCTAAAATGTTTGAGTTGACAGATTGAAATGTTGCTTAAAAAATTTTTGCTTAAATCATAGAACAACCACAATTCAATCACTCAACGTCATGTTGAAAAATGCGGATGTGGCGAGACGGGTTCCCTTAAAACATCATTGTTTAAGGGTGTCAGTGGCAGACGCGTAGGTTTCAAAACCTGCGCAAACAAAAGTTTTTAAACAGAAAACATTTGCCATTCCGCCATGGAACAACAAAAACTTAATATATGCGGATGTGGCGGAATGGCAGACGCGCAGGTTTCAGGTACCTGTGGTGGCAACACTGTGAGAGTTCGACCCTCTCCATCCGCACCAGACAGCGTCAATGACGCTTTTTATTTTAAACCTTTTTATAATGAATTTATTTGTGCGCTTATTTTCATATTTTTAACTATTCGCACTTCTTTTATTCTGAATTGATTTCAAATATAAAAACAGAAAAAAAATTGGTTTATTTTGAATGTCAAAATTAAACGATTGAGACGAAAAACACAGAGCAATCGCTCTGTGTCCTATTTTTTTTGTTGCAAAATTGGGAAATAAATTGTTGTTAATCGACGACGAAAAACAATTTTTTGATGTTCTTCAACTCCAATTTATATTGTTGCCACGAAACAAGCACTTGGAATCCATTGATTGCTGACAAAATCTCGTCCCAAAACAACAACTTTGTCCGCATAAACATAGACATAATATCCTTGCGAGCCTTCCAAATATTCTCCTGTTGGGATGTGGTAACTTGTCCACAAATATGCAACTGAAGCGGTGTTGAAGATGTTTGGAAGTTCCTCGTCGGCAACATACATCGAACCTCTTGTGTTCATGTCCCAATGGCTGTGTCCGTTGAACATGCAAACTTCGGAATACTTTTTCAAAATTGCCCTAAGTTGGGCATCCTGAATCACTCCGTCCCAGCCTTGCCCCTCAAAACTGCCGGCAATGGTGTCATACAAAGATTGGTGCAGATAAACAAACACAGGTTTGCCAGGCTCGGCAGATATGATTGCACTTAATCTTTCATCCAAAAACTCCAATTGCGCATCGCTTAAATCTGCATCCACACTGCTGACACTGCTTTCACTTCCGAGGAAGATGTGGTGGAACCCGTCAATCTCTTTTTCATAATATACAGAATCAACATTTGCATAGGTTTTGAAATAGCCAACTTGAGTTTGATAGTTCCCCATTCCATTTCCGTCATACAAATCGTGATTGCCCAAAGAGAAATAGATTTCTGGCAATCCGTTGACTGAGGAAAGAAGTCTCAAAGCCTCTTGCCATTCATATTCCTTCCCTGAATTTGCAATGTCGCCAGCAATGATGAGTGCATCACTGTTTGGACTGACTTCAACAATGTCGTTGCACATGTCAAGCAAATGCTGAGAGTTGATTTCTTTGGAATTTGATGCCGCCAGATGCGAATCTGCAACAGCAATATGGATGTCGCTGACAACTTGAAACTCTGACAAAACTTCACTTGACACTTGAAATTGACAGCCGGTTGGAAGAATGAACTCTGCACAATCTTCACTCATGCCAACATCATTAAGCCCATATGCCACAAGTTTGGTTGCCTCTGCAGGAATGATTGTATTTTCATACATTTCAAAAACCATTGGGTTGGAAACAATTTTGAAAGGCGCAAGACTTGTATATTCCTCCAAAATACCGTCCTCATTTGCCCAATAGAAAACCACATCTGTTGCCTGAAAACCAGACGCAAATTCAATTGTCACTTCTCCATTTGCAAGTCCAGAGGTTGAATCATCAATGGAATATAAAATTGAAGTTGGCGCTTCTGGAATGTCCAATTCCTCCGTTGTGATTGCGAAATTGCAAGAACTTTTCTGTTCGCCGTTTTGATCAAACAAAATCACCTTATAATTTCCTTGTGGAAAATTTTGAAAAGGTCTTTCTGTGGCAACATAACTTTTTTGCACTGAATAGGTCTCACCTGAAAGATAGCCATTTTCATTGAAGTGGCGAAATCTGATTGGTTCACGGGTTTGCACATCATCCGACGCTCGATAGACCCCCACCCAAAAATTGTCAAGCCCGCTTGCAGTGACATAAATTTCTTCGTTTAAACAATATTCCGCTTTGTTTGTGGCAACTTGAAATTCTGGATTTTCTGTTGTTTTCTTACCGCAACCAAATGGAACTGAGACGAAAAGCAAAAGTAAGACCAAAATCAAACAAGACAAATTTCTAACTTTACTCATTTTTCACTTCTTCTTTTATAATTCAATCAAGATAAAATCATGAACAACAATTTTAAATTTCGGTTGGCGCTTCAACAATTTCGAAATCAATCACTTGTTGAATTGAATAGCCAGATGTGTTGAAAAGCACCATTTTATATTCTCCAGCCGGCAAATCTGCATAGTCGCCTCTGTCGGCATTGTGAGATTGCTCTTTGATGTTGTAAGTTCCGCCAGAAACATGGTTGTCATCTTTGACATAGAACCAATAGATTGAAGTGTCTTCCTCCACGGAATCAGTGGAAAGATAGAGTCCAACCCACCATTGTTCGTTTGCAGAACTTTCTGGTGCACTTGCTGTCACGTTGATTGTTTCACCAACATAGAATGTTGTTTTTTCAAGCATAAGCAAACTGTCAACAACAGTCAAAACTGCATATCTTCTTTCAATTTCAACACCATTTTGGCTGAAGATTGCAACTGCTTGATATGTTCCCGTTGCAGTTGCAGTGTTGTTTTCATAGGAAACACTCACGCCTTCTGGAAGTTCTCCACTTATCACAAGGCTTTGTTCTGAGCCGTCACCCTCAACTGTTTTGTCTGAGAAAGTGATGTTTGAAAGATTGGCTGACCCATTGTCCTCGCCTGCTGGAAGCACTTCAATTTCAATGGAATATTTATATTCATATTCGCCGGTCACAAAATAGTAAATCACATATTCACCAGGGGTCAAACCACCAATTTGGTTGTCAATTTGGTCTTGGATGCAAACCGTTCGGATGAAATCGTCTGAATTGTTGTTGAAATAATAGTAATAAACAGAAACTTTACCGCCGTCAACATTGCCAACACCCGCATTTTTGTGATAGATTCCAATCCAAGCGTCACTTGTCAACTCTTCACCCTCGCGCGTTGTTGTGACATAGACATTTTCGCCATATTCATAAACTGTTTTGTTTGTTGCAAGTTTTGAAACTGTGATGGTTGCCTCTCTGTGACCTACAACCTCACCATCTTGTGTGAAAGTTGCAAGAATGGTTTTTGAGCCAACTTCTGTTTGAGTTGGTTCGACATCATATGCAACATCGACGCCTTCTGGCAAGCCTGTGACAGCAATGCTCTTCTCTGTGCCGTCATAGAGGAAGTTTTTGCTTTCAAAAGCAACATCGCCAAGGTCAATGACATCTTCCCATTCATAAACAGGGTCAATTGTGACAGGAGTTGTCATGTCCATATGTGAAAAGTCATAACCTGTGCCAAAAACATCAAGACAGTCAGCGTAAGAGGAAATTCCGTTGCCATAGGTTTTGTTTGTTCCGTCTGGAGCAACATATGAAATGTATCCAATATATTGGTCTGCAAAACGACGAGAATATTGTGTGTCGATGTATTTATAGACATCATATGCAGGTTTGCGGTTTCCCTCAAGGTCAATCAGTCCAAGTCTTGCACTTGCGGCAGCTTCGCCTTCTGCATCTTGAACACGATAGTAAAACCATGCCTTAATGGAGTCGATTTGAGAAATTTTATACCAAACTGCTGCAATTGAGCCTGCTTGTTGGCCTCTTGTTGTTGCGTCATCAGCAGTGTTTGAAGAAACGCCAGATTCTGTCAAATAAACCGACCTCACCTGTCCGTCAAACTTCATATAGTCTTGATTTAAATATTCATCCAAAATTTCAATGTTGGAGAAAGTGATTTTTGAAGAAGTGTTGAAATCACCTGTCATGCCAACAGTTTTGCCAACAAGTGTGTCCATCAAAAGCACTTCAGAGGAAGCAAGCCCATAGGTGTAGCTGTGTGGAGCAAGTCCCCAATCATAATCTCCCTCTTGTTTTGTTTTTGCATTCAACCATTCAATCATGTCTTTTGGAGCATAAGGTTGAATTTCATCTGTGTTGTCATAACCCTTTTCTGCCCATGCCTGTGTGAGAGGAATGGAAACTGTGATGTCTTCATGATATTTCTTCCCTGCCAAGTTTGCCAAACGAAGAAGACGAGAATATTCTTCCATATATGTGTCAAGAGAAACTTGTTTCTCTGAAATTCGGTTGAAATCTTTTGCATAGTCAATTTCATTTCCAATCACGAAGTTGGAGATAAATCCATTTTCAAGGTTGTTTTGTGTGTATCTGTCTGCCAAAAATTCAATGATTGCAATGTAATATTCAAACCCATAGGAATTTGATGTGTTAAGAGCCATCAATGTTGTGTTTTGTGCCGACCAAGGTGCATAGGTCAATTTTTCAGGAAAAGTTTCCCAATTCCCGCCATTGTTTGGTGCATAGATGATTGCGGTTATGTTTGCACCCAAGTTATAATAACTTGACACAAGTCTGTCAAAATAGTCCACCATTTCATGGTTGAAATAGAATGTTTTTCCGTTTGAAACAAATTCGATTGCGGTGTCTGGATGAGAAAGTGCAACTGCCTGTCCATCTTCAAAAATTTCGTTTGGATAAACAAATCGATTGATTTCAAAGTTGAGTGTCACATAAGAACAGCCCAAATCGTCATATGCCTCAACACTTTCTCCAAGCAAACCCTTCTTTGAAAGTGCGTTGAAAGTTGGCTCTGCAGAAACTTCTGCCTCAATGTCGGTTGTGTAAATTGGACCTTTCAAAATTTTGTCTTGCGCAACTATGTAATATTTATTATAAATTGCATCATATCCGCTTACATCCACCCTGTCAAACTCAACAGTTGCATTTGTGCCAAGGGTATATTCTCCAACCACGGTTGCATCTGCAATGTCGATGATGTCTTCAGAAAGTCCAGAATATTGGTCGCCAACAAGATATTCATATGCTGGCAGTGCCACCACCTGCGTTTCCGCATTTCCAACATCCTCTTCGTTTGAAGTGATGTCAATCAACATTTTGTCGCTTGTTGCAGAAACCTCCATCGAAATTGACTGTTGTGCCTCATCAATTTCCGGCAAGGTTGCCTCTTTCTTTCCGCATGCAGTCACAACAAGTCCAAAACTTGCAACCAAAACCGTACAAGCAACAACTCCTAAAAACTTTTTCCATTTCATAGTTTTTTCTCCTTTTTCTTTTGTTTTTATTATGAACAAACTGTTATGTTTTATTTTTCGTTGTCTTTTGAAACAAATTTTCCGTCTTCAAATCTGACTTGTCACTCTTTTTGTTTCACCTCTTACTTGTTTATCTCGTCAATTTTTCTGGAATCAGTGTGAGGAATTTGTTTCCATTTAACCTTTTTAAACAGGCAAACAATTGAGATTGGAAGATAGGTTGCAATGAAAATTGGGAAAGTGAGGCTGTATCTGATTTTTTGCCAAAAAGTTGTTTTCACACGCTTTCTTTCCACAATCAAAATCAAAAGTCCATAGCAGAAAAGCGCAACATAACCAATGATTAACCCCGCAATAAGACCCACCACAACATTCATAAACAGTGAATTTGCAAAGGCAACGCCAGCAAAAAGATGCTTGACGCCCATATATATGTAATAGAAAACCGACCAGAAAAGTGTTATTGGAGCAAATGGAAAAATCATCAACATCATCTCATAACTTGCAAACCAATGGCTTGAGAAAAATGTTGAAATGAGAAATAAAAAATACTTGGCAAAACATTGATAGAACCCCTTTTGCCATCTCATTCTTTGATTCCAGCTTGCTTTAAATGTGACAGGTTGCTCGTCATAAAAAATTGCATCGTCACAATATGTAATTTTGTTTCCTTTTGCAATTTGACAAGTGGAAAATTCAATGTCCTCAGTCAGTGTTGTGTATTTCCAACCTGTCTCTGTGTTCAGAATTTTGGTGCTGACCATGAAACCTGTACCGGAAATGAAAGTGCTTGAATTTAAAATTGCTCTTGGCGTGTGCATAAAACGGCACTCACGCAAAAAGATCATCCCTGAATTTGCAGAGATGGTGTTGGTGTTGAAATTTTTGGAATTTCTGTATGAAGTTGAAATGTCATATCCTGCATCGAGGACTTTGTTTGTTTCATAAATGAAATTTTCATCCAAAAGATTGTCAGCATCAAAAACTAAGAAAGCATCAATTTTTGTTTCGTCAATCTCTTTGGAAGTTTTGATTTTGTCAAGAAGAAAGTCAAGCGCATAGCCTTTTCCAACCAATTCTTTGTTGAAACGCTCAAAAATCCCCCACCCGCCAAATTGGGACTTTTCAATGGCTTGTTTTGCAACAAGGGCGGTGTTGTCTGTGCAATTGTCTGCCACCACAAAAACGCTGATCAAACTTTTGTCATAGTTTTGATTTGCAATGCTTTCAATCAAATTTCCAATCACTTTTTCTTCATTTCGGCCAGCAATAAGCACCGCAAAAGTGTGATTTTCCTTTGCCTCTGGAAATTTTTTCTTCGTGAAAAGACCAATAAGACCGATGACGAACTTATATGCAAAAAGAACTGCAAGTGTCACAGAAACAACAAAATTGATGATCACAACCGCATCCATTTTCCTTATTGACCTCTTCCTTTTTGTAATATTTTATAACATCATATCACAACTTTGCATTAATTGCAAGCAAAATAGTTAAAAACTTTTAAATTAAAATTCGTCATCACCGAAACAATAATTAATAAAAACCAAAACACCCGGCAAAACAAATATCAGTTCCATTAAAAAGCATTTTTTAAACAAAAAAATAAAATTTTCTATAACTAACATTCGTGCATTTGCAAAAAATAAAAAAAGGATGAATTATTCAATCATTTTTCAATCTAATATAAAAATAGTGGAAAAAATTATATCCACTATCTTTTTTGCTAAGTCCAAAGACTACGAGCCTTAAACTTATTCTTTTTCAAGAGAAAAAACATAAATCCGTCTCAAGTTGTCATATTTGAAAATTAATTTCTTAAGCAATATGCTTAAATTTTCGTCATCCCATCAGAACTTGTTGCACTTTTTGGTTTGTTAAGTTGATTGTTGATGTATTCAAGTGGCTGAGAAAGCATTGCTTGAGGCGGAAAGAAAATGCTTTCCGTTTCGAGCATGCCATGCATGATGATGTTGTTAAGACGCGAATAGTCAATTTTTTCATACAACTTTTTTCTGCAATCGTCTGACAATTCACTCAATGCATCGATGTATTCTGCTTTTTTCTTGGATGCATCAATATAAACAGGTGGCAACCCTTTTTGAATGAACAAATAGTTCATGAAAAGTCTGGACACTCTTCCGTTACCATCTTCAAAAGGATGACAAACGCAAAACCTGTTCACCAAATAGTTGACATTGTTGATGTAGTCCACATTGCTCATTTCGTCCTTTCTTGACAAGAGATATTCCGTGTCATAATAAATGTTGCTCATGGTGTTATAGATGTCAGAAACCGAATCTGTCATGAAAGACGCTCCATTGATGATGTTTTGAGTTTGTCGATATTGTCCCGGAACAAAATCAATGAAATTGTCATTTTCGCCTCGATTGCAGTGTGCAGGGTCTGTCAACCATTCTTTTTCCTCATCCGTCTCAACAGCATACTGAAAAAGTCTTGCGTGAAGTTCGTTGAAAAAACGCTTGTTGAAAGGGATGTTTTCCAAATTTCTTATTGTTTCATAATGCCCGATCACAATTCTTTGTGAGATTGGAAGTTTATACATCTCTTCAACTTTTCCGGATTTATATTTGTTCAAAAACCTTTCAATTTGTGAAGCAGAACTCAAAACGCCCTCAATGATTGTGTCATTTTTGACAGTTTCGCGCCTCAGTTTCTCACAAATCTGCTCGTTCACTTTTGTAATCTTTGGAAAGTGGAGATTGTTGATGAGATAGCACCTAAGCACATAGTCATGCTTTTCAGAATTTGGAATAAGTTTTCTTCTCATTGCCTCGGAAGCGTCAGGTCCTTTTAATCGGCGTTTCAATTCGCATCTGTCGGAGATTCTTCGAATTGATGCAATGTTGGAATAGAAAATTCTTTTTGCGCACTGAGAAAACTCCACACCAAAACGCTCTGCAATATAGTGAATGGCTCTGAAAGGAAGCACATCTTTTCCATTATATTTAACCAAATATTTATATTCGCCGTTTTGGTCTTTTTCATAGACAACTTTTTTCAAAACCGGCGTTGGCATAAGTAAATTTGCGGCAAAGGTTTTTGCTCTGTGCAAATTTTGACTTTCTGGCGTTTTGGTGATGACAAACTTGTCGCAACCTTTTGAATGCAGTGCACAATAAACCATCGTGGCAATGTTGAACCTAACTTTTCTGCAATTTGTGGAAGAATCAACACAAATGTATGGTTGTTTGTCTGCTCGTTCAATAAATTGCGCAACATCACCGCCCTCGCGCTTGAAATCTGTCGTGACAACTTTAATTCCAAGGTTTCTGCAGACATCATAAATTGGTGTCATGTTTGCAACACTATGTTTAAGCCCCAGCCTCTTAAACAAATATTTAACAACCTCATCGTTCTCGTCATATCTTGAAAGATCTTCAATATATTTTCTTGTAACAGAAAGCATATCCCACCTCTTTGTTTCATTTTATAACAAAACCTGTCGATTGTCAATATAAAAATAAAACAAAAAAGGCACAACTCTGTGCTTAATTTGAATTTTTTGCAAAAATTTACTTGTTTTGTTATGCAATCACACATTGCAAGATTTTCCCATATTTAATCAGCCCAATTTCATTTGGAAAAATCAAAAAATCATCCAAAGTCAGTTTGATTTTTTCTGTAAATTTTCCCTACTTCTCTGCAGAAATGGTGATAAGCAAAGAAGATTGGAAATCAAAAAGTTTTTTGTTTGCGTTCAAAAGCCTCAATCTTTCTTCATATTGACGTTTTAACAAACCCAACAATTTGTTTTTTGTCTCGTCGTCCACCTTGCATCTGTCAATTGTGAAAAGTGCGTTGGAAAATTTAGTTTGATAGTTTCTTTCAATTTGTTTTATGGCAACTTCCTTGTTTGGTTCAACATCAGGCATATAGAAAATAATCCTGTCATAGTTAAATTTTATGTTCTTAAACTTGTGTTCATCAAGCCTTCTCATTGTCAAATCTGGGTCTTCAACATATTGCCCAACGCTCACACCCTTTGGATAATTCAAACCGGCATAGACCTCGTTGATTTCGTCTTCCAAAAATGAGAATGGCTTATCGTTTTTCTTAACCATATCAACACGCATAACAATCAGTTTTCCGCCTGGTTTAAGCACCCTTTTTTGTTCTTTGATGAAATCATCGAAAGGCAGATGCTCAACAAGTGTATGCGAAAAAACGACATCAAAAGCATCATCTTCAAAAGGCAAATGTTTGACATCTACAACTTGATATTGCACATCAAGGTTCAACTTTTTGCTCTCACGCTTTGCAAACTTAATGTGGTTGTCATCCAAATCAATTCCGTAGACTTCACAAGATGGATAATATGTCTTAATCATGTTGGTGAAATGCCCGCTCCCACACCCAACTTCCAAAATTTTTAAGTTGTCGTCAACTTGCAACAGGTCAAACCAAAATTTTCTGTTGTCCTCGTTGAATTTCTCTTTTCGAGAAGTGTCCAACAGTTCAGTTGATTGAACGCTTTTTGACCAGAAAGTGTTCACGATTCCTTCCTCCCATTTTTAACAAAACAGTTTTATACACCACTTTGATAATCATTTTTTACAAATATTATATTTTTGTGCCTAAAAATGTGCCTAAATTTTCAATAAGGTTTGCCGCAAGTCAATCAAGTGATCACTCTCACTTTCGCTCGGTCACAGCCACGGAACATAGGTTCGTGCAAAACAAAGTTTTGCAAAAAGCAATTAGATTTCTCAACTCACCCCTTAGAATCTCCTTCTTCGTTAGGAGAGTCGCGACAGCGTCATGACCTACGCTTAAATTCGGCTTGCTTTCCGCAAGCACTCAAGAAACGCTTGGTTATTCCTTTTCCCAAAAATTAAAATTTTTGGGTTCCCTTCTTCTGTGCAATTTTCGTTTGGTCGCGAATGGCGAAAAACAAGCGTCCGGGCGAAACTTTTGCCATATATGTGGCAAAATGAGCAAACAGTGCAGTTTTTCGCCATTTTGGCGGAGACGGTGGGATTCGAACCCACGTGCCGATTTCTCGACAACCGCATTTCGAGTGCGGCTCGTTGCGACCACTTCGATACGTCTCCAAAACTCAATCATTTTATCATCTTTTTTCACATATTGCAAGCAAAACCACAATTTCTCACAGCAAAAATCGCTTTATTTTCATTTTTTAAGTACAACATCCTGACAACATTTTGTGAAAAATTTTTCAAATTTATTTGTAAAATATTGAAAATTGTTTTGTAAAACCATTTCTTTATGATAAAATATGACTAAATACGACACAAATCGTAAAACAAAGAAAAGGAAGGTGAAACAAAAATGGAAGAAGTGACAGAAGTTGACAAAATCGTAAAATTGGCACTCATCCGCATTGGAATTAAGTGCGACCAAACAGGTTTCATTTACATGTTTGAAGCTGTAAAAGAAGCAATTAAGCAACCCGAACTGATACACAACCTCAGAAAATTGTTCACCATTGTGGCACAGCGTTGTGGAGCAAAGGACTATAAGCGCGTTGAAGCAAACATTCACAACTCAATTTCCTACACCTACAAAACAAAGGGCTTCGACTTTGTGAACAGAATTTATGGCATGGAAGTTTTGAAACCAAACCGCAAACCAACAACTGCAGAGATGATTCGCCTTATTGCAGAATATTATTCCTTGGGACTTTATAAAAACGAATACGAATTTCAAGGATGATTCAAGCAGCATCATAAACAAAGCGATGTAAAAATTTAACACGCTTAAATTTTATCTTACTGATGCAAAAACACGTTGAATGTGCCATTGTCGATTAAATGAACACCTTTTGCTTGATTAAATTTGCAAAGGCTTAAACAGTTTCCGATAAATAAATTTTGCAAACAAAAATTTGCAAGTTTTTTTGATGTGTTAATTTCCTTTTCACATTTTTTGTTGCATTTTTATCCGCGTTTTTATATAATCTAAAATAGAAAACGAAAAAATAATCGCGCTTTGTCAAAAATTTTTTCGATTTTCCTTGACTTTTGTTTTGTGACATGATAAACTTATAAAGCAGTTTGCAGGTGTAGTTCAGTGGTAGAACACTAGCCTTCCAAGCTGGTTGCGAGGGTCCGATTCCCTTCACCTGCTCCAAACGCTTCCATAGCTCAGCTGGATAGAGCAACGCCCTTCTAAGGCGGAGGTCGAAGGTTCGAATCCTTCTGGGAGCACCATGTGGTGGTCATAGCTCAGTTGGGAGAGCGCCAGATTGTGGCTCTGGAGGTCAAGGGTTCGACCCCCTTTGATCACCCCATAAAAACAACCGCTTTTGCGGTTTGATGGGGTGTCGCCAAGCGGTAAGGCATTGGACTCTGACTCCAACATTGCGTAGGTTCGAATCCTACCACCCCAGCCAATTTGAGTCAGACAATGCAAATTGGAAGTTTGAATACATAGGGGTGTCGCCAAGCGGTAAGGCACAAGACTTTGACTCTTGCATTCGTAGGTTCAAATCCTGCCACCCCTGCCAAAAGCGAAAAAATGCGTTCAAAAACTCGGCTTGCCTCAGCAAGTATTCGCGAATCACTTATTTTTCGCTTGTTTCGCACAAAATTATGTTAATAATTTATGTGCGATTAAATTTAACATGGTTCGCTAGCTCAGTCGGTAGAGCACTTGACTTTTAATCAAGGGGTCCCGGGTTCGAATCCCGGGCGAGCCACCAAGCAAAATCAACGCAGTTATGCGTTTTTTTATTTCATATTTTCGAAACACAATCCCTGTGTCGCACGGGATACAAAATCTTTGATTTTGTCTTGCAATTTGCAAGTCGAACCCGGCACTTCGTCCCGGCTTAAAGCATGGCAAGAAAGAAAATGTGCTTTGGCGCATTCTTTATGCTCCCAGAGCATGAATGCACGCGAATCCCGGGCGAGCCACCACAACCTTTCAAATACGAACACCATAAGATTTATGTTTTTTATGCAACATTATTTCAAAGAAACGAGAGTTGACACCAACTCTTGTTTGTTTTTATTTATATATATAATAAATATATATCACGTCCGTACGCGCGCGTTTTTTTTAATTTATTTTTACTTAATTCAAAATTTAATTATCTATCTAAATCTATAATCTATTAATAAGTTATTATATAAATATAATATAAACCCTCAAAAAATGGACAAAAATGTCCAAAACTTCCGGACAAAAATGTCCAATTTGGGGTGGACAAAAATGTCCAATCCCAAGAGATAATTTTGTGATATTTACAAAAAAAAGACGCCAAATGAAGCGTCTTTTTCATATTTTATTTTCAATCAAAATTCAAAATTTTTGTTTGAGACCAACAAAACGTCCTAAATTTTATCCCAAAATTGCTTTCATGAAATAATACATTTGCGTGCCAAGTTGGTTATATCCCGACGTATAAGGATGAACATCCCCTGCAATGTTGTTAACTGAATCTATTGAAGCGTTGAACCAAGAAACATAGACATTTTCTTGACTGGAGAACGTTTCGATTGCTGCTTGGTTTGCCTTATACATGTTTCTCATATATCCCCAAACTGTCTGATTTGTGTAAGTCTGTCCGAAAGTGTCTTGGTCGTCAGTGCAAGGAGTGATTAAGTTCACAACAACTTTGATGTTTGCGTCATATTCATGAATGCTGTCAATCATAGTTTGCATATTGTTGATGTAACTTTCAATTCCCGCTTCCAAGTTGGAATTGTTTCTGCCAACAATGTCATTGATGCCAAGTTGAAAAAAAACCACATCAACGCTTTCATAGCTTTGTTGCGCCATATAATATGAAAAATCGAAAGAAGAGGTCTCTGTGTTATAGAACGGATTCACCAATTCGTGATTTGAGGCATTGCTTGTTGCATAGTTCACATAGGTGCCTGTTGACCAGCCCGCTCTCCCCTCGTGGCTGTTTGGACTTGAACCCATTGTGCCAAGCAAGGTCAAATCAAAAGTCTCGTCAGAATTTGACAAAGTCATCATTTGTGTGACTTCTGTGTCGCCAATATACACAGTGCTGTCGCCAATCACAAGCGCAGTTCCTGTGGCGGAAGTTGTTGAATCCTTGATTTCAACACTGAAAGTGCTGGATGAGATGAGTGTCCAATTCTTTGAATATAGTTCAAGTGTCAAGTCAAAAGTTTCAGCACTCTCTGGAGTGTATTCCCATCTGTCAGAATATTGACGCCCTTTTCCGCCCGCTTCCACTTTGAGATAGACATCATCCAAAGAATATGCACAGATGTTGCGGAAGTAGATTTGCATTTTCTGTCCTACATAGCCATAGATTGTTGAAGGCAAAGCAAAATCGGTGTTTTGATATATCCCCTCATCCAATCTTGACAAAATTTCTTGAACAACCGTTTCTGAAATTTTAAATGTGCCTGTCACTGTGCCCACCTGAACAGGAATATAGCTATAAACAGCCGTTCTTGAAAAACTTGAAAGGTCCGTTTGTAAAGCCCGCATTGTATATTTTGCATCATTAGCATTTTCAATTTGCTCTTCTGTTGGCATTGCTTGGTTTGCTGCACTTATGTCTCCATAATAATCAGTGTATTCATCACAAGCAAATCCAAAATAATAACTTATATTGTTTGTGTTGACAATTGATTCGTCAAGTTGCCAAATGATGTCTTGTGCCGTGTTTGCTGGAACAACAACATCCAAAGTTGCTCTGGAAACCACTGTGCCTGTTGCACTGTTTTCTGCAAGCATAACAGAAATTTGCGTGATTGGGTTCTCTCTTGCACGAACCCTAAATTTGATGGCATTTATGCTTGAAGGTTTTCCAATGCTTCCAGCCCAGCCATAAAAATCGTTGTTAAACCAGGTCCATTTGTTTATGCCCTCGAAATCGGCAACTGATTCATAATCCACACTGAATCCACTCACTCCACCGTCATATTCGATGATTCCTTGCAAATTTTGATATAGTTCTTGTGCGGTGATTTCAAGACAATAGCCCGTGTTGTCGCCATCAATAATCAAATATCCGTCTCCATCCACTGTGATTGTGGAACTTTCGCCATCTTGTCCAACTGCGGCATAGCCCGTGTCCTCGTCTCCAACCCACCAATTGCCATTTTCGCCAATGTGTGGAGTGATTCCGTTCTCTCCAGCCTCGCCCGCTTCACCTTGTTCGCCTTTCAAATTGCCAATCACTGACCAAGTGCCAGAAGATTTTTGAAACAAGTCCCCAGATGTTGTGTTGAGATAGACATCCCCATCTGCCCCAATGTCAGTTGATGGATCTGATACTCCTGAAAGGAATTTTGCGCCATCTTGTCCGGCCTCACCAGGCTCGCCCTGTTCACCTTGCTCTCCTTGTTCACCCTGAGCACCTTGACCGCCTTTGATGTTTCCAATCAAACTCCATTGAGAATTTTGTTTTTGAAATATGTCATAATTTGCCGTGTTGAGATAGAAATCTCCATCTTTGCCCTGTTCGGAAGTTGGCTCACCTGTTCCCGCAAGCCAAGTTGAACCATCCTGACCGCTCTCGCCAGAGCCTCCACCAATTTCGCCAAGCATTTCCCAACCAAGTTCGCCATATCTATATAAAATCAAGTCATCTTGGTCAAGATAGAAATCTCCCGTCTTGCCAAATGTGTTGTTTGGTGCCTGAAGTCCGGAAAACCAATTGTTGTTGGAACTTTCGCCACAACCAACAAGCACGCCAGCACACATAAAAAACATGGCAATGATTGCAAATATGTAGGTGATAATTCTGCTTTTTTTGACTTTTTCCATTTCATCCTCCTTTTCTTTCTGATTGAACGAAGCATACGATGTCATTTCTTTGCCTTAAACCAAAAATTCAACCACAAGAAATGCAAAACAATTTTTCTTAGTTGCTAATTTTTTTATTTTTCAAAATCATTATAGAAAAATCCTCCCCCCCCCGCTTGTCAAGTAAATTCCGAAGTTTTTAAACAAATTTGTCACCACAATCGGCACATTTTGCATATAAATCTCATTTCAACTTCCCGCATCTTCCTTTAAAATCATCTCTTGAAAACACCACTTTTTAACCAAGTTAGCCAAGTTTTGATTGATAGTATTTCAAATTTTGATTAAATTTTTCTACATAATTTTTTGTCTCCTCAAACGGAATTTCTTTCAAAGTTTTGCCATCGTCGGAATATTTTTCATCGGACAGCCAATTTCGAACATTTGTCGGACCTGCATTATATCCCGCAAGCGCCGTTTGCAAATTTCCAAACCCATCCAACAATTTTGAAAAATAATAGGTGCCAATCATGATGTTGTCGGAAGAAGATGACAAATCAAATTCTTCCAAGTTCATTTCAGTTGCCATTTCGTTTGCTGTCGAAGGCAAAACCTGCATCAGACCCACAGCCCCCTTTGACGACAAAGCGTTTTGATTGAAGCGACTTTCAACATTGATGACGGAATAAATCACCGCCTCATCAACACCATAAGCCTCACTTGCGCTTGCAATTTCTTCTTGAAACTTGATTGGGAAAAAATAGCCATAAAGGCAATTGACCCCAAAAACTGCCAAAAAAACGAAAGAAATTGATAAAAAACAAGCAAAAAACCACTTCATAAAGCTATTTTATGAAAATTTACGGTTTTCATGCTTGTTTTTTGTTGGACTTTAAAATTCGTTTTAAAAATAAGCGATTTGAATTTAAATCATTTTCAAAAGTGATTAAAACGACTCAAATTTTGTTTTACGGCACTTTTCAATTGATTTATAATTTAATTAAACTCGCCCTCCCGTTTTTCTCTATATATGAGAAAAATCCATCAAAATTTCTCAAATTGACTTTTGACAAAATAGTTTGCACTTGAGAAAAATAGTCGCTCAAAAATTTGACAGAAATTCCACAACTTCGCGAAATTGCTTGTGGGGTGTTGATGATGGCAACAGGTATGTGATTGGCACGAAGCATATTTGCAAAGTTCAAAGTGGAAGAGCGAGACCTGAAAACTGCCAATGTGTAATTCAAAAACAGTCACCTCCTGACGCACAAAATCTCCCCTATTTTATTATATTGATAATAAGCATTTTATGTTTTTGCCATATTCCATAGTGTTGCAATCATCATTTCAAAAGGCTTACCAAAATTTCAAATCTTAGAAAAAGTTAAAAAATAAAAAAATAATAAAATACATTAAAAAACTTAAAAAATATTGAAAAAACATAAAATTCTGATTAAAAAATCAAAAAAATGATAAAAAAGGGATAAAAATGATTTATTTTGACAATTCTGCATCAAGTTTAATCAAACCTAAAAATGTTCAAAAAGCGGTTTTAAATGCATTGACTCTATACTCTGCAAACCCGGGTCGAAGCGGACACAAAATGGCTTTAAAGACTGCAATTGAAGTTGAAAGGGTCAGAGAGCAGTGCTCAAACCATGTTGGAACAACACCAGAAAACATAATTTTCACACTCAACTGCACAGACGCACTCAATTTGGCAATTTTAGGCTCGCACAAAAGCGGCCATGTGGTCTGCACAGTCAACGAACACAACTCTGTTTTGCGTCCACTTGAACATTTGAAACATATTGACCCCAATTTTTCCTACACAGTTGCACAGCAAACAGGCAAACTTGGTGTTGTGTGGGAAGACATTGAAAAATGCCTGACCGACCAGACATATCTTGTTGTTGTCAACCATGTTTCGAATGTCAATGGAGACACCGCCGACATTGAAACAATTGGAAAAGAACTTCAAAAGCGAAACATTTTGTTTCTTGTGGATGGTGCACAAGGTGGTGGACATTTTGTGTATGACATGGAAAAAATGGGAATAAGCATGCTTGCACTTGCTCCACACAAGGGATTTTATTCTCCTCAAGGGATTGGCGCTTTGGCAATTTGTGGTGATGTGGACCTTGAGCCTATTCGTTTTGGTGGAACAGGCACAAATTCTTTGGAACTTATCCAACCAAAATCTTCCCCCGAACGCTTTGAAAGTGGAACAATCAACACTCCTGCCATTTTAGGTTTTGGCGAAGGAATTTGTTTTGTGGAAGAAAACTTTGATTTCATAAAATCTAAGTTGGAAGATTTGACAACCTATTTGCACTATGAACTTTCCAAACTTCCAATTGAAATCTACACAAAAACAGAAAACACAAGTGGCGTTTTTGCCTTCAACATTCCAAATATGGATTCTACAGAGGTTGCAACCGAACTTAATGATAAGTGGGGAATATGCGTGCGAAGTGGCTTCCATTGCGCACCACTCAAACACAAATCTCTTGGCACTTTAAATGGAGGGGCAGTGAGAGTTTCACTTTCATATTTCAACACCTACCAAGAAATTGAAAAATTTGTCTATGCAATCAAACTGCTTCTAAGATATTCTCATTCATAAGAACTTTAACATACCGAAGAATTAAAAATTAAGTGAGAAACTTTATGCAAGCTTTATATTTAAAAATATTAAAACTAAAAATTAAAAATCAAAAAACAATAAAATTGTCAATTTTTTATAAATTTTTATAAAAAAAATAATATTTTTTTAATAAATTATTAAATTTTAATTGTTTTAATATTTTCATTCAAATCGTTAATAAATGTTGATTTTTTATAAATACGGATTAAAAGCCATTAAAACAATTAGAAAATTCGTATTCATACGAACAAAAATCACCAATTTTAATCATTTAAAAATTTGATTTAAATAAATATAAATTAAATAAATAAAATATTTATAAATAAAAAATGCAAAAAATAAATATTTTATAATATTTTTTTTAATATTTTTTGCGTTTTATTTATATTTTTTTTATTTCTCAGTTTTAAAAAAAGAGGCAGTGCTTCTGCCTCTTAATTTTGATAGATGAATCTTTTGCAATGCTCGCAAGTGATGACGCCTTTTTCTTTGATTCTTGAAATTGCGACTTTTGGAAGTTCCATTCTGCAACGACCACAGAAGTTTCCTCCCTCCAAAGGCACAACAACAGGAAAAATGTTGTCCTGTCTTTTTTTCTTATATTCCGCCATAAGTGTTGGGTCAACATCTTTTTCCAAAACAGCAAGTTCTTTCTTCAATCTCTCTTTTTCTGGCTCAAGTTGTTTGCTTTCTTCATTCACTTTTTGCTTGCAAACATCATATTGTGTCCGTGCCTCGTCAAACATTTTCTTTGTTTTGTTAAATTCTGCAAGAATGTGATTGACATTTTCTGCACTTTTTTGAAGCATTTTTTCCAATATGTTTAAGTTTGAAACAACTTTTCCTTTGAGGCTGTTCAGTTTGTCAAGTTCTTCCATGCTCATGCTTTCAATGCTGTTTTTCTGAATTTCGTCTGCTTTTGCTTTGTTGACATCAAATTTTTCTCTTATGCTGGAAATTTCAGAAATAAGTTTGCCCGCCTCCGCTTCAAGTTCTGCCGATTTTGCCTGAGACTTTTTTGCAACCGACGCCAATTCGCTTGCCTTCTTTTTGTATGGACTGTTTTGAAGTTTTTGTTCAACTTTAAAAAGTTCAGCATCTTTGGCTTGATATTTCAATAGACTTTCAATGTTCATAACTTTCTCCAATTTAATTTCGAAATTAATTTGTTTTATGTTTTTATATCATAAAACAGTGAATTTTTGCAAATTTTTATGCGTTTTTTGTAAAAAATGTTTAAAATTTATGCTTTTCTTTAATTAATTCAAAAACAATCACTCAACAAAATCAGCAAGCCTCTTGCTTCTGTTTGGATGTTTCAATTTTCGAAGTGCTTTTGCTTCAATTTGTCTGATGCGCTCTCTTGTCACAGAAAACTCTTTTCCAACTTCTTCCAAAGTCTTTTGTCTTCCGTCCAAAAGCCCATATCTTTGCCTGATGACTTCCTGTTCTCTTGGAGTGAGCGTGTCAATGACTGCCAACAGCTGCTCTCTAAGTAAACTTTGTGTGGCACTTTCAATTGGTGACTTCGCCGATTCGTCCACAATCACATCTGCCATCTTTCCATCATCTTCTTCGCCCATTGGTGTTTCAAGAGAAATTGGGTCTTGCGCAGTACGCTGAATTTCCATGACTTTGTTGACAGACATTCCCATTTCAGCAGCAATCTCTTCAATGGTTGGCTCTCTTCCCAAGCGTTGCATCAAAATTCTGACAACTTTCACATATTTGTTGATTGTTTCAACCATGTGCACCGGAATGCGAATTGTCCTTGATTGGTCTGCCATGGCACGCGTGATTGCCTGTCTTATCCACCATGTTGCATAAGTTGAAAATTTGAAGCCTTTGGTGTAGTCAAACTTGTCCACAGCACGCAGAAGTCCCATGTTGCCCTCTTGAATCAAGTCCAAGAAAGACATCGAGGTTTTGCCAACATATCTTTTTGCAACGCTGACAACAAGCCTCAAGTTTGCCTCACAAAGCACCGATTTTGCATGCTCATCCCCCTGCATAACTTTTTTTGCAAGGTCTCGCTCTTCTTCTGCAGTCAAAAGAGGCACTTTTCCAATGTCTTTGAGATACATCTTCACAGGGTCGTCCACACTTACAGACATCACAAGGTCTGAGAAGTTGTCTTTATATGCGTCATCATCTTCGTTAGTTTTGATGACTTTGATTTTTTTCTTCTTTAAAGACTCCAAAAAGTTTTCAACGTTTTTTGCGTCTTCTCCAACTTTAAAAAGTGAAAAATAGACATCTTCTTCATTGATTGAGCCCTTTTTCATTGCGAGAGCAAGAAGTTTGTCATACACCACTTTCACTCTGTCCAAATTTTTATCCTCTGACATAAAATTCCTCCATACTTTTGTTCTTTAACTGCATTGCAAGTTTTCCAAGTTTCCTTGCAATTCCCACTCTCTCGTCCACATTTTCGCTTGTTTTGTATGCCTCGTTCAATTTTTCTTGATTTTTCTTCAAAGCCTGCTCGGCAACTTTCCAAAGACACTCTTTGAAATATCTCGGTGCGTCTTCTTCAAAAGTTGAAAAGTTGAAATTGACAAGGTCCATCAAAAATGCGTCATCACTTGCGCCATCAATGTCAAATATTGCTGAAAGTGGAAGATTTTCTTTAATTATATCCAAATATTTCTCAAATCCTTCCAAAAGTTTTGAATAGTCAATTCTTGCATCCACAAACTCACATTTGTGAAGCAGTGATGCCAAAATAAATTTCACTGCTTTTTCATCGCTTGTTTGAACTTGCATGGCAGGTTTTTCTGGCTGAAACTTGATAACTCTTTCATTTGGAGCGGCATTGATGTCTCGCCTTAGAATGTCAAGCGGGATTTTTGTCAAATCACGCACTTTCTCAAGATATGGTTCAAACAAAATTTCACTTCCAAGTTTTTTGATTTGTGACAAAATTTCTTTCACAAACCTGCCTCTTTCTTCGGCATTTTCAAGGTTATATTGATTTTGATAATATTCAATCAAAAAGTCCATATATGGCAAAGCGTCATCAATCATCTCTTGAAGTTTGTCTTTTCCAAGGTTATTAAGCACTTCATCTGGGTCTTTTCCGCCTGTAAGTTTGACAACTTTCAAATTGACATTTTCATTTCTGAACATGTCGATTGCACGCAATGTGGCTTTCACACCTGCGCCATCGACGTCAAAGCAAAGATATATGTTTTCGTTGTAGCGCTTAAGTTCATTGACATGGTCTTTCGTGAGTGCCGTTCCCATGCATGCAACAGTGCATTTGAAGCCCGCCTTATGCATGGCAATCACATCCATTTGTCCCTCCACAAGAATGATTTTGTCAAGCAAATGCTGTTGCTTTTGCGCTTTCAAGATGTTGATTCCAAAAACCACTTTCCCCTTTTGAAAGACAATGGTTTCTGCGGTGTTTTTATATTTGGCAAATTCTGTTTTCTCAAGTGCCCTTGCGCTGAAACCTATACACTCTCCAAACGAGTTGAAAATTGGAAAGACCAACCTTTCGGCAATCACATCAATAAGTCGTCCGTCCTTTTTGGAACAAATCCCCGCTTGCAACATCTCCTCTTCGGAAAAGCCTTTGGAGGACAAATATTCCACAACGTCAAATCGGTTTTTGGAATATCCAATCTTGAAATCTTCCAACTCTCTTCGTGTGAATTTGCGAAGTTTGATGTAGTCCTGCGCCTTTTTTGCATCCTTATTATACAAATTTTCCATATAGTGCTTATAGGTGAAATCAAGCGCACTCAAAACCCGTTCTTTCAACTTCTTGCTTTGTTTTCGCGGGTCTGAATCTTGAAGTTCTGGCACCTCCATGCCAGCGCGTTCCGCCAAAAACTTGACCGCATCCATAAAGTCCAAATTTTCCATTTTTTCAACAAACTTGATGACATCGCCAGACTCTTTGCAACCAAAGCAATAATAAATTCCATCTTCATTGTTGATTGAAAATGAAGGTGTTTTTTCACTATGAAAAGGGCAACAAGCCCAAAATCTGCGACCTTTTTGCTGAAGTTGAACATAGTTTGAAGCAATTGAAACTAAGTCGTTTTTTCTCTTAAGTTCGGTCAAAAAATCGGATGGGAAACCTCTACTCTGCAAATTCTATAACTCCTAACAATCTATTATACCACACACTTAGCATTTTTCCTTTAAAAATGTTATAAAAAAAATACTAAATTAATCAAATAACAAATCAAAAACTATTGATTTATAACTTTCGGCTTAAATCTTCACCGGTTTTTATAAAAATTGCGCATATGGATGACAAAAAACAACAAAGAACAAAAAAGATGAGAGATTTTCTCATCTTAAATTATTTAATCCTTGTTTTATTCACCTTTACCTTTGTTTGAAACAAACTTTTCAGCGCCTGTGCCTTTCAAATTGATTGGTTCTTCTCCTCTTGCAAGTTTGTCGCAAACTGACTTAAAGCAAACTTCTGTCATTGGAAGATTATATTTTTTAAAAGTTGAATCAACCTTTGCACAGAACTTGTCAAAGACTGTTTTATCAAGCAAATCAATCACTTCGCCATCTTTGCGTTGAATGCGCATTTGATATTGACTTCTCAAAAATGGTTCTTTTTTGAAATCAACTCCAAAGTGGTTGTGATTTGGGAATGTTTCTCTGATGAGTGCCTCAACCTCATCAATTTCATTCCTAACGCTTGTGCTTCTGAAAGATGTCCTATAGTTTGCAAGCAATTCACAAATTGAGGCAAGTCTGACAGGCATCACTGCAAAATAGTTTGCTGGATAGTTGTTTCCTGCTTTATCTTTGACTGAAAGGGCTTTCTTCAACACCTGAACTCTCTCAAAGAAGTTTTCCAAAACTTTCTTCGTTTCTTCTGTTTCTTTGTCTGTCCCCCTTGCTTTGAGTGCTGCCTTAACTTGCAAATATAAATCACCATGTGACAATGTGTCAAAAGCCGTTCTCTTTGCAAAATTGAAATATTCTTTCAAAATTTCTTTGCAATCCACAACTTCTCTATCTTCTCTTGTCTTTGAAGTCATTTTTCTTTCACAATTGCTCAAAAATTTTTCAATGACAGCACAAGTTTTTTCAAATTCTTCCAAACTCATGTTTTCGTTGACAATGTCCGAAATGTTTTCAACATATTTTCTGACAACTGTAACAAAGGCATTTTTCAAAAATCTTTGATAATGCGATGCATTTGAATTTTCGTTTGCGTTTTCTTTGACATACAAATTCAAGCCTTCAACTTTTTCATATCCATTAATTTTGAAAGCCTTGACAAGTGCAAGAGCAAGATTGGAATTTTTCATGCTTGTCTTTTTCAAATCCAAATAAACCACATCGCCAAAAATACGCTCTGTCTCTTCCGCAACAATGCCAGAAACAACCGTCCACAAATCTCCCTTGTCTTTGATTGAAACAGTCTTGCCCGAAAGCATATGGTCGTTCAAAAAGTTTGTCACAAGAGTGTATTTTCCACGAATTGTCAAATCGGCGTGTTTGATGTGAGAATTTGCAATTTCAACAGGAAGTCCCTCGGGTCCAACATATGACTTCATGATTGAGTTGACAAAAGTCATTTCGTCATCATATTGCCCATCAGTCACCCTTGCGCATAAATTAAGCAAATTTTCCTCTTTGCTGATTTCATCCCCATTTTTGACAACTCGAAATCCACTTCCAGGAATTCTTCTCAAACTTTCCACAAAAGTGTCAACTTCTTCTTTTGATGGATATTGACTTCTGTCATAATGATATTTTGGTTTTGTTTGTGTTGCATCAGTTTCAGTTCTGCTCATATCTTTTCTCTCCTCTTTCAACATTTTAACATTCTTTGGTGCATTTGTCAATACCCAATTTTTTGTTTGTGCAAAGGAATTATTTGCACAAAAATTATTTTGACAAAAAAACGAAATCTAAAAAATAATAAATAAAAAAAACAAAAATAGACACACAAAAAAATAAAAGAAAATAAAGAAAAATAAAAATATAAAAACATAAAAAAAGAAAACCTCTTTTCTTAAAGAAGTTTTCTTCTGTTTTTAATTGAATTGGAAGGATAAAGACAAAACTCAAAAACAAAGCACATCTTTTGTCAGTCAGAATCAATAGACATCTCTTTCTTCAGGCTGTTTCTTGTCCTCAATCTCAACAACAAGAGCCTCGGTGGTGAGAAGTGTTGCCGAAACGGATGCCGCATTTTGAAGTGCCGAACGCGAAACTTTGGTTGGGTCAAGAATGCCTTTCTTCAACATGTCGCCATATTCGTTGTTGAGCGCGTCAAAACCGAACGCCGATTTGTCCAGATTTTCATAAATCTTATTGACAACCACACCGCCATCAATGCCCGCATTTGTTGCAATTTGTCTGATTGGCTCTTCCACCGCTCTAAGCACAATGGAAGCCCCTGTTTTTTCATCGCCAGAAAGCGTTTCAATCAATTTTTTGATTGCTGGAGTTGTTTTCAAAAGGGCAACACCGCCTCCTGGAACAACACCCTCTTCAGAAGCGGCTTTTGTTGCAGAAAGGGCGTCCTCAATGCGAAGTTTCTTTTCTTTCATTTCAACTTCTGTTGCGGCACCAACTTTAATCACAGCAACACCACCTGCAAGTTTTGCAAGGCGCTCGGAAAGTTTTTCTTTGTCATATTCCGAAGTTGTTTCTTTGATTTGGTCTTTGATTTGCTTAATTCTGCCCTTAATTTCGTCAGAATTTCCAGCACCCTCAACAATGGTTGTGGTGTCTTTGTCAACTTTCACACTCTTTGCACGACCAAGGTCTTCCAATGTCAAAGATTTGAAGTCAATTCCAAGTTCGGAAGAAACAAATGTCCCGCCTGTCAAAATGGAAATGTCCTCAAGCATAGCTTTTCTCTTGTCGCCAAAACTTGGTGCTTTCACTGCCACAACATTAAGCGACCCACGAAGTTTGTTGAGAATCAAAGCAGTCAGCGCCTCGCCCTCAACATCGTCTGCAATAATCAAAAGTTTTCCGCCAACCTTGACAAGTTGTTCCAAAAGTGGCAAAATTTCGTTAAGTGAAGAAATTTTGTTGTCCGTGATGAAAATATATGGATTGTCAAGTTCGGCAATCATCTTTTCGGTGTTTGTGGACATATATGGCGAAAGATAGCCACGGTCAAACTGCATTCCCTCCACAACAGAAAGTTCGGTGTGCATGGTTTGAGACTCTTCCACCGTGATGACGCCATCACTTCCAACCTTTTCCATTGCCTCTGCAATCAGTTTTCCAACCTCTTCATCTCCAGCAGATATGCTTGCCACTTGCTGAATGTCTTTCGAACTTGAAACCGGCTTTGACATTTTCTTAAGTTCTTCGCAAGCCACATCCACTGCCTTGAAAATGCCTTTTTTCAAGATGATTGGATTTGCACCCGCTGTGAAGTTTTTAAGTCCCTCGCGAATGATTGCTTGTGCCAAAACGCAAGCAGTTGTTGTTCCGTCTCCTGCCACATCGTTTGTTTTAACAGAAACTTCACGAATAAGTTCTGCGCCCAAATTTTCAAATTGGTCAGAAAGTTCAATCTCTTTGGCAATTGTCACACCATCGTTGGTGATGAGTGGCAAAGCATATTTCTTTCCAAGCACCACATTGCGCCCTTTTGGCCCAAGTGTGATTTTAACTGTGTTGGCAAGTTTGTTGACTCCTGCCTCCAAACTTTTACGAGCCTCTTCGCCCTGCAAAATCATTTTTGACATAATTCCCCCTCCTCAGTCTTCCAAAACAGCCAAAATGTCTGACTGTTTCATGACAATATATTTCTTTCCGTCCATTGTAAACTCTGTGCCACAATATTTTGTGTAAAGCACTTCTTGACCAACTTTAACTTGCATTTTCACTTCTTTGCCGTCTGAATTTCCGCCTTCTCCAACTGCAACAACTGTGGCAATTTGCGACTTTTCTTGAGATGCTGTTGGCAAAATTATGCCACTTTTTGTCTCTTTTTCTGCCTCTTTTGGAAGCAAGACCACACGGTCAAAAATAGGTTTAATTTTCATGTTTCCCCTCCTGTTTCTTTAAACATTTTGTAAGAAAATCCAAATCTATGTGCGTGAAAATTGAAACATAGTTCTCATTCAAAGGTTTTCAACAATCGCTCACAAAATTTGATTTTCGTTGCAAAGCGCTTTTTTGTTTTGCGTATAATTATATTCAAAATTTTTTCAAATTCCTCTAAATATGCGCAAAAATTTTTACATTTCAATTTTAACCCAAAAGCGCTGTAAATGTAAAGTTTTTGTGCCAACAAAAAAGAAAAAGCGACAAAGAAATTTGTCACTTTTTGAAAATGGTATGCCAACCAAACTTCACAATCAGCTTATTTTAAAACCTTTTTCAAATATGAGCCAATCTTTTCATCTTTGCAATCTTTGAAGAAAGTCTGCCTAAAGAAAGGATAGTCGATTGTTTCTTTCAGAAAGTTTTGGTCAATTGTTTTGAGAATTGTCAACATGTCGTTGCATGTGACGGCTTTCACTTTGTCCAAAATTTGCTTGTTCTGCTTCTCTGGCACAGCACGCTCTTTCGGGTATCCATTTCCACCTTTTGTGCTTAAAAGTTTGTCAAACATGTTTTCAAGGTCAAGTTCGGCGCCCCAGCCAAAACCTTTTGCAAATGGAAAACTTGCCGAGTTTCCGTCGTTTATTTCGCGAAACATAAAGCCATCGCTTGCGTCCGTGATGTGTCCACAAAGCACATTTGGAAAACTGTTTAGTGCCAGCATTGCACCCTGTCCTGTTCCACAACCTGTCACAACAAAATCAACCGCACCAGAGTTGAGCAAAATGCCAGCCAAAAGTCCCGCTTTAACATACGTCAAACTATGCTCATCCTCTGCACCAAACATGCCATAGTTCACCACGGTGTCGCCATATTTCTTTGCAATTTTGCATAAAATGTCAAAAATAAGCCCATTTTTTCCTGCCTGACTGTTTTCATTGATAAGCGCAATTTTCATAAAACCTCCAAATTCATTCATCATTTTCTGACTTCCATATTATACCAAAAATTTGCAAACAATCAAATCAAAAAGTTTGTTTTTCAATGAAATTTATCATATAATATAGGAAAAGGAAAAATATGAAATCAAAAATCGCATTCATCATAACAATGTCGTTGATTTTGGCATTGTTCATAACAACAGTCGTCTTGTCAATTCTCGGACTTCAGTCAATTGGAATGTATCTTCTCATTCCATTGGTCATTCTTCTTCCACTTGCCGTTGTGTTTAAGAAAATAATTGACGATAAGGAATAATAACTCAAAAAGAATATGAAAAAAGAAAAAATTGTTAAATTTATAAAGGATGAAAATAAAAAATGCGCCTAAAATGTGCCTAAAAAGTTAAAAACATATTAAAAGAAAACACGATATGCTCTGCATTTCGCGTTTTTTATATTCTATAAGTGAGATATATGTTTTTAGTCCCACAACGCACCTCTTCGCAAGGGAGTTCGCACAAAATCGCCAACGAAACAAAGTGTAGTGCGATTTTTGTTTGGTGCGATAAAGAAAAAACAAGTCCAAAGGCGATGCTTTTTGAACTTGTTCAAAAACGAGCAACTGACGCAGTTTTTTCTTTGGTGGGAGTTATAGGGCTCGAACCTATGACCCTCTGCTTGTAAGGCAGGTACTCTACCAACTGAGCTAAACTCCCTCAATGCTCTCTAAGTTTATCACACTCAGAGAGCGTATGTCAACTAAATTTCAAAAATTTATTAAAATTTTTTATGCGTGTAAAGTTTTATTCTTTTATTCATAAGGATAGAACTTTTATTTTTATGCTTTTTGACAAATCCTTATGCCGATTTTAAGTCGATAGTCGGTCGAAGAATTTTGAGAAAGGGGGAATTGAATTGGCTTATAGAACTGCGAATGGCATTATATTGCGAAACCCAGCCGAAAAGGCGAAAAGATATGCCAGGCAAATGAAAAGTGGAGTCATCAGAGAAACAGGACAGCGGTTGACTGAAAGAGATATGGCTTATCGTGCCGGGTATCTTGACCATCAGAAAGATTGCAATAAAGCCTTCAAAGCAAAACATCCGCGATATAAACGAAAAACTGCATAAGAAATATGCGACGTCGCATGAAAAATTAAAGACGTTTTACTTTCATCTCTGATTTATTGAGTGGCCGTGCTGTCGCATAGTTGCGTTTGTAGATATTCGGGGATGAAAACAATTGAATAAAACTGTAAGTCTGTGTAAAGTTCACAGCATATGACCGAGAGTTTACATCGGTTTTTAAGGAGAAAAATTTATGAACGAATGGAATGAATATTTGAATTGGTGTAGAGAACACGATTTAAAACCACAATTCATGAACAATTTAACAACATTTTATTTAACAAAAACAAAAATTTAAAATTAAAGGAGATTAAGAAAATGGCATTTGTAAAACCAATCAGAGAAATGGGAATTGTTATCAGCAAAAAACACAATGACGCAAGACAAGCAGGAGAAAGTTTTGACGGCTCTCGAAAATGGGAAGCAAGAGAGGAAGAGTGGATCGTTGAAGTTATCAGTTGTGATGAAGACGATTTTGACAAAGACACAGGAATTTTGAATGGCACTCGTGCCGAATATAAAGTCGATAAGCCAACTTATGACAAAGTCAAGTTTGGTGATTGGGGAAGAGTTAAATACACGGCAAGTCAATATGGAGAAAAATTGACAATTAAGCCTGAAACATTTACTCTTCTTGAAAAATCTAAATAAAAGCGAGGACATTGATGTTAAGAGGATGTGATAACCGAGGCTGGAAGATTTTTGGAATTGTTGCCGTCACCATTTTGGTGCTTGGCGCAATGTTTTGCTTGGCTGTATGCATTGGCAGTGCAGTGAATGGGCTAACTTTTGGCGAAGAGGTTTCAATGTGGTTTGGATCTTCATCCCCTGTGGAAGAAGTTGTTGACGAAATTGTTGAAACAACCTCTCGCATTATAGGTTGATTCCATGAAGACAATTTTTTGGGTTATTGTTGTTATAGTCCTGGTTGTTCTTGTTGGAACTTGGCCATTGTCCATTCTTGGAACGATTTTTGATTGGATCGGCACCGCTTTAAAGTGGCTTGCTGGAATTTTAGATTTCTTCAATTGGAATGGACTCGTTTAAACAAAAGTCGAAAAAAGCACTGTTTAAGAATTAAATGTTCTTTAAGTGCTTTTTTATTTTAAATTTTAAAAAGGAGAAAAATTTGGAAACAACAAAAAAGATTTTTAATTATGCTCTTATTTTTGTGACCATTGTTGCGGTTTTGTTTATTGCTGTTTATGTTTACTACCATTTTACAACAAATGATGTTTATACGAATTCAACATCTACTTATGCAACATCTGTCACAAATCCAACAACCAATGAGAAACTTTCTCCACTCTCTGCAAGTTATTATGAAAATTATAATAATACAGGAAAAGAAGTTGTGGAGTTTCAAATTCGAGCATATAGCGACCAAAGCAAACAAGCCCTTTATCTTCGCGGTTATCAATTGATTATTGATAAAGAAGAAGGCAATACGCTTTGGTATTATGATACCTACAATGACATGAGTTGGCCAAGCGGTCATAAGTATGACGAAACGAATGACGCTGGTCAACTTGAAGAATTTTATTACATTGAATGTGACGACGAACTTGTTGCCATAAGACTTGATGGCTCTTATGAGGTCACAAAAGAAAAAGTAAATGGTTGGAAAGTTGTTGGTGCAATTTTCACAGGAGGCATTTTTGGAGGCATTTTTGGTAGTGTCTATGACAATGTCACTGAAACTTACTATTACACAATGGAAGACCTTTTGTTGAAAATTGCTGAAATTTTGAAAGGTTGTTCATATGGCACTGGTGATTACACGCTTCCGTTGATTGACCTTGGAGATTTCTTGCATATGTATGAAGTTTCAGAAGACGGCACGGTTTCTGACACTCCAATTGGTGATGGTGGTTTGATTAACTCCTATTTCACATTGGATGCGCACTATGACCGACGTGGCATGAGTTATGCCGGTCAGTCAATGTTTGACAGTGTTGCTGGTGACAGCAATTATAATGTGACAGGAATTGACTTTGATGTTGATTATTGGAAAGCAACAATCAATTATAACCTTGACCAAAGCGATTTTGAAAGTAGATATTCAACTGTTGACTTTGGTTATTACTATGCTTTGTCTCAAGAAACAATCAGCGAATTGAAAAGTTTTTCAGACCTTGAAATTAACATTGTTTTTGATATTTCTCAATTCGACAATGTGAATGTTCTTGGTTTTGATTATTATGCTTTGAACGGCATAAAAGTCAATTCTTTGACAATCACAAGTGACGTTGAAAGTGATTTTACCTTGCTTGTTGGCGCTTTACAAGATACAGGACTTACACAAATTTTTGTGAAAAATGTTGACGTCAACAATTTGAGTGGTACGGAGGTGGAATATGAAATGGTATAGTTATTTGCTTTGTTGTGTTTTGATCATTGGAGGTTTTTTCAGTGCAATAAATATGTTTGATATTTGGTCACGCACAAGTGGTGTTTATGGCTCTCCATCTTCAATTGAAACTCAAAATGATTATACTGTGATTTCAAAGTTTGACAATGGCGTTTTTTCGTTTGAAACAGACGATTATGTTAACTATGAATTTACAGAAACCTATGCTCCCGTTGATGAATTTAATGGTTTGACACATGATTATGCTTTGCTTTTCAATGACAATCTCATTTCAGATGTTGAATTTTACGCTGGCAAAATTGTTGCAACTTATTCAATGAATATTTATGATTTGCAAGGTGATAAAGTTTGCGAACCTGTGCTTAACATTTTGATTGAATATTTTGACAGTCAAACAGTTTTGACAATTACCACAAAAAATGAAAATAGTTCAATTGCATATTTAGAGCAATATATGAACTATAACGGAGCAATTTTGAAAGTGGTTGAAAGAGGTGTTGTATGAGTGTGAAAGTTAAATCAATCATTGTCAGCATAATTTTGTGTGTTGTCATTGCTGGTGTTGGAATTGGACTATACTGTGCATGGCCGGCAATCACGGGCACAATTACTGACAATAAATATTACACAAGTGAAGATGTGCAAAATGCTTATGATGAAGGCTATCAAGACGGCATAAACAATGAAAATGAGTTGACTGCACAAGTTGACTATTACAAAAAATTGACTGACACATATTATGCTTCCATTTTGGAATATCAAGCACAAGTTAAAGATTTTGAAACCTTAAATGCAAACAATCAAACAACAATTTCAAATCTTGAAAATGATAAGTCTGAATTGGAAACAACTGTTTCAAATTTGCAAAGCACTGTTGCTGAAAACTCGGCAACAATCAGTGAAAACAATCTTTTGATTTCAAGTTTGCAAAGTCAAGTTGCAAGTTTGACCGCAAGTAGTGAAGACAATGAAAGAGAGATTGCAAGTCTTGAAAGTCAAATTTCAAATTTGCAAACATTGAACTCTCAATTGCAGTCAACGAATGAAAGCAATTTAAGCACAATCACCGTTTTGAACAATCAAATCGTTTCGTTGAATGCTCAAATTGTTGACTTGACAAATCAAGTTCAAAACAACTCTGGCACTGTTTCTTCATTGACTGCAAAGATTGCACAATTGGAAGAATCAATTGCTTATTATGAGCAATATATTGCTCAACTTGAAAATGGTGACCAAGTTGTTGCAACTTTTGAGTTTGACGGCAGTGTTTACAATGTTCAAATTTTAAGCAAAAATGGCACTGCTTCCGTCACTGACCCAACATCCACTGACTATGTCATTTTTAATGGTTGGACAGTGAACGGAGAACCTGTGGAACTTTCCACTTACACAATTTCAACAAATACAAAGTTTGTGGCAGATGTGACCTATCGTTATGATGTCAAATTTATGGTTGACGACATAACCCACAATTCTCAAATTGTGACAAGTGGAGCATATGCAACACTTCCAACAGCGCCAACAAAAGACGGCTACGATTTCGATTATTGGACAACTGACGGTGTGACACAAGTTGATCCAACAACATTTGCTATCACCCAAAACACAACATTTGTTGCAAAATTCACACAACTTTTCACAGTTAAATTTATTGTTGATGATGATATTATCTCAACGCAAAGTGTGAGAAATGGAGAATGTCCTACTGATGTAAGTGTTGATAATTTAGAAAATGTTTTGTTTTACGGTTGGTTGTTAAATGATGATATTGTTGATGTTTCTACTTATAAGGTTTACTTGGATACAATTTTTATAGCATCTTATAAAAGAATTGGTGGTACTTTTACGGTTCAAAATTGGAATGGTTTTTCTAATTTAGTTGGACATCATGTTTGGACTGATGGTGAAAATATTTATTATTCAGCCAATGGCACTTATTTGTTAGATGAAACAAATTCTACATGGTCTAATATATCTCTTGGTTCTTCTGTTGTTGGCACTTATGTTTGGACTGATGGTGAAAATATCTATTATTCTTCTGCTTCAACACAAAAAGTTCTAAACAAAGAAACTATGACTTGGGAAGATAAGACATGGAATGGTTTATCGTCTTTTTATGGCGGTAATGTTTGGACTGATGGTGAAAATATTTATTATTCTTCTGGCTCAACACAAAAAGTTTTGGATAAAGGAACTTCTACTTGGAGAAATAAAACATGGAAAGGCCTTTCCAGTTTTAGTGCTAATTATGTTTGGAATAACGGTGAAAATATTTATTATTCGCAAGCCGAAAATCAATATGTTTTAAATAAAGAGACTTCTACATGGGTTGAAAAGAATTGGAATGGTTTATCAAGTTTTTCTGGAATGCAAATTTGGACTGATGGAAATTTGATTTATTATTCGTCTGGTGAAGAACAGTATGTTTTAAATGAAGAAACTTCTACATGGGTTGAAGTTGTTTGGAATGGTTTATCAAGTTTTTCTGGACAACAAATCTGGACTGATGGAACTCATATTTATTATTCAAATTATAGTAATACAGGTGGTTCTGTTCAATATGTTTTAAATAAGGTAGTTGCATGATAACAATAATCAGTGGACTGCCGGGAGCGGGAAAAACTGCCATGCTCACATACTTTCTTGTTATGCAAATGACGCAAAACGGCTTGACTGATTGGCGAAAATGTAACAAAGAGTTGCAAGTGTTGAGAGAAGGTGGTTTCAAAAATTTGGAGCCACCCGCTCAAAAACACTTATGCTTTTCAGATTATAAAGTCCGTTTTAATGGCCGTTTTCAAAGTTATTATATTGACGGCTTTCAAATTGGAATGCCTAACCCATTTTTTAAGACTTCATTCATTCCACCATATTCAACAATTTATTTGGATGAAGCACAGAGATATTATGACAGTCGAATGTCGAAATATCTTCGAGAAGAAGTCTATCGTTGGTATCAACTGCACAGGCACAATGACTATAACATTTTTATGGCTTGCCAAAGACTTGGAAACATTGACTTGAACATTCGTGGTATTGCTGAAAGATTTATTGTCATTGACGACATCATTGTGAAAGAAAATTCGTGGGGAATGGTGACAAACATCACATGGAAATTTCGCATATTTCATTCGCCTGACACTGCTGAAAGTTATATGCTTGCAAAGGAAAGAAACGAAAACAAAGATTTCGGCGAAGTTAGTGAAATTTCAACCGATTTGTGCATTTTTGACTATTATGACAGCAAATCATGCAAACCTGCATTCTATAACGAAAGATATAATCAATCATTTGATTATTTCACGGATGATGGCTATCAATTTACACTGGAAAGTTTTGTCGAATATAATAACACGCATTTTTTCACCGCACCAGTTGGTTATTTAAAGAATGCAAAATATGACGAACAAATTTTAAAAAATTTAGGTGCAATTGCTTAAAAGGAAGAAAAAATGAAAATTTCAAAATTTGAAGAATTGACTCAATTTGTTTCTGACGAATACACGAAAATGACTGAAACTTACAATGTGCAAAGACCGTCCGAAAAATTTATGCATTTCATTGAAGAAACATTGGTTAAATACGCAAAGTTATATGACAAGCCACTTTATAAATTGCAAAAGAAAGAAGTCAAAAATATGTATTTTTTGGAGAAGCAAGAGTTGGAGATTGAAAAAGCAATTAATACAATGCCACATGGCAGAATTTGGAAATTCTTTCATGGCGAACTATGGAAGAAAATGACATATCGCGTGGAAGAATTGAAACAACAGGAAGAAAAAGAAAAGTCGAAAAAACAAGAGAAACGGAAAACGAATTCCAATTCATCCGTTCCTGCTGTTGTCATTAAGCCTGTTTCGTCACCCGTTCCGCCTGAAGATGTTGAAATCACTTGATTGTCATTGTGTAATCGTCATAATCATGGGTGTTGGAATGTGTGTAAACTCAACGAGTTTTCCACATTTCAAGGTATTGTGTGTAAAGTGGTAAAGTCGGCAAATGCTTGCTTGACTTGCTTTCAAGACTTTTCCACTTTTCCAAAGTTGTCCATCATTTCCACAAGATTGCTTGCTTGACGGGCTATCTTGTGGGAATGTGGGCAACTGGTCAATGCCCGTCAGCACCCTGCTTGCAAAGACGGGCAAACGGAAAGAAAAACAGTCCGCCAACGCGGTTGACCCCGTTCACCGCGTTGGCGGTGCTTACTTGACAATAGCAACACTCAACGGAAAACTTTTTTGAAAGGAGAAAAAATATGCCTACAAGAAAAAATGATGAAAAATATATTGTTGCAAATTTAAAAACACGAAATATTAATAATAAGCGCTTGGGAAAATATTATATAGACCATTTTTATACTGGCAAATTTGATAAAGTTTCCTATGATATGGATTGGGGTTTTCAAAAGAACTTTAAAAAAGCAAAACAATATAAAACAAAATCATATGCAGAAAAAGTTGCACGAAAAATCAATTCTGATTGTGAACTTGGTGATACTGGTAATTGGTTGTCAGTTATTCCTATTTCACAAATTGGCAAGAAGATAGAATTTAAAAATTAAGTGTAATATTTTAAAATTATAAGTTAAAGGGAGAAAAGAAAATGTGAAAAATTTAACTTATAATCTTTATTCAACTGAAAGAATATATCGAAACGAAACATTGGTCAGTTATTACTTTCAGCCGAATAGAAACATCAAGAAAAAATGCAAGCCTGTTGACATCAACGGCGAAAGATTTAGGTTGTATGATGACGGGCTTATTGAAAATTACAAGAGAAAAGACGTTGAAAAATCGTATGGTGCAAGTTTAAGACGAACAATAATTTTAATGAATATGCTTTTAAACATGAATGATTTTTATTGGTTTTGGACTTTGACATTTGACAAAGAAAAAATCGACCGAACAAATGACTTGCAAGTTTTTAAGTGCTATGAAAGATATATTGACAACATTAAAACAAAGTTTCCAAGTTTCAGATATATGACATTTCCTGAAAGGCACGAAGATGGATGTTTTCACTTTCACTTGTTGACTGCTGGACTTACTCCTGCACAAATGGGACTTGTCAATTCTGGAAAAGTTTGTTGTCATTGGGCAAAAAAACGAAACAAGTACGGCGTGCTTTCTGACACAGGCATTTGTTCAAGAGCCTATTTTGAACGAACAAAACATCTGCACGAACTTAAAGACACGGACGGCGAAACAATTTTCAATGTGACATCTTTTGCATATGGTTTCACAACTTGTTCTCGAATTGTCAGTCGTGAAAGGTGCAATTCATATGTGAAGAAATATGTTCAAAAAGCACTTGGAAGCACGGAAGTGTTTAAAAAGCGGTTTTATTATAGTTCAAATTTAAAAGTTCCAGAAGTTGTGAAACGGCTTGTTGGAGCAGATTTTGAGAAACCTGCCGATTTCAAAACTGATTTTGTTGACGGAGTTGACGATTCTCTTTATTTAGAGAATTCCAAAGGACAACCTTACATCAACCAATTCAACGTCTTGCAAATCAAGATAGACAATGAAATCAAAAATGCACTTGACAAAGGTTTAATTCCAACAGACATAAATTTTGACAACGTTTTTGATTACCAAATGTCTATGTTTGACAAAAAATCTTAAAACAAAGGAGATATAATGAAGAAAAAGAAGATATCAAAATCATTGCCTATTGGACAAACACTTGAAACTGACGATGTTTATTTGCCATATGGCAAAGGTAAAAAACCTAAAAGCAAAAAAAGACCTGTTATTATTGCAGATAAGCAACGCAATTATTATGGTGAAGAAGAATATGCTGTTATTCCTGCTTCAAAGCAAAAAACAAAAAACACCTTTCCTTATAATAAATATGGAATTAAAAATATTAGAAACAACATTGAAGTGGAAGATGATGAAGGGAAACCTATTAAGCAGAATGAGAAATTTAAACTGACAAAAAATTGCTCTCAATTACCATTTAATGAAGTGAAAAATATTAGAGATAAGGTTTTAAATCATTCAAAATTTTCAAGTGAAAATAGACGGAAATATGATAAGTTTTGGCATAGAAATAAAAAAAGCAGAGATTAAAACCACTCTGCTCAATGCCAAAATCGGTTTGGCGGGTGCATATAGCGATTAAATCCTATATGCCTGTTATCAAAAATCAATTTTGATATTCATATTATATTCCTTTGAAATCAAAAAGTCAACATTTTAAAACAAAAAATTTTTAAAAAGGAGAAAAATTTATGGCATTTTTTAAGAAAGAACACAAGAAAATGGCAGAGTGTAGCACAAAGACATTGCAAGAATGCTATCGTCACACTGAAATTGGCTTGCAAAACGCAACCGCCAGTGGAGATGAAAAAGCAATTCGCACAGCAATGAAGAGACATCAGTTGGTTGAATATGCTTTGCTATATAAAAACACACCAGAATATAAAAAACAAAGAAAACTTGTTTATTCTGGAAAAGGTCGAACAATAGAACAAAACAATAAAAGATTTAAAGGTAGAAAAAGATGTTAAAGATTAAAGACAAAGTAAATTTAAAAGAATTAGAAAAGTTTGGCTTTAAACCAGAGACTCAACAAAAAGGTTTTATTTATGAAAATAAATATTCTTTTTACAATGATATAAACAAAATATCAATTTCTGTATGCACTGATTTAAGAATGGTTGAGCCTACTATTTCTTTTGATATTGGAGATTTAGATGTTCTTTATGATTTAATCAAAGCCGATATGGTGGAAAAGCAATAATTAAGTCAAAGAAATTAAAAGGAGAAAAATTTAAGTGGAAAATTTTAAGCAATTTGAAATCGATTTCGAGTATGTGCCAAAAAGTGGACTTGAAATTGATAAGATTAAAGAACTTGAAAAATATATAAACGCATTGAATAAGGTTTTTAAAAACGAGAGTCAAAATTTTGTTGAATTTTGCGTTTGTGTGTTTAAAATCAATGAACTTTTTAAAGGTTATTATTCAAATTGGGTTTATGATAAAAATCGAAACATGCTCCGATTTGATGACATCATGCAAGGCTTTGGAATTGACCAGTCACAAAGCAGTCGGCTAATCAACTGCTATAAAAAATATGTTGAGATTGAAGACGGAAAACCACATATCAAAAAAATATGTTTTGCGTTTTCAAAATCGAAACTGTTTGAAATGCTGTTGGTGGATGACCGACAACTTGCTTTGGACATCAACAACAAAGTCGTTCGCCCTGAAATGTCAGTCAAACAAATTCGAGAGTATGTGAAGAATTATCAAGCACAGCAAAGAGCAAACAAGAAACTTGACGAACCGCCCGTCGAAGAAAAACCTGAAGAATTTAACGAGAGTGAAATTCCAATGGCGTATGACCCGACAAAATATTATGAATTCAGTTATTTTGAATCAAAAACCAAGTCACAACTTTTGAATATGATTTGGGACTTGCAAAAAGAATGTAAAAAATTAAAGGAGAAAAAGAAAAAATGAAAATTATTGATGCGAAATCTATGGAAAGAATAAAACAACTTGAAGAAGAAAATATTTTATTGAAACAAACAATTGTGACAAATGCAAAAGAAGCAAACGAAAACATTTTAAAGGAACGGATGAAATATAACATTTTGTTGAAAGAATTTGCGGACATTAAAAGACGATTGAACCTTTTGGAACTGCTTGTTAAGTGAAAATGAAATATTTAAAAGAAGATAGGTGTTTTATTCACCTATCTTTTTTATCTTATTGTCTTTGTTTGACCAAGTGGCACCGCTTCAAATTTAAAATAAATTGTGTTAGGTGTGTCATTTGATAAAATAAAGTAAAGTTTCAACTCGGTTGGTGTGTCAGCATAAAGCACAAAACTTTCTGATGTTGAATAGGTTGTGTCATTGACTTCAATTCTGCTGACACAAATGTTGTCACCATCATGTTTAAACGTAAAGTCATTTACATTGATTATTTTGTTTTGATATGAAAATATCTCAACTTTATAGCACATGGTGGCGCCATTTGTTGTATAATAATCAGTTAGTGACACACGAATTGATTGTTTTCGAACTTGGTCTGCAATTATAAAACCCATCAATGCAACAATGATTATTCCTAAAAACACCGACAAAATTATAATTGTTTTCTTTTGCTTTTTGATTTTGTTTTCTTCGTTTGTTGTTTCCATAATTTACCTCTGTTATTATTATCACAGATTGAGTTTATTCTTGTCAATGCTAATTTTTATTGTATATGTCGAATGTTAAAAAAGGAGTAAAAATTATGAAACAAATAGGAACAAAAAACTTATCATTTACGCAAAGATTGCAAATTGAAACACTTTTTAATGCAAAAATTTCAAAACAAGAAATTGCTAAAATTGTTGGGATAAATATAAGAACTTTATATTATGAACTTAAAAAAGGAAGATATGAACATTTAGTTAAACAAAATTCGTTTTGGTATGGAGAAAAATTTAAAAAAGAAATAAGATATTCTGCGCAGATTGCGCAAGACCGTTATATTCAAGTTTGTCAAAATAAAGGCAGAAACTTGAAAATTGGGAAAGATTTTGCACTTGTTGGCTACATAGAAAAAAGAGTGAACGAAGAAAAAATCTCGCCCTGTGCTATTTTGGGTGAGATTAAATATAAAAATTTGCCGTTTACGAAAATAAGTAAAACAACACTTTATAGATATATTCACATTGGAATCTTCCCAAACATTCAGTTGGCAAAACGAAAGAAAGAATATAAGAAAGTAACAATTAAACGCGCGCCAAAAGGCACAAGCATAGAAAAGCGACCTTTGGAAATTAAAGCACGCAACACTTTTGGTCATTGGGAAATGGACTGCATTTGCGGTTCAAATCGTGCTTGCTGGCTTGTGTTGAGCGAAAGATTAACAAGAAAAGAAATTATTTTTCAGATGAAAGACCAAAAAGCAAGCAGTGTGATTCATTGTTTGAATGTTTTGGAACGAAGATTTGGCGCTATGTTTAAACAAGTGTTTAAAACAATCACAGTTGACAACGGAAGCGAATTTTCGGATTTTAAAGGCTTGGAAAAATCTTCTTTTGGAAGAAACAGCAGACGCACATTTGTTTTCTATTGTCATCCATATTGCAGTTGTGAACGCGGAACAAATGAAAGATTAAATCGCGAAATTAGAAGACTTGTGCCAAAAGGCACTGCGCTTAATAAATTCATACCTGAGGAAGTGCAAAAAGTGGAAGATTGGGTGAATAACTACCCGCGTGAAGTTTTAGGCTATGCCACGTCAGGAGAATTGTTTGAAAAAGAATTGCAAAAACTTTATTGTTAAAATTTAAAGTTATAAAAAATCAATGTGCGTGTCACATTTCTTTTTCTGCGCACTTCAATAAATTTAACTTTCAAAATTCAATCCAAAAAGTTGCAAACCACCCTTTGCAAAAAGTGGTTTATTTGTTGATTCTCCCATTTTTAACAAAAATTTCAATAATTTTTAATTTTTTTTGAAAAATTGAATAAATTTACTTGACTTTTCGAAAATTTTTTATGCGATGATTTCTTCTGCATAGAATCCTGCTTCCATGCCAACAACTGTGAATCTTGCAGTTTCAGCAATGTCGTTTGTTTGAAGAACATATTCAATCACATCGTTGATTGTTTCTGTGCCATCAACACTCATGGTGATTTCGATGTTTGCACCACCATCAATATCTGCAAGAATGACAGTGACTTGTTTCAAAACTGCATTATATTTTGCATAAGTCGTTTCGCCATCTCCGCCTTGTTGAGGAACTGCAACGAAGAGTGGTGTTGTGTCGAGTGTGAGAAGTTCGTTGAGTGTGATTGAAGTTTCATATGCTTCATAATCTTCACCAAGTTCTTCTGAGCCTACAATTTCATATTCTGATGCTGGAAGCCCGAAATCCACTTCAGTGTAAACATCCAAGTTGTAGAAAATTCCGTCTGCATCTTCAGTTGCTTTAAATGTGATGGAATCTTGATTTTCAAACTCTGTAAAGAATTTTTGAATATCCACACCAAGTGTCAAAACATCTTCAGATCCTGTTGGATTTGCTTCAATGAAATCTGAAACAACTGTGGACAAATCTGATGCTTGCGTGTAGGTTGCGCTTTCATATGTGAGTCCTGCAAAATCCCAGAATGAATATTTTGTTGTCCAGTTTTCAGCATTGAAGAAATCTTCAAAATTGGTTGTTGTGTTTTCAGCATTGAATGTGATTTGTGTTTCGCCATCAAATGTTGCATCCTCACCGCTTGTCACTGTTGCTGTGTATTGAACAACTTGACTTGAAGCATAGAGGTTGTAAACATCAAGGTTTGTGTTGATTGAAGAAACTGTGTAGCCTTCTGAATCAACCCAAGAATATGTGTAGCCAGCCCGAATCAAATCTGGGAAGATTTCGTTCACTGTTGATGGAGTCCAAGGCTCGTTTTTGTTGATGTCAACAGATTGTTGTTCGCCACCATTGTGGAAGACAACTGTTGTCTTGTCACTTTCAATCCATGGGTTTGCAAGTGTGACTGCTTGTGTGCCTTGTGGGAATGTTGCGGAAAGATATCTTGTGCCACTGTCGTCAATCTGCCATCCAGCATATCTGAAATCTGTGCCTTGATACATATATGAAACATCTGGCAAAGTTTCACCATAGATATATTCACTCTTTCCGTCTTGTGGTGCTGTGGTGATTATTGCACCAAACTCATTTTCTGGGTCTTCAAGATAGTTCCATTCGGAAACTGTGTATCTCACAACCTCATAGACTGCAACATAGTTGTCGCCATCATCCATTCCAATTGTCAGAGCTTCATCAGTTGAAACAAATTCAACATTTCCGACATTAACCGCGTTTGTATATGCCTGCATATCGCCTGCATACCAACCCAAAAATCTGTATGCGTTTGAAGAATAAACTGCGTTCACAGTGATTTCTTCCGTTTGACTTCCTGAGATTTCAAGTGTTGCAGTTGAAGTTCCTGCACTTTCTGAATTTAAAATTGATTGCTCATTTTCATGTGCAATTCCAGCATAAACATCACTTGCTGGTGACAATGCGTCAACAGTCACAGCAATGTTGACAATTGATTCAACAGAATAGAATGCTGCAAATGCTGTGCCAACAATCATAAGTGGCAAAATCACAACCATTGCGCAAATAACCATAATTTTTGATAAGGTTCTTGACATGGAAACACCTCCTATAGTTGCCTTTATTATAGCACAACAAAAACCTTAATTCAATACTAAATCCAAAAATTTTTGAATTTTTTGTGAAATTTTAAATGGTTTTAGAGACATTTTGCATGTTTTTAACACAAATTCTGGCTTTTATAATTGAATTTTGCATATTTTTTGACATTTCTCTGTGATTTTCACCCATTTAAGTCAAACAAATTTTTGACATTTAATGTAAAAATTCATCAGGCAACAATTCAACCATCCATAATCATCTTGTCCGCAATCAGTGCAATCAACTCTCCATTTGTTGGCTTTTCATTTCTATTATATATCTTTAAACCGAAAATATTGTTAATATTTTCAATTTTGCCCCTGTTCCAAGCCACCTCAATTGCATGACGCATTCCTCTTTCCACTTTGCTTGAACTTGTTTCAAAACGCTCGGCAATTGTTGGATAGAGTTTCTTTGTGATTGAACCAATGATTTCCGGCTCTTCAACAGCAAGTTTCACTGCTTCACGCAAAAATTGATATCCTTTGATGTGCGCAGGAATTCCAATGCTGATGAATATGTTGGAGATTTTTTCATCCAATTGCTTGTTTGCGTTTGCAGAGCGCCCGTTATTCAAAACTTCTTCAATTCTGTTTTCCAAGTTTTCTGACGAAACAGGCTTAACCATAAAGTAACTTGCCCCTGACTGAATCGCCTTTGTCACAAATCCGCTGTGTGAAAGATTTGAAACAAAAAACACTTTTGGCATTTCATTTTGAAGCACCTTGATTTTGTCCAAAACAGCAAAGCCGTCCAAGCTTGAAAGCATAACCTCCATCACAAGCACATCTGGTTTAAGTTTCAGCACATCCTCAACCACTTTTTGCCCGTCAAAGCTTGAACCTAAGTATTCAAAATTTTGATTGTTCTTGAAATATTCAATCACATTGTTTTCCTCTGTTGCATCAGCGATGTAAATTGTTGGCAATTTGTTTTCTTTAATTTTTTCCATTTTCTTTTTCTCCTTTAAACTTTTAATTGCTTTGCAAAACATGATGATGATATCACACTGAAATAAATTTGAGAAAAAGAAAAATGTTCGATTTTGTCGCGATGCGTTGCAAGTTGTCGAATATGCTCAAATGCTTAAATTTGGACTTGAAAAAGTCGGAAAAATGAAAGTTTTAATTGGAAATTGATGGTTTTAAAAATAAATCACATTATTAAAAAGAAAAACAAAATATAAGGAAGAAAAATCAATCTTAATGTTTTCAAAACCCTGGAAATGACTTTTAAATTTTCTTTAAAATTCAGGGCTTCGGCTTCAACTGAAATTTTAAATCTTCAAATTCAAAAAAAAGATGCCTAAAAGACACTTATGAATGTTGATCTTGTCAAAATATTGCACAAACAAAATTTATGCTTTTTTCTTCCAATCAAATGTCACAAATCGACGAAACCTTTCAATGCTTTTAACCATTTTGGGATATTTCTCAACGCAACGGCCATAGAGTTCGTTTAAAAATGGAGACCTATTTCTTCCCCAAACAACAATGCGAATATATCTTCGACGATGACGCTTATATTTTTCAATGTTCACCACATTTTTAAATTTTTCAAGATTCCCTGCAAGGTCTGCAGCAACAAGTAAACGAAGACATTTTGGACAAAGTGCCCTTCCGCAGTTCTTCATATCCTTTCTAAGTTGCATGAAATTGAAGCAAGGTCTTAAATATTTTTGTGCAGGGGCATAATCTGCAAGAATGTTTGTTTTGTCAAAACGTGACACATCATGGCCAGAGCATATCACTTTCAAGTCGCTCACTGTCACAGCATCTGTCAACGCCATTTCATAGTGTGCACAATCTTCATGGCGGGTGTCAGCCATTGAGAGAGTTTTGTCAGTAAAACCTGCTGAAAAAAGGTATGTCTGCCAAAGTTTCTTGAAGCACAAAATTTCCGCAAGCGTGATGTAGACATGAACGGTTGTGTGAACATAACCATACATATGGCACAAAAACTTTATGAAATTGGAAAATGTCAAAATCAATTTCTTGCCAAGTTCTTTTGAAACAAGACGATATCTGTCATAACAATGTTTTTTCTTTCTTAAGAGTTCAAATAAATTTTTTGAATGTGTCCTCCACAGGTCAAAAGAAATTGCTCTCATATAAAAATGCGTAATTCTCATGCTTTCGTCATCGCAATTCCCATATTTATAAATGGTGTAAAAAGAATCCACACCAAGAGAATTTGCCGTTCCAACAGCAGAACCGCCAATCAATTTTTCTTCAGTTTCAGCAAAAATTTTGGTGTGATATAAAGTCTTGTCATTTTCTGACAACATAGGAATGAGCGTTTTGTCCAAATTTTCCTTAAACAGCTTTGTGATTGGCAAATAACTTGCAATGTCATGCCCCTCACGCATTGCAACTGGCAAAAGCAGAAACACAAAACCATCTGCGCGTTCTGTCATCAAATATTATGACCATTTTTTCTCACATTCCAAAAACAAAACATCTTTTTTTCCGTTTGTGTCAATTTGGCACGAAAGTCTTGTCCCTTTTTCACCTTTTTTCGTTTCGAAATCTTCTGTCCAAATTTTTCTTATTGTAATCATAATCCCCTCTATCCCATGCGCTTTGCTATGCCAAGAATAACACGGGAGTCGGATTTTGTCAAATGATTTGCCAAATTTCCCAAGTTTCTCACATTTTATAATTGATTTCTTTATATGTTAAAATTTTTCATTTAAAACTTTTTGAATTTTGGAATAAGTTTCATCATTTCCAGGTTTATGTATTTTCCTCCTGACAATTTCATAGATTCCCATAAAACCAAAATAAAGCACGGCAAAGACTGGAATCAAAACCCAAACAGTAAGTGGCGTTCCTGAAAGAATTGGATGCATGATGTAGAACGCATCATCATAGCCAAACACTGACATCAAAAATGCACCAACGGTGATGTATGCCATAAACCCAATTGCAACATTGCTCCACTTTTTAATGTTTGGATGAAACCAACCTGCCACGCAAAGCAAAAGGCACAGGAAGAAACTGAAACTGTGATGCAAAAGCCCAGAAATTGTGTTGGAATAAAATATTGAAGAGCTTTGACCGATGAAATCAGGATATATCATTGTTATGAAACCGCCAAGAATGGCAAAATAGAACACAAAATGAAGCACATTGTTGTCACGCTTGCCAAAAATCACTGCAAGTGCCAAAACCAAACCGCTCATGCCACAAAAAGTGTCTGGAATGATGTGAGATGCATCATGATTTGAAATGCAAATTGCAATTCTGTTCCATAAAATGAAAATAAACAAAAGCAGCCCAACACTTCGCACAATAATGTCTTGAACTTGTCTGCTTTTTGCATAAATTTTAAAAAGCACCAAACATAAAATCATAAAAACAACAAAAATTGCAAGAAATGTGAGATGCTCCCAACCAAAAATTTCTGGATTCATTTAAAAACTCCTCATTTTTTTAATTTAAAAAGAGTTTACCACAAAAATCAAATAAAAATCAATAAATATGACTACTTAGCAAAAAAATCGTGTCACTTCCGTGACACAACCGCAAGGTTTAATAAAAAAAACATGACTTTTGTGTCATGCTTCTTTTGGCTCCTCAGGTAGGGTTAAGACGTCTTGGAAAATTCAACAGTGTTGAATTTTCAGTCTTAACGGGCAACATCCCTTCATGTTGCCCCGCCGGAACGGGTGAACCTACGACCTTGCGGTTTAATCCAAACTTCGTTTGTTTCTCTCCGCTGTCGCTCCGCGTTCAGCCTGCGGCTGTTGATTTGCAAAGCAAATCGTGTCACTTCCGTGACACAACCGCAAGGTTTAATAAAAAAAACATGACTTTTGTGTCATGCTTCTTTTGGCTCCTCAGGTAGGATTTGAACCTACGACCTTGCGGTTAACAGCCGCCTGCTCCACCGCTGAGCTACTGAGGAATATCAACGGTTACTGCAATATTATATAAAATTTGAAAAATAAAGTCAATAAAATTTCAAAAATATTTTTAATTTTTTTAAATTGACAATTACATCAACTTTTTAAAAAATCAAACAATTGCACTCAACCGCTTTGCTCACTTATTTCTTCTCTGTTTGTTTTGTTTTTGCATTTTTTGAAGCATTAACACTTTCTTCGACACTTTTGTCAGCATCTTCTCTTCTGTCTCTGCTGTTTTCAATGTCCATAAACATCACATTTTCAACATTGACTCGGTGCCATTTTGAACCCGTCAGATTTTCTTTGATGGTTGATTTAACCTTTTCAACAAAGCCGTCCTCAAAGAAAACTTCGTCTGGGATGGCATCCAAATAAAATCTAAAATCCCCGCCACCAACAATTCTGTGATTTTGCGGATTGAAGTTTCTCGTCCACACTTTCATTTCCGTACAAATCAAATCTTGCAATTCTTTTCCAAAATAAACTTTTTCATTTTCATCGTCCGTTGGCACAAATTTAAAATAGTCCACCTTGACAGTTGTTCTGCTTGTTTTCGGCGTATATCTCAAATATACAACATCTTTTGGCAAAGGTTTTCCACCATATGCTCTTCCCTTCAAGGAAAGGAAATAATAATAGATTCCTTTTCTAAAACATCTACCCTGATTTAAAGCATTCGTCAACTCCTCCAAATTTGAACATTTAAAAGTTCTGCAATATCTTTCCTCATATTTCATTTTTTCTTCTCCAATTAAATATTAAAAATGACATCAAATTGTGTCAACATTTTTTAATTCGAATGAAAGTATAACAAAATTGATTCAAATTGTCAATATTGAAAAATAAAAACACCTTAAATAAAAGGTGCTTTATTTTCAAATTGAAATTATTTTGCGCTTAATTCAAGTTTTTCCAAGATTTTTTTGAGGTTATCCTTTCCTGAATTAATTGAAAACTTCCTTTTCTTTCCATCAACTGTTTTGATTTTAAGCCCTGAAAATCCAACTTTTGCCTTTTGAATTTTTGATTTGTCAATTTCATAGGCTTCGCCATACAAAATTTCCTTGTTGTTGAAAGGAATCACTGTAATTTTGTCACCATGCTTGATTGCGTGTTTCTTCGCTGTTGCACCTGCGATTGCTCCACCAATTGCACCACCAAGGTATGCCCAAGCGCTGACATTTGTCCAAATGCAACAAGTTCTTCATTCGCCAAACCTTTTGCAATCAAATCTGCTTTCACTGTTTTATAATCTAAAGCCATTTTCTTCTCCTCTTTTAAACTTATATACTTTATTATAGTAAACAAAATTGAATAAAAAATCAAATTAAATTCGTAAAATTCGTTAAATCTTTGTTTTTGCGTTTTAATTCAAGAAAATCACAAATTTTTGTCCAATTTCATGTCATCATTCAAATTGACTGCATACACTGTCTGACAAACATAGTCGTGATATCTCATACCAATTTTTCTGTCCAATCTTTTTGCTCTGCCACTGTCTTCGCCATTTTTGATGACTTCTTTTTCTTTCTGTCGGTTTAGTATGGTGAGTTTATATTCCAATTTAAGCGCTTTGATTATGTCTTTTCGAAGTTGTTTGACAAATTTATCATTTTTGACAATTGGTTCAACATCATAATATCTCATCGCCTCGTTCTCTTGGTCTCTGACTTCAATAAGCGGGTCATATTCTTCTTCGTCAACCTCAGCAATGGCAAATTTCTCAATTCGTTTGTCTTCTCCCTCACCATCTTCAGTTGACAAATCGTTTGTTTCAATATATTCTTTCAAACTTTCAATGTCTGAAAATCTGTGAACCGTGTCAAGACTTATGACACCTCTCCATTCTTTTGCATATGCATAAGCCAAATAATCACATCGTTTCTGCAATTTTCTCAAAACATCACGAGGTATGTTCAATTTGTCCACTTCGTCATATCTATCCAACAACAAAATGGACTCTGTTTTTCTTTTCAATTCAAAAATTGGAGATTTGAGAGCCTCTTTCCTGCCCATTTTCCTAAGTTCTGTCACTGCATAGTCATAAATCATGGCACATTTTCGCACTTTGTTGAAATCGGTGTAGTCAATATATTGAAACCCCTCTTCATCAACTCTCACAGGCAAAGTGCACGTCAACTCGTGGTCATAGACATAGACTTTGCAAACACCTTCTTCAAAATTTGTGATTCGGACAATTGAATGGTCGCCAGCCACAAGGAAATATTCATAAAATTTGTCATAGACAGGAAGTTGTCCTTTGTTCTTCAAAATTTCTCTTCTTCGACTCACATTGCTGACAGCATACCTGTCCACTCTATATAAATTTGTGATTGTTTTCGCCTCTTCTTGCATCAATTCCTCCTCTTTTGCTGTTTTCATTCTATCACCATTCTTGCCACCTGTCAACCCCCAATTTTTGAACAAGACACAATTTATCACCAAAAATAGACAAATTTTTCAATTTTTCATAAAAATTTACCAAATTTTGTCAAATTTTCGTGAAAATGCAAATAATTTTAAAAAAACACCATTGACAAACAGCAAATTATGGCATATCATAAACACATAAAAGGAGAATGGATGAAATCTTTAGACGATTTGAAAGAGATTGTTGAAAGCGTTTCGCGCAATCAAAAACACCTCGCTTCCGTTGCCCTGACCTATGGAAGTGGAATGACAAGATATATCCCTCAGAAAACTGACGACCAAATTGGAAAGAGTTGTGCGGAAATAAGCCGAAGAAGTCAAGAAATGGAAGCAAATGTTGTCAATCTTCTTGAAGCCGAATGCAAAAAAACAAGCAAAAGCAGAGACGAAGCACGAGAAAAATTCCACCAAACGCTCACCGAATTTTTTAAATTTCCAGAATTTCTGACCTTTGGAACCTCAAAAAGAATGGAAAGTTCGGCTTATCCTGAGGGTTGGTTTGAAATGAACGCCTATCTTGCCTGGACATATGTCAAATTGTATGTTTGCATAGATTCCATCCTTGAAAGCAAATCTCCGCAAGGAGCATATCAAAAAGCAAACGAAAAACACAAAATCATTTTTGGCAAAGAACTTGAAAAAGGATTGACATTGAATGAAGCCATGATTCTAAGCACCAAGGCCGGCAAAAAGTTTGAAAACAGCAAAACAACAAACCGCACATCTGCAAGCCAAGATGGAAAAGGCGGAAAAAATGATTAAACAAAAATTGATATTAAACAAAAAAATTTAAATAAAATGAAAAACAGCCACCGGCTGTTTTTTGTTTCCTTATTTTTGTTTTTTTCTATTTCTTGTTTTTCCATATGTTCAAAAGCACAAAATCTTTTTGCATTTTATTTTAATCAATGAAACTTTTAAGCTTGCAAAATGCTTAAAGATGCTTAAGATTTTCCCTCGCCTGCAACTTCATTAACAATAGCATTGTGACTTACTGAGAACTTTTCAAAACTTTCTTTATATTCCTGCATTCGCAAACCGGCTTTGTCTGAAATCTGATTCAACTCAATGCTTCTCTTATCAATATGTTTCTCAAGCATTTCCGCCCTTTCTGGAGAAACTTCAATTTGCCTAAGAATTTCTGCTTTCTTAATCCTCACAACGCTGATTGCCCTTGCAAAACAACTCGACCTTATTCCCTCTTTCCACAAAACACAAGCCTTTTCTTCTTTTTTGTTGAGGTTTTCCATTTGTTTTCGCTCGTCATAGGAAAGGTTAAGATTTGTCTGACTGACAACCATTTTTAAATCTTCCTTGATTTGTGCTTGCTGAGTTTGCAGAATTCCCAAATAAACAAGAGAAAGACGGCAAAAATCATCAATTCGTTCAAGCGATTGCTCAATCATTCTTCCTGCCATGCCATCTTTTGTGCGCCTCAAAACACTGTCAGATTTTTTCCAACCGCTGAGCTTTTCAAGATTGCCATTAATTTCTTTAATATATTCTCCAATTTGTTTTCTTGCAGGCTCAAGACAATTCTTTTTCCATGCAACCAACTTGTCATACAACGCTCTTTCCATATCAACCTCCAAAACCACCAAATGTGACCGTTTTTATGAAATTCTATTTTCCCTCACCGCCAATTGCTTTTGAAACCTCAGCATAAAAATCTTTGGCTTCCTTGCAACTTGCAGCATATTGATTTATTGCCGGTCTTGTACAATTTTCAGAAACCACAATTCTTTTAATATCTTCAATTTGTCCATTGAGCAGACTCATGTCAAGACCATTAAAACACATTTCATCAATCTTAGGAACAATCAATTCCAATCGCCTTACAGTATAGGCATTAATTTTGAAAAAATCATCTGGAGTCATATCTCCTTGTGCAGATTTTATTATGCAGTTTAAAACTTCTTTGTTAATTTGTCTCAATTCGGCTTTCTCATCATCCTCAAGAGGCGCTTCTAAAATTGAATCAAAATAATTCATATTTCGTTGAATTTTTTTATCAACCCCAAGAAGCACACTTGAAATTCGCAAACCTTTCTGCATTAAATCTGATGTTAAACTCATTCCTTTTTCCAAATCTCGTTTTGTCTTTGGATCGTTTCCATTTTGTCTTTCAAGATGTTTAAACTCTTGCAACAAAAATTCCATATGGTCAGTCAAACTTTTCACATATGAATAGTCCGATTTTATCATCGAATCAAAAAAAATGGCTTCCGTTCTAAAAATATCAAGTTCATTGAATAATTGTGCTTCCATAAAGTTCTATCTCCAATTTTTAAGTTAATTTCAGAAAAAGTATATCACACAAATTGGAAATTGTCAACAGTCATTTTTTCTATTTTAAGCCCGAAACCTCTCATTCGAAAATGGTTATATACAAAAAAAACTTTTGTATACTCGCAGACACTGGGTCAGTGACGGTCAATGACCGTTTCTATGATTTTCATTAAAATCTATCATTCATATAAAAGAAAAAACAGACCTCATGCGGTCTGTTTCATCATTAACCAGCAGTGTTCTATTTTCCCAGGCCGTCGCCAGCCAAGTATTTTCGACGATGAGAAGCTTAACTTCTGTGTTCGGGATGGGAACAGGTGGACCTTCTCTCTATCGCCACTGGTTATGGTATAATTGCAACTGTGGATGTTGAATGATTAAAATTTTCAATTTTAATGGTTTTCTAAAAACATAAATTTTGTAAACAAATTTTGTTTTTCTTTAACCATAAAACCGCAAGCGGTTTAATCATTCTCATTCCTTGTTGGAATTATCGGTATATTTGAATATTGCCATTTTTTAAAGAAAGGAGGATAGGATTTTTGACAATATTCAATCAGAGATTAAGTTCTCTGACAACTACACACTTAGAAGGAAGTCTTAAATGCTTTAAATCCGTGATTAAGCCCTCGACCTATTAGTATCGCTCAGCTGAGTGCCTTTATATATACGCACTTACACCTGCGACCTATCAACCTTGTGGTCTGCAAGGGGTCTTACTAACTTAAGTTATGGGATATCTAATCTTGAGGCAAGTTTCACGCTTAGATGCTTTCAGCGTTTATCTCAACCGCACATAGCTACCCAGCTGTGCCACTGGCGTGACAACTGGTGCACCATCGGTGCGTTCACTCC
>CALWJY010000012.1 GCA_944381135.1 uncultured Clostridia bacterium | reverse complement strand
CGCTAGTGAAAAAAGTGGTATTGTAGAAAGTATGGTTGCCACTCTAATTTATAATGAAAAGGAATATAATTTATCCGTTTCGTCTTCTGGTGGACACGGAACAATTTTCGCACCCACTGCATCAAGTGAAATTTTAATTTTTGAAAATGAAAACGCAAGCGAAAAAATTCATTTTTCAGTAAGTAAATATGCTTTTAATGAAAACGATTTCTTTTTATTAGACATCTATTTATATAATGACCATAATCTTCCCTGCCTTGCTCCCAACACAAATTTACACTTTTTTAAACAAAACTGTTCCGAAGATTTGAATTTTATGATAGATTATTTTGGATATGAAATATACATCAAAAAACAATAAATCTAAAAAATATAGTTTACACCAGTGATTATTATCAAACAGACATTTCAGGAACACTTATTCTTTCAAAAACACCAGAAGCGGAAATTTATAAAATTCCAGAGCAAAACATAATTTTTAGTCAAGTTTTTGGTCAGATTTGGCAAGCCAATATAGTTGTTGAAAACTTAACTGAACCTGTTATCATTTTTGCCAGTCGTGATGGTGAAAACTATACAGGTAAGAGCAAAGAAATTGAATGTGGCGAACGAACAATAACCGCATTTGAAATGACAAACTATTCGAATATAAAATACTTGTTTATAAATGATGTTGATTATTTAATATATAAATAAAACGCAAGGTTTTATAATCATACAACATTATAGCCAGAAGTAAAACTCTTGGCTATTTTTATGTTAGATTTACTTTAAAATTTTAAACACATTTATTATTAATAAAATGCACAGAGTTTGTCTAAACAGGAAAACTTTCCGTAACAACAAAATACAGCAAATTCAGTTTGCTATTTTTTATTAAGACAGAAATTCTTAACATCTTATGGGTTTCGCTTACGCTTTTTCGTAATAGTCTCAAAACCTATAATTTCTCCATACTAAATAAAACTAATGCATTTTATTTGTGACATCATCTATGACTTTTGTATCTTTATCTTTTACATTTTGAAATTTGAAGTTTTTTTGATATAATTAAGATGGACAAGGTTTTTATGTGACAAAAATGATATAATAGAAATGATGAAATAAATACAAAATTCAAAAATTAAGGAGAAAATTATGAAAGACAGACTTGAACAAAGCAATGAGGTTTTCAAAAAACTTTTCGGTGCACTTCCTGACAAATCCAAAGAGACCGACAACGAACTTATGGAAATTTTGAGACGTTTCATTTTTGGTGACATCTTTAATGGTCGAAAAGAACTTGATTTCAAAACTCGAGAACTTGTCACAGTGACAATTTTGGCAACACTTCAAACACTTCCTCAACTTGAATCGCACATTGCTGGTGCTTTGAGTGCTGGCGCAACACCTATTGAAATTCGCGAGGCAATCTATCAACTTGCACCTTTCATTGGCTTTCCAAGAACGCTGAATGCGGTTGCTTCCATGAACAAAACTTTTCAGGCTGTTGGAATTAAACTTCCTCTTGAAAAAATGGGAACAGTCACAGAAGAGACGCGTTTCTCAGCCGGACTTGCCATTCAAAAACCAATCTATGGCAACGAAATTGCAGAAAAATATCCTGACATTCCAGAAATTCCAAAATACCTCACCGAATTTGGTTTTGGCGACTTCTACACTCGCAAAGGTCTTGATTTGAAAATGCGCGAACTTTTGGTGCTTGTCACCTTGACAACAATAAAATCGGACACTCAAATCAAGGCACATGTGCTTGGGAACTTGAAAGTTGGAAACTCGAAAGAACTTCTTGTTGCAACCATGCTTCAATGTTTGCCATATGTCGGCTTCCCGTATGTTATGAACACGCTGAACATAATCAAAGAAGCATAATTTTCCTTTCTTCAACAAATCTTAAAAATAATTCGTCAAGCATGAAAAATTTCAAGGAGGACGAGAAAATGGAAAAAGAAAAAATCATAATCACAGGTGCAACCGGACATATTGGAAATGTTGTTGCGCGCAAACTTGCCGAGCAAAAGAAAAATGTGACAGCCCTTGTTTTGCCAGATGAGGACATCAGCGCCATTGAAGAATTTGGTTTCAACATTGTCCGCGGAGATGTGACCGACCGAGATTTTGTCTTCAACCTCATCGAAAAAGACAGCGTGATTTTTCACCTTGCTGGAATCATTGACATCGGCATGACTCCTGTTGAACTTGTTGAGAAAGTCAACATAGGCGGGACAAAAAACATTGTTGACGCATGCGTTGAAAAAGGTATAAAGAAACTTGTATATCTCAGCACAGTTCACATCATTGACCCTCAGAAAGTTGGAGACATTTTGGTTGAGCCAACAGTTTTTGACAAAGACAAAGTTGTTGGCACATATGCAAAAACAAAATTGGAAGCAACAAAATATATCTTTGATGCTTGCAAAGAGCGCGGACTTAAAGCAACAGTGCTCTATCCATCCGGCGTGATTGGCCCATATGATTTCAAAATTTCTGAAATTGGACAAGTGATTTTGGACTATATGAACCACAAGTTGTTGGCGTATGTGAAAGGTGGATATAACTTCGTGGATGTTCGAGATGTGGCAGATGCAACAATCAACGCCGTAGGCAAAGGTCGCGATGGAGAGGGCTATATTGTCAGTGGCAGACAGATGAGCCTCAAAGAAATGCTTTCAACCATCAACAAGAAATTGGGGCGAAAACGCCTTCCACCAAAAATTGCTCTTTGGTTTGTGCGTATGTTTGCAGGACTTTCCAATGTTTACTATAAACTTCAGAAGAAAAAACCTGTGTTCAGCAAATATTCTCTCTACACCCTCAATGCCAACTCCAACTTCAGCAACGAAAAAGCAAGACAAGAGCTTGACTTCAACCCAAGAGACCCTAAGGAAAGCATTGAGGACGCAGTGGACTGGTTCATCAAAAACAAGCCAGACAAAGTCAACTTCAAGAAATTGAATATGGACAAATAGAACAATTTATCTTTTTTGTTGTTTATATGGCGTTATATTGATGTATAATCGCAAATTAAACCATCCGTTTTGTGACAACAGAAAATACCGTTTAGAAAAAAGAGTTGCGTGTATTTCTCACACCAACTCGTTTTCTACTAAATTTGCGTGATTGTCATTTGATGAAACTTCAAAACAATCACACACTTATTGTTGAATCTATTTGCTGAAACCATCATCTGTTTTGTTGTTTTGTTTCGAGGCTTTGTCTGCTTTTTCAAGAATTTGCGTTGGCAAAGGTCTGGATTGTTTTGTTTTCTTATCTAATTCACAAACTTGTTCTTCACTCCAAAAACCTAATCTCGAATCTGTTATATATCGAAAAGCAACTCGAGTGATACGGTTTTCATTATCAAATGAAAATTCTGCATAAGTTCCATCTCCAAACAGCGGAATTTCATCATAGTTTGCTTGCCATTCGTCTCTTAAAATAACCATGTCATCACCAAAACAAAAAATGGTATCCTTTCTGTGTGTTTCAGCCGTTTTGTTTCTCCTGCCATAAATAAAAATTTTAAACCATGTTCTACGCATTTTTAACTTAATTTTCTGTTTTGATTTAATTTCACTTGCCCGAACTAAATTCTTTCAAGGTGTTTGCACATTGTTCTTCAAGATATTTAAAGTTTTGATTCTGAGAAGTGTAAACAATTTGCAATTTCGATGGCTTTGAGGAGTAAGGACTTGATGTCTTTTGAGCTTCAAGCGCATTTGAGGCCGCCATCTCATATCCGTCCGACCTCGTGTTTCTGCCGTCTGTGAGAAACCCAACAACGCTTTGTTGAAGTTTGTAGTTTATCCCTTTTTCTTCCATGACTTTTGTCATCTGTGTGTAGATTTCAACATCTCTTTTTGCGCAAAGATAGACACTTTTTGGAATTTCATAGAGGAGTCCAAAGCCTATGCGATATCCTTCCTTATCTTTGATGCAACAAACATCTCCAAAAAAATAGCCTTTGTCTTTTATGTGAAAAAATCCGCTTTCAAAAACAACTCCCATTTCACCCTTTCCAATGTTGATTCTTCGCACTTTTTCGACAGCACTTTTGACAACATTTTCATTAACTGCTGGAGTCAAAGCGTTTGTTCTTGAGTTTAAAACTCTGATTTTGCATTCCGGAAAAACTTTTTGAAACGCCGTCATTTTTGCTTTGCTTAGGTTGATTGTGAATAAATCCATATTTCCTCCGTATTTCACCATTTTATGCATTATATCATAGTTTCGTCCAAATTGCAATACCCAATTTTCTGCGTTTGAGATTAAGAGTTTTCAACTTTCAACATTTTTCAGCCATGCACAAACAAAATTTTAAAATAAAAAAATTAAAATATAAAAAATAAAAATAAAAATAAAAAATTGGTTTTTAAAAGACAATCTCTCAAACCAATTTTTTAAATCATTTTTGTTTAAAATTTTCAGATTTTACCAATTTTTCTTTTCTTTGGATGCGTTTTGTTGATTTCTTCTCACCATAACAATGCTGTCAAACCATTCCACCATTTTTGGATCTTGATGGTTGAAGAACAAACTGTCGCCGGTGTCCAAAGCCTTGATTTTTTCCATGTCTGCTTTTGAAAGTTTGAAATCGAAAACATTGAAGTTTTCTTGAATCCTCTCAAGGTGTGTTGATTTGCAAACCACAATAACACCTCTTTGAATAAGCCATCTCAAAATCACTTGTGCAGCAGACTTGCCATATTGTTTCCCAATTTCAACAAGAGTTGGATTGTTGAACATATTGTTTCGACCTTCACCAAATGGTGCCCACGCCTCTGTTTTGACACCATATTTGTCCATAATCTCTTGGTCGAAAGTCCTTTGATTGATTGGGTTCACCTCAATTTGATTGACTGATGGCACAACTTTTCTGCCAAACAGACACATGTCGGCAAGACGGTCTGGATAGAAATTCGACACGCCAATGGCGCGAACTTTGCCCTCTGCATAGAGGTCTTCCAAAGCACGATATGCACCATAATAGTCCGCGAAAGGTTGATGAAGAAGCATCAAGTCGATGTAGTCCGTTTGCAGTTTTTTCAGCGATTCCAAAACCGACTCCTTGCACTTTTCATAACCATAGTTGTCAATCCAAACCTTGCTTGTGATGAAAAGTTCTTCTCTTGGCACGCCACATTCCTTGATGGCATCTCCAACTTCTTTTTCATTGAAATAACTTTGCGCAGTGTCAATCAATCTATACCCTGTCTTGATTGCATCCAAGACTGCCTGCTTTGTTTCTGCTTGTGGAATTTGATATACTCCAAATCCAAGAATTGGCATTTTCACACCATTGTTCAATTTTATATATTCCATAACTCTCTCCTTTTTTGTCACACTTGTGACATCTGAAATTTTCAAAATTTATTTTTTTTAGTTTTTTTGACGCAAACGTATTGTTTTGTTTGTTTTTTCTATAAATTAAGACGCAAAAATCTTATCTCGCCTCTTTATACATGAATATTTTACACTGTGAAAATGAAAAAGTAAAATTTTTGCTTATAAATTTTGATAAACAAAAGTCATTGTGCTATAATCAAAATGCATAGTGAAAAAGATAAGTTTCTGTGTGAAATTTGCAGAAAATTGTCTTTTAAATGTTTAAAACATCAAAATTAAAGGAAAAACAATGATAAATTTAGATTTTTTGGAATATCTCATCGAATTTTCGAAAACCAACAACTTGACAAAAACAAGCAAATCTCTTCACATTTCGCAGTCTGCACTCACACGCGCTATGCAAAAAGTGGAAGATTATGTTGGCGTTCCAATCTTCACTCACTCAAAAAACAAACTTGAACTTAACGATGCCGGTCAAGTTCTTGTCAAATATGCCAAAATTGTGCTTGATGCAGAAAAAATCATGAAAGAAAAAACAGTGACTTTTCACAACAGTTCAATAAGCCTCTCAATCGGTTCAATTGCACCCGGCCCAATGATTAAATGGCAACCTGCTCTATTCACTCTTTCCAAACAAACCGATTTCCAGCAAATTGGACACAGAGGAAAATCTTTTGGAAATGTTGAAGGCTGGCAATTTCGACATAATTTTTATTTCCAAATCCATCAATGACGAAACAGTCTCATCAAAATATGCTTTCACTGAAAATCTACACATCTCCATTCCAAAATCAAACCCTCTTTCAGAAAAACAAAGCGGTGTGTATTTCAGCGACATTGATGGTCAACCTTTCCTCGTGGCAAACAACTTGGGCATTTGGGATGAAATTAAAGCAAAAAATCTTCCAAATTCAAAGTTCATAAAGCAATCAATGAACGATTTATATGATGTCGTAAGCGCTTCAACCATTCCAAGTTTCTCCACAAATGTCACAATACCAATTCGCTCAGATTTTGACAGAGTCAACATTCCAATTTTAGATGAAGAAGCAAGCGTCACATTCTATGCCGTGTTCCTAAAACAAAACAAAAACAAAATCAGAAATTTTTTAAACTTAATTAAATAATAAAACTAAAGATTTTGATTATTTAAACTACTAAAATTTCTTTATTTTTTAACAAAATGTTTTAAATCGAGTTTTAATTCCTTTTACGCCTCAAACCTCAAAAAACAAAAAATTAAAAAATGAAAATTAAAAAATTATAAAAATAAAAGAACAAACATTCTATTTGTTCTTTTTATTTATTTTTGTCATCTTCTTTATAAAGCCCGAGATTATAATATTCTGCAACAAGTCTGATAAGTTCGCCCGCTGTTGGTTTCTCGTCAACGGTGTAGAGATAGGTTTTGAACATTCTGTTGAGTTCCGCAAAACTCTTTGTCCCTTGTGTGAAATCAATTGCATGGCGTATACTTCGCTCCACACTGCTTGTTTTCTCAACTTTGAAATGCTCTCCTATCTTCGCATACAATCCTTTACAGAGATTTTTGTCAATCCCCGGCTCAAGAATGACAAGTTCAACTGCATAGCACAAATATGCAAATCCAACAAGGTCACACCTTATACCAATTCGTATGAATGCCAACTTGATTATCTTCCTCATCTCTTCCAACTTTTCTTCCATAGTTTTCTCCTTTTAAAACCTATTTTTGTGAAATCCATAGAGAGCAAAAGTTTAATTCATGCTTAAATACTTTTCGATTTGTTATAAACTTAAATTGGCAATATCTTTTCTTATTTATTCCATAAATAAAATAATCAAATAAATTTGAATTAATTAAGAAAAAATAGGTGTATTTTTCACAAATTTGGTTGATTTTTTCGCCTT
>CALWJY010000011.1 GCA_944381135.1 uncultured Clostridia bacterium | reverse complement strand
TTTATATTATCATCTAAGTTCTAAAAATTTTATTGAATAACTTTTAAATCATCAATTTTTACCGAAATACAATCTCCATAAAACTCGCCATTTTCATCTATGCCAGAAAAATCAACTTCGACATAATTTTGAACTGCATTATCTTCCATTACACAACCCCTATCGCCTTTATGAATGCCATATTTAGTATATTTAATATCTTCTACTAACAATTCAACCATATCATATGCTTTTATTCTTAATGGTTCAAACTTTTCCTTTGATTTGCTTTTAATGATGTCTAAATTGGAACTCAATTCATTTATCATCTTTTCTGGTATTTTTTCATTGCAGACCGTAACATCAGATACACTAATTGTTGCGGTAATATAATCTCCTTGATTTTTTGGATTGAAAAACAATACAATAAGTGTATCAAAATAATTTTTCAATACAATTCCGCGCATATTTTTTTCAAGATTATATTGCTTATATGGATTTTCATTTTTCAATAATACTAAATCAAATTTTTTCATTTTATCCAACCTCCAAATGGTGTTGTATTTCTAATTTTTCTTATTCTAATGCTTGTCTACAATATTCGTTCTTTAGATATTATGAATCTTTAATAGAGTATCCCAAATCATAGAAAATTTCATTTTTGCCTTTAGAATCCTTATTGTTCTTAAACATATTCGGTAAACTTTTAAATAGCACACTCTGCATTTGATTTGCTTTTAACTATTGCAAAACTAATATCATTTTTCTTACAATGACAGTGTTCATGCAATGGTTGCTCGGGACGATTATTATCTAATAAATAATATCCATCTAAAGCAGTACAATTAAGACAATGTCCCAAAAATGCCATCAAATTTCGTAAAATTCCTCTAAACCATTCTGGCTTATTTGGTATTAAAAAATGGTCCCATTCAATCCATCCGTTATAGCTAAGATTGCCATTTTCATCAATTCGTATTAAATTATCAAATATACTCATATTATATCAAATCACCTTTTAAAATGCAAAAAGGTTGGAGAAATAAAATACTTCTTCATATAATTTCTCAAAAGCAATACTTGTGTGACATATTTTATAAAATTACATCTCAAAATCTTTTTGTTTTTTCTTACACAGATAAAGATATCTACATATTTATAAAAAAGTTTGAGTTTCAGAGTTATACTCATAATAATTGCTTGGCAATTTTATGTTTTATGTATTAAAATACAAATAGAAAATTATTTTAAGGATAATTTTAAACAAACTTAAAGATTTTAATAGATAAAGAAAGGGGGATGATATGAAAATAGAAACTTTATTAGAAGAAAAAGCCAAAGAAGATGGAATTGAAAAAATTGTAGTAGGAGGTGTAATAACCAACGAGAACGACGAAATCTTGATTCTCAGACGAAAAGCAGATGATTTTTTGGGAGGCATTGACGAATTGCCAAGTGGCAAACTTGAGGAAAGAGAGAGTATTTTTGAAGGATTAGCCAGAGAGATTAAAGAAGAGACCAATCTGGATATGGACAAGATATGTGGTTATATAGACTTTTTTGATTACCTATCTGGAAGTGGCAAAAAATCTAGACAATACAATTTTTGGGTCAAAACTAAATCAACAAAAGAAGTTAAATTGACAGAGCATGATGAATATAATTGGCTTAAGATAGAAGAATGCTATGAAGACAAAAATATAACTCCTAAAACCATGACGACCATCTATATTTACGGATTTAATTATCTTACAAAACATTAAAAACAAACTGCATAATGCAAAATTATGGTGCAATTATCTTTAAGTTCGCTTGCGATTTTCTTTGCAATAGAAAACCCCAAATCTCCACTTGCACCCATAATCAAAACTTTTCTCATTTCAATTCTCCTCCAAGATTATTATAAAACATCTCACCACATTTTGTATCACTTCCTTAAATTACTCCTGTTTCACTTAAAAATGAAAAAGCAGAATGCAAATTTGAAAGTTTAAACATGGGTTGAATGTGAAAATTAGTTAAGTTTAATAAAAGTGCATATTGTGTCCAAAAAATTTAAATTTAAAGTTGACAAAACAAATTGTTTGTGTTAATATCCCAATCGTAGCAAACGCTTTTGGAATCATCTATTTGTCGTTGAAACATTACGACCGGCGTTAAGAGTTCAACAATTTAATATGTCGAGATGGCGTGACACTAAATAAGCGTATGAATCCTACAACTTTACATCTATGAACTCTTTGGCCCAGCCTTAAAGTTTAACACAGTCAGTATGTTTCGGAGAATTTGAGATACTTATAAAATCTGAGCCCTGGTGAAGACCAAAATAGGCGACGTGTCATTAATGTGCCACGAACTGAAGCCTGCAAATGTTATTTTAGTTATTACTTTGCAGTGCTTGCGGTGGAAGAAATTCTCAAAAAATCCTCGGAAAATTCCGCGGATTTTTTATTTAAAATTTAATCAAAAGTCTGCGCACAACTTTTTGCAACATTGAATTATAACCCAAAAATTGGAACATTTTTGCTGTCTGCATAATCAAGCGGGTTTATGTCTTTGATTGCGTGTCTGACATCGGCAACTTGTGATATATCTTTTCTTGCAATTGTTTGAGACAGTTTCGCGCCTGTTCCAATTTTTGTTATTTTTAAGGCTTTGAAACCTAAGAGGCTGTTGAATTTGTCTTCCATATCTTCAACATATCCAAGAATATGCTCAATTGCATAATTTTTGCTTGTTACACTTTCGAATTCTTCTTCAGATTTCAAAGTCAAATCGGAGCAATTTTTAAACATCCTTTGGATGTGATTTGTTGCTTTGTTTGTCAGACCAGCAATTCCTCCATCAACATATTGAGCAAAATTTAAAAAGCACTCATCAGGTTTCGTATCTAAAAGCATTTCCGCAAATTGCTTTATACTAAACTCTGCCACTCGTCTTAGTCTATGTGTGACAGTTGTATGCTCCAGTTTTTTTATTTCTTCACTTGATAGTCCGCACCTTTCACAAACCTCTTCCCAAGAGATTTCTTTTGCGCCCTCAAAATCACCCGTATAAATAAATCCAGCATTGCTGTTGTTGTTGATTCGAATTGGATATGGTCTAAATACGCAATATTTTCTCACCTGCAAGCTATAATCAGTGGCATGTATATCTTTCAATGCTTGCGCCGGAGTGCAATCTCTTGAAGTGGTGTTTGGATAGTTTGCACTGTTGTTTAACCCTAAAGCGTCACCTTGTGAAAGTTCAACAAGAATGTTTTCATTTCCATAGAAAGGAGGAATGCCATTGTAAATCATTGGAAAAAATGTTTTTGAATTGACAATTTTAATCAGTCCCTTTTCCTGCAATTGCAAAAACCTTTCATCGTCACGCACCAAAACATTTTTTCGCATGATCTTGTCAACAAGTGCAGCGCCCGCTCCACTGAATGTGCTTCCAGATTTTATGGTTTCAATTTCCTGCTTTTTATGCCTGTCAGATATCACTGCGGCAGTGTTGGCAATATAAATTTTTCGACCATTCAAAATGTCTTTATATTCAGCAATTTCATACAAAAGTCTGTCAAAGTCAATTATTGCGCTTTCGCCAATTACTAAATAAGGAATATTTTTATTTACAAAACCAATTGGGATATGTTTTGTTATCACCTTTCTGGCATCATCAAAAACAAAACTATGCCCAGCGTTTGGAGCGTTGTTGTTGACGCAAACTTGAATGTTCAACCCTTTGTCCAAAGCAAGTTCCCCACAGAATTTTCCTTTCCCACAAGAACCCCACATTCCATCATAAACTATATGAATTTTTCCACTATATTTCGGTTTCATAGAAGAATTATATCATGTTTTGCATAAGAAGTCAATATTGCCTTTGCTTTACAAACTCCACTAAGACTTAGTTTAGTGTTCTTTCAAAAAAACCTTGCAAGAATGCAAGGTTCTCTTTTTTGGTTTACTTGAAAATAAATTTTTGTGAAGACATAATATTCGCCCTCTTCTGCTGGTTCAGCAAAGGCATCGCCTGTCAAAAAGGTGTTTTCACTTCCAGCATCATCAACAATTGTTTTCAAAACTTTGATTGTTGTTGCATTTTTGACAAGCCCTCCGCAAGCATCATCGCTGAGAAGTTGAGCATAAATTTCCGCACTTTCAATTGTCACCTCTTGCAAACTTGTGCAGTCGGTGAAAGTGGCGTTTGCAATGCTTGTGATGCTTGATGGAATGACAATGCTTTCAACCAATGCCCTCTCAAAAGCGCCCTCATTTAAAATCATGGTTGCCTCGATGCTTGTCACTTGAATGTCGTCACCCTCAACAAACTTAGAAAAATTTCCATAAGTGTATATGATTGGAAAATCCTCTACCTCGAAACCTTGACTGAAAATTGTCTCAAGTGCTGACATTTGCTCCTCAAAATTTTCTTGTGTGACATAGATTTCTGTCTCACCTGTTTTCATTGAGAAAGAGGAAAGATAACCCGCACTCAATTCAAGAAATGGCCTCATAAATGCACCAAACTGCGCTTCAGTTGCCACATCAGTGAACTCCACATCATAACTTGTGAACTTGATTTCAACCGAAAGATCCTGACCTGCAGTTGTGGCATTTTCAATCAGTGTGTCAAAATAGGTCTCCACCTGACCTGCAGTCACAAAGGTTTCTTCCAGAGTTTCGCCATTCACTGTTGGCGTCACATAGTATTGTCCCGCATAGAAAAGCATAGAGTTGTAGGAATATTCATTTGCATAGAATGCCTGAATTTCATGCACTCCATTCAATGTGATTGTCTTGACATTGCTTCCTGTGTCAACACGAGAATATGATGCTGGAATGACGACGTCTCCACTGCTTCCAACATAGGCTGTCAAAACACCATCACGGAAGGCAAAATCTTCAATAACTTTCGCGTTTTCAATTAGTTTATCAAAAAACAACGAAAATTACAAACAAAAAACAATATTTTTTAATTTTTTGGCTTTTCATTTGTTTTTATATTTTGCTTCTTCTTTTTTATTAGTTTTAAATTTTTGCGCTTTCATAAACCGAATTTTCTATAATTTTACACCATCAAGGCATTTAATCAAAAATCTCCAATTTTTCAACCATTTTCTTTTGCTTGTTTTGAACTTTATGTTGTATAATGAACTTGAGGAATAAAATATGAAAATAACAAAGAAAAACATTGTTTGCTTAATTCAAGTGCTTGCATTCATAAGCTTGATTGGAACATTTTTCACAAACGTTGGGCTTCTGATTTTTGAAGAAAATTTGACATCCACTTTTGCAGATTCAGCTATGGAAGAAATCTTCAACATTTCGCTTTGGGTGATTTCGGCTTGTGTCCTGTGCTGTGTTGCAATGATTGTTGTCAATTTCTTCTCCAAAAAGAAATTCAATTGGATTGAAGTTGTGCTTTATGTTGCAACAATCGTCACAATTCTTGTTTTCACAATTTTGTGTAAAGTGGAAATTGAAGACCGAATGGGCACCCTTTCCACATTCTTAATTTCCTATCTTTCTGACATTGGAACACTTGTGATTTTGCTTGCAACAAAACTTGTCAACATGTTTTGTTTTAAAAAGGAAACTGAAAATGAAGAAAAATAAAATCGTCAAGATTTCAGTTTTTTCCATACTTTTTGGAATTGCGGTTGTTGTTTTCATCACAATGATGGTGTTTTCCGCAAGCACTCCTCATCTTTCTGTTTTGAATGCCGAAATTGTTTCAACCACAAACAACGTTTCAGATTCTTGTCAAGTTGAACTTGAAATAACACTCAAAAATCGGTCACCCTTGGGGATTGAAAACAGTCGAGTTGATTATACGATTTATCATGCTTCAACACACTCGACTCTTTTCTATTCCCGAAGTTACAGCAACTCTCACCCTGGAATAATTGAATCCGAATTTTCGCCCTATGAAGAAAAGATTGAAAATCGGACAATTAATATAAACCTTGCATATTATGGCTGGACAGAATTAAACCCAGAAGATTTGGAAATTGTGGCAAATGTCGCATCTGTTGAAAAAATGTTGCCAACAAATTTTTTGGCTTCTGGTCTTGCCATGGTTCCTTTTGCCATAACTTTTGGTGGTTTTTTGCTCTACTGCATTTTTGAAAAAACTGAAGATGAAAAACAAATTTAAAAATTGCATTTGGTTTATTGAATTTTTGATTAAAAGAAAAAATATGTTAAGAAAAGACGAATTGCCTGCTTGCCCCGTTGCAACCACTGTGGGACTTATTGGAAACAAATGAAAATCGCTGATTTTGCGAGAACTCTTGAAGGGCACTCGCGCTTCAAACATTTGCAATATGGGATTGAGGGCATAAGCCCAAAAGTGTTGACAGAAAACCTTAAACAACATAACTTATAGTCATCATTCTTTGAAAGTCTTCAAATTTACGAAACATTCTTTGTCTCGACGCCCGTGTCGCAGTTGTAATATTGTCGATAGAGCCATGGCAGTTGTTTTAAGACTTCTCTTTGTGTGAACCTGACTCCAATTTTCTTATTAAGTTTATTATAACACATAGATGTTGTTTTTCGTTAAATTTTTAAACAATTTAACAATTTGTTTAAGATTTGTTTGACAATTAAATCAAATTTAAGTTAATATATACATATCTTAAAGAAAGGAGGAAAGGAAATGTCAAAAAAGAAAATCGTTTTTGATTCTGTGGCTTTGGGTTTGAATGTGCTTATGCTCATCTTCTTTGCTTTGCCATTTGTGCCGGGCGCGTCAATGTTTTTGTTTGTTGGAAACATGGGCATTTTGATGTCGCTTGTAGACGCTGGATTTGAAGGCGTTTTGATGGTTGTACTTGTTTTCTTGATGTTCTTGCTTATGCTTTTCACTTTGCTGAACATTTGCTTCTTGGCTGTGGCTTTGCTTTGCGATTTGAACGTCATCAAAAACAAAGACGGTCTTGCAAAAGGCTTCAAAAAAACCGCACTCATTCTTTCCAGCATTGACATTGCATTCATGGCATTGATCATCATAATTGGAATTGTTCTTTATGAAGCACAAATAACATATTTCTCAGCCATCATCAATCTTCTTCTGACAATTGCAATTGTTGTTTTGACAAACCTTGCAAAAAGCAAAAAGAATGATGTTGCCGACGAAGAAGCAAAACCAGAAGTTGTTGAAAAACCAAAATCTGACGAAAAGAAAGAAGATAAAGAATAAGATAAATCAAAAAAACACGAAAATTTCGTGTTTTTTTGTTGCGAAAATTCTCAATTTTTACACAAATCAAATTTTCACAATCCCACCACAAAATTTGCTTTGCTATTTTACTTTTGGTCGAGGTGGTGGGATTTGAACCCACGGCCTCACGGTCCCGAACCGTGCGCGCTGGCCCCTGCGCTACACCTCGATGCAGATGATGGAATTATACCACCAAACAAAAATTTAATCAACAAAATTCAAAAAGAGATTATTTTAATTGTTTATCCTAAATTTATTTGCTCTTGTAATAAAAAATTTGTAAAATAATTTTGTATGGAGAACATTATGGAAGCACAAATGACAAAATCAAAATTCAATTTAAACATTTCAGAGCAAACAAAAAAGAAAATTGAAATTGCTTTGAAAGTGCTTGCAGTGATTGGCATGGTTCTTGCAATTGCAAAATTTTTCTTTCCTGCAACAATGGAACAATTCACACATTTCACATCGGCTTGGTCAATCGGACACATCATCAGGTGGTTTCTTTTTGGTGGAGCAATATATGTGCTGATGGCAACATTTTATAAAAACGAAAAAATGGCAAATGTTTGCAAAACTTTGATCATTCCTCTCTGCCTGATTTCAATCATATTCCTCCCAGATTTTATAAATTTCAACACAAGTTTGACAGACTCAACAAACAGCGCCTTGCTTTTGACAGTTATGGTTTTGGAACTTCTTGTGTTAATTTCAAGTTGCGTTCTCTTGATTGTTGCGGAGGGGGGATTTGAAGGCGTAAAATTTTGGCAAGTCCTCAAAACTTTCATGTTTGTGGTGCTTTTCACCATTCCATTAAACATTTTTGAATTTTTAGCAAACTTGATTCCAGAAAACATACTCGCAAATTTAGCATACCACAACTTTGGCGTTTGGCACTTGATTGCAATTGTCATCTTGATTGTAATCACTCTTGGCTTATACTTCTTCTTAAGAAATAAATCTGAAGATGAAAAATGGCAACTGCTTGTGATTTTGTCTCTCACTTTCATCTTGACCTATATTTCAAAAGTTTCCGTTTCATTCATCTCAGGATATCAAGGCAAAACACAGTGGTTCAATATGTTGCCTCTTTATGTGTGCGACATTGGCGCAATTTTAGTCCCAATCGCAATGCTGTGCAGAAAAAAATTCTTTATGGACAATCTATTCTATGTGAACGCTGTTGGCGCAATGTCAGTTTTTGTATTTATGGGCATTGACACATTGAACGGAAACAACTATATTTTCAGCTTCAACTATCTATATTTCATCTTAACTCATGGTCTTTTGTTTGCTTTGTCAATCATGCCTGTGGTTTTGAAACTCTATAAACCGAAATTTAAGGGAATTTTAAATGGAATTGCAGTCTTCACAGCGCTCTACATCGTTGCAACATTTGTAAGCGCCTACATTTCCACAATTGCATTTCCAACTGACAACCCTGAAATTTGGGTTTATTGGATGCCGAACTATTGCTTCACACAAATTTGTCCTTTGCCTTTAAATTTTAATTTCCCAACTACGACAATTTGGGGCATGTCATTCAACATCCCATATTTGATTTTACTCTACCTCTTCTACATCTTAATGTTTCTTGCATTTCAAGGACTATGGAAAATTGGAGAACTGATTTTGAATGCAATCAACAAACAACGAAAAATCAAACAAGAAAACAAAAGTATGACAATCATTTTTAAAGCGTTAAAGAAAAAATAAACTCCTTAAAACATATCGCACAGATATGTTTTTTCTTCTTTGTTGCCTTTTCAATTTCCAATTTTGTTTTACCAATTTTCAATCTATCCTTTTGGAAAAGTTTTAAAATTATGATATATTAATTAAAAAGGAGAAAACAGATGGCAACATTCAAAAAATCTTTAAAAATCATCAGCATAGTTTTGGCAAGTTTGATTGGTCTTGTGGTGCTGATTTTGCTTGGATATTTGATTTATCTTTCCTGTCAATATTATCGCATTGAGGACAACACTGCTTTGGATGTGACAAACAATCAGTCATCATATGTGAGTTTAAATCAGTCCTATTCCATTTCCACCTACAACATTGGCTTTGGTGCATATACGCACGATTTTGATTTTTTCATGGACAGCGGAGAGATGTTGGACGGAACTAAAACAAGTGGAAGTGGAAGCCGTGCAGAAGACAAGCAAACAGTTCTTGACAACACAAATGGCGCACTTGAAATCATTCAAGCCCTAAACACTGATTTTGCATTCTTTCAAGAGGTCGACACGCGCTCTGACCGCAGTCATTTTGTCAATCAATACGAAATGCTCCAACAGGGTTTTGAGGGTTATTCCTCCATTTTCGCCAGCAACTTCCACAGCGGATTTCTTTTCTATCCTCTTTTCAACCCACACGGTGCAGTGAATTCCGGAATTGCAACTTTTTCGAAGTTTAACATTTCTTCCAGCGTGCGTCGTTCCTTTCCAATTGACACAGGTTTCTTCCAAAAGTTTTTCGACCTCGACCGCTGTTTTAAAGTGAATCGCATGCCAATTGAAAATTCTGACAAAGAACTTGTGCTGATAAACCTCCATATGAGTGCCTATGATGAGGGCGGAGTGATTCGTGCACAGCAACTTCAAATGCTTTCTGAAGTGATTTCGGCAGAATATGCTCTTGGAAACTATGTGATTGCTGGTGGAGATTGGAACCATGACATTGCCGACAGCGCGAATTTGTTTGAAACACAACAAAAAGTTCCGGATTGGGTTGCCAGCCTTTCGCAAGATGACATTCCAGAACATTTTTCGTTTGCTTCAGCCACAAACGCCCCAACCTGTCGTTCAACAGACATGCCATATGAAAAAGGCGTCAATTTCAGCGTGGTGCTGGATGGCTTTCTTGTTTCCGACAATGTGCGTGTTGTGGAAGTGACAAACATTGACACCGACTTCACCTTTTCCGACCATAACCCTGTGCATATGACTTTTGAACTTGTTGGATGATTAATCAAAATTCTTCTCTCTTTCTTCAAAAACAATTTGGCAATTTTTAAAATTGTCAAAATTTAAAGATTCTTTATGATAGGAATTAAAGGTCTTTTGTTTGCAAAATGCCTAAGTTAAAACAAAAATTTTATAAATTCGCAAATGTTGAGAAACTCCAAAACTTTATTTCTGTTTTTATGTGTCAATGCAACAAAAAAGTTAATTAGACTCTAAAAACTTAAAAACATGAAATAGTTGGAGCAAATTCTTAATTTTTTATAAAAAAATTTGACATCGTTTTTGTTATGTGTAATAATTAAATGACAATAATTTTTATTTGGGAGGAAAAAGTGAAAGAATTAAGTAAAAATTATAGAAGAACAAACTCTAAATATGGCGGGTTTAGGTTGGAATATTTGGTTGGAGATGAGTGGGTTGATTGCGGTTTAAATTTTGACGATGCATATGTTTTGGACCCTGACCTCAATGTTGCTGTTGCTAAAGAACATAAAAGTGGTGAAATTTATCTGCTTGTGCAAGGACAATACAATTTGTCATATAACATGTGCGTAGAAACCAAAGACGGGGTTTATCTTTTTGCAAGATTGAACAAAGAGGGTAAGCCTGAAACTATGTCTGCCGATGGAAAGTGGAATATGACTGCAGTTGACCCAAAAAATCATATCGTTGGAGATCCATTTGCAACCTATCAAGACTATTGCGGACCAAGACCATTAGACTATGGACGAGTTCTTTTTGATGATAAGATGGCAATTGATCCAGAAGGAAACATTATTGATGCAAGTAAACTTGACATCTTGCAAAACATATATGATAAACCAACTGACTTTCTCGGTTTGAAAAAGGAAGATTTTGCAAACAAGACATTTATTGATGCTGCAATATTGTCAGCAAAAAATGGCATAAGAAAAGATGTGGAAAAATTTGACACTGTGCCAAAAGCATATGCTGATTGGGTTGAAGAATTTTGTAGTAAAGTCAAAGAAACAACGACAACAACATATGAATCACTTAAAGAAAATCCAAATTCAAAGACATCCAAAGAAGAAAGCGACGCAGCAAAGAAAAGCATCGAGAACATTTTGGGAGGATTTTAGTTATGACGAAAGAGGAATTTCTTAAAATGCTCGATGAAAAGTTTGATGAAATTAAAAAAATCATTGAAGAACATTTTAAAAAAGAATCATAATAAAATGCACGCCTATGGGCGTGCGTTTTTATTAAGTGAAGCGCGGAGGCACACGTCTTGACTTGACACATTCATCTTTGTTCACAGTTTCTTTTGATTATAAATCTCACCAGTGCATAGACTCCATATGTTGCAAAGAACAATGCCACGCCTTGTGCAAGGAACACAAGAAATGCATAGAGCACCGGCGAGTAATTGAAAATCTCTTGAAGAAAACCAAGCCCAAAAGGATTGCCCATAAACATCAGATTTGTCCCAAGAAAGTGATTGACAATCACTGCAAGAACCGTTGCAATTGTGACAAAAATGAAATAATAGAAAAAATGAGTGATTTTTGGCTGATACATTTTTTTTATTAAAACCATACACCCTGCATAGATCATCAGCCAATGATAGAACAGGCTGTGAAGTGATGCCGGATGCCAAATAGGGAAAAGCATAAGCGAGGTGGATGGATAGATTGTGTTGCAAATGCCAGCAACAATTCCACCAAAAACCATAAAACAGAAACCTGTGTTTCTTAAGTGTCTGTTTTTACAAAGCGAAAACCAAATGGCATAGATGAACAAACTGCAAAAATAGAGCGGAATCCAACTGTCACCACCCTCGCCTTTATAGAGCCTGATGATGATTTTCACAATTTCCATAACCGTCACCAAAATTGCAATTGTCCACAAGATGATCTTGGTTTGCCTGTCAGAAAGTTTCCTTGAAAACCACAACGCCAAAATCAAAAGCACAAAGAAAATTGCCATTGCAACAAAGTGCCATGATGTGAAAATTCCGCAAATTTGGTCTGGTGTAAAATGGTCGTAAAACAAATTTCCTCCACAAATTCCTTGTTGTCTCTATTTTAAAATTTTTCGCCATAAAGTGTCAAATTTATCCAATATATTTTTTTATTCTCGCTTATAAGCACAGTTATTGAAAGTGCAAAAAAAGATAGTGAAAAACCTTTGCCACTACCTTTTTAATCAGTCTATAATGATGACTAAGTCTGTCATTTTTTTTGTGAATTTTTGCATTATCAGTTGATTTAACATCTTTTGCGTTAACCAACTCTGAGTGAAAAGTTGGACACAACGCCTTGCAAATGTGTTGACCCACTTCTTCCAAACATGTTGAGATTGAGTGTGAAGTCTGCTGAAACCTGCTGAGACGATGCAAAATCATCATTGACATAAAGTGAAATCACATTTTCCTCTTTCACAATTTTGTATGTCTCGTGACTGATTTCTTTACAGATGCGTTCTGAAGAAGGTCTGTAAACCATTGGTGAAACATTGTGTGCCAAAGTGATGTTTGTTGAGACAGATTTCAAAATGACGCTGTTTGAGCCAACAGAAATTGAATCGGAATTGTTTGAACTTCCAAGAACAGGACGGGCATTTCCTGCACTGACGCCCACCAAATTGTCGCCAAGTTTCAAAGTGAATTCAAGTTCGAAATTGGTGTCATAGTCAAGTTGAACATTTGCAATTTCTGCATATGCTGCATAGGTCGAATCTGACAAAAGCCATGTCATAGATTTGTCAAATATGTCATCAAAAGCAATCAAGTGGTCGCTTACAACATTTAAGCCCTCAAGCAAACTGCCATAATTCATGTTTTGAGTTTCTTCATAAGTGGTTGAATTTGGTTTTGTGCGGTCGTTGAGATAGTAATAAGCGATGTCGCTTCCAATCTTATTTCCAAAATCGTTGCACGCGTTCATGTCATAGTGATGTTCGTCAGCAAATTGGTCAAGCCAATAATATTGCAATGCATTTGGAGCAACCAAAACATAGTCGGTTGTTTCATTTAAGGTTGCAAATTGTTGGTTATAGTCCTTAGTCTGCTGAGCATTGCATGCTTGGTTGTTGGAAATTCTTGAGAAGAAAACTTGGTCAACTGGATGATTTGAATCCACTGCCTCAATTGCGTTTGTTATGTCATCAAACACTTTTTTGGTGGCCTGAGCCATTGTGCTTCCATCGCCCGTGCCACTTTCACCTTGGTGCCAAACAACAATGATTCTTCCAAGAGAATAGGTGTCCTGAGAATCAATCCAAGTTTTGAAACTGTTATATTTTTCCATAAGCATGTTAAAATTTCCACCACCGGAATAATAGGTGTTTGTAGTCACACCCGGATTCCCTGCAGGCAAAATGACAACGCTTCTGCCGGTTTGCTCGTTGTATGCTTTTGCCATTGATGAAAACCAAGTTCCGCCTGTGGAATAACCTTGTGAAACACCTGCCGCGCTCACACCCTCACCCACAGGGTTTTGAAGTTTTTGAATGTTGTTTAAGCTTGGACGATATTCAAAAACATTTTCTGGATAATTTGGTGAATTTAAAACGTCAAGGCTGGCGCTGTTGTTGCCTGTATAGCAAACCGAATTGGACTGCCCAGCAATGATGAACAAATCAAGTTCAGTTTCGTCAACAATAGGTTTGAAGTTTGCTGTCACTGTGAAACTTGCGGTCACATTGGTGTCCGTTCTTGACTCTGTCATCAAGCCATCACTCCAGCCAGCAAAATAATATCCCTCTTGTGCAACTGCAGTCACTGTGGTTGCATTTGAATTTTCATAGACAAGTTGGCTTGTTTCGCCGGTGATTGTTCCGCCCCTTGTTGCAACATAGTTGACTGTGAACAAACTTTCTTGCCCATAGATGTTTGCAGTCAGAGTTGGTGTGACAACTTGATAGTTCCCAGCGTCCTCGCCCGTCAAAACAACTTGATCAAACACAACCAAAACATTGTCTCCAATTCCGTTTGATGAAAACCTTGCATCAATTTGTGAAACGGAAACATCATCTCCATTCACGACATTACTCAAAACCGGTTCACCCGAAATTGTTGCTGTGTCTGTGCCGTCATAGGCTTTGTCAGAAACAGAAATTCCAGAAAGATAGACCGAACGTTTTGAAATTGTGAATTCCTCATCATGAACAAGGCTTTCATAGCCATCCGTTTCAGGAAAAGTTATTCTTGCAACATACTCTCCAGCATTTGTTGGCGCCTGATCCGAAAATAAAGTTGTTATATTTTATATAATTAAAGCAATATAAATTATAAATAAAAATTCAGCGCAGTGCATCTTAAGGCTTCAAATCTGGTTTGTGATTTTAATCTTTCATGTTTTATCTTTCAAATCGAAAATTTGAAAACTTTAAAAAAACTAAAAAATTTGATAAAAAGTAATAAAAAAATGCAAAATTTTGATAAAAACCTAAAAATTAATAATTAATGTCAAACTAAAAATGAAAGATTTTTGTTTAAAACCCTTCATCTAAATTTCAAATTTTCATGCCGGCCAGGTGCGGTTATTTGCAAACCATTCGGTGTCTTTCAAATAGGTGTTGTTGTTGGAGCAAAAACAAGCATATTCCTCTGCGTTTGACATGAAAACAATGTTGCCATTGAAAGAGGTGAATTCATTGTTTTTATAGTCCACACAAAGTGTTGTCACAAAAATCTTTTGTGTGTATGGCGCAACTCGGTCAATGAACTCCTGTGTTGGAAATTGGTTTTCCGGAGTGGAGGTGTATTCAGAACTTCCAGCGCAACAGCAAACGCAAACATATTCTGGCTGAATGACTTGCATAAGCGCTTCGGAAGAAGAGGTTTTTGACCCGTGATGCCCAGCCTTATAAAGTTCCACTTGAGGAAAGTCATTCATTTCCACCAACCATTCTTCGCCGTCCGCTTCCAAATCTCCCGTGAAGAGAAAGTTTCGTGTTTCATTATTTGAAATTTCTTGAGTTATCAGAACGCAAACGGAATAGTTGTTTTCGGTGCTGGAAGAATGGGTGTAATAGTAACTGTCCAAAATTGTCATTGTGATGCCATCGCCAATTGAAAAGTTTTTCGTGGCGCCACCCGTCTCTTCCACGCACTGCAAAGCGGTGAAATGTTGCGCCCCGTTTGCAACTTCATCTTGAAGTTCACGCTGATAGTTTGAATATGTTGTGGCAGTCGGACTTTGATTTGTCATGGCAAAATCGATGATGACTTCACATTCAAACAAATCAAAAATGCTGTCAGTTTTGGTGTTTGTTGCAAAGCCGGCATAGTGGTCTTGGTGCGCGTGAGTGACAATGACATATTCCAAAATTCCGTCTTGACAATAGTTGTTCAAATATTCCGCCACAATTGGAATGCTGTTGGTCTTCGACCCGCAGTCAATCAAAATGTCTGCCTCGTCAGTTTGAATGAAAACACAATCGCCCGTATATTTGTTGCCAAGTTCCAAAAAATGTATGGAGATGTCCGCATCAAAAGAGGACATATCTGCAAAACTTGGCTCTGAGTCTTCACTTGAATAATAAACCTCTTCGCTGACATAAACTTCGTCCGTTGGAGGAAGAGTGAAATAGGTTGCAACGCAAAAACTTCCCACTGCTCCAACAAGAACAGAGATGATTCCAGCCAAAAATTTGGTTTTCTTTTTTGCCATCATTCACCTCCCTCACTTGCTTCCACAAATGTGACAAGTCTGACTTTCTGCACTTTGAAAAGTGTGCCATATTTGAAACATTCAGATTTATATGTGATGTAAAATGTTCCAACCTCGCCTGATGAAAAATTGCCATTTTCGTCCATTTGCAAGTTGGTTTCGATTGTGATGTTTTCACTTTCGTCTTTTCCAAACGCCACAACACGAACACCCTCATCAACATAGACTTCATCCAAAGTCAACACAACTTCCTCTTGTCCAACAAGTTCGAAACAATCATCTTTGCAAACAAGCCACCAAACTCCTGCGCCAAGCAATATGCCAACAACAAGAAAGATTGCGACAATCAAAATTGTCTTTCCTCCAGCATTTTTGCCCACTTTTTGAACTGCTTTCGCGCCATTTTTTGCAACTTTTTCATCCAAAACAATGCCAAGTTCGGCACGCTTTGTGGTTTTGGTTGCCTTTTTCTTTACAGCCATAATAAACCTCTCCAAACATTTGAATTATATCACACATTCGTTTTTTCCCAAACATTTTTAGGCGTCTTTAAAAAGAAAAACCACGGCATTCCGTGGCTTCCATTTCATTTTCAATTTTCATTTCATTCCTCCTCTGTGATTGTTATGCTGTATTTATCCAGCCCTTTTGCTTTCAAAAAGTCGTTAAATTCCTTTGAAAGTTGAGTTGCGGAAATTTCTTTGTTTGCAACCGGATTTTTTGCGGACTCAATCAATTCTTTTTGTCTTGCCTCATTTGCCTTGCGCTCTTCTTTCATCCTTTCAGAGTTTTCTTTTGCACTTCTCTTGATGTTTTCAATCACCAAGTGAAATTTTGCTTTCAAACCCTTTGTGTGAAGAAAGTCATAAAAATCTTTGTTTTCTTCGCGTGATTTTGCTTTGACTTCTTCAAAGTTTTCGGCATCCCTCTTCTTTTGCTCTTTTGCGTTTTCCGCCATATCTTTGAAAGCAAGTTTAAACTTTGCCTTCAAACCTTTTGTGTGGAGAAATTCGGAAAATTGTTCTTTGACAATTTCTGCATCGTCAGTTTTTTTAATTTTGTCAGCATTCTCCTCTGCTTCAAAGTTTTTGTTCTCTTCCATAATTTTGCTCCTTTTTTCAAAATTTTGTTGATTTTTCTGAGAATGTATTGTTATGATTCTGATTTGCTCGCGAAAATTTTTGGCTTTCAAAAAATCTTCAAAATCTTTTGAAGTCAAAACCTCTTCTCCCAAATCGTCATTAACAAACACATCAATTCGATATTTTTTCATTTTTTTTGCCTTTTTTGAATCACTTTTCTCAAATTACTTTTTTCATTTTTAACAAATTTTAGTTAAATTTTCAACTTTTTTACTGTTTTTTTTGTTAAATTTCACAATTTTTATTGCATTTTTCCATTTTTTTAGTATTTTTGCAATTCTCATATTCCTGCCATTTTTTGTTTTCTTTTCAATCATCACTTCACATTTGTGAAGCAGAAAGGTTAGTCTTGTTTTGTTTCAATGACAATCTTTTTGCTCTTTGCAAAAAAGACCACCGGATTGATTGCAACCACCACAATGCCAACAATTCCAATCACGATGCCGGAAATCAAAAAACTTGTTGTGACAGCATCAGACACAAGCACAAGACACATTCCAACGCCAAGCACCAAAGCGCCCAAAACGCCAAGCACAATTGCAAAAATTTCCCTTGCGTTGAATTTAAGAAGTTTTGATGCCAACGAAACCTATGACGCCCTTTTCAAATATGTGCTGAAGCCAATCTACATCAAAAGCAGAGTGACCGACCAAACAATCATGCAATATATGTCAAAATATTTTTTGACAGGAGTCACCGCAATTGTCAGCGAATGGCTTGAGAGAGACTGCAAGGATGACATCATGTTTCTTTGCGAAATCATCATTTTGTGCGCTCATCCAAAAACTTGATTTTTTTAAAAATTTTTAAATGTGATTTCCAACAAAAATTTGCAATTTTTCTGCATTTTTTTTGTTTTTAATATTTTTTAATTTTTAGTTTTTTATTTTTTCGTAAATCGCCACTTTTATGACATCAATCAAATTTAAAAAAACAGCCTCAAATCTCGTGACCTTTGAGACTGTCAAAAAATTGTGAAAATATTTTTCTTCAAAATATATTTGTATTCAACTTTTATTATTGATTATCAATAGACTCTATCTTTTTATCTTGAAACAACATCAAGGCTGAGGCTGGAATTGTCTCTCTCAAATGTCAAAGCCCCACCACTATACATGGCGCCACCTGACAGTCTTTCATTGATTGACAAGTTAATTCTTTCATAATCGTCAGGATAAACTTTCATCAGTCCGAAAACATCAAGTCCAAAATGGTGACCTGCAAGATATCCAAAATTGATGGTAAGTTCTATTGGTAAATCTTCTTTAGGAATATAATAAATCACACCAGAAGTGTTCCACCATTCAGTAATTCCAACAGGTCCATCATTTTCAAGCGAAATTCCAAGTTCGCCATAGTTAATGCCATAAACTCTTGCATTATCATCATCTGAAATTTGAATGCCCACATATTCAAAGTTGTCTAAAATTGTTTGAACGCTTGAGAAGTTAAGCGTGACAGTTTCTGTCATAAGGTCTGAAGAATAATCATAATTTTCTTCGCTTATAACTTCAATTCTCTTAACAAGTCTGCAAGTTGGTGACGATGAAACTTGAGATTCTTTGAATTCAAGCACAATATATGTTTCGCCATAATCAATCATGTCAGTGTTGATATAAACATTAACACCGTCAACCATGGCATTGTCTCTTCCTGCACTATTAAAAAATTCTGCACTCAAAGCTTCGTTAGGAATGACATCTTGATTTGAAGAAATAAGTGTTTTCAGATTGTCTCCATCATAAATGCTTTCGCTGAAGTTGTAAGTCAAGTATGGTCTCCAGCCTTGAAGATAACTTGCATCCGTCTTAATGATTTGTGTCGGATTAAGCATATCTTCTGAAGCATACTCGCTTTCAGAAACTTCTTGATATCTCATTTCGGTTTCCACACTGACAGTTGTGTCAGAAACCAAAGTGAAAGTATATGTGTTGTCATCAACTTTTGTGCAAGTCTCATTGTTTGCATAGACATTCAAAACATAGACATCAATTTCAGGCTCAACGGTCACAGTGATGAGTGTGCCCTCTTGTGCCAGTTGAAAATCTGTGCTTATGTCAACAAGTTCGTTTTCTTCAACTGTTATGTTATAGCTTTTTGGCTGATCACCACTACCACAAGCAAACAGAGTCACACCCGCAACCATAATTAACGCTGTCAAAAGAAAAGTGTGCAATTTTTTCATAAATCTTTCCTCTTTATCTTTACATATATAATATATCACTAAAACATGTTGTTGTGCAAATAAATTAACCAAATATGAAACTAAAATTTGGCATACAAAAGAAAAGATGATGAAAATGAAAATTACGGTTTGATTTTATGGTTAAAATCTTTATATGGCGCTTGTCACATCTTTTTCATAAAACCCTGTTGGACGTGTGACGAGATATAAATACCAGAAAAAACCAAAAAGCGGAATGAACAGAACCCAGATGTTTGCCCCACTTTTTCCAATGTCGTGCATACGTCTGAAAATAAGCGAAATGGATGGCAGAAGTTCAACAAGACAAAAAAGGGCAAAAAGGGCAATCATGGTGATGCTGAAAGGGTTGATGACTTCTTCAAAGCAGATCAGACTGACAATCAGCAGAACCAAAAGCACAAGCATAATCAGTGCGTTTGCAAGCACACCCCACCAAAATTCACTGCGAGAGGTCTTTCCCGAAAAATCCAAGCCTCGTGTCCAAAATTTTTTAAATCCATTCCAAAGTTTCATAAAAATATTTTGCCTATTTTTTAAAAAATTATAAGTTTTACAATAAATAAAATTAAATAAAAAATATAAAATAAAATGTTGAAAAATTAAAATTAGATTAAAATTGAATTTAAAATAACAAAAATATGATAAAAACAAATCAACTTTGTTTAAAAAACCCAAAAACGCCGTTTAAAAATCAGCAAAAATAAAAAACAACCAAAATTTTCAAAAATTTGTTTAATTTTGATTGTTTTTTTGTGTTTTTTAATATTTTTTTAATTTTTATTTAATTTTGTTTAATTTTTGAACTTTAAAAATGATTCTTTTCTAAAAGAAATTGTCTTTATTTTTTAACAAAAATTTCCACATGTTGTTTCAAAACCTCAAATTCGAAAGAACCGTTGAAGCCCTTTTCTCCGTCAAGGTTGATTATTGTTGATTTTGGCACATCAACTGCAAACTTATCTAATTTCAAAATTATGCACTTTTTGTTGTGGCGCAAGTTTCTCATGCCAAACAGAAACAATCTTGCAATTCGGAAAAGTGATGTCAAAGAAATGTGCTTCTTGAGGTTTGTCTTAACCAAAATCACATTCACAAAGCCATCGTCATAAGTTGACATTTTGTCAATTTTATATCCCGCAACAAATCTGCTGTTGGCAATGATTCCAAGCACAAAATTGCCCGAAAGTGAAGCGTTTTGATATTTCAGTGTCAAATCGAAAGGTTTTGAGGCAAAAAGTTCTTTTGCACCATATTTGAAATATGCCAATCTTCCGAGATGTTTTTTAGATTTTTGAGAAGCCTCATAACTTGACCCTGTGAAAATTCCGAAAGCGCAAACATAAATACCAAATTTGTCATTCACCTTGAAAATGTCGTGCTTGATTGTATTCCCTGCCAAAATTATGTCCAATGCCTTTTTTGGCTTTTTGGAAATTCTCAAAGAATGAGCAAGGTCGTTGGTTGTGCCCGTCGGAATGTATCCAATTTTTGGTCGGTTTTCTTGGTTTGCCAAACCATTGATGACTTCGTTCATCGTGCCATCACCGCCAGAAATCACAAGGACATCATACACTCCGCACGCTTCTTTTGCAAATTGTCCCGCGTCTCCGCGCTTACCGGTTGGTTTGCAGTCCACAACATCAAATTTCTCATTTAACCGCGAAACAACATAATCTTTAAATCTCGAATTTCTTTGTTTACCACTTGTTGGATTATAAATATAAACACATTTCATGCATTCATAATATCACTTTTTGCTCCAAAAATGCAAAGAAAACCTAAATTATTTGAAAATTTCTCGCTTTTTTTAAAATATTAAAAATATAGAAATATATTAAAAAACTTGTATAAAATTATTTTTTATTTAATATGAATAAATGTTTAAAATATTTTTTGAAACTTCTATAAAATCAAAAAACAGGCAATGCCTGCCATCTGTCATCTTTTCTTGTTCTCTTGCCTGACGCGTCCAATCACAAAATCTCCCTCTTTGGTGTCTTTGGTCACAGTCGTTCCAGCACAGATATAGGTGTCATCTGCAATGTTCACCGGTGCAACAATGTTGACATTGCATCCAATGAAAACGCGATTTCCGACTTTCGACTTGTGCTTTTCTTTGCCGTCATAGTTTGCAAACACAACTCCGCAACCAACATTCACATCTTCACCAAGTTCGGCGTCTCCAACATAACTCAAATGCGCCATCTTGCTGTTTTTTCCAACATAGGCGTTTTTAAGTTCCACAAACGCACCAACTTTCACTCCGTCTGCCAAAATGCAATTTGGTCTTATGTTGGCAAACGGCCCAACATTGCAACCCTCTCCCAAGTTTGCTTTTGAAATCACCGAACTGTCCACAACGCAACCCGCACCAAGTGTCACATCCTCAAGACGCGAGCCGGACTTAATCACACAGCCATCAGCAACAAAACTTTGTCCCAAAATTTTTACATTGTTTTCAATTTTAACTTTTTTTCCAAGCACAACATCTTTGCCAATTTCCACATTTTTTCTTTTCATATCAATTATATATGTTGTAAGTCAAAAAGTTGTCTCTTTGCGCCCTTTAATTAATTCGTTTTTAATTAACAAAAATTTAGATTATATTCGACAAAATCGGAAAAGATATTTTTTGGAAAGTGTCAGATTTTGTTGTAAAATCCATATATCAAAAGTCCTATTCTTTTGATTATTATGGAGGTTAAACATGAAAAATGATGTTCTTAAAAGCATAGCCCAAAAGGCAAAAAGACGCTTGATTGGAAGAGAAACTCCCGTCAGCGCAAAAATCAAAGTGATTTCAAATGAGGATGAAGAATTTAAAAGCAAAGTTGAGTTCCTTTTGTCACAAGACGGTGTCATAACCAACCCTGTGCACTATCTCATGGACGATAAAATTTTGAAAAACATGAACGAAGAAGCAAAAGAACGCTATCTTCTCACAACACTTGACAAATATAATTCTCTACGCCAACAACTTGAGCACATCTCTTCCGACAACCGCTTTTGCATGTAGGCATCAAAAAACAGGGTCAACTGCCCTGTTTCTTTAATTTGTTTTCACAAACACATCATCAGTTGTTAATTTTGTGAAAGTGTCAGTTTCTTTATCATACGCAACGCCATTGCTTATAAATCCTTCATCTGTCACTTCAATTTGAAGAATATACAATTCTTGTCCCACGGAAACAAAAGCGGTGTTTCCAATGACATGATCAACAGGAATTCCCTCAAAAGTTATTTCTCCATTGTTAACAACGACTGTTTGTTCCACATTATTGACATATGTGCCATTAAGTGCCCCTGTTTCAAATGGTATTTCCTCAGTTTTTATGAATGTGTAATAATCTGTATGATAGGAAGTGATCAATTCGAAAGTTAATGTGTCATCTTCTACATGAGCATTTTCAATGAAAAATCCATAGTCATCAAAACTTATATCAATCTCATAATCTCCATTGCTCAAACTTGTGTAGCTTGTTGTGAAAACATAAATGTCTGGTTCAGTGTAGTCCATGTATGTGATTATGGTTGCTGTCTGATCGTCATTAAGTTGAAGATAAGTGTGACGCCAATAATCGCTGCTCATGTCAGGGACATAATTTTCACGATCGTCGTTGTAATGCCTCTCCACTCTTGAAACTGTATAACTTCCAACAACATCCCCTTCCTCTGTCGAACTTTGTTGTGTCTGTTTCAATGTTGACATAATTGTGACATCATCTTCTGGCATGATGAAAGTATAAACGTTTTCAGATTTTTCTGTCAGTTCCACAACCGGACTTGAGATAAGTTGGTCAAGTTCATAACCACTGTTTGCAGAAACCAATTAATGTGATTTCTTGGCCCGCTTCAGCAGAACTTTCGCTTGACAAAACTGTGCCATTTGAACCATTTTGCACTGTGATTGTGAATGTGTTTGTTTGCTCACCACATCCATACAAAGTCACACCTAAAAAAAGGACAGATAAACATAAAACAATTGCCAACATCAATCTCTTTGTTTTTGCCACCATATTCAACCCACTAATTTTACTTAATTTTAACACGGAGCGCGGATTTTGTCAATATCTTTTTAAATCAAAAATATTATGTTAAAGAACAAAATACCTATACAAAAATGACTTATTTCAATTAACTTATCTCAAAATTCCGTAAATTAAATACAAAAGTTATTTTAATATAAACTTAAAACAAAACAAATTTAAATAATTTAAATCAATTTGTAGGACAAAAAA
>CALWJY010000010.1 GCA_944381135.1 uncultured Clostridia bacterium | reverse complement strand
CATATAAAAAGCACAAAAATCGCACAAGAAAATGATGTTGTAAAAGAATTTGCTGGCGAGACTGTGTTTTGGGCTTGTAGAAAAATTAAAGATTAGTAAAAAATAAAAGGTGTTTGCAACTTTATACTAACACCTTTTTGCTTTTACTATTTATATCGCACCATAAAATTTCAAACGGTTTTTCGGCAGGAAAAACATTTATGGAAAGTGCAGAAAATTCTTTGACGAAGCAAACATTTTGTTTGGATTGTTTTTGTTTCACATATTTTATTGAATCATATTGTTTAAAAAAAAGAAGTCACAAAAATGTGACCTCTCTGCTGTTTGGGTTTTGCTTATTTTTGTTTCTTTTCGGCGTCTTCTTCTTTGCATTCTGGCTTAAGTGCATGTGCAATGCCAAAACCTGTCAAAACAATGCCGGAAAGGGCTGCGGTGATGTAGCCAATTGTTGTCAGTGCACTTGCAAGTTGCGTTCCATCAAAATCAGCACTCCAAGAAATTCCTTGCAAAACGCTTCCCACAATGATCATTGCAATTCCAATTGCAAGAATGATGATTGTTGTTGTCAAAGTTTTTTTCATTTTTACCTCCTTAAAAATATAATAATCGGTTATGCAATTTTATGTCAAGCAAAAAGAACATATTTTTTCTATTTAAATTAAATTATTATGTTTGTTAAATCACATAACGGTTTGGTAATGTTTGTACACAAAAAATTTGGAGAAAATATTTTGTTTGATGGAACATTTATGTTATATTATTTTTGAAAGGTCATAAACTTTCAAAACAAATTTTGTGAGGTGAAGATGAAATACATATGCAAAATTTGCGGGTTTGTCTATGACGACTCAAAGCAGAAAATTCCTTTTGAAAAATTGCCAGAAAATTGGGTATGTCCGGTCTGCGGGGCGTCAAAGGCGGATTTTGAACTTGTTTTGGAAACAAAGAACGAAAAAAAGTTAAATGTTTCCAAAAACAAAAATTCAAACCAAAAATCAAAAGTGACGCAAAGGGTAGAAGTGTTCGAAAATGAAGATTTTCAAAAACTTTCGGTTGCTGAACTTTCTGCAGTTTGTTCCAATCTTGCACGCGGGTGCGAAAAACAATATAAGTTTGAAGAAATGGAATTGTTCAATGAATTGGCAAAATATTTTGCTGAAATTGCGCCTCCTGTTGAAAGTCCAAATGTGGAAACACTTTCCAAATTCTTGCAAGAAGATTTGGGCGAAAACTATCCAAACATTCAACGCGTTGCAGGTGCACAAAATGGTGAGAATGAAAAAGACCGCGGTGCGCTTAGAGTTTGTGTTTGGGGTGAAAAGGTGACAAGAATGCTTGACAGCCTTTTGACAAGATTCCGAAATGAAGGCGACAAAATGTTGGCAAACACGGAAGTTTGGGTTTGCACAATTTGTGGGTTTGTGTATGTGGGAGACAAACCGCCTGAAATTTGTCCTGTTTGCAAAGTTCAAAGTTGGAAATTTGAGAAAATTGAAAGGAGGGCAAACGCATGAAAAAACAAGTTGCTGTCAGAAATTTGCGCCTCTGCACCAAAGATTGCCTGTGTCTGTATGTTTGCCCTGTTGGTGCAACTGACACCGAAAACAGTGTCATTGACACCGAAAAGTGCATTGGATGTGGGCTCTGCGCAAAGTCTTGTCCAAGTGGAGCAATTTCCATGGTTCCGCTTGAAATGCCACCACAACAAAAAAAGTCCGAAAAAGTTGTTTCGGCATTGAACAAAGTTGCAAAAAACAAAACAAGGTCAGAGCAAATTGCAAAACAACTTGCACAAAAGAGCAAAAGCGAGGCATTTGATAGGCTGATGAGAGCATTTGAAAAATCAAACCGCTTGATTGCTGAAGATTTGTTTCGGGAGGCGGGATTTATGCTTCCTCAAAGCAGAAACGTACACAATCTTTTGAAAAGTTTGATTGAAAATTCGCCGACAAAAGATTTTCCAACAGAAGTTGCAAAAAAACTTTTGGAAAAAATTCCATGCAACGAGGACGAACAAACTGCCGAAAAATTTGAAACAGGGAATCAAAATTTTGAAAATAAGAATACAAAGGAGAAGAAAAATATGAAAAAATACAGATGTAAAATTTGTGGAGCAATTTTTGAAGTCGAGGACGGACAAGAGCCAATTTGTCCACTTTGCAAAGCAAAAGGCGAAAATTTGGAATTGATTGAAGAAAAGGCTGAAAGAAAGACAAAATATGCTGGCACACAGACCGAGCAAAACCTCCACACAGCTTTTGCGGGCGAAAGCATGGCAAGAAACAAATATACATATTTCGCCTCAGTTGCAAAGAAAGAGGGATATGAGCAAATTGCCTCACTCTTTTTGAAGACTGCAGAAAACGAACGCGAACATGCAAAGATGTGGTTTAAAGAACTTGAGGGCATTGGCAACACATCTGAAAATTTGGAGCAAGCCGCTGAGGGTGAAAACTATGAATGGACTGACATGTATGCTGGTTTTGCTGAAACTGCTGAGAAAGAGGGCTTTCCAGAACTTGCCGCAAAATTCAGACTTGTTGCTGCAGTTGAAAAACATCATGAGGAGAGATATCGCGCACTTTTGAAGAATGTCGAACTTGCCCAAGTGTTTGAAAAATCTGAAGTTAAAGTTTGGGAGTGCAGAAATTGTGGACATATTGTTGTTGGGACAAAAGCCCCAGAAGTTTGCCCAACTTGTGGACATCCACAAAGTTTCTTTGAAATTCACGCAGAAAATTATTGATAAAAAAACATTCATTTTTGAATGTTTTTTTTTGATTTAAAAATCTGATTTAATTATTTCCAACATCCTTTTCACAACGTCTTGTTTATTTTTGGTGATTTTTCCGTGGATGTAAGCGACAATTTTTGCAACACAGAGATATACATACATTGAAAGCAAACATGCGAGAGAATATATGAAAATATAGAAAGGAATGAATGCCCAAGGGTTGTCGATTTTGATAAAATCTGAAATTATTGGTATTGACCAAATTGTGTATGGACCAATATACATCAAATTAATTTCGGGATTTTTTGTGATTGCAAAAAGAACAACATTAAGGATGAAAGCTGTGGCGCACCAGAAAACAAAAACAGCAACTGATTTAAGAAAATTTTTAAAGTTTGGACTAACTCTTCCGCTGACAAACAAATAAACTGCAAGCAAAGCCAAGACCATGTGATGTTGTGAAGTTTGAAAGAGCAACAAGATATAGTTTGTGCTGAAGATTGAAGACGGCATCACGATTGCAGAAGCGCCCGAGAAAAATCCAAAAATTCCAATGAAAGCATAGAGAAATTGCTCAAATTTCTTTGTTTTCTTGTTGGTTGAAAGAAATCCAGCCAAAATGATTGTATACATCAATGCACTGCAAGGTTGAAGCGGAAGATGTTGCCAATCATATTTGAAGTTTCCTTGGTCATAAATCAGCAAAACTTGTTTAAGAATTTCAAAAAACAACAGCCAAAGACCAAAAAACAACAAAATTATTTTGTTTTGTTTCTCGTTTGTGTGTCGTAAAAAGATGCAAATTAAAACAATTAATAAAACGAAAATTGCCAAAATTATGAAATGTAGTGTCCCGAAGATCTTTGGTTGATTTTCAACGGTTTGTGAAATGAAATCTAACATAAAGACCTCTTATTTTTTCCTTTTGCTTGAGAATGATGATGTGATGAAATTTCTTTTCAACATTTTCTTATGAAAGAATAGCATAACAAAAATAAAATCCAAAACAATTTTTATGCTTGACAAAAATTTTTTATATGTTATTATATTAAAAAGTTTGCTTTAGAGATTGAAAGGACGCAAAATGTTAAGGAGAAAAATAGTGAAATTGAAAGAATTGTTTTATGAATTTTTGAATGAGAAGAAAAGAAATGTCTTAAAGGCGGGGAGGTATAATCAAATTTATGACAAACTGAATGCAGACATTAGCGTTGCACTTAAAAATTTGGAAGATGACGTTATGTATGCTGAGAGAGTCTTGGAAGATGCAAAAAGTCGCTTGAGAGAGGAAAAAGAAAGGTTGCTTAAAATGCAACAAGAATATCTGAAAAATTTGCAGGATGGTGAATTGAAAAAGGACGAAAAATTTGGAACCCTGCTTTCAGCGCAACATATTTCAACAAATCAGGTCAAAAGTGCCATTTCAAGTTTGACAGGGAAGCCTTGCGAAGTGAAAGTTCAAAGTGAGGGATTTTTTGCTTTTTCCACAGGCGATGAAGATTTTTGTTTCATTAAGTCAGAGAAATTGAATTCGCTTGAAGATGTGGACAAAATCAATTGGTTTTCAGTCTATGCAAGTGCAAAAGAAAATGGAAACAATTATGGTTTTTCGAAAATAAGCCGGGCACATTTTCAACTTGGCATTAGAGTGGAACTTCCAAAGATGATTGAAACTGCAGTTGAAGAAATTATGAAAACACAAGAGGTTGTGGACGAAAACAAACCAACAGTAAATTTGAGAAATGAAAAATAAAAGATTGAAAAAACAGCGAAATGCAAAAATTTTGCTGTTTTTTCATATTATTATAACTATTAGAGTATTTTTTTAGTTTCACATTTTCATTTCACAAAGCGGATATAATCTGCTTTGCGTGGTCTTGCGGTTGTTGGTTCGGTTTTTGGATAGCCCAGCAGGCAGTGTCCAATGCCGACATAGTTTTCGTCAATGCCCCATTCTTTCAACATTTCTTTGCCCTCTGGAGTTTCAAATTCCTCTTTTGCACGATGAATCCAACATGAGCCAAGCCCGAGGCTGTGCGCGGCGTTCATGAGGTTGCCCATCACCAAACTGCCATCTTCAACATATGTCCAAATTCTTTTGTCTGCCATGACAATCAAAACGGTTGGTGCATTATAGAATGGGTCAACATCAGCACCCAAAATTTTTGCATTCAGTTTTGAAAGTTTGGCAATTTTTTCTTTGTCTTGCAAAACCACAATGATTGGCGATTGCAAGCCTTTGCCATTTGGGGCATATGTGCCAGCTTTTAAAATTTCGTTCAAATCACTTTTCTTTATTTGTTTGCTTTGAAAGTTTTTGCAACTTCTTCTTGAAATTAAACAGTTGATGACTTCGTTCATTTTTCCCTCCTAAATTTTTTATGTATTTTATTGTATCACATCTTTGTTAAAGTGTCCGCGACGGCACCGGTGATGCTTTCTGGATTTTATTCAAACATTTTTGCGTCATTATGAGCCACGAGCAACGCGAGTGTGTCGAAGAATCTCAAAAAAATTGTTTTTAATAATGGCTACTCCACATAAAAAGCGTCACTGACGCTGAGACCCAACAGGCTTCGCTCAGGGTGACAAGCGACGGGTAAACAGCAAACTTTGCTCAGGTAAACAGAATGACATTTGGCAATCTTTTTCGTCATTCTTCAACATCTTCAGTTTGAGTGTTGAGTTCTTGTTTGATTGTGTGGGCGAGGGATTCATTTATGCCTTTCACAAGGCACAACTCTTCAATTGAGGCTTTTCGCACGGCGTCAGTTGTTCCGAATGCGGAAAGAAGTGCATCAATTTTGACTTTTCCAAGCCCTTTGATGTGTTCAAGTTCGGTTTCTGTTTGTGCTTTTGTGCGCACTTGTCGGTGGAATGTTATGGCAAAGCGGTGTGCTTCATCCCTTATGCGTTGCAAAAGGCGAAGTTCGGCACTGCCATATTTAAGCAAAACGGGTGTGTGACTTTCCACTGTGAAAACCTCTTCAATTCGTTTTGCAAGTGAAATCATTTCAATTTCATTTTCCAAGTGGAAACTTTGCAGAATTTCATAACAAGACGAAAGTTGTCCCTTTCCGCCATCAATCACCAAGAGGTCCGGCTTTTCTTTGAAACTTTCGCCATTTTGCTCCACAAAGCGCTTCAGCCTTCGGCTCAATGTTTCTTTCAGACTTTCAAAATCGTTGTTGCCTTGAACGGTTTTGATTTTAAATTTTCGATATTGTTTCTTTGCTGGCGCGCCGTCCACAAAAACCACCATGGATGCCACCTTGTTTGTTCCGCTGATGTGCGAAATGTCATAGCACTCCATTCGGCGTGGCAGGTTTTTGATATGCAATTTTTCTTGAAGTTGTTTCATTGCGCCAATGCTTTGGTTGTATTGCAATTTTTCCTTTTCAAGATGTTTGCTGAGGTGCTCTTCGGCATTCTCTTTTGCCATTTTCAAAAGTGTGAGGTTGATGCCGTGCGGATTGGAAATGATTTTGACATTTTTGTTTAGATATTCTTTCAAAAGTTGTTCATCAATTTGGTGACTGACAATGATTTCGTTTGGCACAAGGGTGTTTTGATAATATTGCGTCAAGAAATTGAAAAGTGTGTCCGACTCTTCAAGTTCGGCGTCACTCTGCACAAAATTGACTATGCCCAAAATTTTGCCTCCGCGCACAATCATGGCAGTGATGACTCCACTCAAGCCATCTGTGTGATAGGCAAAAACATCTTTGTTGACATCCTTTGGAAGATTTGCCACCACGCGTTGTTTGAGGCGCGAAACCATTTTAAGTGCGTCGCGAAGTTCGATGGCACGCTCGAAATTTTGCAGTTCGGATGCGGTTTCCATTTTCTCTTGCAAAATTTTTTCAATTTCATCATCATTTCCAGAAAGAAAGCGGATGACTTTCTGAATTTCTTTGCCATATTCCTCTTTTGACACTCTGCCGGTGCAAGGTGCGTTGCAAAGCCCAAGCGAAAAGTTCAAGCATTCGCGTTTTGCGCGGTGATTGCTGTCCACTTTTTGCTTGCATGTTCGAATTTTGAAAGCAAAATTGATGGTTTTCAAAATTTCACGCGGGTCAATTCCAGCAATATATGGTCCAAAATATTTTGCGCCATCGTTTTTCTTGACTTTGCGCACAATTTCAAGGCGAGGGAATTCCTCTTTCATGTCAATTTTGATGTATGGAAATGCCTTGCCATCTTTCAGCAGGATGTTGTAGAAAGGTTGATGTTTGTGGATGAGGTTGCTTTCAAGTCCAAGGGCGTCAAGTTCGGAGACAGCAATAAAATAGTCAAAATCATCCACATTGTTCACCATTGCCTGCACTTTGCTTGGTTTTGGCGAATTGCGGAAATATTGACTGACGCGGTTTTTCAAGTTTTTCGCCTTGCCGATGTATATGATGTTTCCGTTTTTGTCACGCATCACATAGACGCCGGGGCGTGTTGTCAAGGTTTTCAGTTTTTCTCTGATTTTGTCGTTCATGACAATATTATACACCACAAGCGCGTTTATTGCACTGCAAAAAGTTAAAAATTTTGAAAAATAATGTTCCAAGAGCAAACTTTTTTCCGAAAAATGTTGCAAATTGTAAATTAAAATGGTAAAATGAGAGAAAATAGAAGAGAAAAACTTCAAGACAAAGGAGGATTTGACATTGTCCACTTCAATGTTGTTGGGATTGTTTGATTGGATTGGCGACTTCTTTCAAGCGATGTTCGACTTTATTCCAAAAATCATATACCTTTTCTATGCCTCCCTCGCATCACTTCTTGATGTTTTGCAGTTGTTTTTCCGTAAACTTGCAGGTCTTGATGTCTATTATATTGATGGGGAAGCTGTTGGCGGAGATTTAATCACAAATTTCATTGCGGGCATTTTCAACATTCATTTTGAAGGTGCTGACACAATTGATTATTCTCCTCTCTCAACTGTCTTTTGGTCTTTTGTCATTTTCGGTGTCATTCTCTGTTTTGCTTGCACGCTTGTGGCAATCATCAAAAGTCACTATAGTTATGATGAGAAGGCTGCAAAGGGTCCAATGCAATATGTCTATGCTGCAGGAAAAGCAATCATCAACATGGTTGCAATGCCGGTGATTGTGGTTTTGGGACTTTATGTTTCTCAAGCACTGCTCACTGCGCTTGACAGTTTGACATCTGTCACAAATGGCACTTTGACAACAATGTATGGTGAGGCTCTGGAAGACAACTGTGTCAGCGTTGCAACCACGCGGTCGCAAACGGACACGGGAAATTCAAGAGAGCAAACTTATATATTTTACGATTTGTTTGGTGTTGGCAGTGACATTTTTTATGGAAGCAATTTGACGCAAAACAATCCGACACCAGACTTAGAGCAGTTGGCAACCATTGCGGCAACAAACCAAACATTTTCGGGTTCGATGTTCAGAGTGGCGGGATATAACGCCAACCGTGCTCGAATTGAAGGGTTTTCGGATGTCATTGTTGGGACGTATCTGAGCGGTGGAAGCGGAGATATGACTCTGTTTGAAAATGCCAAAATAAGTCAAGACAACATCGACTATGATCTTTTTGCAGACATGGTTGATACGGCATTTGCCAACAACTTGCACCTTGTTGGAATGGTCGATTTGGATTATGGTGCAGGCAGTGCATGGGTTTCTGAAAAATATTTCACCAACTATTTGACACAAAAATTTAATTGTTTCTCAAAATTCAATGTCGGCTTGATTTGGTATTTCTATAATCTTTGGGAGTTTAACTATATTGTTGGTTTTGGAAGCGTCATTATTGCATTTACAATTTTTGTAAACATCATTATGGGTTTGATTACAAGAATTTTCATGGTGCTTGGACTTTTCTTGATTGCTCCAGCAATTTTTGGAATAAGTCCACTTGATGGTGGCAAGGGCACAAAGAGTTGGATTGAAAATTTCCTCAAACAAGTGCTGATGGCATATGGAGCCGTCGTCGGAATGAACATCTTCTTCTTGATTTTGCCGTATATAAATCAAATTGACTTCTTCAATATTCCTGTTGCGGACTATTTTGCCCAAACACTCATCATCATTGTAGGTTTAATCACAATTAAAGCATTTATTGGCACAATAAGTGGTTTAATTGGGGCGGCAGATGCAAATGAATCGGGCGCAAAAATCAGCGAAGAGGTTGGACAAGTTGCAGGTAAGGCAGTGGCAATGACTGCAGGTGTAGCAGTCGGGACTGCAAAAGTTGCAGGAAAATTAGGGTTTGGAGCGCTTAATGTTGCCACAGGTGGAAAGCTTAAAAAAGGCGTTCAAAATGTCACAAAGAAAATTAAAAACAAAGTCACCGGGCAAGATAAAATTGATGAAATTGAGAAGTTTAAAACAAAAGATAGAATGCTGAAAGAATTGGATGGGCAAAATAAAGCAGACTTCAATGAGAACGATTTCAGAGCAGCAGCCAAGGCACAAGGACTTTCTGATGAAGAAGCCGATAACATGGTTAATGCTGTGAAAGATTCAAGTGCTATTGGAGGAAAACTTAACCTTGCAAGCATGCGTGACAATCTGGCACAAACAGTTGACAGTCGTGGAAGACTCGTTTCAAGAGATAAGGATTATGAGAGACAGCTTCATCGAAATCATTGGGATGTTGATGCAAATCTTAACAATGCATCGCGCGCAGCTCAACATGAACAATCCAGACGGCTTACTCGTGCCAGAAACGTTGGTAAAGCGTTTAATAGCGTGAGAGGAACTATTGGTGGCGCATTCAGCTTGGCCAACGAAGTGGTTAAGGATGACAAATTCACATCGACATTCTTGGATAAATCTGGAATTAGACCAAAGCCAAACTTCGAGAAGGAAACAGCTGCCAACACAAGAGCGGCAAACAGAAAATTGGAAGAATTGGACGAAAAGCTTGATCAGCTTAACAGAAGATTGCCTCCAAATCCATAAAAACCTTGCATAAACATCTATGTTTCAAACAAGTAAAGTCTTTGTTTAAAACTTAAGTTTTAATATAGGAGGGTTAAAAAAGTCACACGAAAGTTGTGTGACTTTTTCTATTTATCTTTTTTCAGATTTTTTGCAATCTCTGCTGTGTTTGCGGCAGTCTCTTTCTCGAAGTTTGGTTTTGATTTGATGCCAGACTTATCCAAGAAAGTTGATGCAAATTTATCATCTTTCGTTGCAAGCCCAAGGAAACTGAAAGGTCCTTTATCTTTAAATTTCTTCACACCTCGACCAATAAATCGTGCGTCTCTTGCAACTCCTCCTCCATAACGTTTAAATTCTGGAAGTACATTTTTTGAAACAAATCTTCCTGTTGCTCTTCCTGCACGAGCGAAAGATCTTCCAACTGCTTGCCCTGCATGTCCTAATGCTAAACCAAATCTGCCAACACCGGAATTTTTGATTTTTGTTGTCGCATTTTTGAATCTGATTCTTCTTTCTTCTTTGTTTCTTTCTTTGATTATATTCTTTGAAATTTCATCACGAGTATTTTTAAATTGTCTGTCGGTGGATGCATAGTCCTCTGCCAATCTTGTATGTTCTAATTTTTCGCCATACTCCATCTGATCGAAACTGTCATTCACTGTTTGAATCAAATTGTTGGTTTCTTTTTTATTTAATCCTGCACTTTCGGCTTGTTTTCTGAATTCATCTTCGTTAAATTGTCCTTTTGTTTTGCCGTCTAATGATTTAATCAAATTATTCTTAGCATCATATTTTGCCATATTCTTTGATTTTGCATTATTGTGGGCTTGTTTCAACATTCTTCCAGCGCCAACGGCTCCTTTGCCAGCAAATTTCCCAGCCATAATTGCAGTTCTTCCGGCTATTCTTCCAACTCCCAAAGCTGTTTTTCCGGCAAGAGCTGCACCTTTGGCACTCAGCATTGCCGCACCTGCAGTCATTGCAACACCCTTTCCAGCTGTTGTGGCAACTTCTTCACTGATTTTCCCGCCAGTATCGTTTGCGTCGGCGGCCCCAATTAGACCACTTATTGTGCCAATAGGTGATTCAAAAAAAAAGACACACAATGCAATTGTTTGTCTTTTTTGTTTAAAACGCCTTACATAGATTTGTCTTCTGTTTTGCGCTTAAGTTCTTCAATTTTATTTAAATTTTCTTGCAAACGAGCAACCATTTCTGATGTGTTTTTTGCAATTTCTTTTTGATAGTTTGGCTTTTTTAAAAGTCCGCTTGCGTCCAAAAAGGTGGAGACAAACTTGTCATCTTTCAAAGCAATGTAAAAAGTTTTCGCAGCAACTCCTGCAACTTCTCGCACATTTTTAAGCACACTTTTGCCTCTTTCAATCATGCTTTGCATGCGTGCCAGTCTTTCGCGCTTTTTGCGTTCTTTTCTTTCCTCTTCAGATTCAAGAGGAACTTCATGTTCAGTTTCAAATTCTTCCAATTCCATAGCAATATTATAACACAAAAATGTAACAAAATCAACACTTTCATGATGTTAATTAAAATCGACCTAATTTAGTTTTCTTATAAAGTCCATAATGAAATCGATAAGAAATATTATCGCCTATTGGAACTTCGGGGGCAATGTTTGTTGAACTTTTTTCTCTGTATGAAAAATGAAAGAAATTATTTGGGCCTTCAATTGCAGCAATAACATTGCAATCATAGAGAAGTTGTAAAAAATTTTTAGGATTCTCAACAAATTGAGGGATTTTTTTCGTGTTTTGATTAATGTATTGGATATATTTTTCGTGTTTTTCAATATATTGCTGGAAACTGAATTGTGATGTTTCAAAAAATTCAAAAAACTTTCTAAAATGTTTATAATCGTCTTCTGAATAATAGAAAGATAACTGATCTTTTAATGAACCTAAGAAATATTCAGAATAACGATTTTGAAATTCATCACTTGTGTAAGTTTTATAATCAAAACGCGTGTAATTACCTTTATTTTTCATTTTCATGAGGTCTTGGAGGAATTTTAGAATGCTTTGAATATCTCTTGGTCGGCTTAAAGAAATTTTTAAAAACTCCATAAAAGCAGTGTCATATTTTCTTGTAGGACTTGTGGATTTAATTTCCCAGTCAAAATATTCTTCCCAAGGATGTTTGCTTGAAGCATGTTCTTGGTCATATGATAAAAGTTTGTTTGCCATTTTATATAAGTTGGAATTTTTATATTCTGTGTAGGTTGTTCTCCATTCCAAATACACCGAATTGTCCGCAAGTTTGTTGGTTGAGTTTTGCAAATTTAACAAATTAAAAATATCGGGTCTAAGAAGCAAAACAACTTTAAATTGCCCTTTGGAGTCCTTAATGTTTGCAAACAACTCAGTGTTTAAAGTCCAAGCAGCATTGGCAAGTCCTCTGATACATTCTATGTAGTCGCTAAATTCAATTTCATGTGGACGAACGTCAATTCCGTCAATATACAATGTTAAGTTTTTTGATATCTTTAGCTTTTTCAGCCCTTCACAAAATTGATGTGCAATATAATATAAATTCATTTGGATTTTTTGCTCAGTAAATTCTGTTGTTTTGCTGGAATCGCCACCTATTTGCAGATGTTGAAAAATTAATTTGGCAACAAGACCGCTGTTGTCCACGACTTTGAGAGCATTAATAATTTCAGGCGAGAATGCTTTATTATAATATTCGTCAATTGCATTCATTAAATTAGAAATATTGCTTTTGCTGTTGTTTACGATGATATTGCTGGTTTCTGTGACACTTTTAGCTAAAAGCAGCAACAAAATAACTTTCCAAATGTCTACATATCCACTTATATCAATTTTGTGACTCTTTTTCAATTCGTGAAACCTTACATAATCTGTGCTGTCTATAAATTTCAAGATTGATATTTGGTCCTTATAATCGGTGTTGTTTAAATATGTTGCATAAGCCGTTTTGCCAGTGCCTTTTTCTCCAATTAAATAGTATATGTTAGATTTTAAAAGGTCGTCCAAGTAGGAATTTTTTACAAAAACATTTTCTAAGAACTTTTTATTTTCTCTTTGCATATAGTTTTGTGCATCGGAAAATCCTAAATTTAAATCTTTAATTTTTTTCACTATATTTCCTCCTTATTTATATGAGGATATCAAAAACATAAATCTAAGTCAAATGATTTACATAAATTTACAAAATATTTTATACAAAAAAGAAAACAAGTCAAAGGATATTGATTTTTGAATACGCTCGTGAAATTTTTGTCTGGTGCGAAAAAGAAAAACAAGACCAATTGATTAGATTTTTTGTTTAAATCTCACACTTTTTCTCATACATTTGGCTTTTTTCGTTTTCTTTCTATTATATATAATAAAAACGAAAAACTACACACCCGTGATTTAGGGATGTGTAGAGTTCTCAGTCTTGGTGGTGATAGGTGGGCTCGAACCACCGACCTTATGGGTATGAACCATACGCTCTAACCAGCTGAGCTACATCACCATGCGTTTATTAATATATCATAAAAATTTTCAAAAGTCAACGAAATCTCAACAAAAATCTGTTAAATTTCTTGATTTTGGAAGAAAAAATAATTATACTTAAAAGAAAAGGAGTGAAAAATGATTGAAGAACAAATTAAAAAAGCAAATATTGAGGCAATAAAGAACAAAGATTCTGTTGCGCGTGCGTTCTACAGCGTGCTTATGAACAAAATTATGCTTGAAAAAATTGCAAGGCGTGAAAGCGGAAAAGAAATGACAGACGCGGACATTTCAAACATCATTCAAAAACTTATTAAGGAATTGAATGATGAAAAAGAAAACTATTCAAAGGTTGGAAACACCACCGAGGTTGCAAACATCACAAGGCAGATTGAAATTGCAACAAAATATCTTCCAAAAATGCTCTCGCGAGAAGAAATTGCCGACATCATTTCAAAATTGGAGGACAAAAGTGTGCCAACAGTCATGAAACATTTCAAAGCAAATTTCAACGGACAAGTGGACATGCGTTTGGTGCAAGAAGTTTTGAAGAGTTTATGAAGATTTATGCAATAAGTGACCTTCACCTTTCTGTCAATAATCCGAAACCTATGGACATTTTTGGTCCAACATGGGAAAACTATTTGGACAAGATTTTTACAGATTGGAAAGAAAGTGTCAAAGAAGATGACATTGTTTTGATGGCAGGCGACTTTTCTTGGGCGATGAGGCTTGAAGATGCGGTTGCTGATTTTGACATGTTGAAAGATTTACCTGGAAAGAAAGTTATAATTCGGGGAAATCATGACTATTGGTGGAAAAGCATAAGTGCTGTTAGGGGAATTTTGCCTCAAAACTTTTATGCCATTCAAAATGATGCAATCAAATTTGAGAATTTCATCATTTGTGGCACAAGACTTTGGAACATTCCAGACCCAAACAAGCCTATGACACCAGAAAGCGAAAAAATTTATAAGCGAGAACTTATAAGATTAGAATTGACGCTTCAAGAGGCAAAAAAACTTCAAACAAACAATGAAGAAATTGTTTGCATGTTGCACTATCCGCCATATTCTTTCAAAGAAGAGGACAATGAGGTGACGGCAGTTTTGGAGAAATATGGCGTCAAAAAAGTGGTTTATGGGCACATTCATGCCTATTGTCGTCAACATTTGGTTTTGGAGAAAAACGGAATAACCTACTTTTTGACCTCTTGTGACCTTGTTGGAAACAAGTTGATTGAAATTTCTTAATTTTGATTTTAGATTGTTTTTTATTGTTGCTGAGACCCAACGGACTTCGCTCAGGGTGACATGATTTAGGCTTAAACAAATGTTTTAGGTGATGAGATTGGATTGAAATGGCAAGAAACAAAAGCGTTATTGACGCCTCAGGGTGACGAATTTTGCTGTGATTTGGCTTGTAAAAAGTTAAATCTTGCTTATTCGACAAACTTAGTGCGAAAATTCGCACATATAAAAGTTTGAGATTTGCAAAATATTTTTAAATTTCGCCTGCTTATCTTGCAAAAATGATTGACTTTTGTGGTGGAATTAATGTAAAATAAGTTTGTTTAATTATGCGCGAGAATTTTTGAAAGGAAAAACATGGGCGCAACAAAATTTTAAAATTCCTTTCAGACAAACAAACAAGGAGAAACTTATGAAAGTTAGAAGACAGAAATCAGTATTTTTCAGAGGGCTTGTGCTTGTTGTGGCATTTGCTTTGTCAATTCTGTGCTTTCCAATCAATGGATTGGTGGCTTTGGCTGTGGACGGAGAATATGTTGAAAACTTCGACATTTTGACAATCGACAATGTCAACGGCGAAGATTCAAGAGTTGTCACAAAAGGTGCAACATACTCAATCCCAGAAGCTCAAATTGATGGCAACAGCAATTGGGTGATTGGTGATGAAACCAAGAACGGACAGACAATGGATCAAGCAAGCGGAAGTGTCACACTTGAAAGTACTGAGGTTAGAGTGACCTACAATGGTGCAAAAGTGACAAGCAGCATAGACGATGGTTATGACGGCACTTTTGTTGCTGAAAATGAAGGCACATATGTTGTCACATATTCATATCAATACACAATTGATGGAAAAACCTACACAAACAGCTATGATTTGGAAGTTGTAAGCACGGTTTCATCTGCAACAATCAACTTCAGCGATAATGAAGAAAACATTATGCCAAGCATATTGGATCTTTCTTTGGCAAAAGATGGCGAATCATACAAAGACATGTTTCTTGCTCTTCCAGAAATCAAAGATGAAGACGGAGACGAAGTTGAAGATGTTGCGTTCTACACATCTCAACCAGAAGTTCAAACAGGAAACTATGTTGTGATGACTCTCAGAGGTGGCGTGAACGGAAATTCTCACAACATCACAACGGAAGTTGATGCTGAAAGTCAACCAACAGGAAGATTTTTTGTTAACGGCGACGTGTTTAAAGAAGCAGGTGCTGGAAACTATACAATCACGTATTCCTACTATGTTGACGGAAACTTTGTGGTTTCTTCAACAAAAACTGTCAGAGTTTATGCTGAACAAGACAATCCAGAAGACAATTATTATCAAAACTATTCTTTGCAATTGGAACTTGCTTCAGATTGGACTGACAATGGAGAAACAGGCGTTGAAAACACACTTCCAGCTGCAGTTGGTGTGACATCTTCAAACACAACACCAGCAAATGAAAGCGTTGATGTTTATTATGAAGTTGAAGTGCTCTTTACTTCAAACAGGTCTGAAAGTGGATTTGCCTCACTTGACCCAAATCTTTACAACACAGACCCAAAAAATCCGGTTTTGAGAGAAGAAACAGTTGATGGTGCCACACATTACTATCTTGTTGACCCAACATCATTTAAACCTCTTCAAGACGGATATTATAGATTTATCTACACAATCACAGACTTCTATGGAAACTCAAAGTCTTCCACAGCGGGTTCTTATGAATACACAAACATCACAGACAACACAAATCCAACACCTGTCATCTATGATGCTTCAGTCAGAGAGGCTGTTGAGGATCTTGAAAGTGATGAAACTGTTCCAACTTATGAAGATGCAACAAGCAAACTTAAGACAAGAGCTTATGCAAATGGTGTTGTAATTTACGCAATTGGAATGGAAGACAATGTTTCAAATGTGAACGATGATGACATCAGCCTTACAAGAACAATCATGACTGACGAGACTGTGACAAGACTCACAATTTCAGGATATGATGAATATAACCTTGTGTTCAACTATAGCGACACCGGAAGCTCAAGCGCATGGCAAGCACTTAAAACAAACAACTATCTCATCAACAGAGGCGCAACAAGCGTTGGCAGTGATGACGCAATGAGACAATGGTTGAAAGAAAATTATTATTTGATTGTCATTGACAATGCAAACGCTCAAAGCATTTATGATCTCTTTGCAAGTGCAGGCATATTTGATTCTTCAATCACAAACGGAGAGACATTGATTTCTTGGCTCAGAGACCAATCAGAAGACACAATTGCAGAACTTGGTTTTGCATATTTGGATGTTGACCAAACATTTGGCGCAACTTCTGCAAACAGCGGAATGGGCACAGGACAATATTATGTTCACTACATCGCAGAGGATGCTGCTGGAAATGAAACAGACACTTACAGAGGACTTAGAATTGTCAACGAAATTGACAGCGAAATTCCAGAAATCACTTTCAGCACAACACTTCAAAGCCTTTACACTCCAAATTCGACAGTGACATTCAATGTTCCAACAGCTTCAGACAATTTTGACAACAGTATGTCAATTGTGACTATGTATCGTTATCTTGACAACGATGGAACTCCAATTGATGTTTCAAACAATGACGGAAAAATTTCAACAGAAAACTTGACACAACTTTGGGCAGACTTAAATTCTCACTCGAACGCACTTCAAAATGGAAGACCATTGACAGAAGTTTATGCTTCATATCATGAAGGTGACGAAGATGGATACATCAACCTCACAGATGCCTCTGCTTCAACATATTCAATTGATGTAAGTGAAGCAGGTGTCGAGGCAAGAAGCCTTCAAATTGTTGTGTTTGTTTATGATGATGCTGGCAACGTGAACATGTATGGGCAAACGGTTCAAATTTCAAATGCAAATGACCAATATGCTCCACAATTCATTTCACTCAGTGAAACAAGAACAGAATATGACCAAGGCGCAGAAATTGAACTTCCAACAATGGTTGTTCGTGATGATGCGGTTTCATATATGAGTTTCAACCTCAAAGTGACATACACTGACAATGATGGCACAGTTGCGAATATAAACCCAACAGGCTATTATGCAGAAAGAAGAGTTGGCTCAAATGGAATGGGTGAATATACTGTTCATGGCGGAAGTTTTGTTGCTTCTTATGCAAATGGAGATTATCAACTCAGCATTTCAGTTGCAGACAGCAGAGGAAACACAATTGTTGCATTTGTCAACTATGATGTGAATCCAAGAACAGTCATTCAACCACCTGTCATCAACACAAATCTTGATTTCAGCGAACCATTGGAACTTGACGATTATGGCTTGAACGACACAATTGAAATTCCTGTTCCGACAGTAAGTTATGAAATTGCAAAGAGCGTGACATATGACGAATATACTTCAAATTCGGAAGAATATGATGACAATGATGACTATCAATATGTGGTTTATGGCGTTGACTCAGACAACAGACCATATGACTATACAACAACATTTGGACAAGTTGGTTCTTTGAAACCAAGAGAACTTGGTGTTGGCGAATATGATTTGATCTACACAGTTTCTCTTAAAGTTTACAACTTCAAATATTTCACATACAATGAATGGGGATATGATGAAGGTGTTTACACTGAAGGTGGATTCTTCACATATAGTAATGCAGACACAAACCCTGAAGAAACAGCAAGCGTTTGGATTGAAGGGGACAAGTTTAAGGTTAAAGTCACACCAGATCAATTCTATTATGTGATGAGAAATGATCAAGGCGTTGTCGGAATTTATGAAGAAGATGAGGGCGGATATACGCCTGTTGATGAATTGACTTATGCATCAACAATTCTTGGCGATCCAGACTTAGCACTTGATGATTGGTTTACTGAACTTCGTGAATATAATTTGACAAGCGAAACATATCACATCACAATTCAAGACACTCAAGGACCTACAATTGCAGATTTTACAGACAGATATCCAGTTTCTCTTTCAACAGAAGAACTTGAAGAAAACAGAACATTGACAATTTATGGAATTCAAGCAAGCGATGCAAGCGGAATTGACCTCTCAAGATCTTCAATCTCACTTTCATTCAGACTTGCTTCTGGTTCAGCAAGCCCAAGAGAATGGACTGGAGAAGATGCTGGACAAAATCAAACCTACGAAATTCAAAGCAATGTGATGGACGGAACATACACAATCACATACACAGTGTATGACAATGCTGGAAATTACAGCACATCGACATACAGCATCGCTGTTGGTGACAATGTTGCTCCAACCATGACATTCCCAACTGAATATGTTGACGAAACATATACAATTGGTTCAACACTTACAATTGATTTGTCAGAAATCAGAGTGACAGACAACAATGCTCTTCCAGATGGAACACTTCCAACTGTCACATTGACAAGTAACAATGGTTCAACAACCACAACAATTGAAGAGGATGAATCTTCAACCGACACAGTTAAAGTTTACAACCTTGACGAAATTGGCACATACACTTTGACATTCACAGTTGAGGATGCAGTCGGACAAGAAACAACAGAGACAATCACTTTTGAAGTTTCTGAAAGAACAACAGACACCACAATGATTTATCAAATTGTTGGAACAGTCTTGATTGTTGTTGCAGTTCTTGTTCTTGCAGGCGTAATCATCTACTTCATCGTTTCAAAAGTTAAACTTGATAAAGAAATGAAAAAATAAAAATAAGAGCATTTGCTCTTATTTTTTAATGTCCTGTTTAAATTGATTTTTTATTCGTCTTATTTTTCTTATATAAAACTTAATTAAATAGTCTACCTGTATGATTTGCAGTTAAGACAAATTTTGAAACAAAAAATTAAATTTAGGAATTAGTGTTTTTAGACAAAAAAGATAGTCACAAATGGACTATCTTTTTTAACTCTAATTTTCATTTTGGGCATACAAAACAGTCAAAGAATTTCAGACTTTTGATTATTTGAGTTTCATTGATTATTTTACAGAAATTCTCTTTCTAAGTTTGAAAATCAGCAATAACACAATCAACACAACAACCACTGCAACAACAATGATGATGATTGTGGCTGCGTTCATTGGGTCATTTTTGATGACTTTATAACTGAACAACAAGTTGCCACTTGGGGAAACAATCTGAACATAATAAGTTCCGCGTGTTGCGATTGGAATGTTTCCTTCTCCGGTGCTTTCAGAAGTGACTTGAATTGGCGTTATCAAGTTTGCCATCACACCTTGATCGGAATAACTTACAACTCTGATTGTGCACTCTCCCATTTCGGCAAAGATGTTTGCAAGGTTGTAGGTGACTGAGATTTCGCTTGTTGTGGAAGCTCCTTCACTGATTGAAATTCTGATTGGTGCAGTGCCTTGGTTGATTATCACTTGGAAAGTGAAGCTTGTGATGGCATTGGTTTCACTTGATGATTGAAGCATTTGGTTGTTTGAGTTAACCGTAATGAGATATGTGCCAACTCCCGTTTTTTCATCCAAATATGAAAGTGGAAGTTGAGCCAAATATGTTGTGCCACCCACATTGATTGTTGGTGTGTCAAGAGTTCTGATTAAGTCCTGAGTTATGTCTTGACCATCTTTCAACACTCTTTCAACATAATAGTTAGAATATTGGTTGTAAACATATGAAATCTTATATTCTTGAGCATTCAAAATTGTGAACTGATAGGTCTCTTGTCTGAGAACGCCAACATCTGTTTGATTGCTTGTTGCTGTGAATGTGATTTCATAATATCCTGCTTCTTCAAAGGTGAATGCAGTTTCGTTTTCTCTGAAACCGCCGTCATATGCTTCGCCGTTTTTCAAAACAGAAATGGTTGGATAGCCACTGAGCATATAGAATTCGGAGCGTGTGCTGGAATCAATATTCAATGTGACTGAACCATTGTAAACCGCTTGCTTGATTGGAAGTGTTGTTTCAGATTCTCCGGTTTCGGGGTTTGTGTAGGTGACAGTGAATGGCACATCCTTCAAGAAAATTAATGTGAATTGTTCTGTTTGTCCGGTTGAGCCAATGTTGAACCTTTGGACATTTCCTGAGAGATCGTAAAGTCTGATTAAATATTTTCCAGAGTATGTCAAATATGTGTAGAAATAGTCGGTTGTGGAATATATCACAGGCTCAAACGCCATGCCATCTTTGACAATTTCAATTTGAATTTCGTTTTGAACAAGTCCATAATATTTTGACCATCTGAGTTCCATTCTGTCCACACTTGTGTAGGCTTCTGGAACAGCCAAGGTGTAGGAACTTGAGTTGATCATATTCTGGTTGTCAATCACGCCATTGAGGTTGGAAACATAGAACTCTTCAACAAAGTTGTTGCTTGGTGGAATGTATGTGATTGCAATTCTTGTGTTAAATTCTGGGCTTCCTGTGGTTGTGCCAGTGTTTGAAATTGTCCAAATTTCTGTGTAAACACCAGCGCCATCGTCCAAAGTTGCATACAAAACAGGTTGAATGTCTTGTTCTTGATTGCAGCGAATTTCAATTTGTTCGTGGTCGCTGTATGGGATGTTGACGAGATAGTGATTCACATATTGCATGCCACTTGCTGAATAGTAGGTCTGTCCGCTCTTGTCAATGATTGTTGTTTGACCATTTCTTGACAATTCCACCCAATAGGTTGTTGTCAGTGATGAAAGGTTGAAAGTGTAGATTTGGCTTCTTGGAACATCACCAAAAACATACTCAGGTGTTCCGCCTGCATTGAGGAGATATTCTTCATCATACCAAATTTTGAGATAGTATGTTTCAAGTTCTCCCGATTGACTTGTCAATCGCTCGCCGGAAGTCAATTCTCTCCATGTGACGCCATCTGAACTGATGGAATATTTCACCGGAATGAAGTTTGATTCGTTAAGTGTGAACACAATTTGAATTTCGGAATAATATCCAGTTTCGGTGCTCTCGTTTGAAAGAATTTCATCGGTGATGTCCAGACGATTTGAGTTGTAAATTTTAAATTGTCCCGGAGAGTTGCTTCCCGTGGTTTTATTATGAACAGGAAGTTCGTTGTATAGAATGAAATATACTTCTCTGATGATGTTTGTGTTGTCCTGAGAATCTCTGATTTCCAGAACATAGGTCTGATTGAATCTTCCATCTTCATCTACTCTTGGTGGAACTGTTAAGATTCGTGTTCCGGCAAGGTTTGAATTTTGAACATCGCTGAAGTCTGCTGAATCAATTTGTTCTCCTTTTTCACCTTCAATTATATAATAAGGTTGAACAGAATATTTGTTTGGATTGTATGTGAATTGGAAATCTGTGTCGCTGATGTAATATAATATTCCAGTGTCTGTGTCATAGAAGGAATAGAGACTTCCGCTTGATGTGATTTCTTGGCTTATGATTGTTTCGCGATAGATGTGAATTTCTTGATATTGTCTGCCATAGTTGTCGGTGTATTCATAGAGAATTCTTGCATTTGAAGAGAAGTTTGTGTCAGGATTCAATTCAAAAGTCAGATAAGCGTTGTTTTGCGTGACAACATTGACATTTGCATTGCTTCTCCAAATTGAAGCATAGCCAAGAGGGTTGGATTGTTCGTAGATGACGCTTCCATTTGCAGAAATGCGAATTTGTGTCACATAAGTGCTTGCCGTTGTTGTGTTTTGAATTTGTGCATCTGAGACATAGGCAAAGCGGATGTATTCTGCATTTTGGTCTTCAGTCAGGCTGGCAGAAAGAGAGGTGTTGTAGATGTTCACATAGAATGTTTCGGTCAAGCCTGTCTGACGGTTGTAGATTGCGATGGAGTGTTTATAAGTTGAGCCTGTTGAGCCATCAATCAAATCTGAAATGGCAATTCTTTGAGTGGTGTTGCCAACAAAAGCAATTGCATATCCTGGGTCATAAGGTGAAAGCATAAGTGTTCTGACAGTTCGGTCTCCACGAGCGGAATAGGTTGTCAAGGTGATTTGTGCCCATTCGTCTCCAAAGAAATTGATGCCTGTAAGTGAGAAGCCTGTGCGAGAATATATGTTGTGAATTGCACCAGAGCGCTCTTGAACGAGACTATAGTCTGCTGTGTCATAACTTGTTTGTTCGCCCATGTTGCCATCAACGTATGAAATGATGTCGCAATCAGAAGAATGGTCTGTCACATAGATTGTGTAGATTGTCATATTTCCCGCTTTATCTGTTTCTACAACTTCATAATAGGAATTTGCTTGAAGTGCTGAAACTGTGCTGACTTCATCAAAGTTTCTTGCCATAAATTCGGATGGATATGTTTCACGAATTGATGAGCCAGAATATTTGTCATTAAACAATCTTATGTAGGTCATATAGTCTTTGCTGCTGACCAATGTTTGAAGATATGATGAAGAAACTGTGTAGGAATAATATGCAAAAGTGTTGTTGTCGTTTCTGTTTGAAATATTAAAACTTGTGTTGTTGACATCTGTTGTTGTTTGAAGATCTGCAGTCAAATGAGAGCGGAGAGAACTTTCATTCATTGATGTGATGATTCCAGAACTTGAAAGGCTGACCAAATTGTTGATGTTTGTCACAGGGGCTGACAGATCAACATTCAAGCGCTTTGTTACAGGTGAATAAAGCGAGCCGGCTGTTCTGAATTGCATTGTGATGTCAACATACCCATTGTTTTCGTAAACACCGGAAAGCATCCTCAAATTTAAGGTTGCGTTCCACATTGAACCTTCAATGTGTGGAAGAGATGTCCAAATCTCCTCGTTGTCAGTTGTCCAGCTTACATTTCCCTCTGCGTCTGTGTTCTTGACAATGCTGTAGGTTCTGCTTCGTGTGGAAAGTGTGATTTCGTCAACTTCAATCATATATTTATCTGTTGCTGCTTCCCAAGAAAGTGTGACATTTGCTTGATTGGTGTAGTATGCTGTGGTGTATGAAGCATTTGAAACTGGTTCGGAATAAATTGAAGAACCGTTTGTTTGTTGAATGTTAAATTCTGGTGTTGCTTGCAAAATTTCAAATCTAAATTCTTTATAGTTTTCAAAGCGGTTGTCGTCAAGTCCCGTTCCGAAACGACCTTGATAGATTCTCACATAATAGGTTCCCGCTTCGGTTATGGCAGGAAGTTCTTGCCCATTCGTTCCATAGAACACCAAAAATCCATTTCTTGAAGCAATTGAATTGATGTCATTTGATGTGGTTGCAATCAGATTGTTTGGATTGCTTCCGTCTTTATAGATTTCTGCGTAGAGCACATATTCGTTTATGACATTTTCGGAGTTATAGTTGTTCATGTCATCGTAGGTCTCCGTGGTTGTGCCTTGTGTCTCATCAACAACTTCTTGAGTTTCAAAGTCATAATTCACTGTGAAGTCATATCCATTTGTTGTCTGATTTTTCTGAACATATGTGGTGTATTTATACATTGGAACATAGACATTCACAGGGATTTTGTTTGTGGTTGGGTTGATTTGAATGTTTGAGCCATTGTTATATATTGACTGTCCGTCCGTGTTGCCTTCTTCACTGTTTGGGAATGTGACAACAAGGTTTGATGATGTTCCATTGTCAAACATTGCCACAAAGATGTCTCCACCAACCAAACTTTCAGAGTGTCCGTCATTTCCAATAGTTTCTGGGTTGCTTACAACTTCGTTTCTGTCAACATACAAAACATAGGTGCGTTGATAGTAGTCCCTGGTGTTGATGGAATAGCCGTCTCCTGTCATATAGGTGCGCACAATTTCGTATTTCCCATCGTTTGTGATGCGCTGAGTGTTTGAAGTTCCGATTGGAATTGTGGTTGTTTCGTTGCTTGAGGTCATGCCGTCAAATGTGTAGGCATAGGTGATTTCAGGCGTCTCGGAGAGGTCATAATAATAAATGCCATCGCTTGCACGCTCTTCATTCAAAACATAGGCATAATATCTAATTTCAACGCTTTCAACTTGAATTTGTGTTGTTCCGTCATCAGCCATGGAAGTTGGAATGAACGAAATTGAAAGGCTGGTTTCCATTCTTGTTGGGTTTAGATAGGATGTCAAAGTTCTAAGGGTTTCATCTTCATCATCCATTCCTTCTTCTGTGAATACAGGGGTGAGAGATTCGGTTTGTCCACTTGAGTTTTGATAAGTTATGCTGAAACGCGATTGGTCAAAACTTACAATCACGGTTTGTCTTGCGCTGTAATAGTTTGCATAATCATTTGCTGTCAGACTTGAAGAATTAAGGTCTCTTTTTGTGTTTGAAAGGTCGCGAATAAGAACAGTGTAGGTGTTTTCTTCTTCAACTCCAATTTCGTGCTGGTTGCCTTGTTGTTGTGTGAAATTTGTCTGTTCGCTTGCAAGGTCGGTGTAGTATGAAATGTCGTTGATGGCAATTGTCATATACATGCCTGTGTAGGTTGTTGTCGCCGATACTCCAGAGCCAACATTCACATCTCTTATGGTGAAATATTGCATATTTTTTGTTTCGTTGGATGGATTATACAATTTTTCATACATCGTTTGCCAAATTTCCATTTCGATGTCGCCATCGCGGTTTTGATAGAAATTTGAAAGACTGGTTGAAGATGTAATTGTTGGTGGCTGTGTAAGAGTGTAGTTGGTATATAGGTCCGAATTGAAATTTTGGATGTAAATTCCTTTATAATCTCCCCAATAGAGCGTGGAGGTGTCTGTGATATATACTGTTGTGCTTGGAATTGAATATGAAAGCGATGTTTCATCAAAAAGTGCAAAAATCGGAGAAGTGTCATCGATGAAGAAGACATCATAAGCTTGATTTCCGGCAGAGTCAATAATGTTGATGATGTATAGCCCTGCTCGAGAAAGAACATAGTTTGAAGAAACGCGGTCTCCCAATTGCAAATTCTCCGTGTTTCCAACATTCAGAGGGTCAACTGATGTTGCATTGAGTGGAAGCCAGTTGTTGTTTGTTGCACTCAAGTTTAAAACGGCATTGACAGGAAGTGTTGCGCTTGATTGTCTCAACATGCTGTCTAAAATTTCGCTCACATTGCTTTCATCTGAAGGGCTGTAATATTGTGATGTTGCAAGTGGGAAATAGCGATAATATACCTCCGTTGTTGCACCACTCAATTTCTCGTCCCATGAAAGCACCATGCTTTGATTGGTTGCAAAACTTGTCATGTTGTCCAAAATCGTGTAGTCTGACGAACTTGTAATTTCGGAAACATTGCGTCCTGTGATGCCTGTGATTTGAATTGTGTCAATTGTGAATGTCTGTTGTGAAATGTATCCTGTTGAAGAAAGTCGCGTGTCGATGCTTGAAAGTTGGTTGGTGTAATAGAGGCGAATGGTATAGTGCGCATTTGCTGAAAGGGTGACAGAATTTCCAGTTCTTCCCTCGTTTTCATTCAGTTGTGAGAGAGAAATTCCGTATTCCCCGCCAAAGCCTGTGAGATATGAGTTGTTGTTTGTATAGTCCACTGCATAGATTTGCACTGTCACATCTTGGTTGTATGGATTTTCCTTGGTGGTGTCATCAATCACAACGCTTTGATTTACAAAACTTCCCGAGAAAACTTCATTTCCATCTTCTGAAGTGACGCTGATGTTTGGTGTGCCCTTTGTGATTTCAAAACAGAAAACTTGATAGAAGACTTTTTCAGAGTTTTGATAATTTTCCGATTCAAAATAGTTGTTGTAGGTGTAGGCAATCACATAAATGTAAATTCCATCAGCACTTTCTACAGAACCAGTGAAATCTTTAACATAAAGCGGGGAGTTTTGCAAAGTGAGGCTTGTTGTGGAAGAATTGTTCATTTGATTTGTTGAAAGAATATAACTGTTGTAAAGTGCGCCAGAATTGTAACTTGCGTTTGTGTTGAGTCTGATTGGTGTTTGGTTGGTTTTAACAATTTCATATCCAGAATTAATTTGATTGTTTAAAAACGAAACAATGTTTGTGCGCAAGAATGTGGTGGAAAGAGCATCTTGAGAATAGGATGGATTTGAATTGACAAATGCGCTTGTGATGTCCGCACTGTCCGAGAAGAATCCGTCAACTTTTGTGCCGTCTTCATCGGTGAAGTTGTGGGTTTTCATTTCACCAAAAGGACGGACATTGTTTTCGTCAGGGGCTTCATCAAAATTGGTGTAGCCAATTTGATAGCCATATAAATACACCGCAACATTTCTTGTCACGCTTGCCATACCCTCAAGTGCATATTTCTGAATGCCTGCTGAAGTTTGCACAAGTTTGATTGGATTGAGTGAAATGCTGTATTCTCCAAGGTCGGTGAAATAAATTCGACATTGCTGCGTTTCTGCATTGAAATCAACATAAACAATTTCGTCTCCTGTCACAACCACAGGAGAGGTGCTTGGATTTTCTTCAAGCAAGAAATCTTTGTCAAAAGCAATATTTGCAGTTTGTACTGTGTTTGAGAAATTTTTTGAGATGTCTGCCTCAAAGCGTGTATAATCAAATTCGATGTATGGAATTTGGTTGGTTGTTGTGGAAGTGCCAACACCAGATTTGGATGTATAGTTGCTGTAGAGACGGAAGGCATTTGCATTGTTGACATCAGAAATCAAAACTTGGTGGTCGAAAGAAAAGTTGTTGACAATTGGTCGATTGTTGTCAAAATAGTTTGAGTTGTCAAGGACAAAGAAAGAATAGTCAATTGTCACTTCTTCTTCTTGAAGAAAAGAGTCCTCACTTGCGTCATTTGTTCCATCAGTTGCTCCGCAAAGCATAAGGTGGATTGAAACGCGATAGACACCTTCAACCACATTACCATTTTCATCCAAAATGCTGATGGCGTTTGTTGCAGAACCTGAGTTGTCAAAAACCATGCTGAAATCATCCAGAGTCAAAGCGTTGCCAGTCGAACTTCCCATATAGTTTGGAAATGAAAGTCCTGTGTCGTTGATGAAAGTTTTGTCAGTGGTGTTTTGACGCTCTCCGTTTATGTATAGGGTCACATTTTCAACTGAATAGAAATAGAAATTGGAACGGTTGTTGAGGTCTGGATAGTAAACATGAGAATAGATTGGGTTGGTGCTCCAACTTTCGCCATTAGTTGCAAGCGAAAGTTGAAGATAGTTTGCAGTGGACTCCTCACTGAAATATCTGAAAGTGTCATAGGTAATCAAACTTTCAGAGTTTGAACTATCCTCTCCGTCTTCTCCGGCATTGTCATCCAAAAATTCTTGCACAAGAAAATAATCGGGGATGTTCTGATTATCGATGACGCTTTCAGAAACATCCTCCGCAAATGTAATTTCGTCAGATTGGCTTTTTGCAATTGTCATCACGCCAACCGCGAAAAAACAAAGTGCAAAAAATATGTAAAAAATGTTTTTTGTTAAAAAGTTTTTTCTTTCCATAAATACCTCTCAACTTAAAAATATTTTATCACAAAGACAAAATAATTCAAAACAAAATAGGATATATAAATATAAATTTATTATATATAAAATAAATAATAAAATACGTGTGTTAATATATCAATTATATTTAAAAATAAAAATAACAATAAAAAACAAATAAAAAATATGATTAAAAATGAATATATTTTTTGTTTTAAATGTCGGAAAAATAAAAAAGATGAAAGTTTTTCAATAATTTAATGCGAAATAAAAAATAAAAATGAATTAAAAATATGTAAAACATTTAAAAATTAATAAAAAATAAAAAAATCAATAAAAAAACATTATTTCTTTAATTTTTTATTATTTTTTGTTGTTAAAAATTTTTAAATTATTTTCTGATAATATTTAAATTTAAGATCACATGCAGATTGCTGGCTAAAAATTTCGGTCAAAATGATTTATTTATGTTTTGTTGCGCAAAATAGACTTATGAACTTTCTCAAAGATTTACTTCTTTATGTCAGCGCCTTTGTGCCGATGTATGTTTTGGTGTTTGTTAAATTGGTTGTGGAGATTCTCAACCAAAACCTTACATTCAATGTTTTAAACACGGTCAATTTTGTCACGATTTTGCTTTTGATTGTTTTTGGCATTTTTGGGCTTTTGTGGAACATCAAGTTTTCCACAGAAAAAGCAGTGAAAATTCAAATTCTTTCCAAAGAAAACATCACAGACAAACATTTTTTGGGATATTTTTCGCTTTTTGTGTTTTTTGCCATTCCGCTTGACTTATCTTTGGTGAGCGCATATTGTGTCTATGTTTTGGTGCTTGTGATGATTGGCATTGTTTACATCAATAATGCACTTTTCTACATCAATCCTCTTCTCAACCTCTTGGGTTTTAATTTTTATGACATCACATATAAAGAAGAGGGGAGCGAAAAAGTCAAGTCGGCAAAAATTTTTTATAGAGGAAATTTCATCACTCAAAACAAGACTTATTGGGTGAAAGTTCGAAATAAACACTTTTGTTTTGTCGAACAAAAACACAAGTAAAAAAACAAAAAATAGCAAAAATCAACAAAAAATCAATAAAATTTGTGTTTTTTAAGCAAAAATTTGGTGATTTTTAAGTGTTTTTATAAAATTTCTTCGTTTTTGAAGTTGCCCTACAAAAAATAAAAATCATCAGTTTGTTTGTGCTGATGATTTCATTTTGTTTAAAGTTGAGTTTAAGACTTTGTGAATTTTCACGTTTTAAATGAAGTTTTTATGATTTTTGAATAAGAAAATTTGTTAAATTGTTTTCAAATCTTATCTCAATTTGATGTGACATTCACGCAGTTGTTGTTCTGTGACGGTTCCAGGTGCGCCCATCATCAAATCTTGTGCCTTTTTGTTCATTGGGAAGGCAACAACTTCGCGGATGGATGGAGTGTCCAAAAGCAACATAACCATTCTGTCAACACCCGGTGCAATGCCGGCGTGTGGTGGTGCGCCATATTGGAAAGCGTTGTAGAGTGCTGCAAACTTGGTTTTCAAAACTTCTTCGTCATATCCCGCAATCTCAAACGCTTTTCGCATGATTTCAACATCATGGTTTCTGACAGCGCCGGAAGAAAGTTCAACGCCATTAACCACGATGTCATATTGATATGCCAAAACTTCCAACGGGTCTTTGCTGTTCAAGGCCTCAAGTCCGCCTTGTGGCATGGAAAATGGGTTGTGAGAAAAGTCAATTTTGCCTTCTTCTTCGTTATATTCAAACATAGGGAAGTCCACAATCCAGCAGAATTTATAGATGTTTTTCTCATTAAGCCCAAGTTTTTCGCCTAAAAGCACGCGAATTTGTGAAAGCACTTTGCAAACGGTTTTATATTCATCCGCAACAATGAAAATTGCATCTCCAAGTTTGGCATTTGTCTTTGCAAGAAGGTCAGCCTTTTCCTTTTCGCTCATAAATTTGACAAGTGGACCTGTCAAGCCCTCTTCTGTCAGTTTCACATATGCAAGCCCTTTTGCGCCAAGTTCAAGAGCAGTGTTTGTCAGTTCGTCATATTGTCTTCTTGGCAAAGCACCAACAGGGGCACAAATTCCGTGAATTGTCTTGCCTTTGAAGGCATTGAAAGTGGTGTTTTCAAAAACATCGTTCAATTTTGTGATTTCAAGCGGGCAACGGAGGTCTGGTTTATCCGTGCCAAATCTGTCCATGGCGTCACGATATGCAATGCGTGTGAAAGGCACTTTGTCAACCTTATATTTACCGTGTTTTTCAAAAATCTTTGGCAAAACATCTTCCATGACAGCAAAAACATCTTCTTGTGTCGCAAAACTCATTTCCATGTCGAATTGATAGAACTCGCCAGGGCAACGGTCAGCACGGGCGTCTTCATCACGGAAACATGGTGCAATTTGGAAATATTTGTCAAACCCGGAAACCATCAAAAGTTGTTTGAATTGTTGTGGGGCTTGTGGAAGTGCATAGAATTTCCCTTGGTTGACACGGCTTGGGACGAGATAGTCTCTTGCGCCTTCAGGCGAGGAAACCGTCAAAATTGGTGTTGTCACTTCGTTGAAGCCAAGGTCTGTCATAAGGCGACGGATGTCGTTGATGACTGCAATACGTGTCAAGATGTTTTTCTGCATTGCAGGGTTGCGCAAATCCAAATAGCGATATTTCAGCCTCACTTCCTCATTCACATTCATGCTGTCAGAGATGTCGAAAGGTGGAGTTTGTTTGCATTCGCCCAAAAGTTTAACCTTATCCACAAAAATTTCCACTTTTCCGGTTGGAAGGTTTGGATTGATGTTTTCTTTTGTTCTTGCCATCACTTTTCCTTCTGCAAAAATGACGGTTTCTTTGGCAAGTTTAAAATTTGGCAGAGTGTGAAAAACAAGTTGCACTTTGCCATAGTGGTCGCGCAAATCCACGAAAGTGATTCCGCCGTGGTCGCGCACTGTGTCCACCCAGCCAGCAACGCGCACAACTTTCCCTTCATCTTCAAGAGAAACTCCGTTGCAGGAGTGGTCACGATAGATGTTTTTTGCAATTTTGTCCATAAGTATTCTCCTAATTAACGCACATATAATAACACATTTCACGCGAAATGGCAAGTTGTGGCACAAAAAAAATAAAAAAATCCAATATCGGACTTTGACGGTGTGACGTTAAGTTTTGCGTTTATAATATTGTAATTTTATATTATATATATTATATTATACATTAACAAATATCTAAAGGTGGTTTAGTTTGTTTGCATTGAAAAAAGTTTGTAAATCAAATATAAAGAGCAAAAATTGGGGGTTGACAAGTGAGGTTTTGTGTGTTACAATAATTTCATCTTAAGGAGGATGAAAAGATGACCAAGATTAAAGATTTGACAAAGGAAGAAATCTATGACCACATTGAAATTTTGATTTCAAACATGGCCGATTATGCACAATTGATTCGTGAAAGGTGTCCTTTGCCAGAAGGTATGAGTACGGCAGAACTTAGAGCAAATTACACTCTTGCAGGAAGATGCACAGAGCAAATTGATTTGTGCAGAAATTCTTTGATAGAACATATGAAACATTGCAACCCAGATGAACTTAGAGAGTTTCTGACTAAAAGAATAGAAGAACACAAAGGCAATGATTTTCAAGTCAAAGCGACAGAGTCGGCTTTGAGCAATATGGGTTCAATCAGAAGATTCAAGGCAGATAAAGCAGACAGAAAGGTAAAAGCATAACAGATTAAATCAACCTTTTAAATTAAATGACATTAAACAAGGATACATTTCCTTGTTTTTTTTGTTTTTAGTTTATAATATACCCATGGTCAACCTGAGGTGTCAATGACACATTCATTTGAATATCTTATTAAACAAATCAATACGCGTCACCGACACTCACCCTAAGCGAAGTTTGTTGTCTCAACTCTGCATTCGTCCCCTTGAGGCGTCCATGACGCTTTCTGTTTATTTCATTTCAATCCATATTCGTCACCCTGAGCGTAGTCGAAGGGTCTCAACTGATTGAAAGAGATTCTTCGACACACTCGCTCCGCTCGTGGCTCAGAATGACGAGAGAGGATGTTTGATGAATTAAGATTTTTTAACACAACTTTTAAAAAAGTGTTTTTCCTGTTTTGCTTGTTTTCAAAAGTCGGCTCAGAATGACGAAATAAAAAACATTCAGAAAGTGGCATTGCTACCTCAGAATGACGAGGGGGATATATTGTATTTAATAATATAATAAAAGGTAGTTAAGAATTAGAAACCATATAGAAAGCGTCACCGACGCCGTCGCGGACGTTTCAGAATGATGGAGTGTGATAACAAAAAAAGGATAGAATGCATCACTGATGCCTCATAATGACTGAGAGAAGAAAGCAAAAAGCGTCACTGACGCCAAAATGATATGGGGGGGATGAAGTAAGAAGAATGCGGTTTTCTTTTTATATGGTTTTTATGTTTGGGAAATGAACGAAGGTGAAATTTTTATGGTCTCAGGGCATGAACGAGGTGGAATTTTTTCTCAATTTGAGAGAATTTTTTTTAGATTTTGGGAAATTTTTGACGAATTTCAAACTTTTTTAAAAATTTTTTTATAAATTTTTCAAGAAAAAATCGACAAAAAATGCCCATTTTTGCGAACACACGGCAAGACGCATCAGGATTTAAAAAAAATCTAAAAAATTTTTTAAAAAAATTAATTTTTTTTTGAAAAAAGTGTTGACAAACTTTTTCCTATTGTGTTAGAATACGAATGCTGACACACCGAGGGGCACAAAAACCGAGGTGACTGATGGAGGTCAGGCAAGTCGGCAAAGTTCTTTGACAACTACATATTTAGAAAGATATAGTCAAATATTTTTACGAGTTTAAACTTTTAAGTTTTAAATTGTAATACGATATTTGCATACTTTAAGTCGAGAAAAAGATTTGTTCAATTTGAACGATCGCGAAAATGCTAAGAAAAATCCAATGATAAAGCTACAAAGAGCATATAGGGGATGCCTTGGCACTTGGCGCCGATGAAGGACGTGATAAGCTGCGATAAGCCACGGTGAGATGCACATAATCTGTGACCCGTGGATGTCCGAATGTGGAAACACAGCACTGTTAATACGGTGTTATCATTGCATGAATTCATAGTGTAATGAGGGGAACCCGCCGAACTGAAACATCTAAGTAAGCGGAGGAAAAGAAAGTAAACAAACGATTGCGGGAGTAGTGGCGAGCGAAACTGCATGAGCCCAAACCAAAGGTAGAAATACTTTTGGGGTTTCGGATTGACATAACTGCATCAGCGGAAGGTAGGTGAAGATTTCTGGAAAGTTGCACAACACAGGGTAATAGTCCCGTAACCGAAATCTGACGCTGGCAAGTCAAATTCCAGAGTAGCACAGGACACGTGGAATCCGGTGTGAATAAGCGAGGACCATCTCGTAAGGCTAAATACGACCAAGTGACCGATAGCGAATAGTACCGTGAGGGAACGGTGAAAAGAACCCCGGGAGGGGAGTGAAAGAGAACCTGAAACCGTATGCTTACAAGCAGAGGGAGCGCAACGTTCGCAAGAACAAGCGTAACCTCGTACTTTTTGTAGAACGGGCCGGCGAGTTACGATGTGTTGCGAGGTTAAGGTATGGAGTACCGGAGCCGAAGCGAAAGCGAGTCTGAAGTGGGCGGTAAAGTAGCATGTCGTAGACCCGAAACCGGATGACCTAACCATGAGCAGGATGAAGCAGAAGTAAAATTTTGTGGAGGTCCGAACCGACCCCTGTTGAAATAGTGGCGGATGACTTGTGG
>CALWJY010000009.1 GCA_944381135.1 uncultured Clostridia bacterium | reverse complement strand
TTGGTCGTGTCCGCGTTAAGAAAGTTTGGTGCTTCCCCAGTTATTTCCTGAACTCGATAACTTACATTGACTTTTTTACTTTCACGTAAAAGTTGTTCATTCTTTGATTTACACTATTCAATTGTCATGGTTCTTTGCTGACTTTTTAATCTTCTGATTGCGTCAGCATTCATATTCTACTATATTCTTTCAACCTTTGTCAACAGTTTTTTCAAAATTTTTTAACTTTTTTAAACTTTTTTTCGACTTTTTTCTCTCCTCCCTCCACAACGCATCCCCGCGTTCACAAAATATCGTTGTTAAGATTCCTCAAAAATTATATATTTTCATTAACAACAGAATAAAAATAATACCTTAAAAATGAGGATAAAATGGATATACCATTAATTTATGAATATGATAAATCAAAGACAAACTTAAACATGAAACAATTTTTTAATTTTGTAACAGGTGGAACGCTTATCAAACTTTAAAATATCCCTTTGTTATTAACAATTAATGTTCTCGTGATTTACCACATTAATAAAAATTCTCCTTTAAAATCTCATATAATTTTCAAATTTTTAGTTAAAAAAGGACGATTTCTCGCCCAAATTTTGTTTGTTTATTGAATTTTTCTGATAACAATCCCTTGCTTTTTGATTTCCTTAATGCAAAAACGCACACTTTCTTCCAATGTCTGATTGGTGGTGTCGATGATTATGCTGTCCGGCATCGTCTTGATTGCGCCATGCTCTCTGTGAGTGTCGGCATAGTCGCGTTCTCGAAGTTCTTTCAAAATTTCATCATAAGTGACGTCATTTTCCATATTCTGCTGTTGTTCGAATCGCCTTCTTGCCCTAACACTTTCATCTGCCGTGCAGAAAAATTTGACATCCGCATTTGGAAGAACAAAACTGCCAATATCTCGCCCCTCCATGACAATGTTGTTGTTCTTTGCAAATTCTCGCTGAATTTTCAAAACTTTGTCACGAATGCATGTGAATGGCGCAATTTTTGCGGTAAGTTCGCTTATATGTTCTGTCCTTAAAAATCTTGTATGGTCAATTCCGTTCACTTTAACATGTTGAACACCATCCACAAACTCAACTTCTGCATCCACCTGTTTGGCAAATTTTTTGATGTAGTTTTCCGAAATTTTGTTCTCATCCAACCCCATATAGTCAAATGCGCAGGCAAAACCGCGATAGACCGCACCTGTGTTGAAAACATCAAAACCCAATTCTCGTGCCAAAGCCTTTGCGATTGTGGATTTTCCACTGCAAACATAGCCATCAATGGCTATGCTGTAGGTCCTCTTTTTTGAAATTCTCTTTTGAATGATGTCCATGCAAAAGTCAACAGTTTCATCAAAAGTCATATCGGTGTTGTCAACAACAATGCTGTCCTCAGATGGTTTAAGTGGCGCAACTTTCCTTGTGCTGTCACGCAGGTCGCGCTCTCTAAGTTCAGCCAAAACATCTGCAAGTTTTGCTGACTTGTCTTTCTTTTTAACATCGGCAAGACGCCTTTTTGCTCTGACAGTTTCGTCTGCTGTTAAGAAAATTTTGACATCAGCATTTGGCATAACAACCGTCCCAATGTCTCGACCTTCCATGATGCAGTCAAAATTAGATGCAAATGCCTTTGCAATTTCAAGGTATTTCTCTCTGACTTTTGGATATGCGGAAATTTTTGAAGCCAATTGGCTGATTTCCTCAGTCCTTAAAAATTGTGTCACATCTTGCCCATTAAAGAATGTGTGCTGACCATCATTTTCAAATTTGATATCAACATTTGCAGTTTTGATAAATTTGCCAGCGGACTTTTCGTCAAGTTCACCAAGTCCAGAATTTTTAAATCCATAAGCAAGCGCCCTAAAAATTGCACCAGTGTCCAAAATCTTCAATCCTAACTTTTGCGCCAAAACTTTGGAAAGAGTTGATTTTCCACTCCCCATGTATCCGTCAATTGCAATGTTAATCATATCCACCTCTAAAACCATTTTACACCAAAATAAATCTTGTTGCAAACAATTTTGTGAAAAACTTTTGTAAATATAACAAATTGTCAAATAAACATTTTTTGTGATTTTTATTTACAAGTCAGCGCCGACTTGTAAATAAAAAAACTGAGTTTCCTCAGTTTCTTTGGAGCTGGCGAAAGGAATCGAACCTTCAACCTGCTGATTACAAGTCAGCTGCTCTACCATTGAGCCACGCCAGCATATTATTCAAAATGAGTGGTGGGCAGGGATGGATTCGAACCATCGAAGACATAGTCGACGGATTTACAGTCCGTTGCATTTGGCCGCTCTGCAACCTACCCATATTATATGCACAGTTGTCTGTGCTGGTGTCCAAAGATTTTTTTAACCCCTCTCTTTCAGGAGATTTGAGGACATTTCAAAATCTTTGAACACTTTGGTGCCCAAAGGTGGAATCGAACCACCGACACCACGCTCAAAATTAAACCTGCCCACTCCATGTTTTGCTTTTTGCAAACCACATCCGTTCTCAGTTTTAACTTTTCGCTTTTCCCAAAAAATTTGACAATTTTTCGGGTCCCTCTCTGTGAAAATCCCTGTGTCGAAATGTTCACAACATCATGCACTCTTCGTGCTGGTGTCCAAAGATTTTTTACCCCCCCTCTTTCAGGAGATTTGAGGACATTTCAAAATCTTTGAACACTTTGGTGCCCAAAGGTGGAATCGAACCACCGACACAGGGATTTTCAGTCCCTTGCTCTACCGACTGAGCTATCTGGGCAAATAAATTTAAAGATTCCACCTTTGTTTTGCGGTGTGCGGAATCAAACCACCGACACTACGCTCAAACTTGAAACTTATCTCTCCGTGTTTTGCTTTTTGCAAAGCACATCCGTTTTCGTTTCAATTTTCGCTTTTTCCAAAAATTTTTACAAATTTTTGGAGCCCTAACTCAGTCCCTTGCGTTTGCCGACTGAGCTATCTGGGCAAGTTTGATACACTTTCCTATATTTTCACAAAAAACTTTTTCTTGTGTCTATTTTAAAGTGTAATGGCGACTCGGATGGGGCTCGAACCCACGACCTCCAGCGTGACAGGCTGGCGTTCTAACCAACTGAACTACCGAGCCAAATCGCCTTATCCTTGCAAAACCAAAAAGATTTTAGCATATTTTGCAAGTCAAATGCAACCAATTCTCACCAAAAAAACAAAAATTTTTTGGTGGGCCTTCACGGACTCGAACCGCGGACCAACCGGTTATGAGCCGGTCGCTCTAACCAACTGAGCTAAAGGCCCAAAGGTCTTGCAAGAAGTGCAAACAAAGTTTGCTGGTCGGGGTGGAGGGTCTCGAACCCCCGACCTCACGGTCCCAAACCGCGCGCTCTACCAACTGAGCCACACCCCGAAAACGCAACTTGCGAGAGTTATTTTATTATAAAATACACAAAATGTCAAGAAAATTTGCAAAGTTTTTTATAAATTTGTCAAACATTTTCGAAATTTTATGATAAGCCCTAAATTATTTCTTATCTTTTGAGTTTTCTCCATAGATTTTCGAATAATCATCCATAACCCTATTAAAAGTGTGGTGCTTATGGTCAAAATCACGAAGCGCCTTGAAAGAATAACTCCTTCTCTCACCCATATAAACACCCCACTGCGTGATGTTTGGAGAAAATCCCATGTTGTTTTTGAAAAATTCAAGTTGCTCGTCCGAATATTGAAGTCCACTCGGGTCGAAGATTGGATTAAAATTTGGATTTGTCACAAAGGACTGTGAATTTTTAACATACACACCTTGAATAAGATGTGGAGTGAAAACAGCATTGAAACTTGTGTTCTTTTCACGAATCTTTTTGAAAAAAGGAATTGGAGTTGACGCAACAACCCCGCCTTTTATTTTGCGAGGCAAATAGTCTTTTGGAATTTTAATCACAAAAACCGCATCAAATTTCTCGGATTTTGAATATGACTTAATTTTCTCTTCCAAGTCACCTTCACCATCAATCCTCCACATTGTTGAACCCAAGGAAAACTTAAATCGACTTTTGAGTCCGTTGTCAAGAATATCTCGAATTTCATCTGGTGTTGATGCCGTTGAACCATGCAAATAATAATAAAATCTATTATCCATTCTATCCTCCAAATCTAATCGTTAAATGAAAGTTAAATTTCTTTAGGAAATTTTTAAGAAAACACATCGCCATCCGCATAAAAGGCAACAAAATTTAATTGATATTTTGCCTTTTGGGCTGTTATTGGTGTGAAATTGTGATATGTGCAAGCAACATTAAAGCCAAATGGTTTGACCACTGCCAAACTGTGCACATGGCCAAAAAGTGTCAGACAATCTTTTGCATGGTCGGTTGGTTTGTGCGTGAGATAGACCTTTCGTCCCAACACTTTTTCATCTAAATACATTCCATTTTCAATCACGTCCGCGAAACCCAAATTCAGAAGCTTTTGTCTGAACTTTTCAAAAACTTTATAGTCTCGTTTTTCATAATTTCCGCAAATTAAAATCACTCTTCCATTCAATTTTTTGATGAAATCATAGTCCCCAAAGTCGCCCAAATGATAGACAGTGTCATTGTATGAAACCACATTGTTCCATCGTCTGACAAGTTCGTCATTCATTTCGTCAACATTTTCGAAAGGCACTTGTTTTGTTGTCACCTTTGTCAGTTGATTGAAATGCGTGTCAGAGGTGAAGAAAATTTGAGGTTTGATGTAAAAATTTTTTGCCGAATTTATGGAGCGCAAAAAATCTTCCCAAACTTCAAAATGTTTTGGCATGGAAACAACATAGTGGACCTTCCTGTTTTTAGGAATGCGCACTCCCTTATCCTTTACCACAAGTTTCGAATCAACATCTTTGACAAAGAATTTTTCCGGAAAGAGAAGATATGCCACTGGACCAATGTCAAAAACCTCTTTTTTGCCAAGATTTTCTTCAATGTGCTCGAAACGATTTAAGAGCGATTGAAGATATTTCACCACATTGTTTGACTTGGTGTTGTTTAAAAATTCATATTTTGAAGTGACAAGACAGCGTGCCAAACTTGATGGAAAAATTGTGAAATCGACATTTGATTTCAAAACATCATAAAATGCTTGCTTATCTTTGCGAAAATTGGAATCAGTGAACTCGTCAAGCAAAATGTTGTCTGTGCCAAGCCAAACAATTTTTAATTTTTCAGCAATTTCGGGTGCAATTTTAAGTGCCATTGCAACATTTGTGAGCGTTCCTAAACAGCAAAAATGTAAATCTTCCACCTCTTTTGCAAGTTGAATAATTTTCTCAACTGCAGGATTGGAAGAGTTGTATCCCTCCGAAATGAAGCCATCACAACCCATGAAAACCATAGGATTATTTTTATCATATTTCACGCCAAACAAGCGCAAAAGCCTGTATGTTTCGCTTCTGCTGTCAATAAGTCCGTCACGCACAGAAACATCTTTTTGCCAAGAAACTCGAAATGGCGCAATTGTGATTGCAAGCACATCCAATTTGTCTTGATTTGAAAACACATATGAAATTGCAAATTGGTCATCAATTTCGTTGCTGACATCAGAGTCTATGATGACTTTAATCTTTTTTTGTCCCATAAAATTATTATATCACAAACATACAATCTGACAAAAGAAAAATCACATAAAAACAAAAAGACCCCAAATTTTGAGGTCTTTTGGATGTAAGATGATTTGTTGAATCTTTGACGCTTTGTCATAGACATTTTATCCATATCGCCTAAACCAAACCACCCGTCATTCTGAGCCAGCCGATAGGCTGTGTCGAAGAATCTCAAAAGTTTTGTTTTTAATAAAGACCACTTCACATAAAAAGCATCACTGACGCTGTCGAAGAATCTCAGAGACCCTTCGACTCCGCTCAGGGTGACGAAAAATGTCAGTATGACGGAGTGGGAGATTTCTTGACGCATAAGAAAGCATCGTGGATGCCTCAGGGGGACGATTTGTTTTAATATCGACTTCCTTGACTGCAAGTGATTGAGAAGCGGACACCATGCACTTCATGCACCCAAGCGTTTGACTCCTCGCCACTTTCTGCCGTGATGACTGTTCCATTGTCAAGCATTGTCCCCAAATTTCGCGTCCAATAGTCAACATAGCTGTCTTCACTCACACCAAGCATAAAGGCAACCATGTCACTGCACCTTGCTCGCCAATTGGAAACCGTGCTTCCAAGAACAGTTGTAAGTTCGCTTGTCGAAACTGCACGGATGCCTTGATATGAGACATTTGTGCTTGTCACAACATTCAAATTTGCTCCACTTGCAAAACTTTCAAATGGAATTGAAGTGCTTGCTGCATAGCCAATTTCTCTTGTGCGCTGAGCACTTATGTTTGAATACATATTAGTGCTGGTGTAGGCACTTCCCTCTTCCATATGAGTCTCCTCAATTGCGCCAAAACCAAGCACAAGATCGCTGACTGCAACAAAGTTGGTGTTATATCGCCCATATGTGCCCCAATTGCTTGTTGCAATTCTCCACTTGATTGGCTCAACCGTAAACCACCCAACTGTCCCCGATGGATTTGTTGCTCTGCCATATCGTGCACCGCTGTAGGCGTAAACAGAAATTGTTGAATTTGTCCCATTTGCATTTAGGTATGAAATTGAATATGTTGCACTTGTAAGCCTGTTCAATGCATTGATTGTTGTTTGGTTTGTCACACGCGTTTGCGGATATTCTCCATCTTCATAGTAATAATATCACCACTGCTGTCATACAAAATCTGATTGGTTGAAACATACATAAACCATGCATAATATGTTCGCGTTGAGTTGGTTGTTGGCGTCACCGATGTGGTTGTGGAAGGATTTGAAGTTGCCGTTGGCGCTGAATTTGAGGTTGTGAAACCAATAAATCTATAGTTTGCATTTGTGCAATTTGCCCTCAGCGAAAGTGAAAATTGCTGCATACCTGTTCCTCTTGCACTTGTTGTCACACTGTTTGAGCCAGAACCTCCTGTTGATGTGGTGTAAGTCACTGACACACTGACACCCGTTCGTGCGGTGGAATATCCATAACTTCCTCCGCCCGAGCCTTGCGTCATGACATACACATTCCATGGATATGTCTTTGCCGTCCACTGCGCCGTAAGTGTGACAGAACCATGTTTTCCATTGAGAGAAAGACCTGAATTATAGTTTGTGCCAGAAATCCAACTGCCCGAATTTGAACCTGCGCGCCAACCATTGAATGTCCATCCCGTTCGAGTTGGTGTTGGAAGCGAGGTTATGACAGAATATTGTGCCCCAGAAATTGAGGAAGCAGCAGCAGTGTTATAGCACCGGTATGTTGTGCCCGTCGAGCCATTTGCTGTTCCTCCATTTGGATAGAATGTCAAGGTGTAGGTTATGGCACTCCACTGCGCTGTCATTGTGATGTTGCTATATTTTCCTCTCACAGAAGTTCCACTTGCATAATTGGTGCTTGATGACCAGCCACCTGTCGAACTGCTTGGACGCCAGCCATTGAATGTGTATCCATTGCGCGTTGCTGATGGAAGCGTTGTGATGACATTGGAATATCCTGAAATTGAAGAGTCCGCCTCAATGTTATAATACCTTGTGGTGTTGCTTTTCGAACCATTTGCCGTTCCACCATTTGGATTGAATGTGATTGAATATGTTGTTGGTGTCCATTGTGCTTGAAGTGAAACATCTCCATATCTTCCAGAAGTGATTGAAGTGTATGTGTTTCCAACTGTCCAACCATAATGTGTGCCAGAGGTATATGAGTCAATTTTTGTCACTTTCCAACCACCAAAGGTGTAACCTTTCAAAGTTGGTGTTGGAAGAGAGAATGAAGAAGTGCTTGAATATGAACTGTCACTGACGCTTGAGCCACCATTTTCATCATATGTTATGGTGTGATAGTCCTCATAAACAGCATAAACATGGTCACTCGAGGCCACTCTTGAAACCTGATCCGTTGTCAGCGTATATGAAGTTGAAGTTGATATTCGCACCCAATTGTCTGAACCTCCATCTGCATCATATGGGTCAAAATACTCATACCAAAAACCTCGGAAAGTATATCTTGCAGAAGTGTAGGAAGATACATAAAGTCTGATATAGTTTGTATAAAATTTATCTCCAAAAGTATAGCTTGTGGTGAAAGAACTGCTTGCAACATAACTTGATGAAGAATAATAAAATCTGACAGTTGAAGCATTGTCATCACTCGACGGATTCCCCCAAGGCGCAGATGTTCCCAAAGAATAATAATTGCTTACTGTTGATGAAACTTGACTGGTTGAAACAACGTCTCCAACAAAAGTGGTTTGTATATTGCTTCCCCTATAAACCATGGCATAAATATATTTATTGTTTGAATCTCCTCCAGGAATACTTTGCAATTGTTGACGCCCTGTGTTCACTCTGTTGTCAGATGTATCACCATCGTAGTTTGTGTTGCTGGAACTTGGATAAAACCTGTTGGTGCAATCTTCATTTGTGTACCAACCACCAAAGGTGTAGCCATCCGTGATTTGAAGAACAACCTCACTATAGTCTTTCTTTGAACTGTTATGCGTATATTCTGTTCCTCTTCCATCTGCCACATCATCATAAATTCCAAGAAAACCAGGAGCCCAAATTGTCACATTTCCACCACGAGAAGAGTTTGAACCTGTTGGACTTGTGCTGTCAAAAGTTATGACATATGCATGATAATAATATGATGTCGCCGAACTTGAGGTGTTTTCTTCAGAATTTTCAGTGTCTTCGTCTGAACCATTTTCAATGCCTGAATTGTCACTTTCATCATTTGGATTTTCTTCTGTTTCTCCATCGCCACTTTGATTTTCGTCACTCACAGTGGATTGGCTGGAATCGCAACCTGTCAAAAGAACAGCCCCTCCGCCTACAAAAGCAAACAGAGACAAAATCATCATAAAAGACAACAAAAACTTCTTCATGGATTTCATATATATAGTTTAACAATTTTCACAGCATTTAGCAAACAAAAATCAAACTTTTTTCGATATTTTCAGATTTTTATGTGATTTTTATGTGATTTTTATTTATTTTTAGATTTTTATGTGATTTTTATTTATAAAATAAACAAACTCCAACCAAATGTGATTATTTGAAATTTATGGAAGAATCTCGGCAACCAAAAACATAAAGTGGCACTGCCACCTATCCCTCCAATTTTTTACGCAAATTTTCCAAAATTTTGTTTTCGAGTCTGGAAACTTGAACTTGTGAAACGCCCAATCTCTCCGCAATTTCACTTTGCGTTTTGTCGTAAAAATATCTCATCAGAATGATTTTCTTATCTCTCTCTTCCAACTTGTCAATTATGTCTTTCAATGCAAATCTGTCAACAAAATCCTCATTTTCTTGGCTGTCAAAGCGGTCAATCAGTGTCAACCCGTCCTCATCTCCGTCATCAAATGGCGTATATAAAGAAACCGGCATCTTTGCCGAATCCATTGCCATCACAACTTCTTGTTGACTGATTTTGAAATGCTCTGCAATTTCGTTTATGCTTGCACTCCTTCCATTTTTCATCAAAAAAGCATCGGCAAATTTGCCAATTTTCAAATTTAAACCCTTAATTGCTCTTGAAACCTTAATTGCGCCGTCATCACGCATAAAACGCTTGATTTCTCCGACAATCATTGGCACAACATAAGTGGAAAATTTGACATTATATGTGCAATCAAAATTGTTTATCGCTTTCAAAAATCCCAAACATCCAAGTTGAAACAAATCTTCACTTTCAATGCCTTTGTCGCGAAACCAGCGAATGACGCTTTTGATGAGTGGCGAGTTTTCTTTCACCAATGTTTCTTTGGCTTGTTCGTCACCCGACTGTGCTTTTTTGATGAGGTCAAGAGTCTCTTCTTGCCCAAGCATCAGCCCACCACTTGCTCGCACGCTTGCGAAATTTTCTTTGTCATTTTCACACTTGTGCCAAAAGAATTGCTGGCAACCCGAACATCGTCCATGAAACTTTCCATAACTGTGAAGCCCATGCCAGAGCGCTCCTCAGATGGCTTGGAGGTATAGAAAGGCTCGCGCGCTTTTTCAACATCTTTAATTCCAACTCCCTTGTCCGTCACAGTGATTGTCACCAAATCATCCTCAAGTTCACAGCGCAAAATGACATCACCTTTCACAGATGATGGATAGGCATGCACAACGCAATTTGTGACAGCCTCAGAAACGGCGGTTTTGATGTCGGTGATTTCATCCACAGACGGATTCAACTGCACACAAAAAGATGCCACGCAAACGCGCGCAAATCCCTCGTTGACGGAAAGCGCCTTGAATGTCACTTCCATAAAGTTTGAATATTTCATTTTCTTCCTCCCTTTCAGACAATTTTGGGCATAATGTCATAAAGCCCAGTCATTTTGAAAATTTTTTCGGCATGAGCAGACGGATTGGCAATGTAGATTGAAATGCTTTTGTCTTTCATTCTTTTGTATCTTCCAATCAAAACGCCAATGCCGGTTGAGTCCATGAAAGAAAGTTCGGAAAGGTCAATGACAATTTTGTTGAAGTCTGGCTTATCAAAAATTTCATCCAAAGTGATTCTTGTGTATGTGGCAGAATGTTCGTCAAGTTCTCCACAAAGAAGAACATACAAAACCCCACCATGCACACGGCTTTTAATTTGCATAACAACTCCTTAACACTCCTTCAGTTTAACATGAGGAATTTGTTTAAAAATTGACTCTTTTGTCAGAAAAAGACGGAGTTTGTCAGCAAAAAAACTAAACAAAGCATTTTTTGCAAATTTGGCAATGTTTTGTTGACATTTTTGTTTACCTAAAATTTAAGTTTATGATATAATTTAATATGAAAAACTTACAGAAAGAAGAAAATAGAGAAAAATTTGGTCAAATCAATCAAGAAGACCAAAAAAAACAAAACAATCAAAGCAATCTAATCAATCAAATTGCAAATAATACAAATATTGCAAATGAGAAATGCACAAAAAAGCAACTCATCATCGACACCGACCCTGGCGTTGATGATGCCATTGCACTTCTCTATGCTTTCACATGTGAAGATTTGGAAATTTCCTTAATCTCTTCTGCTGGAGGAAATGGCGGAATTGAAACAATCACCCAAAACGCATTGCATTTGACTGAACTTTTGCACGCCAATGTTCCTGTGGCGCAAGGCTCGGCAAATCCATTGCGCAGAGAAGCAATCTATGCCGTTGGCGCACAAGGAAAAGGCGGACTTGGAGCATATTCTTTCAATCGCAAAAAAATTAAGGCAAAAACTGTGGATGGCGAAGCGTGCGATGTCATCTATGAAACGCTCAAGAAAAGCAAGGAAAAAACAACCATTGTTTCCATAGGTCCAATGACAAACCTTGCCAAAATGATTGAAAAGCATCCTGACTGCAAGAACCACATCAAAGAAATTGTGTTTGAAAGTGGCACAAAAGAAAAAATATATGGCAAGCCATATAAATCTTTCAATGTTGGCTATGACCCAGAGGCTGCAGACGTTGTTTTCAAAAGCGGAATAAAATTGGTGATGATTCCAATGGAACTTGGACACTTTGCCTATCTCGACAAATCAGACATCAAGAAATTTAAGAAAACAAACAAAATTGGATGCATCTATGCAAAAATGTTTAAAGGATATCACGACTTCCATGTCGGCAAACTTGGCGCAGCGGTTCATGATGTGTGCGCAATATACTATCTCACCCATCCAGAACGCATAAAGACCGAACAAGCATTCATTGAAATTAAATATTATGTCAAAGGCAATGACAACTTTGGATACATCGACATCGATTTCAACAAAAAACCAAATGCCACAGTTTGCATGGACTTAAACATTGATGACTTCAAAAAAGATTTGTTTGAAGCCTTGGAAAAATATTAAATTTATGACAAGAATAAAAAAGTTTGAAAAATTAATCATCTCTTTTGTCTTATTGAGCGTAGTCGAAGGGTCTCAAAGATTCTTCGACACACTCACTTTGCTCGTGACTCAGAATGACGAAAAAAGAAAAAATATATTATAAAAATTATTAAAAGTTAAAAAAATATAATAAAAATAAAAAAATCGGCAAAGAAATAATTTAATAAAAATTTAACCAATTTATTCTTCAGATAATTAATGGCAATAAAATGATTTTAAAAATAAGAATAAAAAATTAAAATTAATTATTTTAATTAAATAAAACATCAAAATAACAATCTTAATTCAATGAAAATAAATACAAAAATAAAAAAATACACCCAAAATTGAGTGTATTTTTAATACGCAAAATCTTTGTTTGTTTTTGTTTATGCCAAGAAACTTTTTTCAAATTTCTTGAATGTTTCAAATTGCAACTTGCCTCAAATGTTCAAATTTGCATATGTCAAAATTTGAAATTCAATTATTGCAATTCAACAACAGCGCCAGCTTCTTTGAATTTTGCTTCGAATGCTTTTGCATCAGCAGCAGCAACGTTTTCTTTAACCATCTTTGGAGCGCCATCAACAATTGCCTTAGCTTCTGAAAGGCCAAGACCTGTCACTTCTCTTACAACTTTGATGACAGCAATTTTGTTTGCGCCAACTTCTTTCAAGAAGATGTTGAATTCTGTTTTTTCTTCTTCTGCAGGAGCAGCAGCGGCACCAGCAGTTGGAGCAGCAGCAACTGCAACTGGAGCAGCAGCGCTTACGCCAAATTCTTCTTCAAGAGCTTTTACAAGTTCTAAAACTTCAACGATTGTCAATTTTTTGATTTCTTCAACAAGATTTTTAATGTCAGCCATTTTAATTTTCTCCTTTTTAATTTAATTTTTTGATTTGTTTGTTTCTCGAATTTTTGTTTCGAAATTTTTTAATTTCAATTTGTTTTTATTGATTTTTTGAAAATCAATTCGACTCAAATTTCTTTTCGCAAGTCAAATTTAAGCCACATTCTGCAAAGATTTCAAATTCAATCTTTCAAAAATCACTTTGTTGCAATTGCATTCAAAGCAATGGCAAGTCCACGAGTTGGAGCAGACAAAACTCTGCACAAACTTGCAGCAGTGTTGTTCAAAGTGCCAAGCAACTTTGCAATGAGTTCTTCCTTTGATGGAAGTTTTGCAAGAGCTTCGATTGTCTTCGCATCAACACTTGCGCCATTCAAAATTCCAAATTTGATGGATGTTTTGTTTGTTTCTTTGATGTTGTCGCAGATGATTTTTGCTGGTGCAACTTCGTCTTCATAGCCAATTGCAACAGCGGTTGTCCCCTCAAAATGACTTGCAGGAAATTCAATTCCCATGTCAGTGAGGGCCTTTGCCATCAAGCGGTTTTTATAGACTTTATATTCACATCCTGCTTTACGGAACTTTCTGCGAAGTGCAGTGTCCTGAGCAACTGTGAGACCGCGATAGTCAATGAAAGCGATTGATTTTGCCTTTGAGAATTTTTCTTTAATTTCTTCAACGATAAGTTTTTTCGCCTCTAAATTTGCACCCAAAGTCCAAAGCCTCCTTTTAATCAAGATTTTGCGTTTTGCAGAAAAGGCAATTGCCATTCTGCTTTCATAATAAAAAATCTCTGTTGACAGGAAAAGTCACAGAGATAGAAAAAACTCACTCAACTTTTCCTCGGCAAGCACACAAAAATGTGTTTACGCAAAAGCACTTGCTGTCTTTGGAAGATTTTTTACGTTGACATTATATCACCAAAAGACACCATTGTCAACAAATTTAAGCAAAAATTCTTTAAAATTTAAAATTTTTTAACATAATCAAACGCTTATTGATTTGTTTCTTGATTTTTTTGTATTTTTAATTTCAATTTTAATATAAAATATCCTTTTGTTTGCCATATTTTTTCCTGCATCAACATATTTTCCAACTGCATTTTGATTTTTTATTTAAATAAGAAAAAATCTATTCAAGCCACGAATCAATCACCTGCGCAACAAGAGACGACAAAAACTCAACTTTCTCTTCTGCATCTTTTTCAGTTAGGACAATTTCAGTTTTTGCACCTTTCCCCTGCTTCACACCCAAGGAGCGCGAGGAAATCATCATCGGCACACCGAAAGTTATGCACGGCACATTGAGCGTTGTTTTGTTGATTGGCATTCCAAAATTGTTCATGGCACTGCCCGGTGTCAAACCCGCATCATTAAATTGAAGAGATGTCCCAAGCCTTGAAATGTTGGTTGTTGCAAGGCTGTCAAAAAGAAAAACTGCCGAAATGTCAAAAGCCTCCACAACCAACCTTATGACATCATAGGCATTCAACCCTGTGTTTGCAAAGATGTTTGGCATAAGTTTAAAAATGCGGTTGTTTTTCTTGTAAGGGAAAAACGAAATTTTGTTCACCGCCCTCACGCCAAAACTGTCTGCCACAATTTGCGGATTTCCAATTCCAACAAAAAGGATGCGTGATTTCTTTTTGATTTTGTTTTCTTTCAAAAGAAATTCCAACCTATATCCCACCTCTGCAAGCAAAATTTCGCGATGTTCTTCCATAAATGACGACAAAAGCGGAGCATTCATAATGAAATAGTGTCCCTTGTCGAAACCCAATCTCTTTGCCTTTTGCGCCGTGTCAACAAAAAGTTTGCTTGCACATATGTCAAACCTGTTCAGTTTCACAGTTTCATATCCACAAGAGGTCAAATCTTCTCCACATTCATCAATCAAATCAAACATATTTAAAATATTGCCAAAAATTATTGAAAAATAAGTTGATTTTTTCAAAATTGTATGTTATAATGAGCAAGTTAATGAAAACATTTGAACATTTTAAGGAGAAAAACACATGGCAAACATTAAATCAGCAAAGAAAAGAGTGTTAATTGAAAGAGAAAGAAGAATTGCCAACAATTCTGTTAAATCTGAAATCAAAACATACATCAAGAAGTTTAAGGCAGATTTGACTTCAGCAGATTTGGCAAAAGCAGAAGATTCTTATAAAAAACTTGCTTCAAGATTGGATTCTGCAGCAAGAGAAAATGTGATTCACCAAAACTCTGCAAATCGCAAAAAAGCACACTTTGCAAAAATGTTGGATGACGCAAAAAGGGCTCAATAATCGGGCTTTGTTTTTGTCGCCCACAAACAAATCAAATATAAAATCAAAAAAACATACACAAACAGAAGTGTATGTTTTTTCTTAAACTTATTTTGGATAATTTTAAAACAAATCCAACGCAATCAAATTTAAATCAATCAAAAACAATTAACCCAACACAAAACACTTAAAAGTGCAACTGAAATTCTGTTAATTTACCCCAAGAATATCAAGCACTTCTTTGATTACTTTCATTGCTTTGTCCATCTGCTGTTTAGTGTGTGTTGCGGTGTAGGAAGTCCTCAAAAGTGCCATACCCTTTGGCGTTGCTGGTGAAACAACAGGATTGACATAGACACCGCGCTCTAACAGCATTTTGCAAGCCACAAATGCCTTTTCATCGTCATAAACATAAATTGGAATGATTGGAGTTATGCTGTCAATCAATTTGACACCAAGTTTCTTCAACCCGTCACGCATATATTTTGAAATTTCCGCCAAGTCTTGAACGCGTTTTGGGTTTTCTTCCAACATTTTCAAACTTTCAAGTGCGCAAGCAACTGATGCTGGCGTCATGCTGGCACTGAAGATGTAAGGACGCGAAGTGTGCATAACATAGTCAATCACCTCTTCGGTTGAAGCAACATATCCACCCAAACTTGCCAACGATTTTGAGAATGTGCCCATATATATGTCCACTTCGTCTTCAAGTCCAAAATGTTCGGCAGTGCCTCTTCCGTGTGCACCTAAAACACCAAGCCCATGTGCATCATCAACCATCACTCTTGCACCATATTTCTTTGCCAAATTGACAATTTCAGGAAGTTTGCAAATTTCACCGCTCATGCTGAAAACACCATCAGTCACAATTAAAATGCCTTTGTCACTTGGAATTTGTTTCAATTTTTCTTCAAGATCTGCCATATCACTGTGTTTAAACCTAAACATCTCGCCAAAAGACAGCCTGCACGCGTCATAGATTGACGCATGGTTTTCTCTGTCGCACAAGATAACATCGTGCCTGCCAACAATTGCACTGATGATTCCCAAATTGCTTTGAAAACCCGTGCTGAAAGTCATCACCTTTTCTTTATGTAAAAACTTTGCCAATTTCTCTTCAAGTTCGATATGCAAATCTAAAGTTCCGTTCAAAAACCTTGAGCCACTGTTTCCAGAACCATATTTTTTAAGCGCTTCAATGCCCGCTTCAATCACGCGTTTTTCGGAAGTGAAACCAAGATAGTTGTTCGAGCCGATCATAATTGTATTTCGGTTCTCCATGACAACTTCAGTGTCTTGTCCGCTTGACAGTGTGTGGAAATATGGATAGATTCCCTCCTTCTTTGCGCGTTTATAAAGGTGGTCCTGTTTTGTTTTTTCAAAAATATCCATAACTCTCTCCGTTTTTGAAATTATAACAACTTTTATAAATAAATTACAAAAATATTTTATTAAGTGTATTTTACTTAAAAATTCAAAATAAGTCAAACAAATAGGTCTTTTTCTGCAAAATTAATTAAAAATTTTTAATTTTTTTAGTATTTTTTATATTTTTTAAAAATTTTTAAGTTGTTTATAAATTGACTTTATGTTTTTAAATTTTTGCAATAACACATTTCAGTGTGGCTGATTTTTATTTGCCAATATTTTTGCAACGTGATATAATAAAAATATGATTAAAATCACAAAAAGTTGGGCAACTCTTCTCAAGGATGAGTTTGAAAAGCCATATTTCAAAGAACTTCAGGCATTTTTGGAACAAGAATACAGCACGCATGATGTCTATCCACCAATGGAAAACATCTTCAGCGCACTGAATACAGTGAAATATGAAGATGTGAAAGTGGTCATCATCGGACAAGACCCATATCACGAACCTCATCAGGCACATGGCTTGGCTTTTTCTGTGCAAGACGGCGTGGAAATTCCACCCTCGCTTGTCAACATATATAAAGAAATTGAAAGCGACCTTGGCATAACCTGCGAAAAATCTGGCAACCTCACCCGCTGGGCAAAGCAAGGTGTGCTTCTTCTCAACACATCTCTCACTGTAAGACGCGGACAAGCCAATTCACACCGCGGAAAAGGATGGGAAATTTTCACAAACGAAATCATCAAATTGCTTTCGAAGCGTGAAGACCCAATGGTGTTCATATTGTGGGGTTCAAACGCACAAAGTTTCGAGCCAGAAATTGCAAAACAACACCTCATCCTCAAAGCACCTCACCCAAGCCCACTTTCAGCCTATCGCGGATTTTTTGGCTGTCGCCATTTCTCCAAAGCCAACAACTTCCTCATCGCTCATGGCAAAACCCCAATCGATTGGCACTGAAATTTTACTTGCACCTGAATTCTGCTTTATTCCTTTAAGTAAAACCTGAAATTCAAAATGGTAAAAAACTGTTAAATTAAATTTAAAAATTCTTTATTCACAAACAACTTTAAACATCAAAAAACCTCCATATAATCATGGAGATTTTTTTCTCACTTCAAAAACATTTTAATCAACTTTTCTTTTTTCTTGGAATATGGTTGATATCTCACAGGCAAATCGATGTAGTTGAATTTTTTGACTATGCTCTTTTCGTGCGAGAAGAGGTTGAAACTTCGCTTTCCGTGATATGAGCCATATCCACTCTGTCCAACACCACCAAAGCCCATATAACTTGTGGCAAGGTGAATGATTGTGTCGTTTATGCATCCACCGCCAAACGAAACATTTTCAAGAATGTGATTTTGCACTTTTTTGTTGTTTGAAAACAAATAGAGCGCCAATGGTTTTTCGAAACTTTTGACAATCTTTTCAGCCTCATCAATGGTGTCAAAAGTCAAAACAGGAAGAATTGGTCCAAAGATTTCCTCTTTCATAACCGCATCGTCAAGCGTGACATTATCCAGAATTGTTGGTTCAATTTTGAGTGTTTTTTCGTCCGCCCCACCACCAAAAATGCATTTGTTTTTGTCAATCAGTCCGCAAATTCTCTTGAAATGTTTTTCGTTTATGATGTGCCCATAGAGATTGTTTTCAAGTGGTTTTTCGCCATACATTTTGACAATTTCTTTCTTCAAATACGTCAAAAATTCGTCTTTAACTTTGTTTTGGACAAGCAAATAGTCCGGCGCAACACAAGTCTGCCCAACATTCAAAAACTTTCCAAACGCCACCCGTCTTGCAGCAACTTTCAAATTGGCAGTTTCGTCAACAATGCAAGGGCTTTTTCCGCCAAGTTCCAGCGTGACAGGCGTCAAATTTTTGGAAGCCTTTTCGGCAACAACTTTTCCAACACTGACACTGCCCGTGAAGAAGATATAGTCAAATTTTTGCTCAAGGAGTTCGGCATTTTCCTCTCTTCCACCCAAAACCACAGCCACATATTCTTCATCAAAACACTCTCCCAAAATTTTCTTGATGATTTGTGAGGTGTTTTTGGCATAGCTTGCTGGTTTCACAACAACACAGTTGCCCGCACTGATTGCCCCAACAAGTGGGTCGAGCGCCAGCATGAAAGGATAGTTCCATGGCGACATCACAAGCACCACTCCCAAAGGTTCGCTGACAACAAAACTTTTGGAATGAAATTGCGCAAGTGGCGTTCTTGCTCTCTTCTTTTTCATCCAAGATTTGAGGTGTTTGATGGCATAGGAAAGTTCAGAAAGCACCATGCCAATTTCGCACATATAACTTTCCGTGGAAGTTTTGCCCAAATCTTTAAGCAAACAATCCTTAATCTCATCCTCATATTTCAGAATGGTCTTTTTAAGTTTGATAAGCGCGCTTTTTCGAAACTGATAACTCAGCGTCTTCCCACTTCCAAAAAACTCTCGTTGATTTTTGATTAGGTCTTGAATCATCTCTCCCCTCTCTTAAATTGTTTTGGTATTTTAAATATGCACAAATCATAATTTCTTTTAAATTTGAAACATAATTGTTATATTTATATAACTTTTATAAATAAATTAATCTTCACAACTATTTCTTATCCACACTTTCAGACAACATTTTGTTCTCCGCTTTCACCTTTATGTTTGCATGATAGATTGATGATGCAAGCAAAATTTCTGCTGGATAATACAAAACCAAGCAAATAATGTCAAAGATGTTGTGCGGGTCAGAAATGGTTGAAAAAACATTGAAAAGAAGCATCAAATCTGAAAGGAAGAAAAGCAAACTTCCAAGAATGATGATGAAGTTTTGTCCTCTGTTTTCTTTGTCAAATGCGAAATTTGAAATTGCTTTTCCAAGCATGCATGAAATGATGAACGCATAGACAATGACAATTGGAAGCATGGAGCCATAATCAAACACAGGAAGTGCCAAAATCACCACCAAAGCCACTGCAAAAATGGCAAGCGAAATCAACAAATCTTTCCAATTGATTTTGTGAAGCATGCTGTATGCAATAAAAAAGAAAACATGACCAATTGCAAACGAAATTGCGCCTGGAATGAAGAAATCAATTAGCAATATGTCGCCAGCGCAAGCAAACACCAACCCAGCAAGCATAAACCAGCCAAAAAGTTTGTTTCGCTTGTCCTGCCCATAAACCAAAACGAAGTTGACAATTCCGCAAATAACAAACAAAACGCTGGCAATCGTCTTGAAAACATATCTGTTGTGCGTCACAAGCAAACAAATGTCAAACACAAAAGTGACCACCAAAAACAACATATTGATAAGCAAAATTCTTTTATCTTCAAAAATCTTCTTCATAACCCTCTCCGAAAATAAATTTTTCTACAAAAGACATTTTAATACAAAACCTCGCCTTTTGCAAAACATTTTAAATGATTGGCGGAATTTTTCGCATTCAGTTCGTTCTCAACTTCACATAAATAAAAAATGTTTAAGCAAACAAGCCTAAACATTTTCTTAATTCTGTAAATTTAATTTAATTTTTTTGACAAGCCCAAAAAACAGTCTCGCCAGAAAAATCTTTCACAACATCATTTTCTTCTGCAATATCAGTGCTTTTTGTATGCTCCAAAATATGAAAATCTTGTTGCCCGACAAATTCTTCCATCTCTTTTATGTTTGAAAAATGACAAAATGAAACCTCGCCTGTTTTATCCCGAGTGAATCTATCGCCAAACATTTCCAAATTTTTATCTTGTGTTCCGTTGTCCCATTTTTCTTTTTCGTCAATCCAAACTTGTTGATATTTTCCACTTTCATCACGATTGTGTGCGGTGAAAATGAAAATTCCATTTGGTTTTAAAACCCTGAAAACTTCTTCCAAGCATTTATCTCTGTTTTTCTTCCCCGGAATGCACTGCATGCCTAAGAAAAAATCACAACATCAAATATTTCATCGGCGAACTCTAAATTTGTTGCGTCTCCAACTTTGAAAGGTATGCTCAGGTTGTTTCTTTTGCAATAATCCTTTGCAAATGCAATCAATTTTTCTGCAATGTCCACACCAATAATGTTTTTGAAACCCTTTTTATATAGGTTTAAAGTTGTTCTTCCCGCACCACAACCCAAATCAAGAATTCTTGATTTTTTCGAAATGTATTTTGAGAAGAAAATTTCTTCTGATTTCCGCAAACCAACATCGTCAATTGCATAACCATATCTTTCAATATTTACATCAGAATTATAATAATCTCTAACCGATTTTACATCTTTATTCATAATTCAAGCTTCTCAAAGAAAATTTTTCTGCAAAGTTTGCCTCTCAATTCATAAATTTGATTTTTAAATTTCTGTCATTTCACAATTAATTTTATTTATTTTTATTATAACAAAATTAAGATAAAATCTTTTTGTAAAAATTTGTATTATCCCAATCTGAACATAATGGATTTTTTTATATTTCAAAAATAATTCGAAATTATAAGAAAAGTGAAAAACGAAAAAATAAAAATTAAGAGTACAAAAATAATCCAAAACTTCTTGTTGAGGATTATTTTCGTTGGTGCGACAAGTGATAAAGTATCCGAACCGCCTACAAGTCCAAGTTGGTTTAGGTTATGTAAGATTAACAGTAAAATTTAATATTTTATCTATAGTTTACTAAACTTAATTCGCTTAAATTTTTT